>WTHQ01000023.1:10914-68674 GCA_011523055.1 Methanobacteriota archaeon
TGCTGAGCCTCCCTCTTTCGAATTTTTGCTCCAGTTGGTCCATCTCTATGCGGATTCTGGAGGGTGATCGATTGCCTCTCATATCACCTTCCTTATTCGATTGTTTAGTTTCAGAGATTTCCTCTTGAACTGCCTTCAGCGCTATCCGTTTTTCCTTGAGAGTCTTGGAATGCTCAGCGCGTAGGTTTTTGAGATCCTTTACTTTTTGATTCGCAGCATCGCGGATGGATTTCTTTATTTGGACCTCAGAGATTAGTTCCTGTACCTGGAGATTAAATCCATTCCTTTCCCCGGAGCGCTGTTTTACCTTGTCATTCCATTCGTCCCTCATTTCTTTGTAGCTAGACGCCTCTAGCTCGATGACCTTTTGCTTATCCTCGAAGAGCTTTGTGAGGGTCGTCGAGTCTAGGCCGCTCATTAGTTATCATGCAGCCCTACAATATTGAACATATAATTGCCACGTTCGTAATACTACTTATCTGGTCGCTGCCTTGTCTTTCTAGGGCCGCCCCTAGCAGGGGAAATCCTCCTTGATTTCTGTTTGTTCTGGATATTGCTGGATGGTCTGTTCACAGGCTCCGACGGCATTTTAGCTAAGTCATCGAGAATACTCCCTCCTTCAAGTAACAAGGCAATGTCTCCAGCAGCGATGTTTGAGCCACTCAGAACCCTGCTTTTGGCATCCTTGATCCTATTTTGACTCTTCAAATCCTTCTTCCTATTGACCATCTTCTTGATATCTGAGGATATGCTTTCAATCTCTTTGTCTAATTTCTCAATTCTCTTAGAAATCTTCCTTATTTCCTTCATATTGGATTTAATCTTTAAACCGCTTTCACCCTCTAGATCCTCCTTGGGGTGCTCTTTCTCCAATTCGTCCATTGTTTGTTTCATAAGTCCGATGTGCTCAACATAACTAGAATGTGCAAGCTCCCCCTTTCTCTTTACCTCAATAGCAGCTATCAATTCAAAATACCTGCTGAATTCTCGTATTTCTCTCGATAATGTGGGCATTGCAGTTAGGTCGTTGTCTACTCCTTGAAGTTTCGTCAAGCTTTTCGAGGCCCACTCCTCAAGAACAGATACAGGTGGCGGGATTGCTAAGTTTATGTCATCCCTCTCCTTCCTCTTCGCATTAGCAATTTCCTTATTTTCATTGAAAAGAGAGAGATATTTTTTCCTGGATAGCGATCTACCCTTCGATTCAGAAGTTGTCGCTCGCAAACCTCTGACAGTCTCTACGAGCAACCCTCTCTCGGCTCTCAATGATCCTTTCTTGCTCTTTAGTTCGGATATATGCTTCTCAATATCCTCTGGTGAGGGTATTTGATCTGGCCCCTCACTCACTCTCGCTTCCCCCCACAACTCGACTCTTCTTAGTATTCTTTGCAAATGATGCCCTTTTTCCCGATCTTACCGAAATTGCATTCCTCATCAGGTCAAACCCAGCTCCTTTTTCGAAACCTGAAGTCACTACATTCTTCCAATAAGCCACAGAGGCCTCGGATTGTGAGTCTAGTTCCTTTGCTCTGTCCAACTGTTTACGCAGTTCAATGTGTTCACGTTCAAGCTCCTGCCTAGTCGAGTGCAATGGCTGCCCCTTTTCAACCAGATCAATCATTTTGGCATGATACTTATCGGCCTCTCTAAATAGCCTGGTCATCTCTTTCCTCTTTGAAACGTATTCTACCACCAGTGGGTTAGAGTCCCTTCGATTTTTTAGCCATTTTTCATTATCTTTCAATAGATTGGACCTTATAGAAATCAATTTTTTCTCTGCTTTGTGATCAAGTGCTTGAGTTTCGATTTTGTTCTCCAAATCGAGTAATTTCTCCTCCAATTTTTCCTTGGCCCAGTTTGGGTCGAGTATGATCATACCGCCAGATTCTTCGATCTGCAGTCGTAAGGATTTGACATCTTTCAACAATATGCCGGCCTTTTTTTGAAGTGCGTCTCTTTTGCTTTTACTCTCCGATACCACCATGTTAGATTTGTCGTGTCTTTCAACACTCCTCCTCAGTTTAGGTAATATTGCCTCCTCTTCAGCCTCTAGGTTTCTGATAATCCCGGGTAATGCCTCCCGTAGCATAATTCTCCTTGACAATAATGTTTCAGCCAATTCCATTGGCTGTGGGTCAGATCCTTCGGTGGTTGTCACGACTGGTGGTCAAACACGCCCTGCTTAAACCACTCGTTGTTCCCTTAGTTATCCGTTGAATTGAAACCTGTTGGGTGTTAGTGTTGAGTGTGGTTAGATATCGGCCGGCCTTGGCAATAGCCATTGCGCTGCTCATTTCCCCTGGCACGGGAGTGATGGGTCAATCCAGCCAGTCCCCAATAGTTCAATGGGATTTAGAAACCAGAAATGGACTATCAGGAGAAATCTCCCCGAATTCCTCGATAGTGGTAGTCGGAGATCTAGTTAGTGTCAGTTTTAGTGTGAATCAAGATGATGTAGGTAATGATGAGAATTGGGAACTATGGGTAAAAAATAATGGAATTTGGACATTACTCAGCAGTGGATCCATCAGTGATGACGAATCTTTAATTGTGGATGATATAACCATTCATGTTAATGAGACAGGCTTACATGAAATTCACCTAAGATTGTTTCCGAGTAGTCGAACAGAAACTATCAATTTTCATTCGGACCAAAACCCACTCGATCTAGTTCCCGCTGGAAAGGGCGGGGTTGCAGTTCAAGGTGAGCCTGTTCACGTGGGGGATTACATCACGTTGTCCGCCTTGGTTCATAATAGAGGGGATAGGACGGTTGAACCACACATGGAGTTATCCTCAGGTAGTCAACAAGGGTTAGGACCAGCAGTGTCGATTAAACCTGGATCCTCAAAGGAGCTAGAAGCGAGCTTGAGGCTGGCAGAGGCAGGACCCACTACCATTCATTGGTCAATTTCAGGCGCCGGGATCGGAGTGTCTCATTCCCTCTCTGGCTCCATTGAAGTTTCTGTGTCCCCAATTCAGTCAATCGAAATATCCTCAGTTTTCCACAACAGAATAACTAATTCTCTTGAGATAGCAGTATTGCTTTCCGAGGGAAGGAGTCGCATAGTATCAATTTCCTCGACATCTACTACCTCTGATTCGAACACACAGACCTCAGAAATTATCGCCAACATTATTCCTGGCTTGCAATCCATCAGCTTCCCTGTTCCCAGCGATATATCTGGGCAAGTGGAGGTCTATGCGGAACCAATAGGCTGGTTTGGAGATAGGGCTGTGGAACAGCTTGTCCTGGTGCCCCTGGCCTCTGATGCCACCTTGCTCTCCGAATTGTCCCCTTGGGATGATGGCCAATCAGCACAAGAAGTCTCTTTCTCGATCAGAAATTCTGGCACTTCTACGCTGGGCGAAGGTGAACTAGAGGCGATATGGGTTATTGACGGCAGAGTGATCTCGTCCTATGAAATCCCCTCAATTGAACCATCTGAAACTTACCAGTCCACAGTTTCTTTTTCCAAGGAAGGCATAAGCTCCTCAGGCGAAATCAGACTCACATACAAAACGGGCTCAGATGCCTATTCTACCACTTTTCAATACGTACCTAAAATCCAAGGCAATGGTGGGCTGGACCTTCCATTCCAACCACAGGCCGCAGGCATAGGAGGCATCTTAGGACTCGTGATTGTGTTGCTGTCTGTTTTGATCATGAGGACGCTGGAAACAGAAGTCTCCAAGACAGGGGGATCAAAGGGCGAAATCAAGAAGGCCAAAGAAGATAGTATTGACTGCTATAACTGCGGTTTGATGTTGAGAATCGACAATTCAAGGGACGTTGTGAGGTGCCCAGCGTGCTCGACTATCAATACACTACAAGTGAAAATGAATATCGATGAGAAACAAGTTGAAACCCACGCTCCCCCCAGTCCTCCAGACTCGGCTATTGCAACGTCATCCACCGATCTAATTTCATGCCCAAACTGTGATCAAGCACTCAAGGTTCCGATTGACCGAAGACCGGTCATGGCCAGGTGCCCTGCATGCAAGTGCACTTTCAAGGCAACAAAAGGAGAATGAATATGGAAACAGATCTCTCCAGAGGAGAAGAGCAGTATCTGAAGAGGACACTGGAAGCTTTTGAAGACAACCCCTCAGAGATTGTCAAAACTAGCGAGCTTGCATCCAGGCTGAATGTCAGTCCAGCATCTGTCACCGAGATGATAAAGAAACTTGCATCTCGCAATCTCGTCACACACATACCTTACAAGGGCTCGAGACTAACCTCAGAGGGATTCATCCTAGCAAATATAGTGAAACGACGACAACTCCTCATCGAGATTTTGCTCTCTGATGTAGCAGGAATGAAGTCAAATGTCGCCCAACTAGCTGCAGATTTTGAGCACCACTTGGACAAGGAATCGGAGTACGAACTCGACAAGGCACTAGGATTCCCATCTGAGACACTAGACGGAAGGAAGATTTCGGAAATAGAGAGGCCCAAAACGGAGCTACCTATGTCTATGACGGTTAATGAGTTGAGGTCTGGAGAGACAGGCCTTGTGTATGCAATGAGGTTAAGGGGCACCACTCTGGAGGCCCTTGCGAACCTTAGACTCCAGATTGGTCAATCTATAGTTAGGACGGATACCGGAATAAACATAGGTGGGGAAGACTTCGCACTGGACGCTTGTCACATGGAGTCTATATTTGTCCGAAGGGGTGAGTAGTGATGGCCGAGAAGTCTACAAATCCCGATAATGCTACAAACTTAGATGGGGATTTGGTAGCTGAAGATCCACTCACCGGCGTTGGAAGGGAGAATGGATTGCACCAAATCATCCTGAGGCTGGAGAGGCTCTTCATTACCGATGGTTTGAGGATGGACTTCATTACACCCGCAGTACTTCTCCTGGTCCTTGGGTCGTCGGTGGCCTATGCAGAGACCTCGCCATCTTGGTGGGTTGATGACCTTCAAACTCAAACTGGCACCAGCCTCTCAGCATTCCTTCTATTTTTGTCTGTCTTTATCATACTGGCCAATATCTTCCTTATTCTCATCCTCTTCTTGAGCTTGAGATTGAACATCTCGATGTTTGATGATCATGAGAGAGCTATGTCCCAAATGGGAATGGTGATGAGTAACTCCCATGGATACGCAGAGGTAAGAAGAATTTTTGATGTCACAAGGAGGATTCTGACCGGCCGTTTGGTCGTTCTAATCGTTAGTTTGGGCCTAGTCACTCTCTCATTGAACCCCTTATTGGAGGACTTTCAGGCTGTTTTTTCTGTAATCGCCTTGTCTACCATACTGGCATCACTGGGACTACAGATAACTGCCCCACTTGTATCTTTCAATACATTGGAGCCTTGGGGGCTACTAGAGACATACCAACCAGCTGTGCACAAAACCTTGCTGTCTGACCCATTCCTAGATCTGGTAAGGGCTCATGCTGACCCCCTCCTGCATTCAAGGATGTCCTTACACCTCAAAGAAATATCAATTAGACTCCCTGAATTAGATATGGTTACGTTTCAAGAGAGACTGCTCCATTTGCTACATCTGAGAGCTCAAACTGCCATAGATGACAAAGAAATGAGGACAAGGTTGACAGAATACATTGATGATGACACGATCAATGAGCTATTCGGACACAATGAATTGGGTGAGACGACTTGGGTTAGGTTACTATCTCATTCCGCAGGCTCCTGCGCCCCCTTCTTCAGGCTTTATGACCGTATGAGACGCCAACAGGTTGGGAACACTTTCGATAATGTGTGGTTTGACGTGGACATTGAAAATCTTGCACGAGGGAGGACTAACATGATGGCCCTCATATTGAACAACGGAAGCGAGCCATTAGATCTGATACTACGTGTTCAGACACCTGATTTCAGACCTAAGGAGGGTATATATCGACTTACTGTACCACCCTCCGAACTTTCCCACGAGGATGGTGTCGACCGTCAGATAGAGGCTTTGGAACAGAGTACTATAGTTTGGCAGTCCCTAATCCCCAGCGTTTTCGGCGAAGCCACCGTGTCCATCAGGTTGGAGAACCCCAATGGCAGCCTCGTGAATGGCCGAGTCCTAAATGTGCAATCTAGAGCAGATTTGACCACGAGATTCAGGCGAGGCGTAGGATCATTGATGATCGTAACGGCTATTCTCACCGCAATGATTCCTGCGATTTCAGCTATCAATGCAATCTTGTCTGTGATTTCATGATCCAATCCTTTCAATAGTAAACTGCTCTTCGACCGTCTGTGGATCATTCGGATGCCCCACCTGAGAATGACGATCTGAGGACCAGGCTTCACGCCATGGAGACCAAAGCCAAACGGTTGAGAAACCAGAGGAACTCATACAGCGATGATGCTAGGTCCTCTGCTGAAAAACGCGATACAATTCAATCTCAGGGCAGAGAAGTCAAAGACCAGATTAACGAAAGGATGGAAGAGCAAAAATCTATCAGGGATACGGCAAAACAACATCGAGACAGACGAGATGAGATTCAGACAAGGATAAGGGAGTTAATTGGTAAGAGCAAAGGCAAAAGGGACGATGACCGAAACTCTCGGTCAGCAGTCGTAGAGCTAGCAGAGGTAGAATCTGGGATTTCAAATATCGAAGACAGAATCATGACCGATGGTAGATTGAGTTTAGACAAAGAAAACAAACTGCTGAAACAACTCAAATCACTGAAGTCAAGACGGAATCAATTGATGCCTGAGGTCGAGGAAAATTCAATCATCAAGTTGGACCTCAAAGATCTTGATGGGAGCATTCTGACACTTAAGGCAGAAGCCGACTCCGAGCATAATTTGATGCTGGAGGCCCATAAGAAGGCGGACGAGATCTGGGAAGAAATTAAGCCGCTCTTCGAAGAGAGAGATTTCCTGAGATCTGAAGGCGACAGATATCATGCGATTTTCGTATCCAGTAGGAGAGCTGCAGACGAGGTTCACGCCACATTAGTTGATTTGTACTCCGAGGTGGACGAAATAAAGAATGTACTTAAAGAACAAGAGCAGGATCAAAAGAAATCAATCGAAGAATACAACAGAGAAGCTAAGCGATCTCTGAATACTCCCTCCGAGTCAGAGGAAATGGCGAACGATCTCGCGAACTTGCTCATTTCATCGGGGTCCATCACGTTGGGGGGGACAGGCGTCAGTGAAGGAAGAGCGAAGAAAGGGAGCCTGTCTGACAAAAGAGCAGGGAGACGAAAAATTAAGGCGAGGCGTGGAAGGTAGATTACCAACCTCTCTCTTCCATCCTAACCCCGAGTGTCTCAATTTCCAAGCCTGGCATGGGTTCACCAATCATCGCGGATGCTTCGGCCACAGCACCCGGGTCGTTGTAGGAGTGAGTAGCGAGCACTATGGCTTCCGCAGTTCTCTGTGGGTCTGAGGACTTGAAAATTCCAGAACCCACGAAGACCCCGTCCATCCCCTGTCTCATCATTAATGCAGCATCAGCTGGTGTCGAGATGCCACCTGCGGAGAACGTGACTACAGGGAGTCGACCCAGTTCCTTGACCTCATTTGTGACCGCTTCCATTTCTGTGCGAAGTTCGTCCATGTTCCCAAAAGGTGTGGTTGTTGGTACGATGTCGAGACTACTCGCTGAGGAAATCCTGTGAAAACCCCTCATGAATTCATCGATTATCCCGTCGAGGTCCTTTGAGTTTCTGAGGTGCTCGATCTCAGACGCCACGATTCTGGCGTGCTGAACTGCGCTGACTACATTTCCGGTACCAGCTTCCCCTTTCGTTCTAATCATTGCGGCCCCTTCGGAAATCCTCCTAACCGCTTCTCCAAGGTTGGTACATCCACAGACGAATGGAATATCGAATGATTTTTTGTCGATGTGGTAGAATGGGTCAGCTGGGGTCAGGACCTCGGATTCATCAATCATGTCTACACCGAGAGATTGAAGCACCCGTGCCTCATCTTCATGGCCTATTCTTGCTTTGGCCATCACCGGGATTGATGTTGTTTCAAGTATCCCCTTGATCATGTCCGGGTGACTCATCCTGGCCACTCCTCCTGCAGCACGAATGTCTGCAGGTACCCGTTCAAGTGCCATTACTGCGACTGCGCCTGCATCCTCGGCAACAGCCGCCTCTTCAGCGTTAACTACGTCCATGATCACGCCACCCTCTTGCATGGTCGCAAACCCGCGCTTCAACAGTTCTTGGCCATGCTTCATGGATGTCAAATCAATGGAGGGCATAGTTTCACACCCTAATCGCTAGCGAGAACAGGAGAATCCCCCTCTGCAATAGGAAGATTCGGGGATTCTGTTTCATTTCTCTCTATCCAGGCTTCTTGGTCATCTGGAACGTCTGTGTCGGCAAAGATTGCCTCAACAGGACATTCGGTGACGCACGCCGCGCAGTCGATACATTCATCCGGATCGATGACAAGGTAGTTGTCTGCTTCCCTGAATGCCTCTACGGGACATACTGCGACGCAATCTTGGTACTTGTGCATCACGCATGCTTCGGTAACTACGTGTGTCATGTTTAACCAGAGTAGGCCATCTTTTTTGAAGCCTCGTCTTTACCTCTGGATCATGACCCCATACTAGAGAGATATTCTTCTGCAACTTGCAGGGGGTCCTGTCCTGGATAGGATTCAACCTTCATTCTGATTTTAACCGGGTGCCTACCCCTAATCCCCTTCCCCAACACAACTCTTCCCTTCACAAATTCCTGAAGGTCTAACCTAAAGTGTAGGGTTTTATTATCATCCATCATCTTTTCCAAGCCTACTTCCAGGAGTTCAGTCAACATTGTTTTAGGAAGATTTCCAGTTAATTGCCTTACATCCCTTTTCCTTGTAGCCATGGCCTCGATTGTGAATTGTGTTGCACCGTGGTATGTTTTGCTACTTGAGACACTGAGCTCCGCATCATCATGTAGCAATTTTACCATAGCCTCGCAGATCAGGTCGACATCATCTACCGCAGAGCAAATCACTTTGATGTGGATTGACAAAATAGACATGTAATGAAGGGATTGTCAGGATGATATATCTCTTGCTGAATATCGTATAAATGATCGGCCGTTTGAAATAGTGGTCAGTTTTCGCCCGCCTTGCAAACGGGGCAGCCCCCGGTATACTACGAGGCATAGACCATGGCAAAAAGCGCGAAATCCAGATTAGCGGCACGTAAGCAGAGGGATAAGTGGAGGGCCAAGAGATGGTTTACGGTCAGGGCACCCAGAAATCCGTGGTCCTACCGCAACATTGGAGAAACTTTGGCCGAGGAAGACTCAATGCTGACAGGTAGAGTGTTCGAGATGATGCAGAATGAATTGGACGGGGATTTTTCCAAGATGCATGTCAAGGTGAAGTTCCAGATAACTCACACCATAGGAAGCGATGCCATAACTGAATTCGTAGGGCATGAAGTGGCAAAGGACCACATACGGAGGCAAGTCCGACGAGCAAGGTCGAAGGTCGATGATACTGTAGACGTTGTAACCGAAGACGGTTACTACATACGGATCAAACCAATCATAATCACCCACAGAACAGCGAAATCTAGTCAAAAACAAGAAATGAGAGCAAGGGCTAGGGATGTCATCCTGAAATTTGGAGCAACATCCACATGGGTAACGGTGCAGAAATCCATTATGGATGGCACGCTTGAAAACTCAATAAAAGACTCTATCTCAGCCATACACCCTGTCAGAGCGGTCATGCTCAGGAAGAGTCAGTTGATCCAATCTGGAGTCACCGTGGACGATGGACCTACACTGGAAGAGATAAGGTCACAGGAGGCACCTAGCTCCGATTCCAATACGGAGGACGAGGGCCCCACAGATGATGAGCACCCTCCCAACACCGAGGAACCCGATGAAACCGATGAGATGACTAACGACCCAGCAATAAACTCCGAGGACATCGAGCCTTCAGGTGAAACTACACCTGACTACGAAGCTATGACTGTCGCACAACTCAAAGAATTGCTAAAGTCTGCAGGGAAACCAGTATCAGGCAAGAAGGCAGACTTAATTTCTAGGTTAATGGAGTAGATATGAAACAACGACTCTGCGTCATTTCTGGCACAGGCATGGAATCATTAGCAGAAGAATTCTCATTTCAGGAACTGTTCCCAATTAGATCAGACACACCATGGGGCCAAGTCCCCTTGATCCACCTCTCGTCTGGTGATGTCGACCTATTCTTGATAGACAGGCACCACACTAAATTTGAGGACAAAAGAAATCCCCCCCATAATATCAATCACAGAGCTAACATATACGCTGCTGCATCACTAAATCCTAGTTTGATAATTAGTGTGAATTCCGTGGGATCCATGTTAGAGGAATTCCCACCGGGATCCGTCGGCATTGTCGGCGATGTTCTAGACCTCTTTTCTCCACCCATCACATTTCATGAAGAAGATGCAGTGCATGTAGATAGAACGAGGTGCTTCTCAGAAGCGTACATTCAGAAAATAGTGGCGAGTAAACAGAACTTAGGGCATATCACGAGTGGAATCATTGTAGCCCAGACTAGTGGCCCCCAGTTTGAATCCCCCTCAGAAATCCTCGCTCTCAAGGCAATGGGCGCCCATGCTGTCGGTATGACTCTGGGCCCGGAATCTAGACTAATTCGTGAAAAGAACATTCCACACGTAGCATTATGTTGTTCTTCAAACTGGGCGGCAGGCCTGACCCCTGGAGACCCCTCCACCCCCATCAAGCATGACCAGGTCTCAAATCAAGCAGATGCAATAAAATCCAAGGTTGCTAGCTGCATTGCATCCCTAATTCGATGACCGTTCGATTTCAGATAGCGTTGCCGAATCAATGCCCTACGGCCAGGACGTATTACCTGGAAAAATTCCCCCTGCCGTATTGATTTTGGATAGGAAAACTGCCCAATCTTACCTGACGGGTCAAGATTGAGATAAATGAGTATATTTGTAGGATTTAATTAGAAAAATCCACAATCAAAGGTGTACTGACAGGTGCGAATTTGCCGAAGGAAATCAGAATTTACGTATTCGGCGATTTTTCAAAATCTTGTTTTGAAACCCAGTGCTCTTACCACACACCAGCCAGATCTGGCCTCAAAAATAGAAAATGCACCGGATAGGAGAACCAATGCTACGCCAATGTGTCCAAGTGTTTCTGGTATGGGCAGAATATCTTGATCGACTATGAAGTACCCGAACAGTCCACCTAGGATTGCCAAGAGGCCACCGATGAGCCGGATCGTCTTGCCTTTTGCGTCAATGTTGCAAGCTAGAGGCATGTGTGAATGTACCTTGGGTGTAATATTAAGCCGTGTTTTAGTGGTGTTTGAGTGTACTATTTTCGAATCAGTATCGTGTATGTGCTTTCGAAGTCGTCGCCTTCATGGTCAAATACTCTCTCTACAGTTCTGACGTCCCATTCGTTTGTGTCTATCCCATCGAAGGTTGTATCGCCTTGTAGGCTTTGGTGTACTCGTGTCAAATGAATCTCATCACACCTTGCTAGAAACAGATTGTATATCTGGGAGCCGCCTATCACCCAGAGTTCTTCGCATCCTTCCGAATATGCTATTTCTATTGCTCGGCCATCATAAAGGGCCACTTCCGCGCCTTCCATGGACGTCCTTGAGTCTCGGGACATCACAATGTTCAGCCTATCTGGCAACGGCCTGTTGGACTCTGGTATGGATTCCCAAGTCTTTCTACCCATCACCACTGCATTGTATCCATCCCCCTTGGTCAGTTTTTTGAATCTCCTGAGGTCAGAACTAAGCCTCCAAGGGAGGTCCCCCTGATCCCCAATTAGGTTACCTTCGTCCATTGCCAGAATCATCTTTATTTTCACTATAATCACACACTAATTGGGGCTTTGATATGGTCATGATGGGTGTAACCCTCGATCGAGATGTGCTCATATCTAAACTCGTCAATGTTCCTTATTTCCTTGTTCAAGATCAACTTGGGCAGAGGGAGTGGTTCTCTAGTGATCTGCAATTTGGCTTGTTCAAGATGATTGAGATACAAATGGCAATCTCCGCCTGTCCAAACAAATTCACCAGGTCTCAATCCACATACCTGGGCCATCATGCACGTTAGTAGCGCATATGATGATATGTTGAATGGAACTCCGAGAAAGGCATCAGCACTCCTTTGATACAACTGGCAAGAAAGGCGATCCTCTGCGACATAGAATTGGAAAAGTGCGTGACATGGCATCAGGGCCATTTTGTCAAGCTCACCTACGTTCCACGCTGATACTATTATTCTGCGACTTTCGGGGTTGTTTTGAAGAAGATCCACGGCCTGATGTAGTTGGTCCAGTATACGACCATCTGTGGTTGCCCATTTCCTCCATTGTTTCCCATAAACAGGCCCTAGGTCACCATTCTGATCAGCCCACTCATTCCAGATCTTTATTTTGTTGTCCCTGAGATAGGATATGTTGGTATCTCCACTGATGAACCACAACAATTCATGAATTACTGACGGCCAGTGTATCCTCTTTGTGGTAACGGCCGGAAATCCATTGTTCAGATCGAACCTCATTTGATGACCGAATACCGACAACGTGCCAGTGCCAGTGCGATCGCCCTTCTTGACACCCTCATCGAGAATCTTCCTAAGCAGGTCAAGATAGGTTTCCACGAAATGGTTACGAAGTAGACAGTTTTTGTAATATGTGATTAGGGGGCGCCCATATCCTCGAGGGTGCCCATCAATTGATCAGTGAACTTTCTGTAAATATCGCCCATCATCTCTTGGGATTCCCCTGGTTCTGACGACAACATCGATGAAATTTCCTCCTCGCTGAGATTATAGCCTTCTGGTGAGAGAATCCAATCCTTGAATGTGATGGGAACTCCAAATTCCACAACAATAGGTGAGAAAAGGTTGATCTTTGATTTACCTGGCTTCATGAAATCTCGAGCCCCCTTGATACAAACGGGTACGATTTGAGCATGGGGGAATTTAGCCGCTAATCTGGCGATTCCGGTCTTGCCCTTCTGTAAGAAAGGGGGCGAGGCTCTTCTTGACCTAGTCCCTTCCGGGAAGATACCCATCCAACCCCCGTCAGTTAATACGTCAACTGCAATAGACAGTGCTTGTGTGCCACCCGCGTTCCTATTTGTCTCAATCTGTCCTGTGGATAGCATAACTAACTTGGTAAGGCCCCCTGTGAAGTGTTCTGCCTTTGCTAGATATCTGACTGGTTTCCTAGCCCCCATAATCACTACTATGGGGTCAACGTGTGATGTATGATTCCCCGCTAAAATTACCGGACCATTACCGGGTAGTCGATTTAGGCCAACGTACTTCACATTCGTAAGAGATCTGACTACAGGAGGAAGTGACGCCATCAAAGCCCTGTAGAAAAATGGAACACGCCTAGTCTGACCAGTGCCGGATAGGCCTGTCGCAGCGGAGAGCCTTGTGAATGGGTCCCCCATCCTTCCCTCCTCAATCAATCAGGATTTGATGGTTTTTGCCGGACAAGCCTTCATGACCCGGGTAGCTGGCCACAAGCCATGGGCATCAAGGTCACAGTGAAATCCATTGCTATGACCATAATGCTCGTTTCCGTGACTTCCATTCCCGTGTCCGCGGAATACAAGGAGGACACCTGGTTGGCGAACGTAATCGGGCCAGAACTGTTGGAGAAGGGTGACGAGTTTGGCTGCCAGGCCCCACATGACTCAGAACACTTGGCAAATTTTGATTTCGTTGTTGCATGCAAGGACTACCTTAACGAGAGGATAAACTCATCGAGATGGGGGGTTGATCCCATCTCCTTCGCTACACCAAAGGGAAACATATCCCCCGAATTTACTGGGGCACTTCACAAGGCAGGTTTCACGATAATCGGCGACCTCAGCCAGACAGAAGATCAAAATTTTACCGTCATAAATAGAAACGGCGGTTCAATAGAGTCCGGTCTCGCCAATAGAAGTTTAATCGAATCGATCGAAGAAGGCAATCTAGTTTCCCTGTATTGGGTTGCTAGGGTCGATGACATGAATATCAGGAGGGACCGTCAATTGGTGTCTTGGATTTTGGAGCAAGATTATTGGTTCACAACTTGGGGTGAGTGGGTAACTCATCAGGGATCGTCATTGCGCATAACAGCACACGCTAACTCCACACATCTGACGTTCACAAATCCCGAGGGCGGTCCTTGGAGGACCCCCGGAACGATATTCTATGACAGCCAGGGCAAGAACTCCTCTTTGTCTTGGTCCGACGAACAATACAACGAGCTTGGTATTGATGATAGAATACTCAGGGCGGGCTACAGGAATGTCACGGATCGTGGTATTTACATAACGATACCACAGGGAGAATCGGTATCTGTCGAGCGAATTGACGGGGGGGAAATCAACTTCCAACCAACCTTGTTCAATGGCCTCGAAAAAGGTTTGACCATAGCAGGCCATCATGCGACGAACATGAGGGAATGGAGCCAAGATTTTTCAGACACACCACTTCGATTCACCTGGTTGGTTGAAAGGGAAGAGATTCCAGCCCCCTCCTTGCTTTTACCAGCTCTTGCTATGTCTGTGCTTATCGCTACTCCGATTGCAATCAGACACATTATCGCCAAGGATCGTACTCAATTGAAAGTCGGGCCATCAATGGAGACTCCAGAATCCCTCATCTCTGAAACTATTCGAGATATCGCGTGATCGGGCAAGACCTCAGGTGGGTGGACACCAAGTGGAACAAGGTCTTCGTCTTCAAGTATCATTTCTGCGCATATTGCTGTAACCAAGCCAGTCGTCCTAGCCATAGAGTGTCCATCTTTGCCACCGTTGTCCTCCAAAACCCATTCCACGGATTGACCTAGCCTATTCTGAGCCTTGACTTTCAACCAAGTAAACTCTGGTGTTCCCGGATCATACTTCCATTCCTCGATCAACCTCGCTCGATCCAATTGTCCACTTTCTATGTGTTCGAGGTAGCATTGAATATGGCCAGGCCACCTTACCGTATACTCAGCCATTTCAGAACAAGGTATGCTGGTGGTTAATGACCTCAAGCCATCAGTGAGGAAGGCTTCCATTTCTCCATGCCCTGGAACGGATATCTCGTGACGATCAGATAGGGCGGGAATGATTACTTCTCGTCCTTCGATCATGACTCGAGCGGGCCTTGTGTACTCCTCGATAACATCAGTTGGTGAGAAGGGGGCCATGTAGCTCCATTTGCCCTCGGGATTAACGGGATTACCTCCAACCCATATTTTCAACGATTCCAGGGGCCCTAAACTCCTGTGTCCTTGAATTGCGAACATGTTGGATAGTCCTGGGGCTATGCCCACGTCCCATAGTACCCTAGAGCCATGTTGAGCTGCTTCAGACGCACTGACATCAGGAGTAACCTCGCTGAATGACAAGTCAATTATCTTCATACGATGGCCGCACATTGCCCTTGTCCATTTACTGCCAATTGATCCCGGTAGCATGTTCAGGACCAATGACCCGCTTATTCCGGCAAAAAACTGGTCCTTGGGAAAATCCGATGATATTTTGTGGGCTACTACATTTTCGACGTTGTCGACTACAGATGGGTCGAGATCGTATGCATGGATGAGGTGGCCTTTCGCTGCCAAACGCCTAACGACGTAAGAGCCAACTAGACCAACTCCGAAACAGTGAATTGTTTCCATCGTACACCTGTGTTGGCATTCTTTATTCGATTTATCGGCATAATTCCAGCAAAGGCTTGATTTCTATCTTTGAGTGCCGCTTGGCATGGAGGACGTGAAGATTGACCCTTGGGCCTCCGATCATTCAACGGACTATGATCTAATAACCCGTAAATTTGGCCTTGACCAGATCAACGTAGATGAGCTAACTAATCCCAGCATGCTGCATAGACGTGGCTTGGTCTTTGCACATAGAGACCTGAACGTCATTTTGGAAGCCGCGAACAATAATTCGCCTTTTGGAGTTTTAACAGGGCTGATGCCATCTGGCAGAATGCATCTTGGCCACACTATGGTCATCGAGCAGGCCAAGTGGTACCAAGCCCAAGGTGCAGATGTCTCTGTTGCAGTTGCGGATTTGGAATCCTTGGCTACCAGGGGCGTGTCATTGGAAAAGGGTAGGAAGGTAGCTCTAGAGGAGTATGTCTCTAACTATGCTGCGATGGGGTTGGATCCGGAAAAAACCAGTGTCTATTTTCAATCTACTCGCTCTGACGTCCAAAAGCTAGGTTTTTCATTGGGCAGGAGGACCAATTTGTCAGAATTGGGTTCCATATACGGATTCGAGGGTGAAACTAACCTAGCTCATGTTCAAGCACCACTTGTCCAGGTGGGGGATATCGTTCACCCAATGTTGGATAGGTACGGGGGTATCAGGCCTATCGTCGTCCCCGTTGGTGTGGATCAGGACCCGCACATTCGACTCACAAGGGACATAGTCAGTAAATCACAGTGGTTCAACCTAAAAGCACAGAGAGGGGGAGGCTTACTACTTTCCCTTAGCATCCAACCAGAAAATTTCGACGTTTTTGGGATGGCTGAAAGTGGCAGGGTAGATAGGAAAATCAGAGGTCAGGTCTTTCAAAGGATACATGATCTACTCTCAAATTTAGGATATGCTGATATCGCTTCAAACGCAAAACACGGAACTGTCACCATACCAGCAGCGACCCGTAGGGACATGATCTCTATCAGGTCCCACTTGGCTCATCTGGAAAGGGATATGGGGGGCCTTGGGCTTATGGCCCCTTCTTCGAGCTATCATAGGTTCGCCATGGGTCTGACAGGTGGGAAGATGTCATCATCGAAGCCAGAAACAACCATCTTTCTTGATGACTCGATAAGCGAAATGAGATCAAAGGTCAAGAAGGCACACAGCGGGGGCAGACCAACCGTGGAAGAACATCGGAGATACGGGGGCGACCCATCTAGGGACGTCGCATTCCAGTACCTCAAGTTCTTTTTTGAGCCCGATGACGATGAACTGCGCAGAGTAGCGAACGACTACCAATCAGGGAAAATGCTAGCGGGAGAGATGAAAGTCATGTGCGCTGACCAAGCGGAGATTTGGATGTCGGAACTAAAAGAGAACCGTGATCAATGGTCAGATCGGCTAGGTGAATTCCTTGCGCCTGACGCGGCCTAGAATCCCAAATCAGATGCGTCAAGAATCGGTATTGATGGTCCAGTGCTCAACTTTTCAGCATCCTCTTCGGCCAAGGTACTTTTCCTTGCGGTCTGGTGAAGAATTTTTGAATTTCCCATTGGATCCAAAAGCACTAGTGTGAGCTTCGAGTTTTCATCCGACATTGAGGAGAGAAGCCTCGCGATGTAATCCTCGCATTTGCTAGCGTCCTCGTGGACCTCATCCTCCAGAGCTTGCCGCTGGAGCATTCTTATGGCCGAAATAAATCTATTCAGAACCCCCTCAACATTTGAAACGTAGCCATCAGCGGCGATTCCTGGCTCCACCTCGAGGTCTAACTCCTCTACCCTAACAGTACATGATGAAGACCTGACGATCCTGGCACTAATGGTGTCAATGTCTATCGGAATTTCCCATTTAGTTGGAGTGTTATCCTCACCGGCCAGAAAGTCAGTCTTCCTCCAACCGCATTCCCGACAGGACAAGGTGAGCTCTGTGTGTTCCCCAAAGTAAGGGATTTCGTGTACGTTCACCATCATGGTTACAGAACCATCAGTGAAACACATGGGACAGGCTTGTTCAATCACGGTCTCCATAGGTCAAGCACCGTCCCCTGAGTCGATTGCAACGTTGGGGGGCAATAACAGTAGTCTACTCCTTCCGAAATTAAGAATTTCTCCCCCAACCTGATTCTCTAGCATGAGCATCAGAGGATCTATGATCTCTTTGATTCGGCTTTCGTTCTCCATAACTGGAGCCACGTCAAGAATTACGATGTCGCCTTGAGATACCCAATCCAAAACCTCGGGTAAGCCATCAGGTCCGTCAATCGTCGCGTTTCTCAGGATCACGCCACCGTCAACCGGTATCGGTGCATGTGGGAATAGCTTGTCTAAATCGTGAAAAGTTGATCCATCCGAAGGGCCGCGAAAGTCAGCGTTGTCACCCTTCGCAGGCTTCATGATCCCGAGAGGCAACACCCCGACATTAGTCCATCGATTCCTCCGCTCTAAATGGCTTCATAAAGGAGGCCTGACATTCGCAACCAGCGGACAGTTGCCGTTGGTGATGTAATGTCAGAACAAATGGATGCCATCAAGACCGGAACGAGTACTGTAGGCATCACATTTGACGGTGGTGTGGTAGTCGGGGCAGATCACAGAGCTACAATGGGCAACTTTATTGCCAACAAAAACGTAAAGAAACTCTTCAAGATTTCTGGAAGGGTCGCACTAACGACAGCGGGTCTAGTAGGTCACGCCCAATCTCTGGCCCGGATGCTTTCAGCTGAATTGGCGCTCTATGAGCTCAAGAGGGATGCCCCGATGACCGTCAAGGGCGCTGCAACTTTGACCGCTAATATCCTAGTGGGAAGACCTCACTATGTACAACTACTCATTGTCGGGGTAGATGAGAGTGGACCAAGCGTCTACAGCATAGACTCCGCTGGTGGTTCAATTCCAGATCTCTATTGTGCTACCGGGTCCGGTAGCCCATTCATGTATGGCGTGCTAGAAGATCAGTTCTCCAAAGGAATGAAGAAAGAAGAAGCGATATCCCTAGCTGCAAAGGCGCTATTGGCATCCGCACAACGAGACAGTGCGAGTGGAAATGGAATGGATTTGGCCGTAATTACTATGAAAGATGGCTATGTGCAATTAACAGAAGAAGAGATTTCTAAAGTTCTCTCAAGCCTTTGAAAATACTCCTTGGCTAGTGCTAAGCACACAAGCCTATGTCTAGCCGAAGGAAAAGCGAGTGATACTATGAGACTGACCCTAAATGAGGTGAAAAAGAGGATTGAGGGGATCATCCCCAAGACCCTAGAGTATGAAATCGACGTCGAGGCCGGATCGATCGCGATAATCACAAGGGCGCCACAGGAGTTTGGCAAAGGAGGTGGAGAAAGCCTCACCGTCAAAATCGCGAAGGCGATTAGGCGACGAGTCGTAATTCGACCTCATGGGGATTTACTGCTCGCTGAAGAAGAAGTGGAACAGAGGATTTTAGAAACTATACCACAAGATGCTCAGGTTCGCAATGTATTCATTGATCCAGCACTGTCCGAGGTTACCATCGAGTGTGATGACCCTTCTATCGCTGTTGGACACAAGGGTTCCATCATTCAATCTCTCAGAGACGACATTGGTTGGTTGATAAATATCGCCAGAGCACCCGCGTTCGAGAGTAGAACGCAGCACGACATTCGCAGGTATCGAAGGGAGATGGCAGATGAAAGAAGGGCGCTCCTCAGAAAATTTGGAACGAGGATTTACCGCCCTAAGAGGCCGGGCCAGCCTTGGGCCAGGATCACGGCATTAGGATCCTACAGGGAGGTTGGCAGAGCGATGCATCTCGTTACCACAAACGAATCAAAGGTGCTTGTAGACGTCGGGGCCAAACCAACTGTGAATAAGAACGAAATTCAACCATTCTTCAATGCCCCCGAGCTCCTACCGTTGGACAACATCGATGCAGTTGTCATAACACACGCACATGTCGATCACATAGCAATGCTTCCAGTTCTCTTCAGGTATGGTTACAGAGGGCCAGTTTACTGCACACCACCAACAAGGGACTTGATGACGCTGTTGCAGATAGACTACGTTAAAGTCTCGCAAGCAGAGGGCAATGACCCGCCATACTCAAAGGCCGATATACAGGAGTGTATCAAGCATGTCGTTGATATCGGTCATGGAGAGAAAACAGACATCGCGCCCGACATTAAAATATCAATGGAAAATGCGGGTCACATACTTGGCTCGTCGTCTGTCTACATGCACATAGGTGAGGGTAGTAATGAGCACAGACTTTTATTTTCTGGCGATATCAAATATGAAAAATCATGGTTATTCGACGCCGCTACTGTTAGGTTTCCCAAGGCAGACACCCTAGTAATAGAATCAACCTATGGGGGCCCACAGGACTTCCAACCTAACAGAATTGACGCGACACACGAAATTCAGGATCTAGTGAGGCTGGCTGTATCAAGAAGTGGTAAGATTTTCTGCCCTGTGTTCGCTGTTGGAAGATCACAGGAAGTCATGCTAGCCATAGATCAACTCTTCAAGAGCGGTGATGTTTCTCCCGTAACAGTATGGCTTGACGGTATGATTTCAGAGGCGACGGCAATACATGCCAGTCATCCGGACTACCTGAATAGAGAACTGCGCAAGCAAGTGTTACGGGGCGGGGAAGAAAATCCATTCAACTCCCCATGGTTCAAACAAGTAGACTCTAGGGAACAGAGAGAATCAATCATCAATGACCCATCTCCTTGCATAGTGCTTGCCACCTCTGGAATGATGACCGGTGGGCCAATCATGGAGTACTTCAAAAACTGGGCCCCTGAATTGAACAACACTCTGTGCTTTGTGGGTTACCAGGCATCTGGGACAATGGGCAGGCGGCTACAATCCGGCCACCCGGAAGTTCCGATGGTGGATAGGGGGCAGACACACATGGTTCCCGTTGCCTGCAATGTGGTGACAATCGATGGGTTTAGCGGCCACTCTGATCGTAAACAACTCATGGATTATGTCAAAGCATTGAACCCAACCCCAAGGAGAATTATCTGTCACCACGGGGACCCCCAGACATGTAATGCCTTCAGACAAGGTCTGAGAGACGCATTTAGGGTACAGACCCACGCGCCAGCAAACTTGGAAACAATTAGGCTGATGTGATCACAAAACCGGTAGGTCATCGGGCTCTATGTCCGACTCCTGCAAATCGAAATCCCCGATGGGATCCAATGTGGTCGTCGATATTTGACGCGGTGCCTCTTCATTCCGATTACCGCCCAATCCGAAGGATAGTGTGATTGGGACAAGTAGCAACAAAGCCCAAGAGAGCGTCGTAGTAGAACCGTTATTCACAACTAGAAATGCTGAAATTGTCGTTATTGCCAAAGCGAATATTATCGAAAATCGACGTAGCATCCACATTACTCCGTACCCGGTGGCCACGCTCAACCCTCATGAACCTCCTGCCTTTGGTAGAGACCAGTGAATCCGAAATTCATACTGGCTAGGTGTATTTGCGGTTTTGCAACAGGGGGTGTTCTCGGCAGGAGAATCTCATGTGGCCGCTGCGGATCCAACGTAGGACTTACTACAGAATCCTCTTATGATAATGGTGCTGAACTAGCTCAATCCGTGATGCTTGCAAACACGCCAGAGGAGTTGAGGACGGAATTGGAAGAACGATTATCCAAGGCAGAAAAATCGGTATCGCACGGAGGCAGGGGAGATGGCATCAATGGCCTCATTAGGTCATTATCGAACATCGCAGATCACAACGGACTTCTCACTATCGACCAGCTAGAGAAGCTTTCCTCTATTTGGAGTATCACCAGGAAAGAGTTAGATCGCTTTCTGTCTATAGCCGAGGCTGAAGGATTGCTGTCAAGGACGGGAACCGGAACTTGGATATTGATGGAATCCTAGGTTAGGTTCATTTCCTCCACTCTGTTCGCTCAGATCACTCACGGGCCTGTGGGTTAGTCTGGTCTATGCTAGATGCTTTGGGAGCATTTGACCCTGGTTCGAATCCAGGCAGGCCCACCAAACATAATAATGCCACCCTTCAAAGGTAAAATCCAATCGCAAAAGTATCCGAAGAGGTCCTAGGATGTCGAGTTGGTATTCTCAGGGCTTCAGTGTAGGAATCATTGTTGCCTGGTTCAAAGAAACTAGTATCGTAGACGGCGTGATAATCTCCGAGGCTGCTCCAACTGACATGCTTGTCTACGGTGCTGTCTTCTCCCTTGCCTTCGGCTACATCCATAATTTCCTTACATTGATCATTAAACACGTCGATCAATTAGAATCAGAATAGAATTTACCTAGTCTACCATGGTCTTGATAGCGTCTCTGTCGAAAACGGATATTGCCTTGGAGATGGCCTCATCACGATTAAACCAACGGGCTTCCTCAATCTCATCGTCTTTGGGGATTATTCTCTGCTTGTCATCTACGTAGTTGGCCTTGTATGTCAATGATATCCAATCGATCCCCTCGTCATTGAAAATCGCCTCTTTTAGTATAGAATCTGATCGCTCAAGTGTTTTATCACCCGATTCACCGTGATGGTCTGGAATAGTAATCGTAAGACCCAGCTCTTCCTTGACCTCCCGGACTGCCCCTGCTCTTGGGTGTTCTCCGTAGTCAACGAATCCACCAGGTAGTGTCCAATGACCGGCAAAAAAACCCCTCGTCACTTTAACCAAAAGGACCTGTCCAGCATGGTTTAACAGTACAACTTTGCTCACTACACGGTGCAATGTACGGTATACTGATTCCCTAGCAATCGGGTCCACAGCATTATCTGAAATCAGTGAATCTTTCCATGCCCAGCTAGAGGGCCAGGGAATATTGGGCGTCGATACCTCGATCCGAACTATGCGATCCCCTAACTTGAAGTGGTTGATTCTCCTTGGGGAATATTGAATTCCCATAGTTTTCGCTTCTAAGGGCGTGGGTAGCCTCAGAACCTCATTATTACTGTAATTAGTTCTGCCTGGCATGGGTCTTCTCGGACCATTCCCCTGAGAATCCACGAGGAGGATCCTCCCATCATGTTCTAGATGGGCAAAACTTTCTATTTGCGTGATTTCTATCCCCATCCAAGTACTTCCGATAGTTGGGATTTGTAGAACGATCCTGATTCTTGTAGTCTCTCCAATTCATCCTGCTCCAGGTTTAATTCTACGATTTTTTCTACTCCATTCTTCCCAAGTATCACCGGCACACCGATGTACACATCTTCCATTCCGTATTGACCCGTGAGATAGGCTGAGCATGGCAACAATCTCTTTCTGTCCCCCACCACAGATTCCGCCATTATGGCTGCTGCATTTCCCGGTGCGTAAAATGCCGAACCACGTTCTAACAGCTTTACGATCTCACCACCACCGCCAGCAGTTCTTTTTCCTATCGATTCGATTGTCTCGGTATCTAACAGTTGAGTGATTGGTATCCCGGAAACGGTTGTGTAACGAGGTAGTGGGACCATGGTATCCCCATGTCCTCCAAGTACCATGGCATGGACGTCCTCATTCGAAACTCCAACAGCATCGGCAACGAAATGGGTCATCCTGGCTGAGTCCAATATGCCAGCCTGGCCTATGACTCGTTGGTGGGGAAAACCCGTTGCCTTCCACATATGGTATGTCATTAGGTCCAATGGATTAGTTACCACAATTACCACAGAGTCAGGAGCGTGGTCCTTGATCCCTGCACCCACTTCTGAGATTATGCTCGCATTCTTCGATATTAGGTCCTCTCTAGTCATACCAGGCTTCCTAGGAAAACCAGAAGTGACGATTACAACATCCGAGCCCGATATGTCTTCGTAAGAGGAAGTTCCCGTAACAATTCCATCATAATTGAGAATCTGACCGGCTTGGCTCATGTCGAGTGCCTTGCCCTTGGCAAATCCCTCAAAGATATCCAACATTACTATGTCTCCCAATTTCCTTTCTGCTAGTGAAAAGGCACAGGTGGCTCCCACATTTCCTGCTCCGATCACTGAGATTTTCCGCTTGCCATTGGCCATGGTCTCACCACGATGGACCCAGTACTTGTGCTTTCTCGATGGCTTGACTCCTGAAACTTATCCGACGTGTTCAAGAGTCGCCTCCGTGACCACCCATCATCACGGGAACCATTGGTGGGGGGCTATCACAAATGCGGATTGGTGTTTTCAAGGAAAAAGACTCGGAAAATAGAGTTTCGATTGTCCCCAATTCAGTCAGGAAATTGGTAAAGGCCGGTTACGACGTTGTAATTGAAAGTGGGGCTGGAGTTAAATCAAACTACCATGACTCTGAGTACAAATCGGCTGGTGCAAATGTAGAAGATCGAGGGACAGTTCGGAACGCAGAGATACTAGTTTCAATCGGATTTCCAAACCCCGATGACATATCCGAAAAGGGAGTTGTCGTTTGCATTGGTGACCCATTCAGGAACACCGATAGAATTCACATCTGCAATAACAAGAATGCTACGTTGCTTAGCCTTGACATGATTCCTAGGAGAATATCCAGGGCCCAATCGATGGACGTAAATTCTAGTCAAGACAACCTTGCTGGATACAAAGCCGTTCTACTTGGAGCCTCCATGGTGCCCAAAGCCGTACCGATGATGACCACGTCAGCAGGCACCGTTAGGCCTTCGAAAGTGGTTGTTATGGGATCAGGCGTCGCAGGCCTACAAGCAATTGCCACAGCAAAGAGATTGGGTGCAGTGGTGTACGCTTCCGATGTCAGGAAATCTGCAGCCGAACAAATTGAATCAGTCGGAGGGAGGTTTATTCACGTGGATGGGATGGATGACTTTGAGGACGAGTCTGGCTACGCCAAACCACTTACCCCCGAATTCATTAAAAAAGTCAATGAAAGTGTGTGCGAGGTCGCATCAGATGCCGATCTTATCATCACCACAGCTCGTATTTTCGGACGCCCTGCCCCGATTACAATACCGGATAGCGCAATTAATAATTTCAAATCAGGATCCGTAATTGTCGACTTAAACGCGGATGTTGGTGGGAATTGTGAATCGACTGTGAAGGATGAGGTGATCAAAACCAAAAACGGTGTTCAAATAGTTGGAATAAGCAACTTACCGGGCACTATCCCAACTACGGCTAGCATGTTATTTTCGAACAATGTGACTTCTGTGTTGACGTCACTGATCAAAGACGGGGCATTCATCCTATCGCCGGATGACGACATCTTGGTCGGCTCTCCTAAGGGGTCTGATTTCCACGTCAGTGGGATGGGCGGGATACTCGTTTGCCAAAATGGCGTCATTCACGAAAACCAAACCAAGTTATCCGAGGTAGCATAATGGAACCTACTACTCTTATATCCAGCCTAACTTTGTTTGCACTGGCTATCTTCCTTGGGTTCGAGCTCATAACCAAGGTACCACCAACACTGCATACACCTCTCATGAGCGGTGCTAATGCGATTTCTGGAATTAGTATTGTCGGGGCAATCATCGGAGCTAACGTGATGTTCGAGGCGGGACAGACTGAGATATCAGGCGTAATTGCGTTCCTCGCACTTGTTTTAGCCAGCGTGAACGTGGTAGGTGGTTTCGCGGTCACGAACAGGATGCTTCAGATGATTGCAGGAAGAAGAAAGCGGGGGGGTGAGTGAGTGGACAATCAATGGTTCCAACTCGGATATCTCGTATCAGCCGGCTTCTTTATCTTCGGTTTGAAGATGCTAGGCCACCCAAGAACGGCCCCCCGAGGAAACCAATTCGGAGCTATCGGCATGTTGATTGCCGTCATTACTGTCCTCCTTGAGACAGATCTCGTCGCGTCCCCCTTGTTGATAATCGCTGGAATCCTCACCGGGACAATAATCGGGACTTGGCTCGCTGTAAAGGTCGAAATGACCGGTATGCCAGAGTTAGTGGCGTTGTTCAACGGATTCGGTGGAGCGGCAAGTGCACTCGTGGCCCTCGCCGAGGTCTACTCAGCTGTCCAATCAGAGGCCATACCTCGCGGCTTGGAATTGCACGTGGCCTGGTCGGCGATTGGATTGTCTGCGCTTGTGGGTTGGATGACCTTGACAGGATCGCTAGTAGCATTTGCCAAACTAAAGGGGGGATTCAACATTCTCGGTAAATGGAGAAGGTTTCCCACATGGGGTCCACCATGGCTAAACCCAGTCAAGGCCATTTCCGTCATAGCCGCCATAGCCCTGATTTACATTTCAGTGATTACGCCGGACGATCTAAACATCATCTGGGGATTGATAGCTCTGTCCTGCATACTCGGAGTCATACTCGTCATGCCCATAGGCGGCGCCGACATGCCCGTTGTAGTCAGCCTCCTGAACTCACTCTCCGGCATAGCTGCGGCATTCACTGGTTTCATCATCTCAAATCCAGTGCTGATAATCGCTGGGTCCCTGGTGGGAGCGAGCGGGTTGATTCTGACATTCATAATGTGCAAGGCCATGAATAGGAGATTGGTTGATGTTTTGTTCAAGTCATTTGGCGGCACTGAGAAGGAATCGGTCACGAGGACCAAGGTTGGAAGCGACCCTGACGAGGTAGCGATGATATTGGATGGTGCTGAGAAGGTCATAATTGTACCCGGCTATGGCATGGCGGTTAGCCAATGCCAGCATCAGGTCAAGGAATTTGCAGACCTCCTGGTAGAAAAGTTTGGAACCGAGGTGAAATACGCTATTCACCCCGTCGCAGGAAGAATGCCGGGTCACATGAATGTCCTACTAGCGGAGGCCAGCGTGCCATACGATCAACTCATTGAGATGGATGAAATCAATCCTGAGCTACCTGAGGCTGATGCAGCGATAATCATCGGTGCTAACGACACCTGCAATCCTGTCGCGAGATCTAGTGAGGGGCCACTGGCGGGAATGCCGATAATAGACGCAGACCTTGCCAGGACAGTCGTCATAGTCAAGAGGAGCCTATCCGTTGGTTACGCAGGCGTGGATAATGACCTATTCTACATGGACAAAACAATGATGTTGTTTGGAGATGGGAAGAAGATGATGACAGCACTCAACACTGCAATCAAAGAGTCTTGATGGTTAGGTCCGGGAATGATTATGAGCGTGAGAACAGGGGGGCAAAACATGGGCCGTGGAATCCTTCGGAGGGCTACTCTCGCCCTGATAGCAATCGGCCTACTTTCTCTGCCAGCTCTAGGGAACAGCGGTGGCCCACCATACCTAAATGGAGATGGCAATCTAACTTCCGAGTATGGCTGTAGTTGCCATAATAATGGTCAGATATCAGACAGGGCGGTAGTTATGGTAACCGGCGTCCCCATACAATACTCACTAGGCGAACAATATCAATTCACCATACATGTAGCCGACGCACATGTCCTCGCAGGGGACGATGGAAATGTCAAGGCTGGTTTTGTGATTACCTCTGGCAATGTTGGGTCGTTTACCTGGGAACCCGATCAAAACCTACGGATAGCAGAAGACTCAGAGGGGGATGTTTCACATTCTGAAACCTCTGACACTGGCATCTGGGCACTGACATGGCAAGCACCAAGTGCCGATGAAGGCAATGTCCACTTTTGGGTCGCAGGAAACTCCGTGAATGGAGACGGGGCCCCAGGCGATGATGACTACTGGAATATGCTTTCATTCACCATCAACGCTCCTGGAACACTGGAAAATGATGACCAAGCCCAAACTTTGGAGACTAGGACCGTTTCCGTCGGAGCCTATGATTCGCTGTTCCTGGTGGAGGAATCCCCTGAGGCCGAGGAACAGGAGAGACAATCGAGAATCGCTGAATCGGTGTTTTCTAATGGAAACCAACTGTACTGGGCATCACTGGTGGCGCTGCTAGTCGGAGCGGTTCTCCAGAAGGAGATCCTAGAGAGGAGGTACGACGAAGGTCCAGAACCACTAGCATCAGAGCTGGCCTATCCACAAGCAATCCGCAGGGGAATAGCATGCATACTCTCCCTTTATGTGGCCGTCTTGTGGACCTCTGAAGACTACAATTGGTTCCTGACCGGGGTAGCGTACTTCTGCTCTGCCTGGGCTGCCTATGGCGTCTACAGGACGTATCTGGCCGCCAGAGCCCCCGTCAAGCCTAAAGACATGCTCTGAGGAATCGATCTGCAAGCGAAAAAAACGGTCCAAGGTCACTTGGAAGAGCTTCGTAAATCGATCATGCCAGCCCTTCTGGTATGCTCTATAGTTGCCTTAACCACGAGTTTCTACATAAGGGGTGTCATAGAAATTTGGATTGGGTCGTTTGAATTAAACGATGACATAGCCTTGGCCCTATACTCACCTTACGATTGGTATACGATGAGGTGGTCATTTTCCATTTTGTTTGGCGTAATCATATCCTTCCCTTTGCTGTGTCTAGGTTTCTACAGATTCATGGAAAGTGGATTACTATCCACGGAGAAGCGGAGCATACGGTCGCTCTTTCTTGTAATTTCCTTTATCATCCCAATGGGTGTATCAATAATTGTCGCACTCAATCCAATCGTTGCTTCTGCAGTGGCCTCGTCAGATCGCATTGAAGGTGTGGTCACGAAGATAGACCCGATTTCAATCGTTGAGTTCTCTTTATCGGCATCATGGGTATTTACCGTATTTACATTGCTTGTGTGCACTTTGACCACAACAAGAATTCTAATTTCTGACAATGAAATCGGAGCATCGATCAGGGTCAGGTTTCATCTTATTTTCGCCGCGTTACTATTTGTCGCTATGTCGAACGATTTTAGGGGCCTTAGAGCGATAATAATATTCGCTTCTGCAGTTGTCTCGGACGCACTGTCCAAGAGGCTCGCTCAGTTGTTTTTTGGGATCTATAGGGGTTAACCTAGTTGATCGGGTTAGGGTTCCTTTCAAGTCTACTAATCAGTTCGATTGACCATGGCGGCTGTTAGATGGGCTTGGACGGTTCTTCTGATCCTTGCCGTCAGCACCATACAACTTTTCTCAAGCGAAATTAACGAATCATTTCGAACCACCAATACATCTAACTCTCAGAATACTGGACTTCTTTCTATTCAGGAGCAAGAAAATTGGCTAGTTTTGCCAATTCACTTCAGGGACCTCAACGGTAATCTCGTAGGAATCGAGGAGTCGGAAATTACTGAGCTCATGGAGGAAGATGGAGGCGCTATCGACTATATTTTTGAGGCGACTGGTGGAAGGTCCCTCCTCACGTATGTGGTGGCTGATGCCTACATCCCAACCTATTCTATCGGGTGGTATGGGAGTGATAACCCAGATCGGGACTATCTCGTCCAGGATCTCGCGTCTGAGACATTTGAGAACATCAACTCAGATATCTCTGGTCACGACCTCGACGGCGATGGTGTTATCGATAGGGTTTTGTTACTTCACGGCGTGGAACCTCAAGAATCTGGTGGTGGTCCAGACTCTATTTGGTCACATTTCTCCCAATTGGAAAATGAGGTCCAATCAGGTGGGAATACGCTTCAACATTATACAATTTCATCAATAAAATCTGGATTGGGTACCTTGGTCCATGAGATGATGCATCAAATGGGTGCTTACGACCTCTATGATGTACATGGCGATGTGCCCTCGCGAGATTGGAATGGGATAGGGGATTGGGGAATTATGGCCAGTGGCAATTGGAACGGGGGAGGTTTGACCCCAGCTCTCCCCACTGCATCGACTTTATCTATCATCGACCCATTGAGAGAGATTACTCATTTCAACCCATCTGCAAATAGTGAATATGCTCTATCTCCATTCAGCCAAACAGGGGAGATAGGTTCGATATCTATCTCTGATACTGAGACTATTTTCGTAACCTTAAGGGACAGCACAGGCTTCGATCGGGGCCTACCCGGAGACGGCCTACTCGTGGAATATCAAGATAGGGCAAACGGAGACCATGAAGATAATATGTTAAATTCAGATCCTAATTACCCTTGGACATACATAATCGAAGCCGATGGAAACGACGCGCTGAGACTAGGTGATAACGATGGAGAATACACAGACACTTTCCAGGTGGGTCAATCCTTCGGGAACTCAGGAGTTGAGATAAGGGACGCCAGTGGAAAGTTGGTCCCTTGGACAGTATCAGTTGTCGACATAAATAATGGAAGTAGTACTATAATCCTCAATGTTTCTAATTATAGTTTGCATTCTAGCCTTCCAAGATCTCCCATTGTGCTTCTGAAGAACGAGACGCTCGATCTCTCTATAAAAATGAGGGAAAGCTGTGAAGTATTGATTCAATCATCATTTTCTAATTCAAACTCAGATCGACAGGAGCTTCGAACTACTTTGCCTTCGGGATACCACAACATCACCGTTATCGACTTGGAGGATAGCAGTAAAACAAAAGGTGACTTGTTGGCAAATATAGGCTGTATCGGAGATGATGGAATTCTCAACGTTGAGGGCGACTTCCACGCTAGGTGGTATCTTGTTGACCATAAAATCATAGAGAAGGAATACAAGTTTGACGTACGCTCTAAAGGAGAGCAGACCATCATTATCTTGCCCGAAATTGTCGGGACGGGAACTATGCTATACAACGCACACATTGATGGCCCTGCTTCGCAAGTCGTGCAAATCAATGATGCCATCTCCATAGATGAGGATGGTTCAATCCTGCTACGGCTTAACCCCGATGAATTGTTGAGACCAGGGATGTTAGCAAGAGGGGACGTAGTTCTCATTGATAACAATGGAATAGAATCCCGTCTGCCTTTTGTTCTCTTTACAGAGAACGCCATAAGCGACATTCCCGTAGTTGGGTGGCTGTCGATACCCTCTAATGGACTTTCCATAGCCTTGGCCCTCCTTGTTTTCTCATCTTTTAGGACCAAGTCGGTGGAACCAGAAACAAATTCCATCCAATCCAAGCGAGTAACCTCTGAAGATGAGCCGCTCACCTTCTTTTCAGATTCCATCTAGAGTCAGGGGGAGGCCGCAAAAGCCCAAGGTACCTCACATGATCATCAACGACCGGTATCAACATTATTTTTCCAACTCCAGAGGAGAGTCTTGAGCCCTGGCATGCTGATATCCAATTTTCTGGTGTTGAGTCTGGTTGGCAAATTAGCCAAGGCGCGTGTTCTGAGAAATCAGGTTTTGAGTAAGCCCTCCACCTCACTCCGTACTTGAAACCACTACGAACGAACAGCCCTCTTGTGATCAAGTCATTGAACACCCTTGAATTAGAATTATCCTCGACACCTAATTGGAAATTATCGACAACATAACCATTCATGTAGCCGGGAAACATTGTATTATCCATTTCGGGGACAAATTTCGATTCACTAGAAATTGGAATCAATTTTGGATGAGAATGATCTGGAGGCTGTGCACTACCTGTTGGGTCAAACTCTCTGACTCTGTAACTGACTACATCCAAATCGTCATCGACAATCAACACCTCTGGAATTCTCTTGGACTCCAAAACAGTGTTTGCCCAATCTAGTAGTTCCAATGGTTCGAATTTCGATCGTGAGTGAAACCATCTAACTTCTCCATCAGGGTTGTTCTTGTCAGGGTGATTGTTGGAATTCCACCTCAATGCATTAGATTCGTTCGCGTGCTCTAGGTGCATGAAATCAAAGTGGTCATGCCACATTACCTTATTTCCCGGTGATCTAAGCGCCTCATTAACTAGTGACTCAAAAATCAGCTCCGGACGGTGGCGAAGAATAGTGTCCATCCATCCTACATCGGGGAATGGCATGTTTCTATTTTCATGGCAGTAAACAATGTCAGTGGGTGTTAGGATTATTCCCCCTCCATCCGGCCTGCCCAAGGAAGATCTATCCCACCATTTCCTGGAATTTACCCGGATTTGATGGAAATCAACGGATTCCATGTCCATCCCATGCTGATACAGGCCTTGGACCCGTCGGTCCCCCCAAACCTGATAGTTGATACTCAAGCACACAATATCGTGGACAACTCTGACATAAGTGGCGACGAAAGGAAATCCATCCTTACAAGCCTCATTAAATCATTGCAATCATCCAGAAACCAGAATGTTCTCTTGATCGGCGATGTGATCCTAGACAGATATCATCATGGCCATTCAAATAACCTTAGTTCGATTGGACCAGTCCCCGTGCTAAAAATCACAAGAACCGAGGAAAACGCCGGTGCAGCAGCGCACATAGCCCAGAGCCTCACATCGTTAGGTATCCTTGTGGACTTCCACACCGCAGTTGGTAATGATGAGGAGGGGAAAGCTATCATTGAGAACCTTGGTGATTACGAAGTCGATGTTAAGAGTATTGAGGTCATTGACAACCACACCACATTGGTGAAAACTCGATACTTCGGATCTAGGGAAAGCCTCCTAGATAGGCCTCAGTTAATGCTGCAGGCAGATGTCGAGGACCCCAATGACATACCTAAATTATACACAGATAACATTCACAACAAGGCGTTGCAAGCTGTAGAGGGATCGAGTGCAATTGTGATTTCAGACTATGACAAGGGGGTAGTTAACAACGAAGCCTCAATTAGACTTATTCAGGCGGCCAACGATCTAGAAATCCCCATCGTCATGGACCCGAAACTTACAGGGTTGGAACGTAGTGCTGGCGCGACCGTTGTTATATTTGAACGGAGGGGCATAGAGTTGCTTCGAAGAAGAATGGAAGTATTTAGCACTCGAGAAGCGGCCATGGCTCTAGTTAGAAAACACAACTGGGGGGCTTTACTCATTTTGGGTGGTAGCGATGGCGTAACATTGTACCACTCGGACGGTAGAGTCGTCTCCACATCTTCTTCTATAGAAAATCCACGCCAACAAGTGGGGCTGCACGATGCAGCTGCTTCAGCGATTTGCTTTGCACTTGGAAACGGCCATGATCTGATCGCTTCCTCCGTCTTAGCGAGCGCTGCATGTGATTGCATCTTGGAATCCTTGGATGGAGATTCCATCCTCACAAGAGAGGCCTTAATGCTTAGAATCGAAGAAATATCTTGGAAAATGCAAATATCCGATCGATGATCAACAATCCGTATTCTTCATAACCGTCCTTGTCAAGATGGACCTGTGAAAGGAAATCATCACATCGGTGTAAATTTCACACTATTGCTAACTACTCTAATGATGTCACATATTCCTGGTGCGGTGTCAGCTGATGATAATTCAGATACAGTTCCACCAATCCCAATTTTTGATTTAGTCGAATTCCGCTATGAAGATTCTACCCCCTTAGTAATAGATGGTTCATCCAGCTACGATCCAAACGGAAATAGCGGGTTAACCTACGTCTGGTCTGCTGACTTTAAGGGAGACATTGTCACATTGGGGACCGTCGACAATGGCAGTCAAGTGTTATTACCCATTTCCAAGGCTGGAACGTATAAGGTCAGGCTTACCGTTTTCGACGAGTCATTAAACTCAGCAACATTGGAGAGAGAAATCAAAATTGAGGACATGTCACCGATCATAGACGCAGTATTCGGCGAGACAAGTTTGTTTGATGAATCCATTATCGCAGAGCCCGAAAGTTTGGGACCTTGGATTATCGAAGCCGAAGCTACAAATCAGGGGGACGTCGATAGGATCGAATGTGAATGGTATTTTGATTCCAAGATATGGCTTGAGGGTTGCAAACACAGCATACAGGATTGGCCACTAGGTTCTAGGGAGAGCAGACAAGGCATTCTTGTGGTGATTGATGATGATGGGTCAGAGTCCACATTACAATTTACCCTGGTAAAACACGAGGATGCCACGACTTTCCCCATATTGTTTATTCCACTCTTGATAGTTCTTATTCTCGCATTCGCAATCACGATTAGAGATCGTCGATCAAAGTTCAGAATTCCGAAATGGCAACATACCTATGAGGAAACAGACCACATGCTCAAGTAGAATCATTATATCGATTGACCATGGTTGATGGCCCAGTGCTTGAAACATCTGAGTATCTTACAAGACAGTCCACACTATTGAGCCAATTGGATGTTAATTCTATTCTTCTTATTCCGACCAACCCAAAACAAGTCAGAACACATGATGTTTATTTTCCGTTCAGGCCATCATCTGACATACTGTATCTGTCTGGTTGGGATGAGCCTTCATCACTATTCGCGGCCAAACACAACGGCGTAGAGTGGGAGACGGCTCTTTTCGTGCAGGATAACGATGAATTGGCAGAAAGATGGGAAGGAAGGAGAGTAGGAGTCGATGGGGCCGCGCAGAAATGGCCCGTCGATAAGGGCTATGATTGGAATGAGAGGACCAAAATATTACAAAATTGGCTAATCAGTTCGAAGTCAGTTTTTATTCAACAGGGCTTGGATCCTCAACTGGACAAATTAGTACAAGATGAAGTCACGAAATCTTCTAGGATAAAGACAACCACGGGAGTAGGCCCTACCACTGTAGTCGACCCTTCGCAAATGATAGCAGAAATGAGGATGAGGAAATCTGAATCTGAGATATCATTGATGCGGAGTGCAGCAAAAATAGCCTCAAGCGCTCACATTCTGGCCATGAAAAGTACCTTGGGGAGGACCACCGAATTCAACTTACAATCTATCATAGAATCAACTTTTACGATGAACCAGTCGACACCAAGTTACAGTTCTATTGTGGCCGGTGGCGATAACGCAACAATTCTGCATTATCACAAGAACAACTCAATAATAGAATCAGGCGAACTAGTATTGATAGACGCTGGTTGCGAAATAAATGGCTATGCATCTGACATAACCAGGACGTGGCCCGTCAACGGAAAATTTTCGGCCCCCCAAAAAGAGATCTATGAACTTGTTCTCAAGGCCCAGACTGACGCCATTGCCGAGTGTAGGGCGGGTAAATATTGGTCCGATCCCCACAAAGCGGCTGTCACTACCCTCGCTTATGGACTGCTGGAACTCGGAATATTGACTTGCAGTACTTCAGAGGCTTTGGGCAATGATTTCGATGGAAGAGTAAGAGAATTCTTCATGCACGGGACGAGTCACTCCTTGGGTCTCGACGTTCATGACGTAGGAATGACGAAACCCCCGGGTGACCCTAATGGCAGAATGCTAGAGCCTGGAATGGTGATCACAGTAGAACCAGGTCTTTATTTCCCCAAATGGGTAGAAGGCATGGATTTTGATTCAAAATACCTAGGCATAGGGATTAGGATTGAGGATGACGTCCTAATCACAGACGGTGATCCGATAATACTGACAAATGACTGTCCTAAAACCGTCGTTGATATAGAGAGTACGATCGGTAGGGACTTGTAAACATGCAAAAAAATGCGACCCAGACTTACGAAAATCCCGGCAGGTTATCGATCGAAGATGCTGTCTATTTGTACGAAAAAGCGCCTTTCTTCGAGCTATTGAGGTCTGCTGACGAAAAGAGGAAGGCAATGCTACCCAATAACGAGGTGACCTACCTCGTTGACAGGAACATCAACTACACTAATGCATGCACCATAAATTGTCAATTTTGCTCGTTCTACCGGCCTCCAGGCCACCCTGAAGTCTATACTCAGACGATAGACCAAATCAGCCAACGAGTATCAGAGTTAGAAATGGTAGGTGGAACGAGAATCCTAATGCAGGGTGGTGTGAACCCGGACCTCCCCATTGAATGGTATGTCAGGATACTAAATGAGCTAAGGGCTCGACATCCAAAAGTTGCATTGGATTGCTTTTCGCCGATAGAGATAGAGGGAATTTCCAATGTGACGAAGATTACCACTATTGAGGTCCTAAAGATATTGAAAAACGCGGGTATGACGGGCCTACCAGGCGGGGGGGCGGAAATGCTCGTGGATGAGGTTAGGTCAGACGTGTCGCCTATCAAAGGGTCCTCCAATAATTGGCTACGCATTATGGAGGAGGCCCAAAATTTAGGTCTGACAACTTCTGCAACCAACGTGATTGGATTTGGTGAATCATTACATCAGAGAATAGAGCACCTTAACAAAATTCGAGATCTACAGGAGAGGTCGTTAAGACTTGGTAATGTGGGATTTACATCGTTTATCGCTTGGCCAGTTCAGTTAGAAAATAATTCCTTTGGCAAAAGGAACCGTGGCAATAACAGGAGGGATATGGGCGCGGGTGCTGTTGAATATCTACGCCACATAGCCATCTCTAGGCTTTTCTTGGATAATATTCCCCATATACAGGCATCCTGGCCAACTATGGGATTAGAGGTAGCTCAACTGGGGTTGTCAGCGGGTGCCGATGACATAGGCTCCACCATGATGGAGGAAAATGTGGTATCCGCATCTGGGACTAAAAAGACTTCAGCAGCAGAAGAAGAATTGAGAGATGCAATCATCAAGGCCGGTTTTATACCCCGGAAGCGCGATTCCGATTACAACCTAATTTGAGTCTGGCCATATTCCAAGAGGATCAAGTTCTCGCACGGCGGAAAGTGGCATATTTGATATGATTACGTCTGCTTCTCTTTCTGGCATTATAATCTCCTGTGACCAGCCTAGGTCGATATCGAGATCCAAATTTTGAACACGGGATTGTACTGGTTCCCTCTTTCCAATTATTTGAATTTCCCAATGGATCGAGAAAAGGGTGGAGTATATGGAGCCAGGCCATTTGATGTCTGGAACTGGTAGGATAACTGCCTTGTCGCCAGCATCTAAAGCTACCCAAGGACCAGAATCTGAGACTCTCAACGGTTCAAGAAGTAAATTTCCAGATGGGTCGAGTGCCATAGGAACGCTTTCGCCAACACTGGAACCGTCATATTCTCCAAGTGCCACCACATTAACGGGTGTGGGTGTAGAGAGTCCTGGCGGAGGTTGGCCATCGAGGTCCCTATCGACAGCATCAAGGATCACATCTCTTTCTGGTACCAACATACCTACCACTACTCTTGCCTGTGTCGGTCTGAAGGCATTGGGGCAATTCAGTATCTCAAATTCAATGGCATCTTGAATTGAAACGATGGCTATATCCAGAGGTTCCAACGGGCTGTTTTGTAGCATGCGTTGCATCCTGATATCCCTTAAGTTTGATACGTTCCTCAGAATGATGGGAATTATGAAGAGTGGGAATGCGATAAATAGCACAGCTGGGTAATCTAACGGTCCCAGTGTTATGGGCGTTCCGAGAAATTTACCGAAATGTGGAATTCTTGCCAGGTCGTCGCCAAATAGTGCTTGTAAAATAAGTGCTGAGAATATTGCAATGACGCCAAATGGTAGGAATTTCCGTGAGAATCTGTGCAATGAATTCGGTCTGATGAACCACCCTCTTCGGGTGGAAATTATTTTATTGCCGGGTGTTCTAGAAAATTTTAATTCTTTCACTGTGCCACTGTAGTCATTTTCTATCGGTGTCATGTGAGCATGCCATCCGGATATGTCCCCGATCTGGATTTTCCCAGGCTGCTCAAGATCGCAAGAGACAACACAATCGACAGCATCCAAAATTTCAGGTTTCGTTCTGTCTCTGTCAAAAGGTGGGTATCTCATAGAAATTTTATACAGAGGCATATAATCACGCGAAAATAATTGAATTTGCGGCTCTCATAGCGATGTTCCTGAATTCTGGCACATCTTTTAGCATCTTCAGTCCGAGGGGAATAGGATTTTCAATCTCACCATATTTTTGTATAATGTCCAATACCTCTGGTTTTGACCATATCTTGAAAATTGATTCTAATTCCTCATCAGTGCTGTTGGTTAGAAAGGCATCCCGTAGCGCCCTTGCTCTATCGTGCTTCTTTGCTATTGGTTTGATGATCTGTCTCGCTTTCTTATCGGTCCATCTTGAGTTGATTTCGTCGGAGCTAATTATTGTCGAAATAAGGTCGATACTGTTCTCGACATGAGTGAATCCTGGTCCTATTCCACCGCCTGTAGTAGGTTTACATAGACCAGCAGCGTCCCCGAATACCATTATTCTTCCTTTGGCGGGGTTCATTATTGGCTTGGCTGGAACCGGCCCACAATATCTTCCCACTTCTGAACATCCATCAAATCGCCCCTTCCACAATTTATGATTGAGTAAATTTGAAATCGTCTCTTCGCTGGACTTATTCCCCAAGAGATCTGGTCTACTGAAAGTGCCAATACGGGTAGTTGTGCCGGTTGGAATAGCCCAGGAAAAAAATCCTGGAGCGATTTCTTTGCCCGTGTACATGTCTAATTTTCCTTCCTCATGTTGATATCCTGTTACATCTATCTGAAATCCAATCATATTTTCCCTAATCCTCCCCATACGGTGATATCTTCTGACCCATGAATGAGCACCGTCGCATCCTAGGATCACCCTAGATGACACAATAATTTCCGAACCCTCACTAATCAGTGTAGTAGTTACCTTATCGTTATTGACTGAAGTCTCGACTGGTATGGTATTCAACAGTATAGAAGACCCAGCGGAAAGGGCTTGAGAAACCACAGATTCATCGAACAATTTCCTGCAAACTGACCAAGTTCTGGTGCGATTGGGCGTTCCGATGTCTACTAGGGTTCCATTGGGCCCGTGAATTCTAGCTCCCCATATTCTCGAAAGGGCAGTATGTTCTAGACCGACCTTTTCCATTGAACCTGGGTTGATCAAGCCTGCACACTGAAATGGCCTTCCCACTTGATCATGTTCCTCCACCATGAGTGTGCTATGGCCTGATTCGGCTAGCTTTCTGGCCAGATATCCGCCGATTGGCCCGGCACCTATGATCAAAGCGTCAACATGTATGGGATCACTTCCTCTTTTTCCCTCTACCCTTTATGCCCAATTGATCTCTGAGTTCCATTATTGAGAGACTAACTTGGTTGGAATCCATATCCGCTATCGATTCTATGGATCTGCTTCTGCAAAACACGGACTCCTCAGTCTCGGCTTTCTGCAACAGTGACCTGAGGTAACTCAATTGCTTATCCGTTGGAGGCCTCGGTATATCGTTCTTCATAGCAATTAGCTTGGAGATCAATTGAGAAGCAGACCCTGATCTACCACCTGAAAGCTCTTCCAGGGATTCTAATCCAACTATTTTGGATGCATCATTTTCGGTTATATTGATTTGATCACACAGCTTGAAGATGAGATTCATCTGTTTGTCCGAGGGCCCTGCAACCACGTTCATCTCAGTGAGTTTGTCTATCAGGGCCTTAGCAGAATTGCCGTCAATTTCATCAAGAGAGCGTCCCTCTAAAATTCTAATAGATTCCTCATCTGTCAATGACCTTAGAAGCTGCTTGAGGAAAGAGAGTTGTTTCGGGGTAGGTTTGGACCTTCTTTTTTCTAGAGCAGAGCTGTGGGATTCTGAGAACTCGTCAACAAATTCTGCCCAGACAACTGTCGCCTCTTGACTTCTGTGCTCTATTCCATCAAGACTGTCCTCCATCCGAGCAGTAAAGGCTGAGTCAAAGACTCCCCTATTTCCGTCCGATCCATACATCGGAGCTATTTCCTGCCACAGTAGAATTCCTTTTTCGGAGGGTACGAGGGCGCCATTTTCGTTGATGACGTATCTTCTCTTTTCATCAAGTAATTTCTCCACGGTAGTAGCATAGGTAGAGGGTCTTCCTATACCTGCCTTTTGCATGCTCTCCACTAGTGTATGTTGTCTGAACCTACTAGGAGGTTTAGTCTCGTCCACAATTAGCTTGGGTGAGTCTTCATTGCAAATAACTTTGATTTTTGAACCAGTCTCTAAATTTGCATTTGGTGGACTTAACTTGGGCGTTTCGCGTAGATCCCCATACGCACATTCCCATCCAGCTTCTGTGCGCCAGGATGAACTTGAGGTTAGAACTTTCTCAAATTCACCTATTACTCCTCGAACAGATACGGTAGAATATACCGAATCTCTCATCATGCTAGCTGCAAACCTGCTCCATATCAGCTTGTACAGAGTTAGTTGGGGCTTTTCGAGCCCTGCAGGTTCGCGAACACTGGGATCTGTTGGCCTTATGGCCTCGTGCGCATCCTGTGTCGTACTTGACCCCTTTTCTTGTAGCGCCTCAGAGTCGGGCCTAAGGTAGCTCTCACCAAATTCACTACTAATGTAATTGGCCATACTTGACCTCGCTTCCGGGCTCGTTCTAGTTGAGTCTGTTCTCAGGTATGTAATGAGCCCTTGTTGATACAGATCGTTGGCTACTTGCATGATTCTCTTGCTTCCCCATCCTAAGCTAGGGTGTGAACCCGCAGTCCTAAGTAACGTCGGAGTAGAGAAAGGAAGTTGTGGTTTTGACTTTCTTTCCCCGAACTTTACCTCGGTCAGTGTGATCTCACCAACATTGTTAGCCTCGATTACAGCCATGTTTGCGAGTTTTTCATCATCTGTTCTATCCGGATGGTGCTTCGGCTTGTCAGTTGAGGTGTCGAACCAAGCATCTGCCTCACCCTTCTCGTGGAACCTCACCTTAAATTTGAGCTCATCAGTGTCAACAGTGACTGAATAATACGGTTGAGGGACGAAATCCATCCTGAGCAACTCCCTCTCTACTAAAATTCCGAGCGTGGGTGTTTGCACTCTCCCCATTGATGTTAGATTCCATGATCTAGAAAACTTCGATGCCCTGTACCCTACCAGCCTGTCCATAAATCGCCTTACTTTAGCAGCGTCGACAAGATCCATATCGACATCTCTTGGATTCTCAATGGCCTGCAGAATCGCCCTCTTGGTAACTTCATTGAAGGTCACCCTCTTAGTTTCGTATTCACTGAATATTTCAGCTAGTCTCCAGGCTATGAATTCCCCTTCTCTGTCAGGATCTGTTGCAATGTAGATAGTATCCACTTTGTTCTTCTTAGCCTTGGCAATCATATTTTTGATAGTATTTTGAGCGCTCTTGCCACTGTGATCTGTCCATGCCCAAGGGGGCTCAGGGAGCTGATCCTTTTTCGATGCCCACATAGCCTTACTTGCTTGCTTCTTATCCTTGTAGCCCCTCCCAGGTAGATCTTGAACGTGGCCCCTGCAAGACTCCACGATAAAGGATGGGCCAAGATACCCCTGAATCTTCTTTCCCTTGGCACCGGACTCTACTATGACTAAGCTGCTCATGTTATTATCCTCCCGCCCAACACATACTGTATAATCTGAGTGGCATCATTGTAGGCCATATAGTTCCGTGTTACGCCATTCTGATTCTGACCACTCCGTGTCATCGACACAACCCGAACAACCTGGGTAGCCTGCGGCTGCCAACTCGACAATGGACTTGCAGATATGATTTACATTCTCAGTTGAGTCATTCCTTATCCATAGTGTATTCATCTCGGGGGCAATGTTTCCCCCTATCACTATTCCATGAGCACCCATCAATGTCATTGTTGTGGGACCATCCCTGGACAAGATAATCTCTTCAAAATGCACATTAATTCTCGGATTAGCGTCTGACGCAGATATCAATGCTTGCTGAATCGAATTAAGACTTTCAGGACATCCATTGTATAGGATACCCCTTGACCTGAGTAACCTCTTGGCTACCTCGTTGCCCCCTTTGTTCTGCGCCATTACCGATGCGAGATGCCAATGCTTGAAGAACCTGTCATTTCATGGATCTACAGAGATATGACATACGGACTCATAGTTAGGCCTGTTCTGAAGTTTTTCGACTCAGAAAATGCCCATGGTCTCAGCATCAAGGTCGGTTCAGTATTAGCCTCTACATATGCCGGGCAAAAAATGCTCGGCTACCTGTACAAGACCCCCTCGCTGCCTATCGAGGCACTTGGCCTTAACTTCAGACACCCATTGGGGCTCGCCGCTGGGATGGATAAGAAGTGTGAAGCCCTTCAACTATGGCCATCTATTGGTTTTTCCTGGACTGAGGGCGGGGGAATTACCTATCATCCACAAGAAGGAAATCCAAGACCAAGAATGTTTAGATCTGATTCTGAGAGGGCGTTGGTAAACAGGATGGGATTCAACAACCCAGGTGCAGTTGCGTCGAGAAACAATCTAGTATCAATTATGGACAGTGGAAATTGGCCTAGAACCCCGTTAGCACTTAACATCGGCTGTAGCAAAATTTCGGTGAATGATGAGAGACCAGAAGACGACTATATTGCGACGCTGAACCAACTATGGGATTTGGGCGACCTGTTCGTCATTAACGCCTCCTCACCAAACACAGTTGGACTTCGAGACCTCGGTCAATCTAACAAGTTGAATAACCTATTGCGGTCTATTGACAACTTCAGATCCACCAGGGGGGAATCCCGTCCAGTGTTGTTCAAAATTTCCCCTGATGCTTCGGACTCAGAGATCGAAATGATGGTTGATGTTGCACTGGATAACGGCATAGATGGATTTGTTGCAGTGAACACCACCACAAGCAGGCCCAGACCCACCTCCACAAGATCTCGTAAAGCCTTCAGCGAAGATGGCGGTCTGTCTGGAAGGCCCCTGAGGGATAGAAGCCTGGACGTAATTCGCATCATTCACAACAGAGCCGGGAGAAATTATCCAATAGTGGGTGTGGGGGGAATAGACGGCCCAGATTCTGCTTGGCACGCCATCACATCAGGAGCAACTCTCTTGCAATTATACTCCGCCTTAGTCTTCAACGGACCCTCAGTGGTCAGGAAGACTATTCGAGGCCTAAAGCGGAAATTGGACCAAGAAGGTATAGAGAATATACAAGATGCTGTCGGCATTCACTCGAGCACCAATCAATAAGCCTGATGAACGACCCTTCGGACCGAGAGTCATGGGGACAACTAGGGCGGGTAGGCTTGTAGTTGTAGGTATAATGATGACCGTCCTTGTTTTTGCTATGTTAATCCAAGCCAAACCGTTACCTCAGATGTCCGTTGACCAGATGGTGGATGAGGCGACAATACATGAAAACAATGAGGTCCATGTCAGAGGCACGGTGAAGCCGAATACTGTCTCAGATGAAGGGAACACATTCACGCTATCGGGGGAAGACAGCGATGTTCACATAGATGCGTCCGGAATATCATTGCCAGATGGTCTTATTGAGGGTACGACAGTTGCTGTCGAAGGGAAGCTGAAAGCGACCGAGAACGGCTGGACCATAAAGGCGACACAAGTACAGACAGGATGTCCTTCCAAGTACGAGACAACCAATGAATAGGGTTTGTATAAATGCGATTGCCCTCTGGAACAGACGGGCTAGGGGGTGTGCTGACGTGCGCTGTATCACAAATCGTCAATATGGTGACCTGAAGTCTGAGGGCGGCGGAGACGATTTGCGCATGTGTCATTGGTTGACTACGATGCCTCGCCCCCGAGAGATCGAGGTTGATGGAGGCCAATACCGGAGGGGATTGGTGACTGTGTTACCCGGGAATCAGGTCAGGCGCGGAAGCGAGCAGCCCGACTGGGAACTCTGGATGCCTCGGGACCGCGGGGCGGAGAAGATCAGTGGAACCACTTTCGCGAATACGACCGTCCACCGATGACACGCCCACAATAGAGTGCTCTACCTACATTTTGCCAGGATCAATTCCACCCATCGCGCATATCTCTCGGAAGAAGCCCTCATCCACAGGTTGTACGGACAATCTCTGACCTCTGGCCAGCAAAGGCATACCTTCCAGATTAGGGTTAGTCCTGAGGTCATTGAGGCTAACTGGTTTCATTTCGATTACGGGCTCTATATCTACCATGTACCACCTCGGGTTTTCTGGTGTTGATTTTGGATCAAAGTACTTTGATTTTGAATCCCATGAGGTGTGATCTGGGTAGCCTTCTTTGGTTACCCTAGCCACACCAGCAACATGAGGCGGTTTACAGTTAGAATGATAGAATAGAACCAAATCGCCCATTTTGATCGAATCTCTCATGAAATTTCTGGCTTGGTAGTTCCTCACACCATCCCAATGGGTATTTCCATCATTGACTAATTGGCTCCATGGGTATACATCTAATTCGCTTTTCATCAACCATTTCATATTTCTACCACGCTTCCTTCGCCTCGTATACTGGAATGTGAACTTCTTGATCACTATTAGATCTCATGTTTCCTGAAATCTTCATGATCATGGATGTAGAGCCGCCAGTGAGGGGTATTCCTGATTTAACTAGGAACGAATAGATAGCAGGTAACAATAGAAGAGCTGACAATGCCGCAACGACTAGAAGTATGATAATGACAGTGATGAAGGGTTTTATGGCTGGAATTGGGATTAGATATGCACATGTCATCCCAGATGCCGTTACTATCGTGGCTTCGAATAGGCTCAGCCCTGTACTAGCACATGATGTTTGAATGGCTTCTAGTGTACCGCCGAGCTTTTTTACGCGATTTGCAATATGGATGGAGAAATCTACGCCAACCCCCACTAGGATAGAACCTATCATTACGGTAACGAGAGAGAGGGTAACATTGCCTGAATCCATAACTAGCCATTGCATCCCAACTGTGAATCCGACTGGCACAGTGGTTAAGAGTGCGAACCTCAGATCTCTGAAAACCAAACCAAGTGTAATTACTGTGAACAAGAGAGCGAAACCCAATGAACTCCATTGTGAGTTAACGATTAATTCATTGACTTCTATTGTGATTGAAGCAACACCAACAAGCGGTGAGGACGTGAGTGCCCCAGTCGTGTCTTGACTAGCGTAGAGGTTAATTTGCTCAGTCGCAGCCTTGGTCCTTTGAACATCCATAAATGGCATGTCGATGTATATGAGACTAGATTGGAAATCAGGGGATATGAAGAACTCTCGCATCTCCAGAGATAGGCTATTGTAGAACACATAGATCAAGAAATTTTGAGTTTGGACGCCACCGGTCTCTTGTGCATCAAGGAGGTCTAGCGCACCCCAGAAAGAAACGTTCCCACTCCTGCTATTATTGAATAAAATATCAGATACCTCACCAACAGGTTCCTTCACAGGATCGGGTAAAGGAAGATCCTCAATTATGTCATTGATTGGTGTGCCTGACACATTGATTCCAACTGCAATAGCCTTCATCAAGAATACAACGGATAGAGCCGTTGTACTTTCGACTTGGTTGCACTTCGCCTCTAATTCTTCCATCCCCTCCAGATTGGAGTAAGGGTCACCAAGTAGTGTGGGATCGCTGAACAAAGAGGGATTTGCAGATATGTCAGTTTCAATAAGCAAGAAACCAGGTTGACCGCCGTCAAACTCATCTGAATAGGTTCCGAGCTTCTGGACGGCATCTACGTCTTGAGGTGCCATTTCGAGTAAATCGATATTTTCCTCTACGTTGGTCCGGCTAACACCAGCCGAAATTAGAACAAATACCAGGAAGACAGTAAGTGTGATCTTGCTCCATTTTGTTGGAACTCCGACCCCAGTGGAAAAGATCCTTGGAGGTGGATGGGAAGGTTTCTTCAGATCGAGAATCATCGTGAGATTTGGCACCATAAGCATCGTCATCAGGTAAACTACAATGATTCCCATTGCCAAGCACCAACCTACGGTTTGTATGGGCGCCATTGGCGTAAAGGTCAGAGATATGAATCCGATAATTGTTGTAATGGCCGATAATAGGACAGCTCTCCCAGTTGAGTCCAGCGCCTTCTTGATCTTCTCGCGGGGGGTTCCCTTGTTCTCGGCGTAACTATTTGTGATATGCAACCCATAGGAAACACCGAGGGCCAGAACTATTGGACCCACGATAATAACGGTCATCGTGACCTCGTAATTTGTGAAGCCAATTATTCCCATTGTTATGAAAACAGAGCATAGAGTGGGGAGGCCCGAAATAATGACTACCTTCACACCTTGGACAAATCTTATCCTGCCTGTTTGTAGAAGGTCACAGTGAAAGAAGAAAAGCGAGAGGACGACCATAACACACCCAATCGGGAAAACCTTCCAGAACAACTTGAAGGACTCCTCTGTCACTGCATTCGTCAACGGAACTGGGCCAGTGAGTGTCATTTTCAGGTTTAGACACCGCTCACCGTCAGTTGAATTAGCGTCTTGCACACAATTCGACTCATCACTATTCCAATTATTTTCTGCTGCTACCGTTGTGATGATCCCCTGTGTTCTCTCTATGAGCTCTGCAACAGTTGAGTCTGCTTTCCCGTCGCCGTCCCTGTCTATCCCGTCAGCAACACCGATGATTATGACGGCCCTATTCCAGTATCCTGCTTTTTCTGCTTCTTTTATACCGTCGTTGTTGTAATCCCTACCAACATCCCGAACTAGTTTATCCAAGGCGTTTTGTGGCATTTCGTCCAAGATTTGGTCAATACGTTGTTGTTCGTCTGGAATGTCATAGTTCCCCACGAAGTCTTCGTTTTGAGATAGGGTAGCATTGATACTTTCCGCAAGATCCTCATTTCCAATTGCAGTGGCGATTCCAGACCCGAATGAGCTGATTACTCTGCCCGCACTAGAATTTACTTCCTTCACGACAGTGGAAATCGAAAGTGCGTAGATAATGTCGTCATTGAGTCCATTGTCATCCCTAACTGTGTTCAAACCACGCTCAACTTTGTCCATTTCCTCAAGTATTCTGACGGTGGTAATGTTGTAATCTTCTGATTCTACGTAGATGATCATGACGTTGGTCGTCCATATCTCCTCCACTCTGAATAGGTCCTGACTCACACTGGAACCTTGGGGGAGATAGACCTCTAGGTCCCCATTAACATTCATAGCTGACTCTTCATAACACCACGATGGTTGGTAACCGTCTCTGCAATCGTTTATTCCTGAGTGCCCAAGGAAGAATCCTGTAGCTAGAAGGCATATGATCACCGTTACAATAGGTGCTCGAATGATCAAATCACTGCTATCAAAGCCATCTGATGAGTTTCCAGATTTCTTGATTGTTTCCAATCCGTTACTGAGTTTGTTTTTCGCGATGGTACCCAGGGTTTTGAACCTGGACAAAGCCCCATCGGCGCCTGTCATGATCTTGGGAGAGGGTGCGACTGCTTCAATACCACTCCTCTATCGAACCTCCAAGAGTCAATTATCGAGTGCAATCACAATCGTCAAGAGTGGGGGCGGAGCCCTTCTGTACGAGATCAATGCCTAAGCCGAGGTTGGAAGATAAGAGGTGGTCCGTGGACCTAGAATACAAAATTCTCGAATCTTTAAATCAGGATGGTCGTGGGCTTACGGATTTCTCATTCAAACCTGACTCTGGCAAAGAGGTGTTCATCATCGATACACCGCCGCCTTACCCTAGTGGAACATGGCACATAGGAGCGGTAGCCCAGTACAGTATGATCGATGTCATAGCAAGAAGCCAAAGGCTTCTTGGGAAGGAAGTCTATTTTCCATGGGGTGTTGACAGAAATGGAATCAACATCGAATTCACTGTTGAAAAGAAACACAAAAGGAAAATGAGGACGTTCCAGAGAAACGATTTCATTGAAGAATGCAAACAGACCATCGATTCTTTTACACACCAAATGAAGGATACTGCCAAAAGGGTAGGCCTGTCTTGTGATTTCTCAACCGAGTACCACACGGATTCCCCTGAATACAGAGCAGTAACTCAAACCATTTTCAAAGAGTTGCTATTAAATGGGGTGATAGTTGAAGATCTTAGGCCGAATCTGTATGACCCGGTTGAAGGAACTACGATAGCAGATGCTGAGGTGAAGAGAATCACCAGGGAGACGAAACTCGCCCATGTAAAGTGGGAGACTGAAAGTGGTAGGGAGGTAATTATCTCAACAACAAGGCCTGAGTTGATTTGCGCTTGCGGAGTTGTTTTAGTCCATCCTGATGATGAAAGGTATACTGATCTAATCGGTGAAAAAGTAATGTTGCCATTGGAGGTATCGGATAGAGGAATCAGCGTGAATGTTGAGGCACACCCCTCTGTGAAGAAGGAATTCGGCTCGGGTGTTTTGATGGTATGCAGTTTTGGCGATCAAAATGACGTCTCTGTCTTCCGGGAACTCAAATTAAACCCATTCCAAGCAATAGATCTCGATGGCAGAATGACGAATATTGCAGGACCCCTTAGTGGTATGCTCGTGTCTGACGCTAGAACAAAGGCGATCCAATTACTCGCCAGTATGGGCAAGATACACGAATTAGAAGATCGTCAACAAGAAATCCCCGTTAGTGAGAGAGGTGAAAATCCAATCGAGATTATTCTCCTCAAGGAATGGTATGTTAAACAGGTAGGGGCACAAGACAGAATGAGGCATATCATCGACGATATTCGATTCATTCCAGAGAGAAACAAACAATTGTTGCTTGATTGGATGGATAACATAACCATAGACTGGCCCATCAGTAGGAGAAGGTGGTACCACACAGAAATCCCAATCTGGTATGCAGATGGAGGTAGAGTCCTGGTCCTGCCTCCAGCCGGGACTTACGTTAGACCTTGGTGCGAGGAACCACCCGATGGATCGATTTGTGTGGATCGGGAGACGAGAGATGTCATTGGCACCATAGACGAAAACCCATACCACGACATCGTGGGGGAGGAGAAGGTGTTCGACACATGGATGGATTCTTCTAACTCCAATCTTTTCGTATCTGGTTTCGGTAGGGATGAAGTGGATTTCTCCAAAACGTTTCCAACATCACTTAGGCCCCAGGGGAAAGAGATTGTAAGAACATGGTTGTACTACACGCTATTGAAGAGTGTCCATCTACTCGACAAGCCTGCCTTTAAGTCAGTTTGGATAGATGGTTTGGGGATGGATCCTTGGGGTCGTAAGATGTCCAAGTCATGGGGGAACGGTATTGACGCTGACTCAGTGTTAGACTGCGGCCTCTCTGGGAAGACAGGATCCTGGCAAATAAGGGGGCCGGAGGGTAAAACCGTGAAGCTTAAGGCTAACAAGATAGGATCCGAGTGCTTTAGATTATGGAAGGCTGCTGAGGCCCAGGTCGGTGATGATTTCCACATAAACCCCGAAGAGATAGAAGCAAAGTACTTCGGGGTATTGACCAAGATCTTCAATGTGGCTAGATTTGCGAGTCAATTCCCAGTGGCTAATGAGAGGCCCGATTCCATTATGCCAGAGGACCAATGGATATTGTCGGAATATGACAAACTAGTCTCAAGTACAAAAGTACACTGGGAACAAATCGACATCTACTCAGCTACCCAGGGGGTCAAAACCTTTCTGACCGGAATATTCTCTAGCCACTGGATGGAGCTCGCCAAAAGTCGAATGTATGATTTCGATCAAAGCTCCCTCTGGACAATACACCAGATTCTAAGGGGCTGCCTCAAGCTATTTTCGCCAGTGTGCCCATTGTTTTGCCACCACCTCTCTACAACTTTGTACGGGGAGAGCACAATGAACGCTGATACATACCCTGTGAAATTGGGATACACAATAGATAACCTAGCAGAGGTCACTCAGGCAATAGTGAGTTTCAACACTGACGTCTGGAAATCAAAGAAGATGCTAAATTTATCGCTCAAATCAGAGATTAGCGACGTAGAGATACCACTAGTGTTAGCAGAATACGAAGACGGCCTCACAGCCATGCATAATTTGCTTTAGCGCAGTGTTGATTCTATTATCGCCACGATCTCGTCACCAATTCTTCGCTGTGCCTCCATTGTAGAAGCCCCTGTATGTGGTGTTGATGTGACGTTTCTATGTTGGGACAAAGCCAAATTTCCCTGAGGTTCATTTTCAAACACATCGAGTCCAAGAGAAGAAAGAAACCCTGAATCCAAAAGTTCGAGCATATCATGTTCGTTGATAATTCCCCCCCTAGCACAATTTACGACATGTCTACCACATTCTATTCCACTTGGTGATCTGTGTGGCATCAGGCTGATTAGATCTTTATTGACCATAGATTCAGTCTCCTTCGTCTTAGAACAGTGTACGCTTATATGGGTACAATTGGAGAAAAGAGATTCTACTGTGTCATGGTATACGACGCCGTCTTCATTGAGCAATTTCTGGTCTACAAAAGGGTCATATGCATGGGGAATCATTCCGAGCGTTGAGGCTATTCTAGCCACCCCTCTGGCAATTCGGCCATAACCGATTAATCCGAGATTTTTCCCCCTTAATTCTGAGCCGACCAATTTTTTCTTTGTCCATTTTCCATTCTTCATATCTAAATTCGCTGCAACAATTTTACGGGATCCACTAAGTAAGTGAGAGATCGTCATTTCCACAACAGAGTTTGTAGATGCATTTGGGGTATTTCTTACTATCAATCCTACGCTTTCCGCAAAAGTAGTGTCAATGTTGTCCAAACCTACACCGGCCCTAATTAGTAGTTTCAATTGGGAGCCATTCCCCGTGTTAGCTTGGATTACTTCCTTGGTAAGATTTGTAGCGGATCTGACGATTATGCAGTCGAATTCTTTGGCCAAGCCCCCCTGAAGCTCTTCATGGCTTAACTTATTTTCAACCACTACGTCACCACTTGATTCCAATTTCCTCCGACATCGCTGGTCTACCCCGTCGTTAGCGAGTATCATTGCCATGCTCGAGGACCAGTGATAATGGTAGGTTATATTTGCCCTCGACACCTTATTCAATATCCCGCCCTTGGCAATACCATGCCTTTTGACCTGCCCGACCTAAATTACGCTTATTCAGACCTAGAACCGCACTTGGATGCTACAACTATGGAGATTCACCATTCCAAACATCATGCTGGCTACACCAGGAATCTCAATTCCGCCATTGATGGAACAAACATGGCAGATCAAGATATAGAAGAGATCCTTTCAAAATGTGCTGATAATCCAGCTGTCAGGAATAATGGTGGTGGATACTGGAACCACTGCTTTTTCTGGGATTCGATGTGCCCTCCTGATCAGTCTTTAGGACCAAGCGGCGCACTTATGGATGCAATTAACGATGCCTTCGGCTCATTTGAAGAATTCAAGTCTAAGTTCAAGGCCGCTGCATTGACTAGATTCGGCTCAGGTTGGGCGTGGTTGTGCAGCGATTCAGGGACACTGACGATATGCAGCACTCCAAATCAAGACAATCCCCTAATGGAAACAGTTGGTTGTGGTCAAACGCCGATCCTAGGTATCGATGTATGGGAACATGCCTATTACAAGAAATTCGGTCCCGGAAGGGGGGATTACGTAGAAGCTTGGTGGAATGTAGTCAATTGGACAAAGGTCGAGGATAGGTTCAACTCCACCATCCAATGAGACCATAACGTGACAGCTCAATCGGATGGATTATTTTCAGCCATCCTGATCCTAATAATCCCAGTACTTTTGACAGTACCCCTCAGGGTGCTTTGGTCTTGGTGGATAGGGAATGAGCCGGAACACCTCCACTACCGAGAGAAGTTCACCTCTGTGATCGACTCTGGATATCCAATCAAGGATTTCAGACACGAATTGGATCGAACGGCTAGGCAGTTTGAGATAGACCTAGAAAGGCAGACTAGAATCGAAACGGATATGTTGCACCCATTGGATATGCGCCATTTTTTACTAGTCCCCTCTTTGGTTGTATGGCCCGTGCTTAGCATTCCCGCTGGATTCGTGTTCATCCCTCTCATACCAGTCACGAGGTTTTTCGAATGGATTTTGATTGAGAAGAGGGTCCTGTTGCGTATACTCCTTATTGTCAAATCATTAACAGGTTGGGATATTGTTTGGATGGATAGGCCTGGTGACCCGACTCGACCACCGGAGCCGGTTATAGCTGCTATACACAGATTACCAATTACTGTACTGTTGGGTGTTTTCGCTTACCTAATTGTCTCGTACCTATCTTTTTCCTTCACAACGATAGCGATGATCACAATCGGCCTCTATGTTATACTTGTAGCCGCGATTTCAATCATCAGAGCGGCCACAAGTGGATCCCTTGTGTTCATAGATGCAAGGAACAGAAAGGTGATCCCATCCGATACTTTTGTCGAACAATTAATTGGACCTTGGGTGGGAGTTGGTCTCATATTCCTACTTTCACGTCAGATCGCACTATCATCTACGATCAGGGATGGATCATTGTCTGATCCTTCCTTGTTCGCAATGACCGTGGTGCTGGTACTTTACATTGCGACCTTGATCGGGATTTCATTGGAGTTGTCATTCTTCAGAACCAGGGGGAAGGCGGTTGGTATTCTGTTTGAATCGCAGGTAGAGGAGACCCTGTCCCCAGATGATTACAGCTTAATTAGGCACCTTGGAAAGTATCAATTGGTTGATGGTAGGAAGGGGAGGTCGTAGCCTCACTCGACCTCATCAACAGCATCCACAACTATCCTTGGCTATTTCCTGGGCACAGAAACAGGTTCTAGTAGGAACTATGTCAGCCCTCGCGCTTCTTTCATTGAATAACTTGGTCACCGCCTCTAGCTCGCCCGTCTTGTCCCCCTTGGCTTCCAGACAGAGCTTCAGACCCAACAGCCCCCACATGTTGTCCTTCCACAGTGCTATATCTTCCCTGTAAACCTCTTCAGCTTCTTCTATGTGACCTTGTTCCAGAAGTAATGCACCAAGTATGTGCCTAACTGGTTGCATTTGCCCCCAGGGTTCATTGTAAGCGAGATTTAGTGATAGCTGAACTCCTCTTCTGAGCTCCTCGAAAGCATGGGAGAAATCATAATCGAAACCTTTGTTCTTGGCTATGTATTGTCTTCGATATTCTATTTCAGCCTCAAGTATAGATGCATTTACGTTCAAAATCGATGGTCCCTCCATAGGATCTTGGTACATGAAATTGTTATGCATCATCCTACCACTTAGTGCGGGGTTACCTAGAGCTTCTTTGAATAGAACCTGTTCGGCTTCTGCCTCCTCTACCATGCCCAGCGAGGCATATGCAACCCCTCTAGCATAATGCTGCGTGGCAATCGTGGCAGGAAATGCCTCCTTGTCATCGTAAGTGGGCTCATTGAGAATTTCTTCCCATTTTCCGAACCTTATCATTACATGCCAGGGCATGGTCACATAGGACTCTAGGAAGATGGCGCCCATCGGGATTATGCCAGCGAGCATGAACTTGACACCACCGTTTTCGTCACCGATCGGTAGGGTTTCAACGGCCTTTCTTGCGTATTTCAAGGCCGTTTCATACTGACCGTCGAACATAGCGCACCACACAATGAAATGATGGTTGTGCATTCTGTAGAATTTGTAGAACTGCGATTCGTTGCCTGTCAACGCGACATATTTGTCATCTGCCTCGACTGCAGCGATGTTGCAATCTATGGCCTCCTTCCATTGTCCAACCCATGCGTCTATGTGTGAGGGCATGTGGACTAGATGTCCTAGGCCGGGCATTCTTGTTCTCAGAACATCTGCGGCTGGTAGAGCCCTCTCTGGGAATGGGGATAGTTCCAATGCATGACAGTAAAGGTGACAGAGCGCAGGATGGACCCTTGCCTCATCGTATTCTTCAAACGTATCTTCCATGATCTTTACCAAGAGCAGCGTATTCTCATCGGCTGGTGTGATGATTCCCGTTTTGGTATCCTTTTCCCACAACTGCCATGCCTTCAGATTCATGAGGGCCTCAACGTAAATTGCAGTGACGTCCAGATTCCCTCTGTATTTCTCATAAAGTGGGGCCATTTCTTCGGCGAAGGCAATGTTTAGCTCTGGGCTATTGCCCATGTTCAGGACCGCTGGGTCTGCGGAGTCTCTGGCTTCCTTACTGTGCCTCTTGGAGAGGGCTCTGATTAGGTCCTTCTCTAGCTCTGAGCAGTGATCCATGACTGAGAGTGCTTGTTGGATAGCATCGTAACCAGATCCTAATCCAGGTGCCCAATTGTAGTTCGATGAAACACAATACGCTATTCCCCACCATGCCATAGCACAATCCGGGTCTAATTCTGTACACCTCGAGAAACAGGCTATTGCCTCCTCATGATTGTAGTTTAGCATATGCCCGTATGCTAAGGTCCACATTTTTCTTGTCTCGGTATCTGCACAGGTTATATGGTTTGCAAACGAGTAGTTTGCCGGATCTCCAAAGTCGTAGTCCATCGGTTTCAATGTCATAATTTGCTCTATCGACGGGGTACTATAACGTTGTTCGCTGTATAATTATATATCTAGAGAGATTTTTTTCTAAACAATCCAGAAAACAACAGCGCCATGAGGGTGGTTGCAAACCCTGGATGGGGTAGGAAACCTGAACTATCTACTTTAACTAGAATCCTATCTGATTCTACGGATTCTGTTACCCACTTGGAAGAGTCGATGACCCTTTTTTGGTATCGGAGGAACCACTCCCCATCCTGAACAGTCTCCCCCAAGTAGGGGCCTATGTTTTCTGACGTTACTGAAGTTGCGTTTACTGTAAAGTTGGTCGATTCCCAAAGCACCTCACCCGAATCAGTCATTTGTACCAGTGTTGCATTCCTTGTCGTCGCGTGGCCGAGATTTTCTACATCAATCAGAACGTCGCCTTGTCTTAGCTCAATTGAATTCACATTCAACCTGGCTCGCCAATACCATACATTCTCAATGAGGTATTCCATAACGTTCAATTCTTCTTCTAGCCTATCTGACAATGCCTCCACTGTCCCCAAGAGGAATTGCTCATCATCAGTTTCGAAAGTGAATGTGGGGAATCCCATGACACCATAGCCATAGTCTCTGCTTGTCCCACAGTTGGGGTACAACCCCTGGTTCGCATTCCTGATCGGGATCTCGGAGATATTTTCATTCACTTCATCTCGGACATGGTGAAAGAGCTCCCAATCAGCGGGTTGTTCAGGCCACTTTCCCCAGGGATACAACATAATCCATACCCCAGTGTGCATGGTAACGTACAGGTCAGCATCAGATACAACGTCCCTCATGTACACGGAGTTAGCTAGTGTCTCTGATTCACTAAATGCAGATGATCCTGGTTGAGTCGTTGGGCAAGTATTCCAATAATGGTCGTAATTTCTGTTAAGATCCACTTGGTTCACGTTCCACCTGGTATCAAAATCGTTGCCATCAGCATTCAACATGATCAGAATATGGATTTCTGTTGTTTTGAGTGTGGAAATCACATTGAGATCATTCGATGCCCAACCATCGATGTAGTGCTTAGCAGTTAGAAATGCTAGTTCTGTGCCCAAGTGCTCGTTACCATGGTGACCTCCATCGATGTAGACTACCTCCTTGGGTTCACCATTCTCCTTTTGCGTTAAGGACCAGTCAGATATTTGCAGAACCCATAGATTCCTACCTAATTCTGTTTGGCCCGCTATCACAAGCCTCACGATGTCCGGGTTATCATCTGCCCATTCGTTTACGTCCAGAGTGAGAGTTGCGTATGAATGATACCAGTGCTCCTGAATGATGTCGGGTTGCCCGATCTGACCGGAGGCAATCGGTGAAAAGGTAAATCCGAGCATTATGCTCACTAGGACCACGTGATACCTGTGAGGCATGACCCAAACGAGTTTCCATCACAGACATATTTGTTTTGATCGACTCAGATTCCTAGGTCATAGAGCGTTGAGGATATCTAGTGTGTTTACAGTGCCAATGGCGGTATCATGGAACCCCACTTCCGTGGAGTCCTCAATGATGCCGTGAACAATCCTTCCTCCTGAGGGGGTTATGAACTTGCAATTGAACCCGGAGATTATCAGGGAATTTTGGTTGGGTGGGTCCTCGAACTCGATCCAAATCATCTTCTTCTTGTTGGGATTACGTGAGTCCATCCTAGCATGGATCTCCTGTCCTGGGTAACAGCCGTTGTCCAAACGCACATAATCTGCTAATCCGATGTGATGTGGTAGATACCGACCCTTCAAATGATCATCAGTCAGTCCACCGATTTCGATCAGGACCTCGGGGGTTAATCTTGTGTTTGTCCATTTTTCCGATCTAGTGGGATTCAAAACAATCGAGTATTTTCCCATGACGCCCAGGTTATCAATAACCAAACCTGCCTGGTCAGGGCATTGGTCTCTATGACAGAGGAATCTATCTATGGCTCCAGTTGCATCCATTACCTGTCCAGAACCCTTGCTGAGAGTTCTCGCAACCGACTTCAAGTAGTCAGGCTTGTAGGATGTTGTGTGCAATAAAATCACCCCGCTTTCATCCCAGACAATGTGGGGGGCATCTAGTACTCTACCACTGCCGTCACAAACAACCGCTCTTTCTACGTTGTTTTCTTTGTTTACTGAAAGTCGATTTGTGGATAACTTGGATATGGCCTCTACAGCTGAGTGCCCCGTTAAGAGGGAAATGGGTCGAGGATCATCGTAGAGCATCTCAAATCAACCAAACGACTGTCCGCAGCCGCAGGACTTACTCGCATTGGGGTTTGTAATTTGGAATCCACCGCCCATGAGAGTATCCTTGTAGTCCAACTCTATGCCATTTAATAGATCAGAGTCACGGTCATGGATAAGAATAGATTTACCCCCCACAACTATCTCTTGGTATCCATCCTCCTCTGGCCGTTCTACTACTTTCATGTCGTACATATATCCTGAGCAGCCACCCGAGTCAGCGCTGATGATCAATACTTGATCATCATCATCGTTAGACATGGTTTCTAGAATGGCATTCTCAGCGGCTTTTGTGACTGATATGTCCACGTTCACAACGTCAATTTCCACAGCCATTGGCAAACCGAGGCCACCGCCCCCTACTAGGCTCATGAACTCCCGTCGGTCTGTTGATATTTGAACCCGTTTAGGATAAGGCGCCATGAAGCCCGATCCGACTGTTCAACAATCTCAATGGGTTGTCATAGAGTCGAGGCAATTAGGTAGGCATGAAGCGCATTCCAAGGGTTACAAGGCTGCTATTGAATCCCCCCTCAGGATAGTAATTTCCGGTGATTCTGTGCTTGACATGGGACTCTATATGAGGACACCTGGGAATGATAGGGAACTTGTGACAGGGCTACTTTACAACGAAGGGATAATTGAAGATTCAGACGAGATCCTAGCCTTGGATATTGAGGAGGGGGTCGCAAGGGTCTCCTTGCCTGAGGAGAGGCTCGAGGGACTTATGGCTATGCGTGGACCACTCATAGTGCCGGGTTCATGTGGCGTCTGTGGTAGGCTGAGCCTCCACAAACACAAACGGGTAGTCTCCAGTGACTTAGTTTCTGAGGCGGACCTTTACCAATATCACCAAAGAGCAGGGTCTGAACAAAGCCTGTTCAATGAAACTGGGGGCACACATAGTGCCACTGCATACGATCGCCAGGGTGTGCTATTATCCTCGATGGAAGATGTTGGTAGGCACAATGCTATGGACAAGTTGAGTGGGGTTATCACCATCAAACGGATGCTCCCTTCTGTATGCATACTCTCAGGTAGGATATCCTACGAGTTAGTCCAAAAGGCACTAACTACGGGTTATTCTATAGTTTCAGGAGTGGGTTCCGCAACGTCCCTTGCTGTGGAGCTTGCGAAGGAAAATGACTTGACATTGATCAGCTTTTCTCGCCGCGATAGGATGACGATCCTGTCAGCACCCAGAAGGGTGATTTCCCATGATATATGACCAATAATCCATTCATAGGCTTGGAATCTGAACAAGTCTGTTATACATAGACACGGGATGGAGATATGTGAGGTAATCATGGCACGCAATGTATCCCGGTATGGTCCAATTGAAACCGGCCGTCCGCATATCGTCCCTCCCAAAGAGAGCGCGGCTGGAATTCCTGCTGTGATCTCTGCATGGAAACATGGTATATCTCGCATGGGGGTCACAGGTTCATTGGTCACACTCGGTAAGGCCAACCAAGTTGAAGGATTTGATTGTCCGGGATGTGCTTGGCCTGACCCGACCCACAGGTCGCCATTCGAATACTGTGAGAACGGAGCTAAGGCGATGTCGGATGAGGGTACGACGAGCACTATCCCTGATTCTTTCTGGAAGGAATATTCCGTACATGCTTTGGCAAGGAAGTCGGATCAGTGGCTTAACTCTCAGGGGAGGCTATCAAGGCCGCTAATACTAGATCGCCGTTCCAATCACTACGAGCCGATCGATTGGGACAGGGCCATAGGTGTAATTGCATCAGAATTGAACAACTTGGATACCCCCGATGACGCGTATTTCTACACATCCGGCAGGGCCTCGAATGAAGCGGCGTTCCTCTGGCAACTCTTGGCAAGGCAGTTCGGTACTAACAATCTCCCAGACTGCTCCAATATGTGCCATGAGAGCTCTGGCGTGGCCCTGACTGATTCCATAGGAATCGGGAAAGGAACAGTTAGATTGGAGGACTTCGATCACGCAGACCTGATCGTGATAGTTGGCCAAAATCCTGGGAGTAACCACCCTCGGATGTTAAGTGCACTAAAGTCTGCAAAAAAGGCAGGCGCTTCCATACTAAGCGTCAATCCTCTGCTGGAGACAGGTATGAGGGAATTCAGGCACC
>WTHQ01000023.1:68774-73021 GCA_011523055.1 Methanobacteriota archaeon
TCCATACTAAGCGTCAATCCTCTGCTGGAGACAGGTATGAGGGAATTCAGGCACCCACAGAGCCCTAGGGACCTCATTGGTTCGGGATTCAAGATATCTGATGATCATCTAGACATCAAGATAAATGGGGACATGGCCCTGTTCAGGGCAATTGGATCCATTATTGTAGAACGTAATATGCATGATTTGGAATTCATCAATGAACATACAACAGGGTTCGCGGAATACCGGAAAGTAGCCACTGAGGTTGACTGGGCGTTGACAGAGTCCTTGACAGGCCATAACAGAGAGAGGGTTACTCAGTTGGCTGATTATTTCTGTCGATCTAAGCGTACGATCATATGTTGGGCGATGGGTATTACCCAGCACAAGAACTCAGTGAATACCATACGTGAAATCATGAATGTGCTCCTTTTGAAAGGTGACATAGGGAGAGAAGGGTCCGGGCCTTGTCCCGTAAGGGGGCACTCAAATGTCCAGGGAGATAGGACCGTGGGCATCACTCATGCACCATCAACGGCCTTCTTGGGGAGGCTGAACGAAGAGTTTGGTGTGGAAATGGGTGATCAACATGGTGCGGACTCAGTTAATTCAGTACTACGCATGAATGAGAGGGGCGGTGTTTTTCTCTCACTCGGCGGGAATTTCCTCTCGGCAATGTCAGATACCGAACATACCGCACAATCAATGGAAAGGTGCAGCCTAACAGTCCAGATATCGACAAAGTTGAACAGAAGTCATTTGATAACCGGTGACATCGGAATTATCCTACCCTGCCTAGGTCGAACGGATCTACAGATCACCTCGCACGGGCCACAGTTCCTGACGGTCGAGAATTCCATGGGCATCGTGCACAAGTCAAGGGGGCACATATCCAGGCATTCAATGGCGATAAAGAGCGAGCCGACGATAATAGCATCAATTGGGGAACGACTGCAAACACTACGCGGAGGAAGTGTACCGTGGAAAGAGCTCGGTTCTGATTTTGGAAAGATTAGGGATTCCATTGAGGGTGTGGTCCCTGGCTTCGACGCCTACAACACCAGGGTGGAATCGGAACATGGCTTTGAGCTACCGAATCCACCGAGGGATGGTCGTAAATTCAATACTTCATCGGGAAGGGCAGAATTCTCCTCACACGAGGTCGATGGCTTCACACCCGACGATGGGTACTTCACAATGATGACCATTCGCTCTCATGATCAGTTTAACACAACTATATACAGCGATGAAGACCGTTACAGAGGGATTTCTAAATCAAGGAGGATCGTGTTAATGTCCAAGTCCGACCTGGCCAAATTGGGACTAAAGGGCGGTGACCGAGTTAGTCTCAAAAATGTCCGCCAACCCAGGATTCCGACTTCGACTGGGTGGTACGTCGTTCCATACGACATACCTGAGGGCTCAATTGCCACCTACTTCCCAGAGTCTAACCATCTCATACCAATCAATTCCGTTGCCGATCACAGCAATACACCGACCTCGAAGTCTGTCATGATCGAGGTTATTTCCTCGAGGCCTTCCTAAGAGCCTTGACTTGTTTTAGCATGGTTTTCACTGTATTTTTGTGGGACTTCTCTGGGTTCATTTCAGACGATCGTTTCAAACAAGCGATGGCATCGTCATATCTTCCCAAGTGGGTGTAGGATTTGCCCATGTTGAAAACTGCTGCGTAGCCAAGGGCATCAGGATTGGTCTCGTGAATCTGGACGTACCCTCTAATCGCCTCTTCGTGCCTGTCCAAGGCCGAATACGAGTCCGCAATTCCTATCTTTGCACTCAACCTCAACTCGACAGTGTCGTCTGCCTTCGTGTACAGGGTCTTTTCAAAGCAACCAAGGGCCTCTAGGGGCCTGCCATCCACCAAGAGGGAGATTCCCTTGTTGTACCACTCAATGCTCTCATTCACAGTCTCGGCACGGGTGGGTTGGTCAGGCGTTCTTCTTTCAACGGATTCAGCCAAGGCCTCCAAGTCCACGTTTGCGGCCGTACGGCGTGCGTCTCGCGTAGATGACGCACGAATCCTGGCCTTGTTCGCCCTACCGCTGTAACCCAATGCCTCCAGACATTCTGCGAGACCGTTCCACCTTCCACTGGTTTCATTTTCCCTGATAAGGTTGGTCCAGCACTCCATTGCCTCCTCGTACCTTCCCGATGCCATCAACACAATGGCCTCGGTGTCTTCTGAGTATTCCCCAATTTTGTCTTGAGTTTCCATGTCTTGCGTTTCTTGAACGAGTTCAGCACTAGTTGGTTCCTCGACTTCCCCAACCTCATTGTCAGTCCGCAGGAGTGTGGTTTCACCAATAAGATCGGTTTCAATTTCTAATCCGGCGCTGGCGAAATCCACAGAATTCCCACTGTGTTCTGAAGGATTGGTTTGTGATCTAATCTCAGAAGAGGGGGCATATTCTGTGCCTACGTCATCTATTTGTACATCACCTACATTGTCGGAGCTAACCAATTCTTGTGTGTCTGCATCAGGTCTGACTTCCGATGATTTCAGACCTTGGCCGTATGAGATAGATTCATTCCCCTGCTCGGAGAACCCTAGTTCTAACAATGCTCTGCCAATTAGTATCCAGGCTTCGCCATTTGTGGAGAGGTCCGTAGCTACTCTTCCGCGTAGTTCATTGACCACAGATGCCGGATCCTCAATCAAGGATTTCTCGAGGTTATGATATCCAGTGAAGGGTTCCATTGTCATTTGCGTGAAGGTATCATATTTTGAAAGGTGTCTAAGATTGCGCAACAGAAATAATCTCGTTGTCCTTGCGTAAAGTATGGTCGTATTGATACTAACTGGTGGTTATGGTCTGGAGGGGTCTTGTGGTTTGGTGGTAGGAGACATTGTGTCACGCCTCGAGCAGAAGGGAGTTGGGTACCGTGTATTCAGAAACGATAATACGATTCTTCCCATCATCGGCGAGCCAGATTGCTGGAATTCAGATGCGGTAAAGCAGTTGAAGGACCTAGCCTCATCCAGCAGTGCCATAATTTTGGTTTCGCCTGAGTATCATGGAACTATGAGCAGCACCATGAAATTACAACTTGATTGGCTATCGAAGGATGAATTGTCCAGAAAACCGATAGGATTGGTCAGCCTTCTGGGAGGAACATCAAACACATCGACACTCAATCACATGAGGCACGTGTGTAGGTGGCTCGGTGCTATATGCATCCCAGAGCAGATCGCCATCCCAGAAGGGAGGACTCATCTGGAGGACGGGAAAATCTCAAACCCTGATCTATCAAATAGATTGGATACACTCATTGACTCATTGTTGGAAATCACCGATAAGCTGTCTTAATCAGTTGATTGGAGGGGGGTTTTCAGCCCTAAGCCTATCTTCTCTTTTTTGTCTGGCGACCCCTGAAAAGTAGGCAATCATGGGGACTGCGAGCATCATTGTAAAGCACCCAATCAATGATGCTATGCCATAGAGCGTTTCTACTACTGGATCCAACCTGAACTCCTCGACACTTATGAGCTCATGTTGGACGAGAGTTACAGAAGGAAATTCTGTAAAATTTACCAGTTCACCGTCCCGGTCCAGGGTCAATGTCCATGTGTTGATGTTGGTAGCAGTGGAAATTTTTGCGGCTGCCTTCTGTTGGGCATCATAAAGGTCCAGGGCCTCCAAGTACGCAACACCGCCGAGGGGGAGATCCACTGAAACAATGGACTTGAACTCTATATTTCCGCCAATTTCACGGCTGGTGTGCGAGAAGGCTACATCGCAGGATTCTACGATGAGTTCGAAATCGTCGTTGATATCCTTGCAGGTAAACATCCTCCCGTCGTTGTCACTTCCAAGTAACTCGCTGCTATGATATGGTATTGACGAAGAGGTGACGGTTAGGGTTGCATCATTTGGTAGATTTTCCAAGGATACATTGAGCCAGGAGATTGCGGAATTCGTAGTGAAAAAGAGGGTCCCATCATCAGAGGAAGTGAGTTCGATGGTGATTTCTTCATTTGATGTCTCTAGCCTGTAGTATTCTGAATCTACGGTGTTCGAGTAAACAGCATAACCAAGTAGCAAGATAAGGGTCAGGCCCAACCCTATCATTGTGCGGAGCATGTTCGGATTCCGCGAAAGGGATTTCCTCATCGATCATTACAACACGGGCACTGATTTGAAACCTCGTTATTTCGTACTGTAATTATTCGCAGTTCTCCGATTATGTGTGTCCACACGATTAAATATGAACGGAAAGTCGGCGGCTTGCCCGGTGTGAGACAT
>WTHQ01000033.1:0-4227 GCA_011523055.1 Methanobacteriota archaeon
CGATCGGAGGGGGCGGTGGTGGTGGAGGGGGGAGAGGCTGGGATTTTGCCTTCTTCTTGCGCCTCGGGATTATCCCCATGTATTGATGTGGTAACTTCTGGGGTTTCAAGGTTCTCCGTGGTTGACGTGGATCAGTACGATTAACTAGCCAGATAATTCTCCCCATCCCTTCAACTGCAAGAACATGGCCATCCCCTCATCCACTGTGAACTCGTCTCCTGATCCGCCCTCAAGCTCCCTTTGGTTGATTATCGCCCGAACGTCGTCAACCAGGATTCGGACCTTCTTGTCTTCCGGGCCTGCGAAGACCACGGCCTCCCTCAAGGCATCGAAGGGGTTGGAGCCGTCTGGGTCCAGCCGGTCGAATGGGATCTCTGTTACCCTGAGGCCTGACTTGCCATGTAGGCTGCCAAGGTGCCTGATGACCCTCTTCACGTCGACAGTGACATTCTCGTCCGTCTCCCCGCCGATCACGGAGACCGAGCTGTTCGCTCGTACCAGGGCCCAGAAGAGCTTGGTTCCCGTATCTCCAAAAACTGCTTTCGACCTGTCGGCCTTCAGCCTCTCTATGTGGTCCTCGCTCGAGGCCCTCTTGATCAGCTCCTTGACCGAATTCGAACTCACTGGGTGGTTCTGGGTCTTGGCCTGCTCCACCAGACCGTGCAATGTGGGTGCACCCGGTTCTTTCCTCGATGTCGCCGATAGCATATTCGACACTCTTTCGACGCCCTCGTCCAAGCGCCTTGACCACCCCGTATCGTAGGTCTTGGTCGAGGATACCTCAAGGCCGACGCCTCGTATGTAGGTGACGATCTCCCTCCTCGCGTTCGTGTCCAAGTGGAACAGTGAAGGGTCCCTGAGGTGAATGTGAAAGCCACGGTGCCCGGAGAATGTGAATTGTGCGTATTCCCTTTTGAAGCCGAACTCGGGCTCTAGGTAGTCGTTCCACAGTGACCACGCTTGTTCTTGGATGGAATGCATGAGCGCAGGAAAGTCGGTGTAGCTGATGCCGTGTAGGTGGTCGCCGTCCAAGTCGAATATCAGGTCGGCCCCCCTCCAGCCCTTGTCGGCCATAGTCCTCTGGGATGGGTCGTCGTAGTACGCCGTCGAGTGGAAGCAGGAGTGGGGGAACCTCTGTGTTAGGTATGTGTGGAGCGACTGCTTGTCCGAGAACGACCTGTGCCTGTCTGTGGGGCGATCACCCCATGGCATGAACATCCACTCACGGTTTCTTAGACGGGGCGGCACCCAAAGGTCGTCAGGGCTCAGGGAGCGGTAGAAGTCTGCGAATCTCGAGCCGATTCGGCTCCATCCCTTGGCCACATGGGCCGGTGGGAGAGGGGGCACATCAAGATGGCGTTACTCCATCCTTAGCCCGGGCACGGGCTTGGGCTCAGTGGAGGATTCAGCTCCTGTGACCTCGAGGTAGGCTTCGTACGAGAGGTACTCGCCGTCGTGCACGATCGCCTCCGAGAACTTGAGCGGTTTCCCGGTTTTGGCACACTTAGGACCCAATTGGCCAGTGGCGGTGGAGAGTCTCTCTGGATCGACCATGCCAATGCCATGAGGAGGGGATACTTCATCGTGCCGTCCCGTGGATCTTGCCAAGGCGATTTATACCCCCCTACAGTGGCCTCACCATGGTCCAACACTTCTCAATCGGGCACTCGCCCGACCCAGATGACGCATTCATGTTCTATGCCATGACCGAATCACTCATCGACACCGGGCAGAGAAGGTACGACCACGTACTCGTCGACATCCAGACGCTGAACCAACAGGCCCTCGCCGGGGAGCATGACGTCAGCGCTGTCTCCATCCACTCATACCCGACGATTTCAGAAGACTACGCGCTGATGAACTGCGGCGCGTCGATGGGAGAGGGCTACGGTCCGATGATCATCTCAAACGTGGAATCCTCCGTGGACGAGGCCCGGAGGTCAACGATAGCAATTCCTGGATTGGGGACGTCGGCCTACCTGACCCTAAGGCTCGCACTGGGTGACGTGGACGTTGAGGTGATGCCCTTCGACGAGATTCTCCCCTCTGTGGCGTCAGGGAAGTCGACCCACGGACTCATTATCCACGAGGGGCAGCTCACCTGGAAGGACGAGGGCGTGCACCTCGTGCTGGACCTCGGCGTGTGGTGGAACGAGAAGACAGGGCTCCCATTGCCCCTCGGTGGCAACGTTGTCCTGAGGAAGCATGGCGCTGACCTATGCTCTGACATAACCAACGACGTCAAGAACTCGATAGTCCATGCCATAGAGAACCCTGAATCAGCTCTGTCGTTCGCGAAGAAGTGGGGCAGGGGGATATCAGACGAGACGAACGAGAGGTTCGTCGGCATGTACGTCAACCAGAGGACCATAGACTACGGTCCAGATGGCAGGGAGGCTGTGATGTTGTTCCTTGAGGAGGGGCAGAAGATCGGGCTTGTGGACCAGAGCTTCGACCCAAGGGGCATCGATTTCATAGGCCGCCCATGAGGAGTGGAAAACATGGGAAAGCCCGAGGTATCGGAATTCGACTCAGTCGACCCCGCCCCGCCAAGCAAAGTAACCTCCGTCGAGGACCTAAGAGACACCCTCTGCAACGAGAGCGAGCGGATGTTCCAGAGGATGCGCGCGCTGTTCGCCCTGAGGAACATCGGGGGCAAGGACTCCGTGGAGGCACTCGCTGCCGCGTACTCGTCGGAGTCGGCCCTACTGAAGCACGAGATCGCCTACGTGATGGGGCAGATGCAGGATCCCCATGCGGTCCCCTACCTAATCGAGAGGCTGGAGGACATGGAAGAGGACCTCATGGTGAGGCATGAGGCAGCGGAGGCACTGGGTGCCATCGGGGACAGAGTGGCCATGGGGACCCTGGAGAGGTTCGTCACAGACCCAGAGCCCGTTATCTCCGAGTCCTGTGAAGTGGCGATCGACCTGCTCGAATACGTGGCGTCCAAGTCGCTGGACTATGGTGCCACGGACTGAATGCAACTAGAGACCTCGTCGGACTCCATGCCGCACACGTCCACGAGGAACCTCGAGAGCCCCTCGACGGACTCGTCGTCCAGGAGGTTCGATACCTCGGATCGGAAGTACTGGTCCATCCTCTCCGGGGTGAGCCCTATCTTGTCCGCTGAGAGTCGGACCACCTCGCTGCGCCTGGCCTGATCGCTGAGGAACTGCCTGTAGTTTGACACAAGCTCTGACCTGGCTTGTGCCATCAGCCCATTCTCTGCGGACCTGTGGGCAGCGAAGACGCCGAAGACCATTGGGAGGCCAGTGGTCCTTGTCCACTCGGCACCGAGGTCCAGTTGCACGAGGGATGGATACTCAGAGGCAGCGCGAAGCGCTCGGTCTCCGATGAGCAGTGCACCGTCGCATTGTTGGAGCATTGACTTCAGGTCAGGTCCCAAGTCTACGGTACGGGGATCGAGGCCCTGTAGCTCCAGGTACCACCTAAGTAGCCTCTTGGATGTCGAGGAGTCAGTTGGAAAGGCGATGTCCCTCATGTGGTCAGGCGGCCTGTCCCCAAACAGTAGGACGCTTCCTACGTGCCCTAGGGAAACGATGCCGAGCTCACCCACGAGCTTCAACTGATCATTGTGCTTGGCGAAGTCCGCCGACGGTATTGGGGCCATGAGGCAGTCCCTCCTCACTACGTGGCCTGTCAACCAGGAGGGCGGCGCTGGTAGGATCCTCCACCGCTCTGAGAGTCCATGGTAGAGAGGGTCGCAATTGGTGAACGCAACCCGTCCGATCGTCCTATCCCACATCACGTCACCCCGCTACTGGCAAATTTATCGATTGGGGGAGGTTCTTCAAGTTGCGTTGTTCGAAGTGGGTGTACGTCGTGTTTCTCTGAACTGCGACCTGACCGGTCGATTCGATGAGCCTGACCAGCCCCTCCAAACCAGTGTTCTGAGGTGTCGTCGAGCCCGCTGCATGCATGATCTCCTCCTGCTGAACGGTGCCGTCGATGTCATCGGCGCCCGAGAGAATCCCGATCGAGGCCAGGTGATCCCCTATGTTCATTCTGTAGGCCTTGAGGTGGGGTATGTTGTCCAACATTATCCTTGAAATTGCGATGGTTCGGATGACCTCTTGTCCTGATGGTATCTCTGCCTCTGGTAGCCTTGTGCGGTCCGGTAGGAATGGGTATGGAACGAAGCACTGGAACCCTGCGGTCTCGTCCTGGAGCCGCCTGAGCAGGTCCAGGTGGGTGATCCTGTCA
>WTHQ01000033.1:4327-8061 GCA_011523055.1 Methanobacteriota archaeon
TAGGCATCTTCGTGCCTCGGCCCCTTCCGGAACGCGCAGAAACGACAGGCTAGCACGCATATGTTGGTGGTGTTGACGTGCAGGTTCAGGTTGAAGTGGACGCTCTTGCCGTGGCGTTGCTCCTTCAGGTGGTTCGCGAGGATGCAGAGGTCGTTCAAGGGGGCGTCCCGATACAGTTCGAGGCCGAGCTCGATGTCGACCCTCCCCCTCTCTGTGAGTTGTACCCAGGCCCTCTTCGTGATCTCCGACCCCAAGTTGGGGGCTGGTGAGTCACCCTCGAGTATCATGCTACCACTCTCCCCCACGACCAAATGGAGAAAGGGGTGATGTATAATTGAGTGGCTGCGACCACGGTAGTACTATTTTGTTAGGCAAGCAATAAGGACCCATACAAACACCACCAGTCATGGCTAGTGTTGACCTCGACGACCTAGGAAAGTCTGCAAAGAGATGCAGGAGGAGGATCGTAGACATGGTGTACAAGGCGCAATCGGGGCACCCCGGTGGTTCCCTCTCCTGTATAGACATCCTCGTCACACTCTACCGGGGCGTCATGAGGTTCGACCCCGGGAACCCGGATTGGGACGATAGGGATCGATTCATCATGAGCAAGGGCCATGCCAGCCCTGCTGTATACTCCATTCTCAGGGACCTAGACGTCCTCAGTGACTCCGACCTGGACGGATTCAGGTCAATGGGATCCGTCTGCCAGGGACACGTCGACAGGAAGTGGACCAAGGGTGTAGACTTCTCAGCCGGGAGCCTTGGGATGGGGCTTTCGTTCGGCTTGGGGTCCGCACTCGCGGCGAGACTCGATCGATCCGACCGCCACACATGGGTACTACTCGGCGATGGGGAGATCCAAGAAGGCCAGGTGTGGGAGGCGGCAATGGCGACGACGCACCTAGAGGTCAGCAACATAACCGCCATCGTCGACAAGAACAGGATCCAGAACGACAACTTCGTGGATGAGCAGATGAGGGTGGGGGACATCTCGGCGAAGTTCGCGTCATTCGGGTGGAACGTCATAGAGGTCGATGGTCACGACCTCGCGGAGGTACTGGGGGCCCTAGAGCAGTCCAGAGGGCACGATGGCGCCACGGCCATCGTCGCTGCCACCGTCAAGGGCAAGGGAGTGTCATTCATGGAGGACAACCCCGCATTCCACGGGGCAGCACCGAACTCAGATCAGTACGCCACCGCGATGGAGGAGCTAGCATGACCGGGTACGCAGAGCCCGGTGCCTCAAGGGACGGCTACGGCGACGCGCTGCTGGACATGGCGGGGGACGACCGCGTCGTCGTGCTGGAGGCCGACCTCGGCAAGTCGACGAAGTCTTGCCACTTCCGTGCTGAGTACCCCGAGCGCACGTTCTGCCTTGGCATAGCCGAGCAGAACATGGCACTGGTTGGGGCCGGCCTCGCCGAATCTGGGAAGGTCCCCTTTGCCAGCACCTTCGCTATCTTCTCGGAGAGGGCCTTCGAGCAGTTCAGGAACGGGATCGCCAGGACAGGGTTGGTCGTCCACCTGTGTGGGAGCCACGGGGGCATGCACACCGGGCAGGACGGCAGTAGTGCCCAATCGACTGAGGACCTGGGCATCTTCAGGACCCTACCAGGGGTCACCGTGATGACCCCGAGCGACAGGAACTCCGCGAGGGCGCTCACCAGGAAGCTGCTGGATCACGACAGCCCCTCCTACACCCGGACCGCACGGAACAAGACCTCCGAGATCTACACCGAGGAGGCGGCGGAGTCCCTGGAGATCGGCAAGGCCTCCGTGCTCCGAGAGGGCGCGGATGCCACGATCATCGCATGTGGCGTCATGGTCGAGAGGGCGCTAGAGGCCGCGGAGCAACTAGCATCGAACGGCATCCAGGCCGGCGTCATCGACATGCACACCATCAAGCCGATCGACCGAGAGGCCGTCATCAGGGCGGCCGGGACCGGCGCGGTCGTGACGGCTGAGGACCACTCCGTGATAGGCGGTCTGGGCTCGGCGGTCGCCGAGGTCCTGTCCGAGGAGTCACCGACCAGGATGAGGATGGTCGGCGTGAGGGACAAGTTCGGGGAGAGCGGCTCCCCTGCCGACATCATGGAGAAGATGGGGCTGACCGCGGCGGCCATCGCCTCGAGAGTCGAGGAATTGGTCTCCTGACTAGAGCGCATTTGATGTAGCACCTGCTACCCGGGACCACCATGGTCGACGAGTCCAAACTCAGGGACCTGCTTGACGGGAAGGTCTCCCCCGACGAGATCGACGATCCCAACCTCATCAGCCTGATCGAGCGCATCTACGGCGCCGAGGCCCTCGAGAAGCTGGGGCTGAGGCAGGCCGAGTCGGAGCCCAGGATGTTCTCTGAGCCCACGCCGGAGGAACCAGCCTCCGATGACCCCCTCGTCGACGACCAGCTGCCCCCCGTGTCCTCAGAGAAGTGGGGGCCCCGGTGGCTCCCCCTGCTCCTGGGAACCCTCATCACCGCACTGCTCGTTGGCAACGTCTACGTCGGATTCGAGCCCGTGGTCGGCCTCTGTGATGCGGACCCATGCGGTGAGACCTACACGCTGACGAACGCCCCAGACGTCACCTCAGAGGACAGCTGGCGCGACAAGGGCTCCCTGACGGACGTGGACATCGTGGCCATCGGGGCGAGCTCGGTCATCCTCGTGTTCGGCTTGACCGGTCGCTACAAGCAGGCGAGGCACTGAGCCTCAGTACATCCTCGCGAGGTACTGCCTCCTCGTGGTCATCCTACCTGTGACGATGCAGGCGACCTCGTCCCCATAGGGCTCCAGGTCATCGCCGAGCAGGGTCAGGTTGGTGCCCTTCTCCAACCTCTCGGCATCGGCGTCGTTGCCATCGAAGGCCACCTCGTACACGATGCCGTCCTCCAGGTCAGTCGGGTCCTCCGGTAATGCGTCGAGCACCCTCATCTTCGACTCCATGAGGGCGTTTGAGCGTGCCCTGAGCTCGGCGGAGACGTCCTCGAGGCCCTTCCGAACGTAGACCTCGAGCTCCAGGAGCGGGTGGCTCTCCTTCCCGCCGGTCCTCATCGTTGACACGAATGTGCCGTTGGACAGGTCCCTGGGGCCCACCTCTATCCTGATCGGGACGCCCTTGATCTCCCAGTCGTAGTGCTTCGCGCCTGGCCTCATGTCACGGTCGTCCAGGCGGGCCCTGATGCCGGCTGCCTTGAGTCGCTGGACGATCTGCCTGGCCTCTGGCTCGACGGCCTCGTCGAGGTGCGATGCCACGGGCATCACGACGGCCTGGATGGGCGCTATCGACGGGGGCATGATCAGTCCGGCATCATCGCCATGGACGCCGACGACCGCCCCAAGCAGCCTCTCGCTCATGCCGAAGGTGGTCTGGTGGCAGTGCTGCTGGTTGCCGTCCGAGTCCTCGTATGTGATGTCGAAGGCCTTGGCCCATTGGTCCCTGTAGTGGTGGTAGGAGGCTATCTGGAGCGTTCGCCCGTTGGGCATGATGGCGTCCACTGCGTTGGTGTACCAAGCGCCGGGGAAGGTGTCCCAGACGGGCCTCTTGCAGATGATCGCTGGGAGGCAGAGCTCATGGAGGAGTCGCTTGACGATCCCGGAGTCCTCGTCTATCTGGGCGTCTGCCCCAGCTTGGTCGGCGTGGGCGGTGTGGGCCTCGAAGAAGTGTATCTCCCTGACTCGGATGAACGACCTGGTCTGCTTCGTCTCGTACCTGAAGGTGTTCACGATCTGGAA
>WTHQ01000029.1:0-20927 GCA_011523055.1 Methanobacteriota archaeon
GCCTCTGCCTCCGCCTGCTTCCTCTGGGCCTCGGCGGCCGCTGCCGCCTCCGCCTTGACCCTCTCGGCCTCGATCCTCGCCTGCTCGGCCTCGAGCTTCGCGCGCTCCGCCTCGGCCCTGGCCTTCAGGATCTCGTGCTCGGCCTCCTTCCTTGCGGCTGCCTCCTCGGCGATCCTGCGCTGTTCCGTCTGCCTCGCGACCATGTCCTCCTCGCTGGCTGCGTAGCCGGGGTCGGGGTCGACCGTGACGCGCCATAGGAAGTGGACGGAGCCGCTGCCGACCCTGTACCTCGACTCGTAGGTGGCGCCTGCCCTCGTCGGGACCCTGTCCTCGAACTCGAAGGCGAAGGTCACCCTCCCCTTCGAGTCGGGCATCAGCAGGTCGTTGTCGCTCTCCTGGTGCTCGTCGCTCGTGAGGTTGAACCTGTAGCCGTTGGTGCCCTCGGCCCGGTCGCTGACCGGGACGATGTTGTTGGGGTCGATGCCGGTGATGGTGATGACCTCCCTGCAGGTGGCCCTGCCGCCCGCGGGGATCCCCTCGGACGGCTCGAGCACGAACGGGTCGGACTTGGTCCCGCTCCCGCCCTGGAACCCGGGCGTCGAGGTCGTGTTGGGGGGCTCGGGGCCCGCGAGGTGCGAGAGCCCGGTCTTGTCCCTCCCCCTCAGGAGCGGTATGAGCGCCAGTAGGAGTATCAGGAGCAGCAGCAGGCAGCATAGCCACCAGAAGTCGGTTATGCTGGAGAGTGAGACCGCCGTCGGGCTCACGTCCTCGCCGTCGCATATGCCGTCCCCGTCCTGGTCGGACGGGAGGTCGCTGGCGTCGTAGATGTCGGTCTGGCCGCATGCCGTCTTGTTCTCGTCCTCGTTCGACCAGCCGTCGCCGTCGATGTCACCGTCGACGGCGTCGCAGATCATGTCGGAGTCCAGGTCAGCTGGCATGACGCTCGCGTCGAGCGGGTTGCCACCGCAGATGCCGCTCTCCACCTCGTTCGACCACCCGTCCCCGTCGGTGTCGTCGTCCTGCGTGTCGCAGATCATGTCGGAGTCCATGTCGGGCGGCACGTCGGAGGATCGCTTGGGGTTCGAGCCGCAGAGGATCTCGTCGAGGTCCTCCCACCCGTCGCCGTCGTCGTCGGTGTCCTCGATGAGGGGCGGGTCGCTGGTCGATGCGCCGGTCAGCTCGTCCGGCATGCCGTCGCCGTCGGTGTCCCTGTTCGCGGACGCGTCGTCGGGGAAGGCGTCGAGGAAGTCGAGGATGCCGTCGTTGTCCCTGTCCTCCTCCTCGGCGTCGCAGAAGCCGTTCTCGTTCGTGTCCGGTGGCAGGCTGGTTGCGTTGAGGGGGTCGCTGTCACAGCGCTCCTCCCTCTCGTCGGTCTCCCCGTCCCCGTCGGTGTCGGAGTCGAGGAAGTCGCATATGCCGTCCCCGTCGAGGTCGGTCGGCCTGCTCTCGAAGAGCACCGGGTCCGTGTTGCAGATGACCTCGACCTCGTCCTTCCAGCCATCGAGGTCGCTGTCGCCCTCGGTGTCCATGATGACGGAGATCATCAGGGTCGTGGAGTCCGTGTTGCTCCCGGAGACCACCTGGATGGTGTACGGCGTCATGGGCATCGTGGACTCGGGGGCCCCCCAGATCGTGCCGTTGAGCTCCCCGAAGGAGAGTCCGTCGGGCAGGTTGGGGCTGATCACCCAGAGCTGGACCGGGGCCCCCGTGGCCTGGCCTGCGAACGGCTGCATCTCCTGGCCCTGCACGAGCTGGATCGCGGGGGTGGGGAGGCTCACGGCGATGCCGTCCCCGACGACCGAGAGCGTGACCTCGACGGTCGTTGTTCCGCCTGTGTTGGTGGCGGTGATGCTGATCGTGGTCGGCTCTGTGATGAGGTAGGGGTGGCCGTGGATGGCGCCGGTCAGCGGGTCGAAGGAGAGGTCGAACGGGAGTTCGCCGTCGATGGTCCAGACCCCCGAGTCGCCGCCCGAGTTCTCGGGGAGGACCTCGGCGTAGATGTCCCTCGGCAGCACGACGTCGTTCGAGTCGCCGTAGGTGAAGTCCGGGGCGGGCTCGGTGATCCTGATCTCGAGCGGGGCGTCGGAGCAGACGGGCCTGTAGCCGGTGTGCCGGGTGTGCCAGTCGTTGCAGACCCTCAGCACGTAGCTCTCGGCGAGGGCCAGGAGGTCGTCCCAGGGCGCGTGCGTGTTCACGGCGGGGGTGCCGCTGATGGCCCCGGTGTCGGGGTCGATGGTGAGTGCCGGTGGTAGGCTCGGCTCGGCGTAGAACGAGTGGAGGGACTCCTGTCCTGTGATGCGGATCGGGGCGAGCTCCTCCATCGGCACCCCGCGCGTCAGCTCCAGTGGGGCTGGGTCGAACACGGTGTTGAGGGGGTAGGTGCCTGTGTCCCTCTCGTACAGGCTGACGCCGGCGACGCAGCCCCTGTCCGCGCCCGCATCGGTGTTCGAGTTCTTGGCGAACCTGATCTGGACGGTGTGCTCCCCCTCGGTCATGGTGTAGGTGTCCACGGTCATGGAGCCGTGCTTCGATGCGATGTACACGCCATCGATCCAGAGCTCCAGGGCGTCGCCTGAGTGGGAGTCGGTGCCCCAGGTGACCCGGAGGTCGGCCAGGCCGCTGGATATGCTGACGGTCCTCTCGATGCTCGAGACGGAGTCGGGGACCCCGACGTTCGAGCTGCACAGGTCGGGGTTGGCCACGTTGAACGTGTCCGAGGTCTCGAAGGGGTAGTGTGGCTCGCCGTTCGGGCCCGAGCCCGTCGTCCATCCGAACCTCCCCACGGTGTCCCACATGGCCTCGGGGGCGTGGTCGGCGACGATGATCCGGGCGTCGATCGACCTCGTGAGGTACTGGCCGCCCACGGAGACCCTCTGGGTGATCGTGACGTTCCCCATGTCCCCGGGGGTGGCGCTGCTGGAGGCGACGACCCTGCCGTCCGAGTAGAAGGTGTGGTCGGCGGGGAGGTCCCCTGCGTATGAGAAGTCGGTGAAGGAGCCCCCGGACCGGGCCCTCAGCGTCTCGCCCGGGACGGAGAAGGTGTCGGAGGCCTCGTGGCTGATGTGGTTGAACATCCTGAAGAGGCCGCCGTACGAGGTCTGCTGGCCATCGCTGAGCGTGGTCGAGGCGGTCTGGCGCCCCCACTTCTGGTTGTAGGTGGTGCCGATCCACACGGTGTCCCCGTTCGGGTCGACGGCGATGTCCTCGGCGAAGATGTCCGCGGACCCGCTCCCCCCCGAGGAGGCCGAGGTCGCGGAGACCCTCCCGAGGCTGTCGATGTGGACCATCCTCAGGGACCCGAACTCCATGTGCGGATGCTCATCGGACACCTCGTAGTCCTCCCTCTCGATGAGCAGCCTCATGGTCTGGTCCGCATCGAGGACGGAGTGGAGCGTGCCACCGCGCCCCATAAGGCCGAAGCCCTCGAGGACGGTCGACCAGACGACCGACCCGGTCGCGTCGACCCTCAGGGCCGCGAGCCAGCACGTGCCGGGGGAGGCGACCTCCTCGCCGAGGAAGTCGATGGCGGGCGCTGGGGCGTAGCAGTCGCGTGCCGAGAGGACGGCACCGAGGTCGCCGTTGTCGTAGGAGACCAGTGTTGAGAAGTCCGACATGAAAACATGGCCATTGCCCCAATTGGTCGCAATGGCGTCGCTCCCCTCCACGGTGCTCGAGACCGAGTCGGCCCACATCACCTGCCCGTTGCTCGAGATCCTGGCGATCGCCAGGCCGACCGTCTGGCTGGCACGGGGCTCGACGACCACGCCGCCGATCGATATGTTCGACTGGAAGGGGGCCGAGACGGAGACGCTGCCGTCGGGGTGGGCGGTGACGACCGCGCGTGCGTGCTGGTCCTCTGTGTAATAGCCTCTCTTGCCGAATCTTTCCGTGTGGAATTCAGTGCAGCTGGTCCCGTTCAACGGCTCCAGCGGCACGTGCCACCCCCCGGCCCCATCAGGGCCGAGTCGCATGACGCCGACCGCAATGTGGCTCTCTGTGGCCCCGTTCTGGGCCGTGCATGGCGGGGCCGTTGGGAGGCTGAGTCCTGCGAACTCCGTCACCTTGTCTGGGCCGTCGTCGTCCCACATTACGTAGGAGAAGGTGATCCCCCCGCTGTCATCGAGGGACAAGGAGTCCTTGACCCAGGAGCGGGCCCACCTGTTGTCGAAGGTAGTGGAAGCCTCGGTGCCGTCCTGGGTGAGCTCGTGTGTCCGCACCCAGATGGGGGCCCCTGAGAGGGGGTCGATCTTGATGATCGCGAAGCCGTGCATGTTCGACTCGTACCTCTCCTCGACCTGGGTGCCGGGGTAGCCGGTGGACACGAGCAGGTCGCCGAACTTGACGACCGAGACGACGAGGCTGCCGTCCGGGGCGACCTTCATCCCCTGGACGTAGGCGTTCTCGTAGTTGCCCTGGATCCCGGAGCCTGAGCGGACCTCGGTGCACCATAGGAGGGAGCCGTCTTGGGCCCTCTTTGTGATCTGGGTCGCAGAGCCGCAGCCGCTTTCGATCCGGTGGCCCGATTGGTACGTGTTGCCCTGCGGGTCGTACTCGATCTCTGCGGTGTCATGGAGCGCAGCCCCCCGATTGTAGTTGGGGATGTTCTGCAGGTCGGCGATCATCGGCGGGGCGTCGAGGACCCTGACCTCGACCTGCCCGAACCAGACCTCGTTCTCGGAGGTCGTGGTTATGGTGTGGGTGCTGCCTTGGGTCGAGGGGAGGAGGGGCGTGCCGTGGATCACCCCGGTGGCCGGGTCGATCTGGAGGCCCGTCGGCAGGGCCGGTGCGATCGATATCGACGTGGGGAGCAGTCCCTCGTAGAGGGGCGCGTAGGTGGACTCGAAGCCCATCTCGAACGTGAGCTCCGACTGCCCGTAGTCCAGCACGGCCGACTGGAGCGCGTCGCAGAGCCCGTCCGAGTTCGAGTCGGATGGGACGGAGGAGTTGTCCTGTGAGGGGTCCTCGAAGGACCCGTAGTAGACCATCACGGGATCCCCCTGGACCTGGTCGACCTGCGCGTAGATGCGCGGGTCGCCCTGGGGGTCGAGCGCGATGTCGATCCCCCGGTACTGGCCGTCGTCGTTGTCGAAGTCATGGACGGCGTTGGAGAACCACGTGCCGGAGACCGCCCTGGTGTGGATGAGGTCGTTGCCGACCTTGTCGTACCAGGCCATGTGGGCGTCGCCGGATGGCGAGACAGCGAGGGCCACGCGGCCGTAGGTGGTGGACACGGTCCCCTGCTCGTGGTGGGTGAGGGACCATGCCCCGCTCGCGTTGGTGAAGTGGCTGACGCCTTGGTAGTAGGTGGCCAGGTGATGGGCCCCCGAGTGGTCGATCTCGTACTCGAAGTGGCCGTATCCGTCTTGGGCGAGCGTGGTCTGGGCAGCGAGCGTCGGGGCGCCCCATGAGGCGCCGTCCCAGTCCGTGACGTACACCCCTGTGGTGGACGAGTCGCCCGTCGAGGTGTAGTAGGCGGCCCACAGCGTGCCTGATGGGTCGACGTCGATCCTGTAGCCATTGCTCTTCCCAGCCAGGGGGAGCGGGGTTATCCTGGTGCCTAGGGTGTCGGAGTCGAGGTGGTAGACCTCGATGCCGTCGCTGTCGGTGATGTAGGCGGTGCCGTTGGGTGCGATCGCGGCCGAGCTGAAGTAGGCGGCGTTCTGCGAGTTGGAGGTCCTGTCCACCAGGCTCTGGAAATAGTACTGCGTGAGCGAGGATGAGGTCTCGTACACCCTGAACAGCCCCAGGGTGTTGGCGACGTACGCTTGGTTGTCGTGTACGAGGAGCTCGGGGAAGTTGACCCGGTTGTAGTCACTAGCCGCCTGGCTGTCCGAGAGGCCCGACGGGTGGCCTAGCGGGGAGACGACGGGGATCTTTACGGCACCAGCACCGCCGCTTTCGGTGGCTGCCTCCTCGAAGCTCCACAACTTCGTGTTGGAGCTGTCCTCCCCGATGACCCTGAGGGTGTCCCTGTGGAAGCCGATCGTCACGCCATCTCGCCAGGCGTATCGGGGGCCGTAGCCGGCGTGGGGGGTGAATTTGCGGGCGTTGTTCCTCGTCTCGCAGGCCCACTCCTCCTGGTCGGACCAGCCGTCGTTGTCGTCGTCGAGGTCCAGTGCGTTGCAGGTCCCGTCGCCGTCGGGGTCCCCCGGGGTCAGCGTGTCGTCGAGCGGGTCCCAGCCGCAGATGACCTCGTCCAGGTCCGACCAGCCGTCGTTGTCGTCGTCGAGGTCCTCGGTCAGCAGGGTCGTGCAGCCCGGCAGGACCGCGTCCGGGCTTCCGTCGAGGTCGTGGTCGAGGTGCGCGCAGGCGTCGGTTGGGAACGCGTCGAGGTCGTCCAGGTGGCCGTCGTTGTCGTCGTCGGTGTCCCACAGGTCGAGCCACCCGTCCAAGTCGGAGTCGCCAGAGTGGAGGTCTATGTCGACGAGGATCGGGGTATACCGATACCCAGAGGCATCGTCGAAGTCGTAGTAGCCCGCATTGCCCCAGCAGTGGACCTTGGCGGAGGTGGTGACCATGCAGGTCCTCTGGTCGCCGGTCTCGATGCTCTGGGCGCTGTGCGGGCTGTTGGCCACGACGTCAGCCCAGTAGTTGTTGCTGGAGCCGGCGTCCCCGAGCACGCCATAGCTGCCAGATCCCCAGCAGTAGACGTCTCGGGCCGAGGTGATCCCGCAGGCGTGGTACGCTTGGTAACTGGAGTCCACATCGACGATGGGGTCCAATGCGGATGCCAGATCAAGCACAGTGTAGGGCAGTAGTGACTTGTTTCTCATGATGACCTCGGCGAGGTCATCGCTCATGTCGTCGGAGAAACCGTCCCCATCAGCGTCACCTGCCCTTCCAACGTACATATTTGAATAGGAGTTGATGCCAAGTTGGCCAGCGTTCTGGAAACCCCAGCACAGCGTGGTCATGTCACTCATCGAGGCGCAGGCAAAGAACTCACCCAAGGTGATGTCAGTAGCGTACCTGGAGGTGCCGAGGTCCACGAATGGCAGGGAGGAGCCGGTCTCCCCGGGTTGGTCTCCAGCATGCGTGGTGTCGCCCCTGCCGAGGATCCCGTGGCTCCCCATGCCCCAGCACTTCACTTGGCCGGACGCCATGAGGGCGCAGGTGTTGTATCGTCCGGTGACAACCTTGTGCGCCACCATGCCCGGCCCGAGGTCGACTTCCTGGGGGGTGGATTGTGAGGCGGTAGTTCCCAGGCCCAGCTTACCGTAATCGTTGTAGCCCCAGCACCATATGGTCCCGTCCGCAACGACGGCGCAGGCGTTGTCAAGGCCGACTGAGATCGATGTCGCTGGTTGGCCGAGTTGGACGGGCTGGAGGTTGTCCCCCATTTCGTTGGGCTGGTCACCAATATTGTTCCAGTTGCCGGCGCCTAGACGGCCGAGATACCCGCGGCCCCAGCACTTGACGTCACCGTTGTCCAGCAGCGCGCAGGTGAAGGCATCCCCCGAATCGATCATCGTCGCTGTCCGGTTGCTGCCCAGGTCCACCCAGTCCGCCGAGCCGAAGCGATGTGTGGTGGTCTCGCCTCGGCCGAGCTGGCCGTAGTAGTTGCCGCCAGCGCACTTCACGAGCCCGAGCTGCGAGAGGTAGCAGGCGAAGTCCGAGCCCAGGGATACCATGTAGGGCGAGGAGGGGCTCAGCCTCAGGTCGCCCGTGCTCTGTGCTGTCACGATGGGGGAGCCCTCGGAGTACTCGACCAGCCTGTCGGCCGACCCGGGTCCCGTGGTCTGGTCGGGCAGTGCCCCTGAGCCCATCTGGCCTGAGCTCGCCTCCCCCCAGCATCCTATCCTCGAGCTCGTGCTCGCTGAGTTCGGCCTGATGACCGCGCAGGAGGCATCTGTCCCCACGACGACCTCGATGGGGGTCCCGTAGCCGATGTCGGCCTGGACGGGGTTGCCCGGGGTGGATGACTGGGCGCCGCCGTCCCCGAGCTCGCCCGAGTCCTCCCTGCCCCAGCAGTAGACGGAGGTCTCGACCACGGAGCAGGCGTGCTCCTCGCCGACGGACACCGAGATGTGCCTCTCGCCGGTGGCCCCCGCATCGACGTAGGAGCCCCCGATGGCGGAGCTGCTCGAGCCCAGGAGCTCCACCCCATTCACGCCCTTGCCCCAGCAGACGGTGGCGAGGCCCGTGTCCAGGATCCCGCAGGTTGCGTCGCCCCCCGCGGATATGGACCTCAGGCCAGGCATCGCGCCGACCTCGGAGCCGGTGTGGGCGAGGTCGACGTAGACCGCATCGGTTGAGTTGGCGCCTTGCGTGGAGGAGTCCCCGAGGGTCATCGTGGAGATTCCGCCGTTGAACCCCCAGCAGAGGGCCTGCCTCTGCGAGTCGATGGCACAGGTGTGGCGGGTGCCCGCGCTGACCTCCTCGATTATGGGGGAGGGGAGGTCGACGGAGGAGGGGGGCTTGATCTGGCCCGACCCTATGTTGTCGAAGTTCTCCTGGTAGACGATGTTGTTCGAGCTGTCCCTCACTACGATGTCATCGACCCATCCGGTGTCCTCACCGCTGTTCACGCTACCGTCCTTGTAGAAGGTGATGTAGACATCCCTGTGGTAGTTGAAGTTGATCGACCCTGATGATGTCCAGGTATTACTCCATTGGTTGAAGTGGCTCGTATAGAAACTACTGCTACCGCTGTTCAATGTGTAGACCATGATCCGGTCGCAGCACGACTCAGAGGAGGTGCGGTAGTCGAACGTGATCGTGAACGGTGCTTGGCCTGAGCTGGCGAGCGTCGTGATTGGAATGACGAAGCCAGAGTGTGTGCCATGTGCCCCTTGGTTCGTCGAGGCGGCCGCGCCCCCCCGTGATTGTACGGTCACGAGCTCCATGGGGTAGTTCCCGAGGGCTCCCTGGCCTTGTGTAAGTGGTGCGGGCAGGCTACTCGATGCGCCTGGTCCCAGCTGGCCGTCCGTGCCGGTACCCCAGCAGGTCACCCCCCCGTCGGAGGTCGTCACGCAGGTGTGCGTGGGCCCCGCGGACACGGTGAGCGCCCTCACTGGGAGTGGGACCTTGACCATGTCTGAGGACGAGTTGTCCCCAAGCTGGCCCTCTTGGTTCCTGCCCCAGCAGTAGACGTCGCCACCGGCCCCCACAGCGCAGGCGTGGTCGTGCCCAGCGTCGAGCGAGACCGCTTGGAAGCCGATCGGGAGCCCTGTGACCATCCCGGCCCTCTGGTCGTTGCTGCCGGTCGTTGGCCGGCCGAGCTGGCCTTGGTCGTTGAGCCCCCAGCACGCGACGCCACGGGCATCGGTGATGGCGCAGCCGAAGGAGTCCCCCATGGTCACCACCTGGGACTCCCCGACGGCGGGCAGGTCGACCGAGTCGTCGACCTCGTCGCATCTGCCGTCGAGGTCGAAGTCCGTGGGGACGGACGAGGCGTCGAAGGGGTCGGTCCCACAGAGGAACTCGTCGTACCCGGTGAAGCCGTCCTGGTCGGGGTCGAGGTCCAGCCCATTGCCACCGAGGCCCCATGCGTCGAACACCCACAGGTCGTCGCTGACCCCTATCTGCGTGGCCAGCCAGGCCCGTCCGTAGTCGTCCACGGCGATCGAGGACCACTCCGACTCGTAGTTGAAGGCGCTCTGGGCCCCCCATGCGCCGTCCTCCTTGGAGGAGACCACCAGCGACCCGGCGTCGTTCGCGACGATGTGGGGTTGGAGGCTCCGGTCCAGGGAAAGGTGGATGTCGCCGCCCGTCAGGCCGGTGTCCTCGATGGACCAGGCCGACGCCGAGGAGCAGGTGGCCGTGGACGGGTTGCAGTCGATGAGCATCACGGCGCCGGTCGAGTTCGCGAAGGCGACGTACAGGTTCCCCTCGAAGTCGGAGTCGATCGAGATGCCCCTTTCTGTGGCGCTTGACGAGGCATCGGTGGAGAGGAGGGCCGTCTGGGTGCCCGTGGCGGTCTCCGTCAGGTACCTGAGGTTGTTGCCGGACGTGAAGGCGATGTAGGTCGCCCCAGAGGCATGGTCGTAGGTGGTCTCGATGTTCGTGACCCCCGAGTAGGACTCGTCCAGGGCCTCGGACCACTGGGAGGGGAGGTGGCAGTTCGACGGGCACTCCATGGAGGTGACCTTCGAGCCCGTGGTCCAGGTGGCCACCAGGCCATCCGGCGTGGAGAGGAGGTCGACGTTGCTAGCGTTGAGCGACTGGGGGAGCTGGGTGTTGACCCACCTGCCAGCGATCTTGGTCGAGTAGACGACGTCCTGGGTCGAGGCGTCGTAGGAGGGGTCGGCGGCGATGAGGTGGACCCTGTCGCTCCCGTCGACGGCGATCGAGGTCGACAGCACCGAGGCGGTGTCGCGGATGGGGGTCTCGACGGTCCATAGCCCGTTGATGAGGATGGCGACCTTGACGTCGTCGTTCTCCGAGTCGGCGTAGGAGACGGCTGGGCAGCCGTCGGACAGGAGGGCCATGTCATTCGCCCCCCCGAGGTCGTTCGAGGAGTCGTCGACCGTGGTCCCCGAGAACGTGGAGTGGTAGGGTGGGAAGAGGTACGACTGGCAGCCGCTCCCCTCGAAGGACTCGCCTATGTCGATGTGGGCCTCTGATGGTGGCATGTCGGCCGAGTCGTCGCCGATGTAGTTGGTGGACTCGATGCCCAGCTGTCCCCTGACGTTGATGCCGAAGCACTGCACCCTCTTGATGTCGTCCATCGTGCAGGTCATCTGGTCGCCGGCGGACACGGCGAGAACGCTCCGGCCCAGGTTGACGGTTTGCAGGTTCGACCCCATCTCGTTGAGTCCGTCGCCCCTGTTCTGGGTGTCGCCGTAACCGAGCTGGCCCGCTTGGTTCCCGCCCCAGCACTTCACGTTCGCAGGCTGGAGGAGGGCGCACACGTGGTCCCTGCCAGCGTCTATGGCGATGGCGTTGGCACCGAGGTCGGCCATGGACATCGAGTCGCCCATCTCGTTCGGGGAGTCGCCCTGGTCCGAGGTGGTGCCTATGCCGAGCTGCCCGTTCGAGTTGTCCCCCCAGCAGGCGACCTCCGCGTTGTCGAGGAGGGCGCAGGTGAAGTCGTCGCCCGCGGTGATCTGTACGGCGGTCCTGCCCGTCGGCAGGGAGACCTGCACGAGGCTGTCCCCCATCCCCCCGGGTTGGTCGCCGACCGATGCGGTTGAGCCGGTGCCGAGCTGTCCATGGGAGTTGTCTCCCCAGCAGGACACGGTCCCGTTCGAGAAGAGGAGGCAGGTGTGGTCCCAGCCAAGCGCCATGGACGCGGGGGCGGAGGTGCTCGTTGAGTGAGTTGCATCGACCATGGGGAGGGAGTCGCCGGTCTCGTCGGGCGAGTCCCCGATGAAGGAGGTGTTACCGAGGCCGAGCTGGCCCACGGCGTTGTCACCCCAGCATGCGACGTCCTGGTTGTCGAGGATGGCGCAGGTGTGCCGCTTGCCGGCCTCGATGTCGATGACGTGCCGTCCGGTCGGTACGGGGAGGTATGGGAGCGTCTCGCCGGTCTCGAGGTAGCCGTCCCCGAACCCGTCGAGGTCATTGTACCCTATGCCTATGAGAGTGGTCTGCCCCCAGCACTTCACGGACCCGTTCTCGAACAGTGCGCAGCTGTGGCTCTCGCCGAGCGCGGTCTTCGTTATGTTCAGCGCGACCCCTGTGTCCACGAATGGCAGCTCATCGCCCATCTCGTCTGCCTGGTCCCCCATGTCCTGTGTGTTGCCGATCCCCAGCTGGCCCATGTCGCCAGCGCCCCAGCACTTCATCCGGTCTCCGAGCTCGAGCGTCGTGGAGGTACCCACGACGCACGTGTGGCTAAGGCCGACCTCGAAGACCGACTCGTTGAGGTGCCGGTCACTGGTCCCCGTATGCGTCTCTGCCGCAGGGGTGGATTCGGTGAGCACAGGGGGGGAGTAGCTGCTGAAGTAGGTGGTCTGGACGAGCATCACCATCAGGAGGGAGAGGATGATCGCCCTCCTCTTCTTGTTGTTCTCCGACCTGTCGGTTTGGTGATCGATCTTGAAAGACAAGGCATAGCCTGTGCTCATGTACCCTGCTTGATACCTCTTCGATTATAATTTATGTGGATCGCCTTGCTCAATCCTACTCGGTGTCAAAGGACTGGAGCGCCTTCTCTAGGTCCTTTATGCTGGACCGGAGGTCCTCGAGCTCCGAGGTCTTCAGGCCGTCTTGGTTCTTGAGGCGGGCCTTCTGCCACTCCAGCTCCCTCTCCATCCGCTCCCTCTCGAGAAGGAGCTCGCGGGACTCCTTCCTCGCCTTCATGCGGGCCATGGACTGCGCGGTTGCCTTCTTGTGGACCCTGCTCTCGGTGGCCCCACCCGTGAACGGGGATGGCTTCTCCCTGAGCTCGATGCTGGTTGGGAAGGGTATCGAGATCCCCTCGATTCCGAACCTGTAGTGAACCTCCTGCAGGATGTAGTCGCGGGCCATCTGCTCGTCGGCGTAGTCCCCGAGGTAGCCGAAGAGCCTGAAGATGACGGAGGAGTCCGCGAGCTCCCACAGGTGGACCCTGGGCGTGGGCTCGTCAAGGAGGAATGGCGTCTTCTCGAGGACCTCCAAAAGGACCGCCTTGACGTGAGCTGGGTCCTCGTCGTAGTCGACGCCAACGTCGATCGTCAGGTAGAGTCTCCTGGCCATTCCATCTCCGCCCCCCCTCGCGAAGTTCGTTATGCTCGAGGAGATGAGGGTGTTGTTGGGTATGACGACCAGCCGCTCGTCCAGTGTCAGTATCTTCGTCGAGAGGATCCCGACCGAGACCACGGTCCCGAGCTGGCCGTCGACCTCGATCCTGTCACCGACGTCGAATGGCCTGTCCAGCGACAGCAGGAAGGAGTTCACGATGTTTCCGAGGCTCTGTTGGATGGCCAGACCTATGATCAGGGAGAACACGGCGAGCGACGCCAGCACCCCGATGAGCTCGATGCCGAACCTCTCCATCGCGAGCTGGAGGCCGAAGAACCAGACCACGGACCTCCCGAGGAATATCAGGAGCGGGTTGCCGCCCGAAACCGTGACTGCGGACTTCCTGGTGAACCTGTCGAGCAAAAGGGGTGCGAAGTGCTTGATGACGACGCTGGTCAGGCTGGTGGCCAGTAGGATGTAGGCCCCAATGAAGTAGTCAGATGTGTTCGCGTCGACCTCGCTCCCCTGTCCGTAGATCCATATGAGCGTGAGGTTCAGGGCTGCGATGAAGTACAGTCCGTAGGCCCTTGACTCTGCGGCGTTGAGGAGGGCGTCGTCCCATGCCTCCTCCGTTCTGAGGACTGCCTCCCTCCACTTGCCGATCAATACCCTGAGGGCGAAGTAGAGGACGACCGAGATCAGGGTGGCCGTGGCGAATTGCCAGGCTGTTGGGCTCCCGGGGAGTGGCAGTCCAGCGAGCAGTTCCTTCAGAGGATCGGTCATGTTAGATCCGGCCTCATCAGCACTACATAAGATGTGGACCTTGGGAGGTGGGTGAATCATCCTAACGGGACAGGGCCGAGCACACCTGGCCGATGGAGGGGAGTGAGCCACTCAGCTGAGGTGCGTACAGTGTCCCCCATGAGAGTAGGTGCTGTGATACCACGAACTTGATGGCGAAGTCATCCGAACTCCACCCCGTCCCGTAGGAGGCCTGGACCATGGTGCCGACGTTCATGTCTGCGCCAATTCCCCCCCCGGGCTCGGCATCGAAGTCCACCCCTATGTCCGCGGAGTCTCGGGCGATCATGCTGCTTGACCAATCGCCCAAAGAGAGGGTCCTTCTTCCTTGGACTGGGACCACGAGGCCGCCGGACTTGGCCCATGCCATCGCGACGGACCTAGCCGTAGAACCGCCACCCCTGATCATCATGCTGGATCCCCTGGGGTCGATCCCGCACTCCCTGCATGCCATCAGGAACCCTGGCCCGTCGGTGTCGGCCAGGCTGCAGTGGCCGTTCCTCTTCATGATCTGGTTGGCGGACTCCGCTGGGTTTTCCATGCCCTGGACGGATGAGTAGAGTGAGTGCTTGAGCGGTGACGTGCACGACAGCCAAACATCGCCCTCCGCCTCGGAGACATAGCGATGCACTACGCTGGAGTCTTTGGTCTCGAGGCGTACTGATTCGGCAGATGAGACTCCGACGAACCCCCCGACGATCTCGAACAGCTCCGGTGTTATCGAATGCTCGATTGGGGATCCTGCGATCCCCCACGCCGAAGGGGTCCTCATTGGGCGTCCCATCGCATGTTACCAGATGAAGGTTTCAAGTGGGGTTTGCCGTGGGTCGCCCGATGGATTCCGATCTTGAGATAGCCCGAGGTGCGAAATTGCTCGCGATTGAGGAGGTTGCTCAGGCAATCGGCATCGAGAGGGGGGACCTCAGACTCCACGGCCCCCACATAGCCAAAATTTCCTGGGACAGGGTAAAACAGGCCGAATCCGGGGGAAATGGTAGGCTGGTTCTCGTAACCAGCGTCAATCCGACCCCATTCGGGGAGGGCAAGACCGTGACAACCATTGGTCTGAATCAAGGCCTGAACAGGATCGGGAAGAAGGCATGCTGCGTCATCAGGGAGCCATCCATGGGCCCGGTCTTCGGCATAAAGGGGGGCGCGGCAGGAGGCGGGTTGTCCCAGGTCCTACCTATGGAGGAGATAAACCTGCATTTCACAGGGGACCTGCATGCAGTCTCCATGGCGCACAACCTCCTCTCCGCAATGCTGGACAACCACCTCAACAAGGGAAACATACTGGACATCGACGAGGACTCGATCTTCTGGCCCAGAGTCATGGACATGAACGACAGGAGCCTGCGATCGATCACCATTGGGCAAGGCGCAAAGGTCAACGGCCCGACTCGGAAGGACAGGTTCGACATCACCGCTGCGAGTGAGGTAATGGCGATCCTAGCCCTCTCGAAGGACTACGAGGACCTTAGAGAGAGGCTGGGCCGGATTGTCGTGGCCTCGAACTCCGAGGGGTTGCCTGTCACTGCAGAGCAACTCGAGGCCGGGGGGGCCATGGCCCTCCTGCTCAGGGATGCCTTCCTTCCGAACCTCGTTCAGACGCTGGAGGGGAATCCGGCATTCATCCACTGCGGGCCGTTCGCCAACATCGCCCATGGCAACTCGTCGGTGGTCGCGGACACCATCGCCCTGTCCTCTTGCGAGTTCGTCGTCACCGAGGCGGGCTTCGGTGCGGACATGGGCGCCGAGAAGGCCCTGCAGATCAAATCGGAGGCTTCAGGAGTCCTCCCAGACTGTGTGGTCCTCAATGTGACGGTTCGATCCATGAAGCTCCATGGGGGCGCATTCGGCCAGAGGGGTTCGAGGAGGCCCACTGGTGAGGAGCTTGCCAAGGAGGACGTGGGGGCCGTCAGACGAGGGGCAATGACAAACCTAGCAAGACACCTCTCAAACCTATCAGGAACGGGTCTTCCTGTCGTGGTCTCGATAAACAGGTTCGGCACGGATTCCGATGATGAGTTGGCCACGATCAGGGAAATAGCGCTCTCAAACGGGGCCCGAGAGGTCGTGATTTTCGAGGGGCATCGAAAGGGCGGACAGGGTGCCGTGGACCTCGCTGAGGCGGTCGTTAGTTCCGTGGAGGGCCACGTATCTGCTGGCAGGCCCTACACTCCGTTGGTGGCGGGTGACGCGAGCGTCAGATCGAGGATTTCGACGATAGGGACCGAGGTGTACGGTGCGGACTCAGTCGACTTCTCGGAGGAGGCCCTCAGGTCCCTCGAGATGATCGAGTCTTGGGGCTTCAAGCACCTGCCCGTATGCATGGCCAAGACCCAATACTCATTCTCGCACAGTCCAGATCTACTTGGAGCTCCGAGCGGTTTTGTGCTGCCGGTGCGCGAGGTCAGGCTCAATGCGGGAGCGGGATTCGTTGTCGTCGTCTGCGGATCCATGATGACCATGCCAGGTCTGCCCAAGACCCCAGGTGCCGCGGGCATGGACATCGATAGCGAGGGAAGGCTATTCGGCGTCTTCGGATGAGGTGCAGCGATGAGAATGGTTTCCGAGTCTGAGGCGGGCATCAAGGTCCGAGTCGATGACGAGGATGACCTGTGGACACTCTCAAAGGTGTGTGGAAGTGGGGCCATCGTTGGGATGTTGACCCACAGGCGTGACTCCACCACGGGGACCCAAGAGGGAGGGAGGTCAAAGCAAGCTGAGAGGAAGCCGATGTGGATATCCCTCAGAGTGGAGGAAACGAGTTTTCACCCCTTCTCTGACAACCTACGCCTCCAGGGCGTCATCCTTGAGGGGCCCGTTGACGTCGGTTCGTACCACACCCACACTATCGAGGTTGGCTCGGAGGTGGAGGTGTCCTGGGAGGAGGGAATCGGCCAGTCCGACCTCGAGTTGATCAGGTCCGCCATCGACGAGGGCATCAGGCCCAGGGTGGGACTGGTTGTGGTTGAAAACGACGAGGTGCTCCTGTTCGAGGTGGCCAAGCATGGAATCCGGGACGTCTCCTCATTCGAGATGAGGGGCGGTGGCAAGAGGGGGGGCGATTCCTCCGCAGTGAGATCGGATTTCTACAACCGAGTTGCGAGGGAGACGAGCTTAGTCTTCGCCTCATCCATGCCCGTGATCATATGCGGGCCGGGGATCGCCAGGGAGGTCTTCGAGCCGCTATTCAAGGAGCACAGCGGGTCGGGGATGATCGTGAACATTGGAACCTCAATAGGAGGACGGGCAGCAGCCAACGAAGTGATCTCGGAGGGGCTCGCTGACTCCGTGCTGGGGGAGTATTCCATAATCCACGAGGTTCGAGCCATAGAGGAGGCTCTCAGGAGAGTGTCCACGGACGGGGCCGTTGCCTATGGCCTCCGAGAAATCAAGTCCTCTTCGGATGAGGGGGCAGTTGAGTCGCTCGTCATAGACGCCTCGTTGATGAGGGATGTGTCCAAGGGTAGCCAATGGGCTCCTATCGTCGATTCTGTCAGGGAAAACGGGGGAGAGGTCATCCAGGCGTCCGTCGACCACGATGCAGGCAAGCAACTCCTGGGATTCGGTGGGGCCATAGCGTTGTTGAGATGGAGGCCTTCGAGTTGAGTCCCACGGTGATCAAGGCCGTTGGAATCGGCCGAATTGGCGGCATTGGGGCGAGGATCCTGTCTGAGCTGGGCTCCAACGGTCAGGATTGCACTTGGTTTGACGCTGGGGGCGGTGACTTCAACCACTCTGAGTTCGATGTAAGGTCATCGCTTTCGGGGGCGCATTGGCTCCTAGTCGAGGCCTCGTCCTTCGGTGGGGCCCAATCCCTGTCATCCGCTGCCGGCGCTGCAATGGTCTTCGCTGAGTTGGAGGGCGCCAAGACAGTAGTGATCGTCGACGACTGGGTGGAAATGGAACCCGAGCGTGCGTGGGGAGCCATCGTAGAGCGGATTCGCCAAGTCGGGGCCATCTGCATGACCTCCGAGGGAAGGGCTTGGATCGCAGGTTTGGAGGGTGTCGCCAAGAGGGACGTTGGGGGGCTATTGCGCTCCAGGGGGCTCGTCTCAGTCGTGGCTATCCTCGATGTGGAAGCAGGAAGGGCAGAGGTTCACCACAGCCTGGGTGTGGAGAATGGTGATTGTGACTGCGGCTCATTCCAGTCGCTGGTCGAGAGGATGCTGCTGGGCCTCCCATCAAGCAGTTACTCCAGAGAGGGGATCAGGAAATCCGCGGGGATTTGAGGAGCACTTCCAGTCCATGATTTTAGAAGCCGACGCCCCTCCGCGAGGCACGGAGGCGATGGGATGCCACTAAGACTCGGACCAGCAGGTGTGCCCCTCTCTTGCAAGGGCCGGACCATAGTAGAGGGCATGGACGACATCACAGTCCTCGGATTGGAGACGATGGAGATCCAGACAGTCAGGACAATCCAACCTGCGCACTTCGACCAATACTGGCAAGCCGGCATTCTCTCTCACAAGACGGGTTTCCAGATGAATCTACACGGCCCGTACTACGCAGAGCTCCTCGGGAGCACTCGGGAAAGGAACAGGACCCTGACCAAGTTCGAGGTCGCTCTGCAGGTATCCAAGATCGTGAACGCTAGGCATGTCGTCTTCCACGTCGGGCCGTATGGGGAGGACGGTCCAAGCAGGGAGGCGAATGAGAAGGTCGCAACGATCTTCTCCGGTATCGTGGACAGGATAAGGGACATATGGGGCAGACCCGAGGAGGAAGAGGACTATGCAGCCTTCCCATGGGTCCACAGCGAGGAGCCCCCTCTCATCGGGATAGAGACCTCTGGTCGTCAGGAGTTGTGGGGCACTGTCGATGAGGTCCTAGAGGTCGTGAACCACGTCCCGGGAACCGTCCCGGTGCTCAACATGGCGCACATCCACGCGCGAGGACATGGCTGCATGAGGACGAGCGAGGACTATGCCGAGCTTTTCGACAAGGTCAGGACCCGGTTGGGGGGAAGCAAGTTCTACTGTCACTTCGCTGGAGTGGAGCACAGGATGGGCAATGCCCTCCACTACACCCAGATCAAGAAGTCAGACCTGAAGTTCGAACCGTTCGCCGAGTTCCTCGCCGAGGACGGGGATTGGATGGACCTCACGATTATCTCCGACTCCCCACTGCTTGAGCACGACGCTATGTTCATGCAACAGCATCATGACAAGGCTAGGGAGAGGCTCTTGGAGATCATGGCCAGGGACGAGCAGAGGATCAGGGTGATGGCCAGGTCCGAAGAGGCGGATGGTCCCGTGGCCGAGTCACCGCCGCCGCAGGAGGTCGTGGAGGCTCCTGTCCCTGTCAAAGAGGCCCCGAAGCCAAAGAAGGCCTCCAGCATGATGTCATTCGAGGACGAGGGCGATGACGACGACGACCTATTCTGACTCGTAGATCCCACTCGACAAAGAACCTAGGAACTCCGCGACGTCGACCATTCCGTCTCCATCGTTGTCGATCTCATGGAAGAGTGACCGGGCCTGGGACGGCCCTATCGATGGCACGAGGATCCCCAGGGCCTTTGTGAACTCGTGCAGGGTCAGGTGATCCGGATGCTTCGGGTGGGTGCAGGCGTTGAAGACCAGCCACCACTTCTCCTTCTCATAACGGTCGCCATCGAATATCTCAGACCTAAATATCCTCCAGGGGGTGAAGGTCGCCTCGGCCCTCTTCCTTCCGTATGACACATAGATCCCAGTGCCGACCCCGATCGCGGCGACAGCCCCTACGAGCGCGCTCGTGCCCATGAGCAGGAGTAGGATCAACCCTGAGATCACCCCGAACAGTTGCATAGCAGGGTACATTGGGCTCTTGAAGGAGGGGGTGTACCAAGTCTCGCCGTCAGGGAGCCTACGCAGGACTATGACTGTCGAGTTGATGAGCATGAAGATCATGATCTTGAAGCCTGAGGCGAGTTTCGCGACGTCACCGACGGGGATCGTCAGTATCGCGATGGCCATGGCCGCGCCGGTGACGATGATTGCGTAGTGGGGTGTCTCGTACCTTGGATTCAGGTCCTCGAAGACCTGTGGGAGGAGGTTGTCCCTCGACATGGCGAAGATGAACCTCGAGGACCCCAGGACCCCGGATAGTGCCATGCCCGCCATCGAGATAATTGCCACGCCAGCGGCAGCGAGGCCAAGGCTCGTGCCACCGACCTCGACAGCGAACGTGTGGATTGGGGCCTTGTCCGGCTTGTACGTTCCGACCCCGAGGTCGCTAGGTTCCATCAGGCCGAAAAGGAAGTACGACACCAGAACATAGACGGATGTTGCGATCACGAGAGTCCAAATCATGCTACGTGGGAGGTTCTCAGACGGGGATTTGATCTCTCCAGCGACCGCGGCTATCTTAGTCACGCCTGCGAAGGAGAGGAAGACGAAGGCCGAGGCGGTCCCCAAACCCACGACCCCCTCCCTGGAGAACAGGCCCTGTTTGGAGAAGGCATCTCCCTCCAGGGGTTTGCCCCAGTCGAAGGACGGGTCGGTAGCAGCCAAAACCGAGAGTGCGATGATGAACAGGACGGAGAGTCCGACGATGGGTATCTGGATCTTCTTTATGCTCTTCACGCCGGATATGTTGACGAGGACGATCAGAGAGAGGAGGAATATCGCGATGGCCTTCGATATCGTCTCCGTGAACTCGAACCCAAGTGGCTCCTGGATCGCGTAGATGTAGGCGCTGAAGCCGATGAGTGCGAATGCGGACTTCAATCCGAAGGAGGCCCAAAGACCGAGCCCCGAAATCATGCCCATCCACGCGCCGTATGTCTGGCGTATGTACACATAGGACCCCCCAGATGACGGCATGGCCGTGCCCAGCTCTGCCTTCGAGAGGGCGCTCGGGAGGACGACGAAACCCGCGACGATGAATGCCAGCCACAAGCCAGCACCAGTACCACCTTGCTCCGCCAAGACGTCTGCCCCGAGCGCGGGTATGACAAAAAGGGTGCTGCCGAGGGTGGCTGAGAGGGAAATCGCAATCAAGCCGTAGAGGCCCAGGCTTCTCTCCAGCCTCTCGGAGACGTCCAGGGGCTTGAACACCATTGAATCTAGGTCGAGCCGCTCGTCCGTACCCTTCCCCATACCAGCCCCAATGATAACTTGCTGTTGAAATTATGCACGGCCCCACAAGACGCCTTACCAACAACCATACAAGGAAGCCGATGCTTCACAGCACATGGTCAAGATAGCCGACAACACAGTAGCGAGGGTGATTTACACGGGGAAACTCGAGGATGGCGAGGTTTTTGATACCAACGAGGGTGGTGAACCCTTGACCTTCCTCGTGGGCCATGGGCAGATGATATCTGGTTTCGAGGAGGAGTTGATGGGAGCCAGCGTTGGGGACAGGAGGAGTTTCACACTCACCCCCGACAGGGCCTATGGGCATCGGAATGAGGACCATTTCCAAGTGGTGGACAAAAGCGTTTTTGGAACGGAGATGCCGATCGAGGTGGGTATGTCCAGCTATGCCCAGACCGAGGGCGGTGGGATGACGATGTTCACCATCAC
>WTHQ01000029.1:21027-71951 GCA_011523055.1 Methanobacteriota archaeon
AGCTCGACTGCTATCGGGGTCGGCAGGGATCCTACCTCCACCGTCGTCCTGGAGCACTGTATGTCTGAGAAGTACTCCGCATAGACCTCGTTGTACCCATGGAAGTCTCTCTCCATGTCCACGAGGAACGAGGTACAGTCCACGACCTTCTCCAGTGACGAGCCAGCGTCCTCGAGGATGGCACTGATGTTCTCGATCACCGCCTTGGTCTGCAACTTGATGTCGTAGTCCCGGGGCTGCCCCGTAGGCCCCCTGATGGGGCCCCCCGGGATCTCATCTGTGTTCTTCTGTCTGGGCCCCACCCCGGACACGAAGATCAGGTCCCCTACGCCGAAGGCATGTGGGTAGGAGCCGACGGCCTTGGGTGCGTTCTCGGAGTAGATCGGCCCGTCACCCAAGCCTAGAGACCCCCCTTGTCGAGGACGTTTCGGTCTCCGTGGTAGTACTCCACGTCATCCTCGTCGAACTCCTTGTCCCCCATTGAGCCAGAGGATGGCGTCAGTTGGATGACGGCCCCTCCAGAGCCATTCAGGGCCTCGTACGCGAGGACCTCGCCGTGGTAGTTGTTGTGCTGCCCCATCGTGGAGGCCATCCACCAGGCCGGCTTGTACGCGACGACCTTCTGCACCCTGATCTGGCCGTGTATCTCCCTGGAAAGTTGGCTCAGGTCCTCGAGGCGGCCGTCTTCGAAGAACTCCAGTATTTTCCTGTTCCAATCGTCATCCTTCTGGCTGTGGATGCGATCCTCCGAGGGTTCTATCGGCTCAGTGAACATCCTGTTGGACAGGCTTGAGACCACGACGACCACCGCCTTCCGCCCCCCTGAGGCGAGGGCGTCGCGGATTGCCTTCCCGAGGACGATGGTCTCCGATCGATTGGCGTACATGTTGCTGGAGACGATGGTCGAGGGGATCCTGTTGTCCGGATTGAGGAGTGAGAGCGCCGTGATCGAGCCTGTGTCTATCGGGAAGGCGTCGTAATTCACTGTTCTTGCCTGAAGCCCCCTCCCCTCAGCCTTCTCGACGCAGGCCGCTGCGAAGTCTGAGTCCATGGTGAATGAGTACGGCATGCTACCGAGGTAGTGGAAGTCGTCGTCAACGTGGACCCACTCCGAGTTCGGGTTGGCCTGGAACTGGTGCCCAATGATCGATGGCCATGTCGTGGAGTAGACGATGATTATGTCCGCGCCGCTGTTTTCTATCCTCTCCCTGCACGTGTCGAAGGCCTGGCGCAGGCGGGCGTATCCGTCGTTCGCGTCGGGAGACAGCAGCGGGTGGGGGGGGGGGGGCACGTAGAGCCCGAACTCGATGATTTCATCTTCCATTGTCTCACACTCACAGTACGATCTCGCGCTTTTCTGGCTGGGGAACCCAGGCTGCTATGCAGTTCCCTGTTCCAATCACGGACTGGTACCCGTAGATCTCGGCTGGGTACTCTGGCATTCCCATAGCCCCCATCATCCACACTAGCCCCCCGCCCTCGGTCTCCGCGATGGTCTGTTCTGTGAACTCGGGCATGATCTCGATGGCCTCCTTCATCTTGCCTTTTCGGAAGAGGTCGATGATCGCCATGTCCCAGACGTACTGGCTGTGGTTGTAGATATGCTCCCTACTCATGTCCTCCGGCAGGGGGGACTCCGTCACGAAGTGCCTGTGAGATAGGCTGTGGCTGCTGACCAGGACAACCCGCTTACCGCTGTTCTCTATGGCCTTCCTGCAGGCTCCGCCCAATGCAAGCGCCTGCTCAATCATGACCTCGGGTGAGTAGTAGTGCGTGTTCCGGTTGGAGCTGATGGTGATGATCGGCTTGTCCCACCTCGGGTTCAGCATGTGACAGGAGGTTATCGTGCCGTAGTCCACCCTGAAGTCCGGATTTCGCATCATTCTTGTTATCAATCCGGCTTCGGAGGCAGCCTCACACATTGCCTCCGACAGGTCGACGTCTACGGAGAGGTCGTATGTGTACCTGAAGATGTTCGGGAAGACTGGGTCGACGGACTTGGAGGAGAAGCGCGGGAGCCCCAGGAAGTGTGTTCCGACGTAGGTCTGCCAATGGGGCGTGAAGACCACCATCACATCGTAGTCAATGGTCTCAAGCTTCCTTGCCAGTCGGTGGTACCCCCATCTGAGGGTCTCCCAGCCTCCCTCGGAAACCGGTTCATTTTGCTCTGGATTCTCCGCGTAGACGACATGCGGCGGGTGTGGGGCGAGTGCCCCAAGGACGATCTCCCCCTTGGCCATGGTGTTGCGAGGTGATGAAATCCAAAGAAAACCTTCCGGCTGGCCCAGTAGGGTTCATTGCCCTCTCCCCCAGCGTGGTCGTACGATGAAATGGGACAATCCCCCACTCTGGCCCGTGGCCATCCCCCCCATTGGAGGATTCCTGGTGGCTGTGCTCGATGCCATTCTTGAATTGCCAGTCCTGCTCGGTTGGACGCTCTTGATGCCGATCGTGATTGTCGCCTCTTGCTCCGTCCTCCTTCTCCTTCTCCCTCGTAGGTACGGTTCGAGGCCAGAGTGCCTGATCGGCTACTTGTTCATGGTTGCCATCGCCGTGGTCCCACAGTTGGTTTTCCCCATCTGGTTCGTGATTGTAATCCTGTTCTGGATGTCCCAGTCCCTCTACGTCTGGAAGAGGAACTACCCCAACTTCAGACTCGGCATGTGGTTAGGTGCGGGCTCCATGTCTGGGTTGTACCTTGGCAGCCTGGCGGTCTTCAATCTCATGTCGTAGTGCTGGTATCATCCATCGATTGACGCTTGACCGAGACTCCGATGATGATGAAGGAGAGCATGCTGATGAGGAATCCGGATACCAACAGGAGATCCTCGTCCGGGTACTGGTTCACCACGGACACCTCCGCCACGGGGCCTTCCAGGACAGCGGATCTGAACAAGATGACCTTCCTCTCTGTGATGCTGTCAGGTGTGTACTCATACAACCAGGTGGAGCCCGGTTGGAGCATCACAAGTTCTCCCTGTGGAGCAACTGAGTCGAAGTCTATGACGCCCCTGCTCGCATGGGGCTCAACGTCGCCAATCCCAACGAGCAGGGCCTGAACTGCTACCTCCCCGAGGTTCTCTATGCTGACGATTGCTGGCTCAGTCAGACTGTGGACCTCGAGGGTCTCCAACCGTACATCGTCCCCCTCCATCCTGAAATCGGGGTTCGACGGGTGGGTGCCAGGGCCGTCGACGGCCCCTGCAAGTAGGATGGCCCCTATCGCTATGGAGGAAAGTATGGGCCTTAGATTGCCGTTGATGGCCCCCCACGCCCCTCTCACCCCCCTTTCTCTCAGAAGAGGTTGGATGTACATGCAGAATCTAGAGCAAAAGATGGCCAGAATCAGCCCTGGCACGATGTCGGTGAGCCAGTGAATACCCAGGTACAATATCGAGAAGGAGTAGATGGCCACATTCGCGATTATGAACAGGTCAAGGCCCCGATGGCGCCAATCGGAGATCCCGACCCCCTGCTGTCGTACGTATGCCCTGTGGATCAACAGAAGTGAGACGGGCAGGCCTATGTGAAGGCTCGGTACCCCGTTATCGAGTGGATCGTTGCTCGTGAAGAAGTCGATGTTCCAACCATCGTGATACATCAGGGCATCGACACCAACAACGTAGCTCGAGGTCACCTCGACGTTGAAGAAGAGATACAAGGGGACTGCAAGGAGGTAGATCACGAAGTAATTCATCGCAGCTAGGTCGGCTAGATCGTGGTCCTTGGACAGTATGTAGTGTATTGGCGGGTACCAGATGATGAATAGGTATGCAAAGAGGTAGTGGAGCGAGAGAGCCTCTGATAGCAGGTCATTCCTGAATGTGTCTTGCAGTTCGAAGACTAGGTCCCCCTCAAGGCTGTGCACGACGTGCGTGAATCCGCCTACCAATGCCTTTAGGGGCTCATTATGGTGGTCTGTGAATGCCTTGAATATGAACATCGCCAGGTACAAAGATATGTGCCAATAGTATCCTTTCGCCCTTATTTCGTGGATCAGTTCACTTGGGGCCACCCTGAACATTGGATCCTTCCGGGTCCAGTACAGATGCAGTGGCACTGTCAGTGCCAACAGCAGGCCCATGGAGGTTCCATACGGTCCGATGGGCCAGTTCACATCCCATGGGAGAGACAAGGGATCATCAATTAGCCCCCCGAATACTCATACGCCTACGCTTGATATCAGCATTCATGGACCAGCACGACCAGTGGCTGATTGAATGTCAGAAGCTTGGCTTCGAGCCAAGCCCCAGAAGGTACTCGCAAGGCACGGTCACCAGCGAAGACGCAGCGGCCCAGATAGGATGTGATGTGGCCCAGATAGCCAAGTCCATCGTGTTCGAAGGACAGTCATGTGCGATCGTAGTGATAGCAAGTGGCGCCAACAAGGTGGACAGGAAGAAGAAGTTGAGGGCCATACTGGGCTACAAACCCAAGGTCGCCACACCAGAATACGTCCTGAGAGAAACCGGGTTCGCACCGGGCGGAGTTCCCCCCTTCGGACACAAGAGAAGGCCAGAGATACTCATGGATCGGGACCTATTTGGATTCGAGGTGGTATGGGGAGCAGCTGGCTCGTCGGAGACTGTTTTCCCGATTCCACCTGACCTATTGGCAAGTATCTCGAGTGCTAGCATCGCCGACGTGAGGCTGTAGGTGAGAGAATGTCTGTAGAAAAGATGGTTGGAGCGTCCGCTAGACTGAGGGATGATATGGACATTTTCGCAGACCATCTGGTGTCAGAGGGGATCGTTGACTGTGTTTACAATCCCCTGTTCTATGCGTGGGATATTCACAGGGCCTACTTGGAGAAGGCAGTAGATGGGGGGGCTAAGGCTGTCTTACTTGGTATGAACCCCGGCCCCCATGGAATGGGCCAGATGGGAATTCCATTTGCCGCGACGAGCGTGGTCCGAGACCTATTGAAGATAAGGGGGATCCCAGTGCTACAACCGAAGACAGTGCATCCCAAGCGCCCCGTGATAGGCTTGGATTGGCCCAAAGAAGAGGTGAGTGGTACGAGGCTATGGGGGGCCTTGAGTGATCACTACGGGGAAATCGAAGATATATTCTCGAGGGTTTTCCTTGTTAACCACTGTCCACTTATGTTGCTCTCGGGGGAGAGAGGGGTCAACATAACACCAGACAAGATAGGCGGCCCCCTGGTGAGGTCCATGCTGAAGAGGTGCGACGAGTACCTGAGGGAAGTCGTGGGAATCATGGGAGCAAGGGTCGTCATCGGAGTCGGTAAATATGCTGAAAAGAGAGCCATTTCGACCTTTCTAGGAGATCGGGTGACAGTCACTTCCTGTTGGCATCCATCCCCCGCATCCCCCCTTGCAAATCGTAACGGCGGAGCGGATTGGAGGGTCAATTTCCAGTCTGTTCTGCCTGGTTGACCTCGGAATATCGTTATACGGTGTGGCGTACTACACCGGGTGATGACCATCACACTGACGCCCCGGAACTTGCTCAGGAACGCCGAACTGTACGCCGACGAACCAGCCCTCTCTACCAAGGCTGGTAAGGCCGCTGATGGAACCTGGGAATGGGACACGAAAACGTGGAAGCAATTCTCAGACGAGGTCGTTGCAGTATCGAAATCACTCGTTTCTATGGGCTTCGAGAAGGGGGACCGCATGAGCATCTACGCTTACAATCGCCCGGAGTGGTACTCATGCTACGGGGCCACACAGATGACCAATGGTGTCGGGGTTGGAGTTTACCACACATGCTCACCCGAGGAGGTCGAGTGGGTCATCGGAGATTCTGGGTCAAAGGTCGTCATTATCGGTGACAACCCTCAGTCTGGGGGGGACCCCGAGAAGACACCGAGTCGAAGGTTCGCAAAGATCCTGGGGAACCTCCCGGATGTGGAGCTAGTCGTGGTCCTGGACGGAGTGGAGCCGATTGACCATGAGAAGGCCGTATCCTGGAGCGACTTCCTCGAGATGGGGAAGGATGTTGAGGATTCCTCGGTTCATTCAAGGATAGACGGGATTGAGCCGGATGACCTTGCAGCCCTCATCTACACCTCAGGGACCACAGGTAATCCAAAGGGCGTGATGCTGACTCATGACAACTGGGATGCCGAGCTGTCCGAGGTCGACAGGATAATCACCCTCAACCAGGGTGAGAACTACGTCTCCTGGCTCCCATTGGCCCACGTATTCGGTCAACTGGTGGACAACCATCTATGGTGCAGGTCCGCGATTCACATGCATGTGGTTGACAATGCCCTGCATGTGGTGGACTACGCAAAGAAGGTCCAGCCACACCTCTTCATCGGCGTCCCAAGGATTTACGAGAAGATCTACTCCAGCCTATTTTCCAAGTTCGGATCGGGGCTCCTGAAGACCCTCAGTGGCCTGCCGCTGATTGGCGGGGTTCTGAAGGGGAAGGCGAGGGAGGCCGTCGGGATGAGCAACGTCAGGTTCGCTGTAACCGGCGCAGCCCCCATCAACCCAGACATTCTCAGGTTTTTCCACAAGTTCGGAATCCCTGTGTACGAGGGGTACGGCATGACTGAAACGACGGCTGGTGCGACCCTCGGGCACGGCAAGGCCAACAAGATCGGCAGTGTCGGAAAGGCCTTCGGTGGCACCGAGTTGAAGCTAGCGGATGATGGTGAGATTCTCTTCAGGGGCCGTCACATAATGAAGGGTTACTTCCAGAATGAAGAGGCAACGGCAGAGACGATGACCGACGATGGGTGGCTCATGTCGGGGGACATTGGAAGAATCGATGAAGAAGGCTTCGTTTACATCACTGGAAGGAAGAAGGAGATCTACGTCAACTCGGGAGGCAAGAACATAGCCCCACTCGTTATCGAGGAGACAATGAAATCGATACCAGAGGTATCACAGTGCTTCTTGGTCGGGGACCAGAGGAAGTTCTGCTCCGCTTTGCTCACCCTGGACATAGGGGCAGTTCTACGGGACCACCATGGCGTGGATGCTCAGAAGGTCCCGAAGGACCCAGCCGAGCAGATCGCTGAGCTAGAAGCGAAGGGCTCCAGCGTCGAGCAGGAGGTGGAGAATCTGAATGACCTCATTGACTCCAAGGTCAAAGAGTTGAACAATCAGTTCGCTCCACCAGAGCAAGTTCGAAAGTTCACCATCCTCCCAAGAGACTTCTCTGTCGACTACGGTGAGCTGACACCGACCCTGAAGATACGAAGGAAGCAGATTCGTGAAAACTGGGCCGAGGAAATAGAGAGAATGTACTCTTGAGCGAGAGTGTGGTTTGATTGAATCCAGAGGCTTGGCTAGCCTTGGCCATGGTTTTCACCCTGGGTGCAATGAGCCCAGGGCCCTCATTAGCTGTGGTACTCAGGAATACCATCTCCGGTGGACGTAGGCAAGGGGTGGCCACCGGGGTTGGACATGGGATCGGGTTCGGAATATACGCTTTCACAGCTGCTCTTGGCCTTGCAACAGCCCTTTCGGTTCATCCTGGTACCGAACTAGTGCTGAAGTGGGGCGGGACGTTGATTTTGGTTTGGTTGGGGATCAAATTTCTCAACCACGCGATTGAGGGGCCCCGAGACGAGGATGGGCCAATCGACATCGAGTCGAGCGGGGTCGCTGGCTTCTTCCAGGGCTTCTTCATCGCGATCTTCAATCCGAAGATACTGGCCTGGATGCTCGCCCTCTATTCCCCCTTCATTGAGGCGGACGTGGTGCTGACTACCCTGCTGGGCATGGGGTTGTTGGGTATGGTGATCGATGGGACCTGGTACGTCTCAGTCGCCATGTTCCTTACCAAGGGAGACAAGGTCAACGCACTCAGGAGGAAAGCACACATCATCGACGGTGCGATGGGCGCAATCATGTTCGTCTTTGCCGGGCTCTTGATCACAGGCGCACTATGAGGGAAATAACAGACAAACATCCGATGAGGTCATTGCTGGGACCTTCGCCGGGTAGTCGTGGCGAATGCAAATTCTACCGATTCGACCATGGGGGGCAACCCTCGGATAGGGCCGATCAGGGTAATCACAGCTGCTGCCATATTCGATGGTCACGATGCTGCAATAGGGATATTCAGGAGGATATTCCAATCAATGGGCTGTGAAGTGATACACCTAGGGCACGACAGGAGCGCCGAGGACGTTGCTAGGGCTGCGATACAAGAGGATGCTCACCTTGTTGCAATCACCTCCTATCAGGGTGGCGCGGTGGAAATGTTCACGCACACCAAGAACATACTCGACGCCGCTGGCTTCGGCCATGTCGTCCTCGTCGGAGGAGGTGGTGGCACGATCCTACCGTCTGAGATCAGGCACCTCCGAGACTCGGGGATCGCCCGAATCTACTCACCGGATGATGGCCGCGATCTTGGTCTGACTGGAATGGTTCAGGACGCAATCGACCTCGTTCGGGACCTGGATCTGAACTCGGAGTCTAGGTTCGCGGACCTGGATGGGGTGAGATGCGAGGACCATGCAGGGGTGTCCAAGCTCCTAACCTACGCGGAGAACTTCGATTCGAACCTCCCCCTCTCAGATTTCGTCGCCGATGCGACCTGCCCCGTGATTGGGCTAACTGGGACCGGAGGGGCGGGCAAGTCAAGCCTCACCGATGAGTTGGTCCTGAGAATTCTGAGGGACAATCCAGAGACGAGGATAGCCCTACTGGCCACGGACCCCACAAGGAAGAGGACTGGAGGGGCCTTGCTCGGAGATAGGATCAGGATGAACTCCCTCAGAAAGAAGGGGATCTTCATGAGGTCATTTGCAAGTAGGGACAGCGGCAGGGAGCTCTCGAACGCAATCGAGAGATCTATCGTGGTATGCAAATCAGTGGGCTTTGACCTACTGGTCGTAGAGACGAGCGGAATTGGCCAAGGCGATGATGCCATCACCGAGATCGCAGATGTCTCCCTCTACGTGACCACCCGGGAGTACGGGGCTCCAAGCCAACTCGAGAAGCTCGCGGCACTGGACTTCGCTGACATCGTGGTCTTGAACAAGTTCGATCGGCCAGGGGCGGAAGACGCCCTCACAGAGATAAGGAAACAAGTTAGGAGGAACCGGGAATTGTGGGATCACGATGATTCGGACCTACCTGTAGTCCCGACGGTTGCCAGTCGATTTGCGGATGCCGGAGTGGATCGGCTCTGGGGGGATGTGTCCAATCTGATTAACCAGAGATTCAAGACCAAATACAAGGCTCTGGAGGCTAAAATGTCCGAAAACGGGCTACCTGAGAGATCCCAACCATTGCCACCATCGCGCCATGGTTACCTACTGGAGGTATCCAACTGCATCAAAGGCTATCACAGAGATACTGAGTCTCAGGCAGCCCTTGCAAGTACCATACAGGACTTGGAGAACTCCGCGTCGAAAATGAGGGACTCGGGCAAGGAACAGGCATGTCTGGACCTGCTCGAAGAGGCTGGCAAACTCAGGGGCCAGTTGGGAGATGAGGTCATTGAGGGCCTCGTGAATCTAGACAAGATGGCTGAGGACTACGCGTCGGGCAAGACAGATTACCGTGTAAGGGGGAAGAAGATCGAGGTCAACACGACGAGGAAGACGCTGTCTGGCCTGGATCTCCCGAGGGTGGCGCTCCCTGAGATGTCTGACTGGGGGGACCGCCTCAGATGGATACGATCAGAAAACCTGCCAGGTGCCTTCCCTTACACAGCCGGGGTCTTTCCTTTCAAGCGCGAGGACGAACTCCCTGTCAGGATGTTCGCTGGGGAGGGATCTGCAGAAAGAACGAACGAAAGATACCACTTCCTGGCCAATGACCAACCCTTCAACAGGCTCTCTGTAGCCTTTGACTCCCCAAGCCTGTACGGCCACGACCCGGCCACGCAACTGGACATTTTCGGTAAGGTCTGCGAATCAGGAGTTTCGATAAGCACCGTCGACGAGATGGATAGGTTGTTCGAGGGGTTCGACCTCTGTGCCCCCAACACAAGTGTCTCCATGACCATCAACGGGAACTACTGGTGGCACTTAGCTGCCTTTTTCCAAGTCGCCCAGAGGCAACAAGTCAGAATTTTCAAGGAACAGAAGGGGAGGGAGCCTGATCCAATTGAGAGGGAGGAGATCAAATCTTTCACCCTCTCAAATGTCAGGGGAACCGTGCAGGCGGACCAGCTCAAGGAGGCGATGGGACAGAACACGCTCGTGTTCAACCTTGACACCTCATTGAGAATGATGGGTGATGTCGCTGAGTTCTACGTCAACAACTCCATCAAGAATCACTACTTTGTCAGCATTTCAGGATACCATATCGCGGAGGCTGGGGCCAACCCAGTCACACAGGCCGCCCTCACGCTGGCCAATGGCCTGACCTACGTTGAGCTATTCAGGGCCAGGGGGCTTGACCCGGATAAATTCCTACGGAATTTTTCATGGTTCTTCTCCAACGGAATGGATCCAGAGTATGCCGTGATCGGCAGGGTTGCAAGGCGGATATGGTCCATAGCCATGCGAGAGATGTACAATGTTGGCGAGAGGGGCCAGAAGCTCAAGTACCACATCCAATCATCTGGGAGGTCCCTCCATGCTCAGGAGTACACATGGAATGACTACAGGACCACCCTACAGGCATTGTACGCACTGGCCGATAATGCAAACTCCCTTCACACGAACAGCCGGGATGAGGCATTTGGCACCCCCACACAGGAAACCGTCAGGGACGCAGTTGCAATCCAACTGATTCTATCGAGGGAATACGGGCTTTTGCAGAATGAGAATCCGCTTCAGGGCTCGCACATCACCACTTGGCTCACAGAAAACGTCGAGAAGGAGATCCTGAATATTTTCGAGGAGATGAACCGGCGTGGAGGCGTGCTGGGATCCCTTGAGGTAAATTACCAAAGGAATCGAATACAGGACGAGTCCATGTTCTATGAGCACAGGAAACATACTGGGGACATTCCGATCGTAGGAGTCAACACGTTCCAAGACCCAGATTCAATGAGTCTCTCAGCAGACGAGGCAGATGCATTCAATCTAGATGTGACACGTTCAGACAACGAAGAGAAGGAAATGGTCATAGCCAGGAATTCGGAATTCAAAAAGATGCACTCCAAGAAGGCCGAATTGGGACTTGAGCGTCTCAAGGAGACGGCCAGAGAGGGGGGGAACCTATTCGAAGTCATGATGGAAATAGTCGAGCATTGCACGGTTGGTCAGGTCACTGAGGCCCTCTTCGAGACTGGTGGACAGTTCAGGAGAAACATGTAGGGCTCCGGAATTAGGTGATGCAAATGCCATCTGCGCTTGTTACTGGAGCATCGAGTGGAATCGGCTTAGAGATCTCAAGGGTCCTAGCTCCCATGGTGGATCGGCTAGTCGTCACAGGGAGGCAGGTAGAGGCCCTTCGGGATCTCGAACAGGAGCTCGGCGATATCGTGGAGGTTGAGGTGATTGTAGCCGACCTATCCACCGAATCCGGAGTTGATTCATTGATTGGTGGAGCTGGAGATGTTGACCTCTTGGTCAACAATGCTGGATACGGGCTGTATGGTAGGTTGGTTGATCAGGACCCAGATGGAGTGTTGGGGATCGTCGACGTGAATGTCCGGGCCCTCACGAGGCTCGGGCATCATTATGCTGCAAAAATGAAGGCCAGTGGAGAGGGGAGGATCCTGAACGTGGCATCGATCGCTGCCTTCCAACCCGGTCCGGGGTTAGCTGTCTACTGCGCTAGCAAGGCATACGTGCTCTCATTGTCAAGGGCGATGAGTGCGGAGCTGAGGGGGAGTGGGGTCACCGTCACGGCACTCTGCCCCGGATACGTGGAAACTGGTTTCCAATCGACCTCTGGGATGAGGCTGACAGGGGTAGAAATCTGGAGTTCGCTACCCGCGAGTAGCGTAGCGAAGAAAGCGGTTCGGGCCATGATGAGGGGGCGAAGGGAAGTGATTCCTGGCGTAGTCAATTGGTTCATCCCTGTGTTTGCCCGAATCTTGCCAATCCGACTCCAACTGATGATAGTCAAGGCCAGTTTGATGCTCAGGTAGTCATCGTTGACAGGTTGGGCAGGAGTAGGTCGATCTACCCGATTGGACATACCGCACCACCGTGCCTTTGCAAGCCTCATTGAGGCAGGGCTCCCCCTCCCTGCCATACACTTGGAACGATAGGGGAAAGTAACCCAGCGCATGGTCGCCTTGGACGCCCCGATAGTCGCTCAAGGTAGAGCCACCGGCGTCGATTGCCTCTGAAATGACATCATGTATGGCACTCACTAGCCTGTGAAGCCTGGCCGTGGGACCTCGCTCCGAGGCGATGCTGCCCGAGCGTCTCCTGGGGGAGAGCCTAGACCTACTTAGTGCCTCACAAACGTAGATGTTGCCGAGGCCCGCAACGATCTCTTGGTTCAGAAGGGAGGTCTTCAATGGGGCTGTTCTGCCGATCAGGGATTCGTTGAGCATGTCAGGAGTCAGGCTATCTGGCAACGGATCCGGTCCGAGCTTTTTCAGCATCGGATGAGCAGTTAAGCCCCCTGATTCAATTACGTCAATGAATCCAAATCTGCGAGGGTCAGAATAGACGGCCTCGGTTCCATTCTCAAGCTGGATAATGACCCAGTCATGTGGGCCATCACCTGTTCCGATTACCCCTCCGTGAGCAAATCTTCCGGGCGTGGATTCAAAGTCCTCGGAAATTATTGTCCATCTGCCAGACATCCCCAAATGGCTCAGAATGACCGTGTCATCAATTAGTTTGATCATCAGAAATTTGGCTTTCCTGTCTACTGAGATCACCATTTTATTCTTAGTCAGGGTGCCGATGTCGTTCGGTATTGGGAACCTCAGGTCCTTCCTCCTGGCGATTACCCTCGAAATCCTCTGCCCGACCAATGAGTCCTCAAGCCCCCTACGGACTGTCTCTACTTCCGGCAACTCTGGCATGAGTTCCGGTGGTGGAACAGTTTGATGATTGTGTGGGTTACACTTTCCGAGTAACTATGGCGATGTGCTGGTCCTCCAATCCCCGAAGATCGATCCTCTCAATAATCTGCAGATGGCTTGCTGAGTTGATCAAGGACTCAGATTCATCGAAGTGTTGTTCGTCTCCCCCTGGTGCCCATCTCTCACTTGCTGCTTTTATTGAGATGATGCCAAGACCTCCCTCCGTTAGCAGCTTGGATGTTGATTCGATAAACGACTTCGCTTGGTCAGGCATGCTGAGATCCTGAAATAGCCAATCTGACTTCCTTTGGAGGTATTGCGCTACGGAGAGGGGGTGCCTGGCATCAGCGAGTACAGGTATGATGCCGGGCCTCGTCTCGCACATAATGACTAGATCTCGCATCATCCTTGATGAGATGTCGACTGCGATGATCTTACCATCATGATGGTTGCCTGCGCCGCAGATATGATCGTGTAAATGACTGACTGTAGATCCGCTTGAGGCTCCGAGATAGACACACAGGGACCCAGGTTCTGGAATCAGTGTTGAGGGGTCTGACTTCGTCCTCATTAGCATGGCGGCGACTTTTGATCGATGGCTATCCCATTTCCTCCACTCGACCCTGCCGTCCCTTTTCCGACGCTCACCTCTGACAGATGTTCCTCTGACGGCATTTCGAGTCCATAGACCGCCTCTCTCCTTTCTTATTCCCCAACCTAACGAGACATATCGTGCCATTCACAACACCCTATTTCCTTTTTGGAGGTGTGGGGAATTTCTGTTTAATGCTCTCCGAATGCCTATGGATTTCCTCGATATCGGACTCGGACCACGGGTCTCCATCGAAGTGGTCCAGCCTTGATGCAATACTTGCCTTTCCTGCTAGGAATCTTGCAATTTTGCCCCTTACCCAACGAGGGGATTTACTGACTTGCGGCATCGAGAAAATCACCGATCCGTGTTTAGGAGGGGGTGCGCCTCGCCGGTGTGCTGCCATTGCTGCGTGTGCCCCTAGTACCTGTATCGAACCTGAGGGCATTCTAGCAAGTCTCTCTCTCCCTCCTGCCATCACGCAAAGTTTCGCAGCTCCCAGCGGGCCAACGAGCCTAGATAGGCTGGGGAGGTATTCTCTGGCTACGCTCCGGATGGCCTCTTCGCTGGATTTTAGGCTGTTGGAGATGTCTATGCACCTCCTCGCAGTCTCTTGGATAGCCCTCCATTCTGGTCCGGAGGGAGCATGGGGTGGGCTGTCAGTTCCCAAAAGATCTGCCGTTCCGGCGAGGTCATGTGACTCAGCGATTGCGACAGGGATCCTTTCTCTCTCCTTGTCAAGATCTAATGTGGGGAGGAGGAGCCCCGCCCACTCGATGCATCTAGCCTCAACTGTGGTCCAAGCTGAGCGCAATTCTGATTGTGAGGACACTAACATGTCCAACCTTCGGTCAATATTTCCTGCAGCGTCCGCGACTCCCCTTCTAGCCAGTATCGCAGCCGCGGACTCGAGCAGTTGTTGCTCCTCCCCGGTTAGGGCAGGCCAGTCCGAATCGTCAAGGTGACCCATGGAATCTGGGATGGCCTCGGGGAACCTGGCGGTTAGGATCCTGGCCTCTGGACTCATCCGACCTCTCTGGAGACCCTCCAACCGGTCAGCGACGGCCCTGCTGGACCTTGTGGAAGTCCAAAGTAGCTCGTCTATGACATTCAAGTCGGGGCCGATTACTCTGGACAACCTCCAGTCATAGACGACGCGCATGTGGTTGCCAGAGTGGGGCCTGACTTCAACGGTATGGGTAATGCCAACCTCCGGTGATATTGGAAATCGACAATATCGAAGTTGGGGGCAATGCGAGCATTGAAAACCTCATGTCGTTGACCGAGCCTGTTTATGGTGATGTGATGTTCTGTCCAGAATGCGGTACACTGGGTTTTGTCGATCCGAGTGGGAACATAAGATGCACGAACTACAAGTGTGGATATGAGGGGCCCGTCGGCGGAAAGGACGGCTCCAGCGCCACCGTTCTTGGATCAGATGGCAAAGAGATCGACATTGTCAACACGAAATCATCAACAAAGTCAACTGACTTGAAACACCTAACCGAGGTCCAAGCGCCAGACGTAGCAAGGGGCACATTGAGGGTCGGGGACTACCGATGCCCCAAATGTGATGAGGATAGGATTTTCGTCGAATTGCAGCAAACCAGGTCGAGCGATGAGCCCGAGACGAAGATATGCACTTGTGAGGCCTGTGGCCACCGATTCAGAGAATACCAGTGAGCTGCCTAACTTCACCGAATGATGAATAACCTCCGGGGTTGAAACTAAGCGAAAGTGATACGATGCTGAGGGTGACTGCAAAGCAGCAAGTGATGAGAGAGATCGTTGACTTACTCTCAATATTAGACAATGAAGAAGCAAAATTTCGCTGGGGTGAGAAAGGTCTGGCCTGTACTTCGGTTGATGTCAGTCACGTTGCCATGCTGGAGATGATGGTGGCTGACGAGTGCTTCGAGACCTACGAAGTAGAGCCCATGGATGTGGGCATTGATCTCAGGAAGCTTGGAGAGGTTCTCTCTCTGGCCGGCCCAAATGACCTGATTGAGTTGGACTATGACCAAGGTACCAGTTCCATGGTTGTGCACGTTAGTGAGGTCCGGCGCACAATCAGAGGATTGGACGTCTCAATGATTGAGGAGGTTAAGCTGCCAAGCCTAGATTTCGAGGGGATGAAGGTTGTTATCTCAACAGAAAAATTTGCACGTTCTTTCAAGGCTGCCAAACTCGGTGGCGACCTAGTGGATCTATCTGTGGATGCCAGTCACTTCGCAGTTCGCTCCGGGGAGCCGACCGGAGAGTCTGTCGAGACTAAATTCGAAGCAGGCGAGCTTGGCGAGTTGTCCGTGAAGCAACCCTCAACTTCGACCTACTCGATCAGGTTTCCGAATGAGCTGGCTAGAAAGATAAACCCTGGGGCGACTGAAACCCTGGAAATTCAATTCAAGGCCTCATATCCTCTGAAGGTTGATTGGGTCAGCAATGGCGGTGGTGCAAAGTGGACGTTCCTTTTGGCCCCCCGTGTCACAAATGACTAGGAATTCTAGCCGATTTTCCAGTTCCCGCCCACTTCTTTGAATGTCGGGGTCCTTGGACGCCAGAAGATACCTGTGCTAAGGCCAAGGAACACACCCCCCAGAATGAGGTTCAGCCATCCCTCCGCGATGTAGCCGGGCGAGGCATTGAACAACGCCCACGCGAAGGATGGGACTATTCCAAACAGGGTACAGATCACGATTTCCTCGATGACTATCTTCCGACTATCTCTCCTGACTGGGAGTGGGATAGCTCCCTCATCGAACTCGACCGACCTCTTCACGAGCCTTCTAGGCAGTAGCTCGATCACGTCAATGCTTCTAGTCGATGCGATGGGTTGGCCTTTCCTCCAAATCCTGACCCTTGACCCATTACTGGAACTCGGCTGAATGAATGGTCTTCCATCGCACTTTTTCCCCCAGTAGCTGGTTGCAGAATCCGCTAGGGCCTCGACGGTCCCAACCTCCCCAAAAATTGCACCTATCGAGAATGCACGCTCCCATTCGGATTCTGAGGCTATCTGTGCATCTCCCGCTTCCACAATTTTAGTGGCAATGGTTGATTCCACCGGAAGCTTGCTGATCTTGTAGGGATTTCTGATCCTGACCTCGTGTCGTGGCCCGATGTTGCCGAAAAGTACGGACCGGTTGTTTGACCCCATCTCCACGGATCCCGGGGGGACGTCCACCCATTCGATCGAAGTCATGCCTATGCTGCCTCTGACTCCAGTTCGCCAGTTTGGATTCTCCACTGCGAGGCATATACGTTATCGGCTTGGACCAGTTCTTCGTGGAGTCCCCTCTCGACGATGACGCCATCCACCATCGCTATTATCTCGTTGGCATTGCGGATGGTAGCGAGCCTGTGGGCAACTGCGACGGTCATTCTGTTGGAGTCAACTGAAGAGAACAGCGAGTTCTGTATCCTCTGTTCGGTTTCTGCGTCCAAGGCTGCACTTGCCTCATCGAGTACGAGGAGGTCAGGTTTGGTCAGCAGGGCCCTTGCGAGGCTGATCCTCGCCTTCTGCCCCCCAGAAAGCTTTACTCCCCTGTCGCCAACTTCCGTGTCTATTCCGTCTGGGAGGTTTTTCACGAATTCTTTTGCACCAGCTTCAGTCAGTGCGGTGTCTATCTCCTCATCCGTGGCGTCTCTCGCGTAGGCGATATTGTCCCTTATGGTCCCAAAGAATAGGAAGGGGTCTTGGGACACAAAACCAATACGGCTTCGGATTGAGTCGATTTTTAGTTCATTTATGTCGATGCCGTTGATCAGTATTCTTCCCGACTGAGGCTCGTAGAACCTCTCGATCAACTTTAGAATTGTGCTCTTGCCAGCGCCCGTGTGGCCCATTATGCCAACGAACTCCCCTGGTGTCACCTTGAATGAGATGCCATTCAGCACATTCCCCTCAGACGAGGGATACTGGAACGTGACGTTTTCAAAGGCCAGGGATTCAATGGCTGACTCTAATGGCACGGCGTCATCTTTGTCGACTATTGACGGTTCTAGATCCACGATTGCGAATACCCTCTTCGCCGCGGCCTCGCCTCTCTGGATCTGATTCAACAGTGCGCCCAGTATGAATAGTGGGAATGTCATTCGTGTGCTGATCAGCAAGAACGTGACATACTCCCCAATCGTGATTTCTCCTGATTCGAGGACCCATCCTCCGGCGGTGACGATGAGTCCGAAAGCCAAACCCGCGACTATGTAGATCCCGGGTATGAATCGATTCCTGATCAATGAGGCAGATATGGCTTGATCCCGGTATCTCTCGGACTCGCTATCCACCCGGAGTTTCTCGAAATCCTGTGCGTTGTACGCCTGCATAACCGTGATCCCGCCAAGCACGTTCTCTAGTATCGAGATGATGCTGCCTGTGCTCTCGCGCTGTTTTCTGTACCGCCTCTGAACCCTGGTAGCGAACCAAATGACCATGGGTATGATCAGAATCAGTGGGCTGAAGAGCATGAGGGTCAACTTGACGGACATCAGCGAAAGTATGATCGCAGCCATGGTGAAAGTGATGAGTATTCTTACGATGCTGGTGCTTGAGTCTGAGATCACGTCCTCCAGTAGGGAAATGTCCGCAGATAGTACTGACATCAGGTTCCCAGTCTGTCTATCCTCGAAGTAGGAGGCCTCCATGTCGATGAGGGACCTAGCCGCATCCATCCTGATATCGTGTTGCGCATTGTACGAGGTTGCCTGCCAAAGGTAGTTACTGGTGCCTTGGAAGACGGCAAGAAGAAGGAAGCACATGAAGATGATAACTCCGAATCCGAGGTAAGGGGAGTTGCCAATGTAGGTCTCCAACCAAGCAGGGTTGAATGTCTGAGTTGCGTAGAAATCAGCTGCCCAGCCGATCGTTAGAAATGGGAGCAAATCAGATGCCCTGGCCCCAGCATTCGCGATCACCCCCCCAAAAGCCAGTTTCTTGTACCTCATAACGTATGGGAAGATGCGCCAGATCTTCCTTCCCACGACTTGGTTCTCGTCCTTTAGGTCCGAGCTGTCCCTGCTAATTCCCTTTCGTGGGTCTTGCGCGGGGGCTTCATTCCCTTTGGCATTGGCAGCCATGCTGCCTCCGTCACACTTGGGGTATGTAGTCTTCAGTACTGAACCATCTGGTGCGCCCGCCGGGATTCGAACCCAGGATATGAGGTTGGAAACCTCAGGTGATAACCAGACTTCACTACAGGCGCTGTGGTCAGCCCGAGACTGCTTTGACACTAAATCGATTCGGTCGGAGGGATCCGTCTTCGTTATGCACCGATTGGTTCTGGCCAGTACGGGACAGATGTACTGGAGACGGAGAATTGGCTTTGCGATGTTGGTAATCTTCCTACCTGTCAATGCGCCACTATTCCTTCTAGCCCTGGAGGCCATGGACATGGGCGTCAGTAGACCCGATTGGTTCGTAGGATTGTCTTTCCTGATTCTCTTCTCAGTCGGAGGGATTCTTGCGTTCATGCCCAGGATCAGTCTCTGGAGGCTCTTTCATGATGGGTCCCAACCGTAGGTCATCTCTACCCAGTCGACATTGACCTTGTACAGGAGTTCGTCCAAATCGGCTTCCCTCTTTCCCGCCCCCCTCCATTCGGTACAGAGTTCGGCGGTCCTCCTTGGGATGGTTTTGGGGCCCAGCACCGCTCCAGGTCGCGATGGGTCATCCAAGTAGTCCGACTCCATGCCCCAAGGGGCCTCACCCCCCTTCCAGGTTTCCAGGATGCCCTGTACGGCCCCCTTTCCCATGTTAACGGTGCATGGAATTCCTTGTCTGAACTCATGAGATAGATTAGCCGTCGCGTAGTGCCTGACGGTCTTCTCTCTGGGTAGTCCAGCCCTACCCCTAATCTCATCGATCGCTGTGTATGTCTCAGAAGAGTTCTCCTCAACGTGCAGCTGGACCGGCGATCCATCCTCTTTGGCCATCTTTAGGACCTGGGTCAGCAGTTCATTGGCTGCTGCCCACCTATCCTCTGACACTGGGTAGTGGGGCCTTCCAACTTCCCCGATTCCAATGGCCTCCCCCTCCACGATGAGATCAAGGGCTGCGGATACTGCCTCGAGGTGCAGCTCAGTTGACCTCTCTATCCCAATCTCATCGGTTTGACGGTCCCAAGAGACAGGATGTGGGCCGAGGATAACCCCAACTTTGAGATCGGTATTCTTCCTCACAGCCTCTGCCATTTCCAACGTCTTCGAATACTCCCTCCTGATGTGTTCCTTGTTTTTGGGGAGCGAATTGAAATTTGGCTTGTGGACGAGTAGGATGGAAGTTCCGCCTGCAGACTCGAATAGCCTGGCTGCATCGACTCCCATCCCCCTCGAATCAAGGTGCATGTGGTGGTCTAGAATCGGCCCATCCCACTTCCATCCACGCATCATGGCCCTCACGCAAGTGCTCCCTCTTGCTCTAGGATCTCGAGGTAAGTTTCGATTGCGAGCTCAGCTATCCTCCTTGACCTCATGCCCAGCGCGAGTCCCTTGCCGCTTGGGAAGATCAGGATGACGCCCCCAAACCTAGTAGCGGCTATTTCCACGGCCCCCACCTCTTCATTCAGCGTTGCCTCCGTGAGCCTGCTTGTCGCCACACTCGAAATGATGGCCTTTCCAGTGGTGAATCGAGCGAGTACTGGGCCGGCCTCCATCGTCAACCCCTCCTCTGGGAGGCCGAGTTGGAGGAGGGTCTCTCGGACAGCGAGTTTCGCGACCTCTGGTCTAGCCAGGCCATGGACGAGGATGGTGCCCGACTCCTCGAACACAAGTGTGGCATGAGGCCTCTTACGCTCTAGGATTACGTGGTCCCCGACTCTCTTCGCCCCAGTGAGGGTCAAGGCCTCATCATGTGTAGGCCGCTCTTTGGACTGGAACCTAAAGTTCTGGTCTTCTACCTCGACCTCAAGTCGTTCTGTTACTTCACTCAAAATACCGCCTCCTCGCATTCCTCACACTCGGGCCACATAGATAGTGCCTCCGCGAATCCATTGAGTCTGGCCTGATGTATCGGGACCAGTATGCCCTCATCAGACCCAGTTTCTCTCAGTGATCTAAGTGCCCCCCTGAGGCGAGAGGCGAGCCGGCGGTCTCTCTCCATGGTTAGGTCCTGCGTCCATGAGCGTTGCTCCTCCGACCACCAAGCCGCTGCTGATGCAGCTGCAGCACCCATCATTGGATCGATGCCCTCATGGTGCTCTAACCTCGATATGGATGATGCCCTGATTTTTTTCCACCTTCTGCTAGTGCCGATAAGAGCGAGGAAGTTTGAGGCACTTGAGGCTTGGGTGGCATGCCTAATCATCAAATCTGCCCAATCAAGATCGTCACTCGATGGTTCCAAGGCGAAGAGCCGTGGATTTCGCTTATCCTCATTATTTAGCAGACGGATGGGCTCTGGGTCTGGGATTTGCACATTTTCTAATCCCAGTCCATGGAGGTCAGAGAGGTACCTACCGAGGGTTGTTCCGGATGCTGAAGCGGCGGCGACGTGTGCTCCTGGGTTGGCCTCATCTTCCTTGAGTTCCTCTTTCCAGCGCCAAAGGTCCTCAGTTGATGCCAATAATGCAATACTGCCGAAAGTGAAGTGTGGCCTCATTTCATCAGGGGACACGACGCAGGGGAGATGGGGCCAAAGTGTGTATTTGCCTCCATCTGGATCCTCAATGTCGATGGGAGTCCAGATCAGGCTCGATGCGCTCACAGCCCCCAGAAATGGCTCACTGACATCAATCAAGCGGTTGAAACGGTGGCTCGATGCGTATGTTCGGGGTGGATTGAAGTGATCGGGACTATTGGGGATTAACATGGACGATCAGGAAAGGCTGGCTCCAGTCATTCAATTGAACGAGGTGTTCCCCGGGGACACAAATGCTCTAAACACACTTTTCGGAGGTCGACTGATGTCAATAATGGACACTGCAGCAGGCATGGCAGCCAGCAAGTTCTGCAGCGAGGACGTGGTCACAATTTCGGTCGACGCACTCAAGTTTAGGAGACCGGCCTACCAAGGCGACGTGATAAGGACCATAGCCCGGGTCGTATGGACCTCCCCTAGAACCATAGGGGTACACGTTACCTCATGTAGGCTTTCTCGAAAGAATTGGACGCCAGAAGAAATCTGCTCTGGCTTTTTCTTCATGGTGGCGGTAGATGAGTCATTGAAGCCAACGAACGTTCCCCAATACAATCCAAGCGACGACGAAGGCAAAAGATTGTACTCCCTGGCGAAATCGGCTAGAGAGGGCATGAGGGTGAACAACAGCTAGCCCAAGGCACATTCGCCAAAGGATGTTTAATTTATGCCGGTCTTGAATATCGCTGCCCTAGGAAGCCATGATCTATGTCGATCACTGGGCAAGTTATCTGACTCTAGGGACGTGGAGTCCTTCGTCTTCAAGGAGGGTTCTGGACCAGATCGTAGGATCCTTTCGTTGGTTCGCCCTCTCAACTTTCCAGAGCGTATTCGACCTCTGTTGTCTGCACTTAATGTCTCAGATTATGGCATAATCGAGGTCAATTCCATGGATGCTGCACTGGGGGAGGCCATGGTCGCATTTTCAGCATCAGGAATAGAGGATGGCGACTTGATAATCAATCCAAAAGAAGGGGCTTGGATTGATCCGGATGATGTTGGCATGATCAAGGATCAAGCAGGATTGAGTTCATGGAAGGTCCACTATGAGACGCCAGACATGAACGAGTACAGATCGCACCTACTTGACAAGGTGAGGCTGCAAGCTTCGAGTGGGGAGCCGCTGGTTTCGATAGACCAACATTTCGTGGTGAAGGGGATAGGCTTGGTTGGGATAGGGTATGTTCGATCTGGCGAACTCAAGAAGCACGATAGTGTTGCTATCTTTCCTGGAGGGCATACTGGAATTGTAAGATCCCTTCAAGTGATGGATGATGATGTTGACAGGGCTTTGACAGGCGACAGGGTCGGCATTGCCCTTAGGGGAATGGGAGATGATGCGCTCGAGAAGGGGAGTCAAGTCGTAAAGGACGGGTCCGATATCCTCTCGCGTGCAAAGAGAAGTCGGCTTCAATTAGAAATCTCAATCTTTCAGAAGAAGCAACCAAAAACCGGAGATGTAGTACACATGTCCTTTGATCTTCAGTTTTTTGTCGGTAGGATTGAGTCCATCGAGGGGGGCACCATGGTAGTAGAATGGGATCGTCCGATCAATCTGAGAACTACGTTTGACAAACCCCCCCTTTTGGTTCAACTTGATGCAGGTCAGATGAGGATCCTCGGGGCGGTTTCGAGGATAGTTTCGATTTGACTGGAGATAGTGCAATTACTTGTTATATTGCATGTTTTTTCCTAAGAGTATAAATCGTAACATGGATGATGGGAGAATGGGATGTACTCAGCCGGGCCGCAGGCTCGAGCAGAGGGGAGTGAGTCGGAATGGTTCGACGGGCTCTCTCTGGTCGGGCTCTCTAGACACTTCACAGGGGTTCTAGATCAGCGAAGCCTGCGTTTTGAGGATGCTCGTGGCATGGGTACTGCGATAGAACTTGGTTCAATTGATAGTTTGAGGCAGACCGACATACAAAAATTCTCGAGGACTTGGTTCGTCATCGGCCTTGTATTGATTTTGTCATCAATCAGAGTGGTAGTGGAACCATTTTCTTACTTGGCAGGCTTCTCAGGCTTATTCTGCATTGGGATCTACCTCGGATTCAGATTGCCAATTTTAGCCATCGATCACAATAGCGGTGCCAGGCACCTCATCTCGGGTTCTCAGAGCGATCTGTTGTACCTCTATCAGATGTTGAACAGAGTGATGCATGGTCATTCGATAAAGGATGCAAGGATGGAGATAAAGAGGTCCTGGATGAGAGTAGAGGAGGGGATGATCGCTAATCGAAGAATTTCAACTACCGAGGGTGGCCCCCACATAAGGGCCGATAGGAGTCTTCCGGCAGCCGTCGATCTCCCCTACCAGCCGATGGCATACGAAACTCCTAAGCTAAATGAGCTGGGGCTAGCCAATCCGACCTTCCCAACCATGCCCGATCAGGACAAAGTTGAGAATGATCTTCCCTTTGATGCCAGCTTCGGGTTTTCCGATCAGGAGGATGTCGGTATGGCATGGAGCATGTTTGATGATCCAACCCCCGCCGATGAAAATGTGGAGAGGGCTGTATCGATTGAGCCCTCTGTGATGAATAATTGGGGAGTGGAGTCAACAACCGATGAATCCGTGCGGGAGTCAAGCTCGATGATGATTAGGAGGGCTCATGATTCATATCGGGCCGATGGGAACTCAGAGGCCGCTCTACCTAGCCCCACAGATGCGGCCGTCCGAGAGGAGTGCCGGCCGGGGATAGTCAAGCAAGCAAGAGCAAGACAGGTCATGAACAGGGTTGGTGCTCGCGATCCAAGAGGCAGTTCCAGCACGCTGAGCAGGGGATCCAGGAACAGGTCATTCGTAGAGAGGGTGCTTGCACCATCGAAGAGAAGGAGGATGGCAAGGGCCGAAGAATCTGGAGGACATGATCATGAGGGGCTCCCTCTTTCTACCGCGAGGCTTTTTACAACACAGAGGCTAAGGTTACGAGCCGATCAAGAACACCAGTCAGAAGTTGAGCTAGGTAGGGCCCCCAATCGCTGGGTTCCACAGAATACCGGGCGTGTTGCATTGAACAGGATAATGAACGACAAGAGGCTCAGGCACAGTGAAAACAGGGAGCAGACTTCAATGGAAGTTCCGAGGTTCAGCGAACTCAGGCCGAGTGACTATGGTAGTCGAGAGTCTAGAATACCCGGAGTCAGATATCTCAGATGATTCCAACCATTCTCCTAAACTTGTCCAGCCTTGCTCTGTACTTACCCCTTTTCAAGCTTGAAATAGAGTCAGTCCCGAATGTCTCAATGTTGAACGAAGCGGTTACTGTAGCGTGCACCAGAGCTCTACGCATCGATTCAAGATCGGCGATTCTGCCTTTCAGCGGGACGAGTTGGGCCAACATGGCGCCGGCAAAAACGTCTCCACAGCCCGTAGGGTCGACTATCTTGGTGGTTGGGTAGGCCGGCAGGATGAGCACGCCATCACGATGAATGCAAACGCAACCCGAGCTTCCACGTTTCACCACTAGGCAGTCGGGTCCTGGTCCCATAATCTCTCCTCCACTAAGTGACTCTCCACTGATGATCTTCTCAGCAGAAAGCATGTAATTCGATTCCTTCCCGATTCTGTTGATCTCATCTTCATTCAGTATCGCGATATCCACCTTCCTCAGCGCCTCGGAGAGTCCAGTAAAGTCGCTTTCAATCCACAGATCAATGGTATCCAAGGCAGTCACCAGAGCGCCTTGATTCGCGTCCAACACTGAATTTTGAGAAATCGGACTCGCACTCGTGCAAAATACGATTTGAGGGTTATCCCAGTTCGGAGGAAATATCGGGTCGAACCCTGCAAGCGAGTTTAGCTCGGTCGAAATTGTCTTTGCATGGTCCATCCCCCCTTCATATTTCCCGGACCACCTAAAGGTCGGTAGGTCGGATATTCGCAAGCCTGTCAAATCAAGACCAGATTCCGATAGGGTCCTCCTTGAATCCAGATCGAAATCCGGTCCGACAATTGAGACAATGCCCACACTGAGCCTTTGTAGCCCGATGTCCCTAGCATGGAAAGCTGCCGAGAGCCCGGAGTACACAGCAGAACCACCTAGCAGCCCGCTCGCCTTTCCAAGGGGGGTCTCTATATCATCGAAACCTGTGCTTCCTACGATCACCATTTCCATTTTCTCACCCAAGTTTGTGATCCTCGAGATATGAAATAGTAACATTCCGGTTCTGGAAGTTAGGCTCCTTCAGGATACTCCTATGGAGGGGGATAAGGGTCTCCACGCCATCCAATACAGTCTCCATTAGAGCAGCGTCTAGCCGAGCAATGGCCTCTTTTCGATCGCCCCCATGAGATATCACTTTGGCGAGCAGTGAGTCGAAACTTCTCGGCATTGAATAACCAGAGCATGCATGAGAGTCTACTCTAATTCCCGGCCCCGAGGGGAGTAAGCATTCCCAGAGGCGGCCAGGTGCGGGGGAGAAATCAAATGGGTTCTCAGCATTTATCCTCGCCTGGATTGCATGTCCCCTAATTCTTATGTCCGCTTGGGATAGTGAGATTTTTTCGCCTGAAGCCACCTTGATCCCGAGTGAGACGAGGTCATGTCCGGTCAGTTCCTCTGTAACTGTGTGTTCAACCTGCACTCGGGGATTGACTTCCAAGAAGTAGAACTCTCCATTTGAATCTCTTAGGAATTCGAAAGTAGCCAAACCGGAGTAACCGACTGCTTTGGCTCCATCTACGACCTTGGCCCCCATTGTATTGCGAGTTTCTTCATCCAGCCAGGGCCCCTCTTCCAGGATTTTCTGATGCCTCCTTTGTATCGAGCAGAACCTCTCGCCAAAATGTACTGCGTTGGTCCCATCCCCCAGTACCTGGAACTCTATGTGTTGAGCGTTTTGGATGTACTTCTCGATGAAGACTCTTCCATCCCCGAATGCAGATTTTGCCCTACTTGAGCAAACACGGAATGCAGACTCCAATTCACCCTCGCTTTCCACAACCTGCATTCCAATGCCACCTCCGCCAGCTGCTGCTTTTATGATGACTGGATAGCCAATCTCCTTGGCAATGGACTTGGCCTCATCTTGATTCCCAATTGGATGATCGGAGCCCCCTGCAACCGGTAGTCCTGCGGCGGCCATTGAGGAGCGAGCTTGTAATTTGTCTCCCAGCAATTCAAGCACCTCCGCAGAGGGGCCTATGAACACGATTCCCTCCTCCTCCAATCTCCTGGCAAACGTTGGGTTCTCAGCAAGGAAGCCATAGCCAGGGTGTACTGCGTCGGCGCCTACGCTCTTTGCGGCCCCCACAACGGCCTCGATGTCGAGGTAGCTCTGCAATGGGTCATCTCGGTAGATTGGGACTGCATGGTCGGACAGCCTCACTGGTAGGCTAGTCCTGTCCTCTCTTCCATGGATTATGGCGACCTCGATTCCTTGGGTCCGGAGCGATCTGAGAATCCTTAGGGCTATCTCACCGCGGTTCGCAATGAGGACTCTTGAGAATCCCATAGTCCGTTGGGAGAGGTGACATACGTTTGAGTTCATCTGATATCGAGATGCTCAATATACATCTCTGAGGTAGCGCTTCTCGGCCCTCATCATCCTATTCTCGACGAATTCAACGGCCTCTTCATCTGACATCCCGCCATGGCTGGCACAGATGGAAATGAGTGTCTTGTGCACGTCTTTGGCCATCCTCGACTTGTCTCCACAGACATAGAAGTAGGCTCCTCCGTCTATCCAGTTCCATATTTCCTCTCCATTCTTTTCCATGAGGTGCTGAACGTATACTTTCTCCTTGCCGTCCCTGGACCATGCCAATTCATGTTTGGTGAGTACTCCTCGATTCTTCCAGTCCTCCATCTCCTCTTTGTAGTAGTATTCGCCTTCTTCGGTCCAATCGCCGAAGAACAGCCAATTCCTACCAGTTGCTCCATCGATGTCTCTTTGCTGCAGGTAAGCTCGGAAGGGTGCTATCCCAGTTCCTGGTCCAACCATGATCACGTCCGTTGACTTGTCCTCGGGCAAGACAAATGACCTTGTGGGGGACATGAAGATACCAATGTTGGAGTCACCAACGCCACAGCGATCGGCGAGGAAGCCTGTCGCGAGCCCAGTTCTATCTCTTTCATGATGACTATATCTCACGATTCCAACGGTCAGGTGAACAGTTCCAGGCTCATGTTCGGGGCTACTTGCTATGGAGTAGAGCCTCGGCTTCAGGCGGTCCATGCCATCGACTAGTTGTTGTGGAGTTGCGATGACATGGCCAAAGTCATCCATCGCATCGATGTAGTCTCTGCTCCAGATGTAGTCTTCCAATGCATCTTCGTCATCGTTCATGGCGTTCCATAACTCGACCGATGGATCGGCAGCTGATCCGATTGCCTCGTAATCCTTGGGCAGGTCATCATCAATACCAGAACCACTCCATTCGAAGAGAAGTCTGCCATCATCTGTTGACGATCTGGTCCTCGAAACTATTCTTATTCCGATCTCAGCCTCGGTTGCGAGGCGATCTCCGAGATTCCGGATCCATTTTTTTGACAGCCTGTGAATCTCAAACGCCGAAGTCAGGGCCTGTTTCAGGTCCATCTCACCGATATGGGTTTCTACGATCTCAGAGCCATGGAAGCCAGTTGTTGTCAACAGGGCATCAACTAATTCAGGAGGTGAAACTGGAATTACCCCTAGTGCATCTCCTGCCTTGTATTCAAGGCCGGAGGACCCCAAATCGAAGACGATGTGGCGGGTTTCTTTTCCAGAGCCTTTCCCATTCAGGACGAAGTTCTCAGTCAGATTAGATGTGTAGGGATTTTTTGCGCTCCAATCTGACATCTCGATACCGTCCTGCGATACCCCTGCGTCGGCGGCCCCTTATCAAAATCGCTAGAGGGGGGCCGTCGGAACTAGCGAAGTTGTCAAGCGATTGGGCTGGCTCGGGGAAGCATGGCCCGCATCGACTTTATGGGGACAGGGAATGCTTTTGCTCCCAAGGGAAGACTGAACGCGTGCTTGTGTATCGATCGTAGTATCCTAGTTGATTCACCTCCGACCGTAATGCCACAACTAAGGTCAATCGGACTTGACGCATCGGACATCAACCATTTGTTAATAACACACTGGCACGGAGACCATACATTCGGAATCCCATTCTTCTTTCTAGATAGAAAATACATCTCAGATCGGTCTAACAAATCTATGTTGAGGATCTATCTCAGGCCCGGGGGGGAATCCATCCTAACGAACCTATGCGATATTGGCTTTCCCGGTGACCTAGCGGACTATGCAAGAAATCAATTCGTTTGGGTGACACAAGAAGAACAGACGTTGGGGAACACAAGCTGGAATTTCATCAGATTTCCCGTTCACCACACTCCAGAAACAGATCCCCATGGATATGAATTGACACATAAAAGTGGATTCAGATTTCTGCACTGTGGAGACTCAGGGCCTTGTGATGAAATCGAAAACCGGGCGTCTACAGCCGATGTCATTTTGCTGGAAATGGGGATGCCAGACATAGGAGATTTTCCTCATCACCACAGACCGTCGGACGTCACCTCATTTAGCGAAAGACATCGAGACAAGGTGATTCTAGTTACTCACAACTTTGCATCCGGTGCTAACGTTGATTCGGGCTTCAGAAAGCCAATTCTTCCTAGCAACGTCCACCAATTGGAGGATGGGGATTACCTGTTGATCGGAGAGGATGGGTCCTTCAAAATCATGAGAGATTAAATGACCGGGGGGCCCGCATAAATCCCGTCCGAATGAGAGTTCGAGAACTGACCGAATTTGGAAATGTGGTGTTAAGAAAAGAGCGATAATTTGGCTATTTACGAGGTTCATTTATATCCAAATTTAGTAAGAAAAACTACAGCATTTGATCCATAGCGAAGGCGACGTTTATTATCGATAAGTCCGTCGGGAGGAACCTGTGCATTTGGGCCGTCTGGGCTCTCGGATGCACTGTACAAAAGCTGACCAAAATTAAGAGGTGGAAACGAAAATGAGGGGCAATATCTTCGACTCATTAATTGAGTCAGATTCACTCTTCATCGATCGTCAAGCCTTCGAACATGGCTTTGAGCCAGAAAACCTCCCCCACAGAGAGAAAGAGGTGAGGGGACTCGGTGAGAACTTGGTCGAGGCACTCAGGGGGCACATACCATCAAACATGTTGCTCTACGGTGTACCCGGATCAGGGAAAACAGTCGTAACAAAAATGGTTCTGAAGCAATTGAAGAGCAAGGGAAGATCAAACGGAACATCAGTCAAAGCCTACACGATCAATTGTAGGACCGTGGACACGAAATACCGTGTCATACAGGGCTTAGCTAACCATCTAGAGCGCGAAGGCGATGTAAAAATACCATTTACAGGGTGGCCCACCGACAGGGTACTCGAGGAGTTCCAAAGAAGAATGGACCGTCGAGGGGGAATGCATGTCATAGTTCTTGATGAGATAGACCACCTTGTATCCAAGGTCGGTGACTCAATAATCTACAGCCTAACGAATCTCAACCTTGAGCTCCAGTCAGCAAGATGTTGCATCATCGGCATCAGCAATGACTTGCATTTCACGAAAATGTTGAGCCCTCAGGTCGCCTCAAGGCTCGCCCAAATTGACATGGTTTTCCACCCATACGGTGCCAACGAGATCAATGATATCCTGAAGGAAAGGGTGAAGCACGGCATCCGTGAGGGAGTCTTGGACCAGCGGGTTATCGGACTATGCTCGGCCTTAGCTGCACAAGAGCATGGTGATGCTCGAAGAGCATTGGATTTGCTGAGGATTGCTGTCATGAAGGCCCAGCAAATGGGGCATAACATGGTTGACAATGGTCATGTACGTTTAGCCCAGAGTCAACTCGAACACGATCAACTCACTCCTGTGCTGAGGACCCTCCCGTTACAACAGAAGGTGCTTTTGTTTTCGATCTGCATCAACGAGGAGAATGGCCTAAGGAATATCTCGACTGGCGAAATCTACAGGACCTACTCCGAGGTTTGCATGAAAATCATGTTGGAGCCATTGACCCCAAGGAGAATTTCGTCTCTGCTGAATGAATTGGATGGCCTTGGCATCATTATCGCTAGAAATGTCAGTAAGGGGCGTGGTGGAAGGAGCAAACAGATTAATTCCGCTATACCCGAATCACTTGACGTGATGGCGGAGATGAGGGATTCTGAGCCCTTGATTGAGGAAGCCTCGAAATCCAAATATCGATTACAAAGACCACTGTGAGGTTGTGATTCACTCCGGTAACGGTTAAACAGAGGCCTTAGGTGGGTCGACCAATGTCTCAAAGTTCATGGAAGGATGAGGTGACCAAGCCTAGTGGCTTCTTGTCCGTTTTTTCCTTCTGCATGGGGGTCTGGCTTCTCCTTGTTTCAATCATCAACATCCTAGTTGGTGCCTTCGCTCCCGGCCAAAAGATTGAATGGCTGGGCTTCTTCAATGGTTCTAGCTTAGCAGATGCATATTCTGAACATGCCTCAATCACTATCGGGAGCGGGGACATACTTGCTGTAGCACTCTCTGTAGCTATGATTTTTCTTGGTGCAAAGGGGATAGAATCCACGGTGACCATGGACAGTTTCGTAAAATCCCTTATCCAGCGACCAAAGCATATGATGGACACCAGCAAGAGCCCCCTCGAGATATTGTCAAATTGGATGATTGTTGGAGGATTCTTGTTCTATTTGATTTGGTCAATCATAAACACAACATGGGTTGACCCTGGAATTTACTCAGTGTGCATAGTGCTGATTGTTGGGGGCCTTGGGATAGAGGCCCTGCGCGAGTCAGGCGAGTGATTTCGCTAATGGCCCTCCCTCTTCATACTTCTGAGGATCTCCAAGCAGTTTTTCTTCGCATTGAGATCGGTTACTCTCGCCACTACGCCCTTCTTGGGCTGCCCGTACATCACTACTGCGCCTAACGGCAGTGACAGGTGAAGGGGAATGGGGGCAAGATCCTCCTCCCCGTCAACTATTACAATCGTTTTCCTTCCCAACCTCAACTGTACCACTGCGCTTTCACATGCGTGAATCAGGTCTGATGTGATTGAGCCTGGTGGGTTGTGGACCTGTATCACCTTGTCGTATCTGGATCTATCAATCTCATTGGCACGGGCCCAAGGGCTGCGTTTCGTCATGCCGTCAATCACAGCGATGTCTGGAATTCTCCCAATTTCCATGAGTGCCCATGTCGTAACATCCCCCACTGACACAAGTGATTCTTTCCCATTCATGCTCTCAACTGCAGATTTCAACGCAATTGTCGGGTCCTCCTCTGGCCCAGTATGTAGAATTCCGAACGGTTCCTTCAGGAGTAATTGGACGTCTTCTGTTATGTGCCTGGAATATTTCAGAGTCTCCTCGCTGAGATACTCTCTGCCCTCTCTATCAATCAATCCTTCCCTTATTTTTGAACTTGAGATTGTTCCCCCATTCTCACTCTTCGCGTGTTGGACGATGATAATCTCCAATGGCTTCATTCCCTTATTGATTCGAATTTCGTTGATCTGGTCGCAACTTGATTTTGTTTCACTGGTGCAGAAAATCACATCGGCCGTTGGATGGTCAGTTGCCGGTCCGTAATTGTCCTCGAGGCTGCCGAAGATGATTTTTTCATTTTGTTTGAGTGTTAGCTTCTCTGCGATCTCAGATCTTCTTTTTTCCTCTGTCCAGCATCTCCAATCCTTACGATGGGCAATCTTGTCGTTCGTTATCCAGATCTCAAGAAATTCACAGTTGTCGATGGCCTCAGAAATCAATCGGAGGTGACCAGCGTGAACTCGGTCAAACGTACCTCCGATCAGGCCATGTTGGTACATATTACCCTCAAATCGGGCATCGGACTTGAGGGCTGTGGAAGATTGTGCCCCAAGGCGTAACGGGCTCCATCATCGCGATGGCTCAGGGCCCTGACCCACCCTGGGACGTCTGTAGGAAGATGGGGTTGTCCCATGAGTCATTCCGTAGTCATCTGGGGACCCATCATCTTCCATCCGTACGATTGCTCCGTTGATCATTCCAAAGGTCACAACGGTCTTCGTCGTCCGGTCACCCAAAACGTGGTACCACGTTTCATTCTAGTCCTCCGGCGTGGGGGCATCGTCAACGTGGTGTTGCCGTCTGGGTATCTTTTTCGATTAAGTTATCGGATATGAAATCATGGATTTATCTTTTGATTTCATCGCGTATTATCCGCGATCTTGCAAGAAACAATCGGGCTGTTATCAGGGAATTGCCTCCGTTCAAGTCAGTATGCGCAATTTCAGGCCACTTGTGGAAGGGCTGAGCTAGCCAACCGACCAATGGGTGAGTTCGGCCAATTGGAGGGGGCAATCCCTCTTTCGCGCTTCTCAGTGACATCACAAGATCATGAATGTTTGAGATGCTGGCCTCATCGATTATCTCAATTCCTGGCCCACTCCCAATCGCCTCCTCAAGACTTACCAGAAGGTCATCGGAAACTCCGGGATGGCTTACATCATTGGCTCCCGGAAACTGATGCAATTCCCCTACTGGCCTAAGGACTAGTGCTGCCCATGGGATGCTGCACAAATCCGCATTGTTCCACCATTGATCCATTTTCAAGAGGTTCAGCAATATGTGTCCTGAAAACGGTGCAAACCATTCCATAGGCAGCTGTCTGACGATTTTGTTGCAGAGTGACGGTGTTAGCCTTCCACTGCCCTCGATCACTCTGACAAATCTCGACCACGTGTTGAGATCTGATTTTGGCTTGTCACCTGCTGCCATGTGAACTCTGTTCAACAATGATTCCCTCTCTGATTCGCCCACAATCTTGCAGGCTCCAGAAAGGGAGTCGACTGAACTGTCTGGGATGTTTGCTAGCCATGTTGGGATGGCCCAGGACCTGAGGTCTTCTATCAAATCTGGAGACACTTCGGCCGCAGACGCAAGGAGGCGGCTGGCGATCCACGCGGACCCTTTCGAAGCGGAATCGGGGGCGGTGAGTGGTCGGACCTCGTACTGGAAGCTTGGGTTCTCTTTTATCCTAGCCAAGAATTTGTCCGAGAAAATCTGGATTTTTTCTTGTTCTGAGGTCTCTATGTATTCATACAACTCCCTCTCGGGCACGTCCTCGAATCTTACAAGCTCCATCCACTTATTATCCACCCTTCCTCGAATTCGCTTCCATCTGTCCCATCTCATGTTTTTTGGTGTAGCGATGAGGGCCGCCTCGGGGTGATCTGATTCGACAATATTGGCCCAGTGGGCATCCTGCTCATTCTTTTCTCTGAGTGCAAGTAAAATGTAATGATCTTCTAATTCACGCTTAGATAGACTGACGGGTATCGGGGATAAGGGGATTTTTTCGACAGTAATTGAATCGACCATTGATACGCTCAACTTGGTTTCATCGATCCTGACTGGAGCCTCGTTCCCGTTCTGGTCCGTATACCTGGTCCACGGCAAGGGTTTCATCGGATCCGAGCAAAGTTTCGCGACCCCAGGCGAAGAGTACGAGTTGTTTGTGAGGATGATACGCTTGTCGTTGTTCCGAAGCATTTGTTTGAACAAGTATTCCGGTATGTCATCACCGATCTCTATCGCGACTGGAACATCATCGTTGGATTCAAGTGCCCACTTGATCAACGACTTCCTAGCTCGGATTCCTAGATCCTTGGTGCTTATTGTCTCAGGCCTAGCTTCCTTTTCCTCAAATTGTGAGTTTCCCCAATCTGCCCTAAATCTTCTCAATGTCTCTTCGGGAACTCTCGACCTTTTTCTGAGGAGGATCCTGTCCTTCAACGCTTGGGACCGCCTCCTTAATTCGGATGGCTTGGTTCTCGGGTGAGCTAATTTTATCCAATGATCCAGAGCTTCTTCAGGTATACTAGATGTGTTTTTCATGCTATCGTGTATGCTAGAAATCAGGAGGTAGTCCTCTGGAATTGTTCTTGCAATCAACAATTGTCCCATGCGGCCCTCGATATCAATTATCAACAGGTCTGGTGCGTACACCGGAGCTGCATCTCTGTGGATTTTTCCTATTCTTAGATTGAATCCAGGTTGAGGATTGAAAGGGTGGTAGGCTAGTTCAAATCTAGGCTTGAACCAAGTCCCAGGTGGTATGGATATTGGCCTATTCTCACCTATGATTTTAGCTTCAAAAACATAGACAGGGCGGTCGCCCTCCGAGAATGATTCAATAGAATTTGGGTTGAAGTGGAAATCGGGATTTTCTACGAGGGTTCCCTCGTGTGGATTTATCCAAGTGCCTCCCAGTGTGTTTACCTCGGCGAGTATCCACTGGACCCCTTGGTTTCCATTGGAGTCCGTGTTCATGTGTGGCCTGTCCGGAATTGCGACTGTGGGCTCTTCGTACAATACAGTTGAAGCTAGCAGAAGTCGGCCACCATCCTTGGATAACAAACAAATTTCATTTTTTGACGGCGGCAGAGGTGTGCAGGACAGGGATCTATGAATTACGTCTTCCAAGATCGTTTGCCGGCCCTGGAGAGTGAGATAAATGGACGCGCCCCTTGTTCCCGCTACGGAATTACTGGCAACGAGTTTTTCTCTTCTGAGTCTCTTTAGTTCTGCCGAGACATGCGGCATTCTTAACTCAGAGTGACGGGATATTTCTGCTACCGTCATATCCGTCAAAGATAACGATGAAAGTACCCTTCTTCGGTGTAAGCCCCTTATTCTTCGGGGGTTGATTGTTGGGATCTCCGCTTGTGATTTTTTCAACAATGACACCCACTGTTAATTTTTACATTCATCTCGGATGATTTATTGTATAAAAAATTTATTTTTGTTATATTTGGTTACATATTTCCACTCGAATTGTTCTTTTATAAGGCTATGATTGACGGACCTCATCTCAAATGATTGACAAATCTGCAACTTGATGTAACCAAAAAGCGAACTTAATCGAGAAGCGTTATATTTGGGTCAATGTTCCTGAGACTCAACGCCGATGAGGGCGGGGCTTGATAGTTACTTTCTGAGTACATATCAGCGCAATTCTCGATGGCGTTGTACGTGGAGGTGTGAAGACATGAGGACAACAAGACTCAGAGAAAAAATAAAGAAATTCCTTAATGAAAGAGGACAGGCAAATACAACTGAGATTTTAGAGCATGTAAATTCCACAATGCGTCACGGCACGACCCCCCAACAACTTGGGAACGTCCTCTCCAAAGACAAGGATATTCGAAAGATTGCAACTACCAAGCGAGGAGGCGCGCTCTCCGGTAGATACGAAATTTGTGTATGGACCCTCAAAGAGGACGAGTCATCCCAAAGCTTCGAAGCTTGATCATGGACGGCTATTCTTCGAGGCCTGCTTCCCAATTTCCTGTTGATGCCAAGCCGTTCATCTTACTTCTGTGGAGCAATTTAGATTGTGCTGAATCAATTTGGGAGCTCGCCCAGAGAGATAGCGCGTCAGCCAACAGAGCCCTTCCGTATGAAAAGGTGACCGGCCAGGGATGATTGTTCGAAATCTGATTGATCATGTTTAGGTGGTTTGTGGCATCAAAATCGGATTGGCCCCCTGACAGGAACGCTATCCCAGCAACTTCACCAGGCACGTTCTCAATGAGGACCTGTGAGGTTGTGTTTGCTACTTCTTTCGCTGAAGCGCTCTGAGTGGCTGATCCTGGTAGGACCATGTTAGGCTTCAGGATAGTCCCTGATAGCTTCACGCCTTGGGTTTTACATTCGGAATACACTGCTCTCAAAACTGTCGTCGTGACTCTGGCACAATCATCAATTGAGTGATTTCCGGCCATCAGGACCTCTGGCTCGATTATGGGAACTAAGCCTTGTTCTTGGCAGATTGAAGCATATCTTGCGAGAGCATGTGAGTTGGCCGATATTGATGCCTCACTTGGTAGGTTCTTCGATATGGTAATCACGGCCCTCCACTTTGCGAATCTGGCCCCCATATTGTAGTACTCTTCGCACCTTTCCCTCAGCCCGTCCAATCCCTCGGTCACAGTCTCTCCACTGTGCCCTGCCAATGGCTTCGCTCCAGTGTCCACTTTGATTCCCGGAATGATTCCTCGCTCAATCAGATAATTTGGTATTGGTGTGCCGTCATCCATTCTCTGCCTTATGGTCTCATCAAAGAGTATTACCCCGGATACATTTTCTTCCAGCCCGAGGGTTGAAAACATCGAAGTTCGGTAAAGCCTCCTGTTTTCTTCGTTGGCTTTGACTCCGACTGCCTCAAGCCTCCTAGACATGGTCCCATTGCTCTCATCGGCAGCTAGTATTCCCTTACCACGTTGGACCAAGGATTTGGCTGTTTTCTCGAGTTCGGAGGAGGTCATGTAGAGATTCCTAACAGGAAAGAAGTATGAATGCATCGAATGATTGGCTATCCAATGAAACTGATGCTCTGGACTCTACGGGAGGCGGTACTAACATCGATCACCTCTGAGTATACAACCACAGACCCATCAGGATTCTTTGTTGGGCCAGGTACCCTTCCGGCGCATACGCCAGACCCTATGTACACCGAGTCTTTGGATGAGCATAGTTCATCTCTGCCCCATACATGGTGGAGCTTGTCGCCAACCATCTCGGTTGCCCTTCTTTCATGTTCGGGGTTAGTTGTTACCAGCTGCCCCTCAAAAAAAGCGTCCAAGCCGCGAAGGGCAGTTGCTGTAATGACTCCCTCGGGTGCAGCGCCAATGCCCATCAACAAGTCAGTTGATAGGTCTGGGTCCGCTGAATCCAACGCCGCAGCTATGTCCCCATCCCCAATTAGTGAAACATTGGCGCCCTTGGCTTGGATTCTTGAGATAAGATCAGTATGCCTTGGCCTATCCATGACGACGACCTCTAGGTCTTGGATAGGTTTGTTCAGTGCGTCTCCAGCCGCTTCTAGGTTGTACTCAACGGTTCCCTCGAGGCTGACTTCTCCGATTAGCGGTTTGCTACCTGCCAACTTGTCCATGTAGCAGTCAGGAGCGTGAAGTAGAGCCCCCCTAGGTGCGGCGGCCAACACTGCCATGGCATTTGGCCTGTCATATGCAACGTGATTCGTACATTCCAAGGGATCTACGGCTATGTCTATCTCCTCTGCGTTAGGGTCGTTCCTAAGCGAGCCCAACATCTCCCCGATCCAAAGCATTGGGGCATCATCCCGCTCTCCTTCCCCTATTGCTACCCTTCCATTGAATGGGATAGAATCGAATACGGATCTCATGGACTCTACCGCTGCTCCGTCTGCTGCCTTTCCATCTCCCTTTCCTATCCAATCGAATGCCGCTAGGGCAGCAGAACTCGTTGCCCGAATGAAATCATCGGTTAGATCACGCACTGCCATGTACCGTTCGAAACGCGCGAAGGAAATCAAATCTCTGTAGGGATCTTCATTTTTGAGATGACGGATACATCACAAATGCTTGTATCGGGGTATTGCCCGTTCGAATCTTTGAGAATTGGTTTCAACATATCCCATGCGCAAAGCAGCGCTGTTGAGACACCGCTCAGGGCCTCCATCTCAACGCCTGTCTTTGAGGTTGTTGAGACGGTTACGGTACACTTGAGACCCCTTTCCACTTCCTGCCATTCTACCTCACAGCTCTCAATGGGTATCGGATGGCAATGGGGCAGGCTCATAGGAGTCTGTTTCACAGCCAATATCGCGGCAATTGTAGCAGAGTTCCTTAGGTCTCCCTTTTTTGTTTCGCCCTGATGTGCCATGCTTACTACAGCTGGTGGGACGGATAATACCCCGGACGCGGAGGCTCGACGAATGATGGATGGTTTTTCAGTGATGTCGACTATCATCGGACTCTTCCTCATGATGGGCCATAAAGACGTAAGTACTTAGGCGAGAGGGTTCACCCTAAACCTTCGATCCAGAAGGAGCCAGATTTCGTGTTTTCCTTCTTCCATATAGGCGCTTGCCGCTTTAACTCATCTATGGTCCAACTGCAACCGGCAAAAGCCTCTGCCCGATGTGGAGAAGAGGCAAAGATGCAAACAATAACCTCACCAGGCAAAACTACACCAGTCCTGTGTGTTATGGAAATCGAGTGAAGGTTATTCTGCTCCAATGCTTGTCGTCCGATTTGCATCAATACCTCTGGAAGTTTCTCTTCCCACGCTTCAAATTCCAAACTCAATACCTCTTCACCTTCATTTTCCGACCTCACGATCCCCAGAAAAGAAACGATTGCGCCGGCGCCATCCGTATCAAGTTTGGAGAGGAGTCCCCCTGTGTCGATTGGGGCATCACTGGCCGATACAGTCACTGACATGCTCCTTCGGAATGGTTCAGAGGGATAGTGCTTATCTCCACATGGGATAGTGGGCCAACGTGAGCGAGAGAGTGGACATACTCGGAGCGGGCCTCTCAGGATTGTCCGCTGCCATCGTGTTGGCCTCATCGGGCAAGGACGTTCATGTTCATGAAGTAAGGCAAGACAGCGGAGCGCGATTTGATGGGGACTTCCAAGGAATTGAGAATTGGACCTCAGAAAGGGACTTTTTCGATGAGATGAGAGAATGGGGCCTAGATCCGGAGTCTTTCAAATCAGACCCATTCGGAATCGTTGATTTAGTTCATCCAGACGATGTTATTACACAACCAGTAACGGATGGAGTGGCTTTCAGAGTTGTCGAGAGGGGCACCGATGACCATTGTATCGACCAGGGCTTCAAGAGGATGGCGATCGAGGCCGGTGTCAAGATTCACTACGGGGTCAAGGTAGATCCGTCCGACTGCGACATCATCGCCGCTGGCCCAAAAGAGTCCAGTGCGGTCGCGTTTGGTGAGATCTTCGAGACCAATCACCCAAATCACGTCACGTTCCAACTGAACGACAAGTTGGCCCCCGGGGCCTACAGCTACATGATCATCATCGATGGTATCGGGTTGATTTGCACTTGCCTGTGGAGGAAGCAACGGAAAAGTAGTCGGTTCCTAGACGAGACAATAGCTTGGTACGAGAGGCACTACGATCTGGATAGGAAACCAATAAAGAGGGTTGGAGGCAAAGGAGATTTCTCAATCCCCAACAAGTATGTCTCTGAGGGACGATACTACGTTGGAGAGGCCGGTGGACTTCAAGATTTCATGTGGGGTTTCGGGATGCGATACGCAATCACAAGCGGGGTATTGGCTGGCAAATCTATCCTAGGAGAGTTAGATTACGAGCAAGAGGTCAGAAAAAGACTGTTGCCCCTGGTTAAGTCCAGCGCAACGAATCGATTTTTGATGAATAGGATGGGAGACAGGGGCTTCAAAGCCGTGGCAAAGTACTGGATGAGAGACCAACATCGGACAGGTGACGGATTGAGATTCATGAGGCTGATATACAAGCCCGGAATTCTAAGAAGGATGATGTGGCCATTTGTCCGACTTGGCATGCTTAGGAAGGGTACTACACCAGATGGTCGCTCCTACGTTAGAATGCCATTCAGAAGGGCTTTGAAGAGGGATGATTGGGAACCCAGCAGGGAAGCAGAATTGGTTGCCTTGGAGTGGAAAATGAAACAGAATGAGGGTGGAAGAACTTCTTTCCAGGCGGGAGACTGATTGCGCACATAGAAGGAATGCAGGTTTTATCGCTTGGTTGATATGGTTCTCTACTACCGGTGGGCCATGACTGATTGGCCCGAGCTAGTACCAATGAAAAACAAACTCGTCAACTATGGCGTCACGGAGAATGGAATTGCAATCATCGAATTGATTTCTGATTCAGAGGGCGCTCCGCTACAGGATGGCAAGACTCCTGTAAACACCTATACTCGTGAGATGTGGCACGACATAGACGATGCGATATTGAGCGCTAGATTCGACGACGATGTCAGCGTCATTCTAATCACTGGACATGGGGACAAATTCTTCTCTGCAGGAGCCAGCATCAAATACCTCAATAAATTGAGTCCCAGGTACAAATATTTCTTCTGCCTCCATGCCAACGAAACTCTGAGTCGACTGGAACAGACGCCGAAGTTGGTAATCGCTGCCCTCAACGGCCACACCGTCGGAGGAGGATTGGAGATCGCAATGGCTGCAGATATCAGAATTGCTAGGAAAGGAAACTTCCAAGTTGGCTTGCCTGAGGTCTCTCTAGGGGTGTTGGCAGGGACAGGTGGAACTGCAAGGCTTTCCCGCCTCGTCGGAAAGGCGAAATCTATGGAAATCATGGTCACAGGGAGAAAATTCCAGTTTGAGGAGGCGAAGGACATGTCTCTAGTCCACGACATATACGACAGCATGAGTTTGGATGAGTTCCGGCAGGATGTCCTGGATTACGCTGGTCAGTTCTCACTACCTTTCGCAGCTGCAAAGGCCATAGGGAACATCAAGAGGAGTGTTCAAAGTGGGCTTGAAATCCCATTGGAGTACCACCTTGCCTTGGAGAGGGAACTACAATCCGACTTGTTTCAATCCGAGGATGCGAAAGCAGGAATAGCGGCGTATGTTGACAAGAAGACCCCGAAATTCAACGGAAATTAGTCACCATTTGCAACTCGAGGTTCCGTGGACCAAGCCCGAACTTGAAATACGACCCAATAACTCACTCCACCATGAGCAAGACAGAGATAGTGGAAGGTTATACACCAAATTTCGAGGGCTGGGTCAAAGAATTCCACGACTGGCAAACTAGGATTGGATTCGACCCTGCTTGGCTAGGAGATTATCGATTCGAGATTAGATTTGACTGGGAGTCAGCAGGTAAGACCATTGAATTTGGTGACTTCGAAGGGATGCCAAAGTGGAGCAGAAGAATGCAGATCCCTCAACAGAACATCCGAGATGCAATAATCAACATGATAAGCGTCCAGGGAGACACAGAATTCGCTTCTGTCGAACAACAGAACCACCTGCTTGCCACGGCACCGACCGAGTACGACAGGAAGTCCGCCCTGAGGATAATGTGCGAGGAGCAGCGGCATGGATGGCAGATGGCCTACCTTCTTTGCACCTACTTTGGGGAGCAGGGAGTGAGGGAAGCCGCCAAGTTACTTGAGAGGAACGCCCAAGACGGCACAAGGCTCCTTGGATCATTCAATGCCCCGATAGATCACTGGCTTGACTTCTTCTGCTTCACCCACTTTATCGACAGGGATGGGAAGTATCAACTCAAGATGCTATCTACAAGCTCATTTCAGCCGCTCTCAGCATCTATGGGACCCATGTTGAAAGAGGAGTCCTTCCATCTCGGAACTGGTGCAAATGGACTCAGAAGAATAGTCAAGGCTGGAGTGATCCCAGTCTCCTTCCTCCAAAAGTACATCAACAAATGGGTTAGCACTGGCCTCGACCTATTCGGCACTGATGAGTCTACGTCAGCACAGTGGGCCTACGTCTACGGTGTTAAGGGCAGGTACGATGAGAGAGAATCCGATCAAGAGGCCGACCGTGAGCACCTAAACGAAGCAAGCAGAGGCTTGTACTTCGACGAATTGAAGGCTGAAATGGTAAGAATTAGCAAGGGCCGGAAAGATGGCGAGCCTGAGCTTTACATTCCTTCGGACAAGTTCAACAGGGGCATTGGGATGTATTCCTCTGGTATGTACACTGTCACAGGAGAGGACTTCAATGGGACAGAAGATGAATATCGAGCCTATCTCGCCGAGGTTCTCCCATCGGATGAGGATGAGAGGAAATTGATGGAAGAGTACATGGCCCCTGGCGTAGAGTGGATCCAATATCGCGAGTGGAAGGCCTGAATTGGTCATTTGGGGATGATTAAATGCAAACTCACGCCCTATTGAACGTTGACAGGGAGTTGCTAGCACCATTTTTCAAAAGGGTGCCCGAACTCTTCGACAAGTACCATAATTTGGAGCAGAATAAGCCAGAAATCTATGAAGAGCTGTTGTACAAGATCCACAGGCCTCTCACTAGCGATATGCTTGACATGATCGATGATTGGATGGGGCTCGAGCGCCGTAGTCTCAATCAAGACCAAGAGTTGATGCTTAGGCTCTTCCTACTCGCCATCAGATACCCCGACACACTACTATTGGAAAGTCTGGACGACATCATCACCGACGACGTTAGAAGGATCTCAGCATATCTACACTTCACGAGCCATACCTATACAATCTGGGACCAGGACACCAGAGCTGGATTGAAGAAGCTAGGTTTCGATATCCCAAATACCACCATTGCTGACCCATTCATCTACGGCGCCTACGTTGGTACAATTGAACTGATCAAGGACCTCGCTCCATTCACCTGCTTCCTTGAGCACGATGTGCCAAGGCAACGATTGTTCCAGGCTGCCATTGCCCAGTATGGTCGAGAAGCCTGAAGACCTTGATCCGTCGTTGCCCCTACATGGCGGGCGACCCGATAGAGACTGTCGCAGTTATCGGAGCGGGAGTCATGGGTGCTGGGATAGCACAGGTTTTTGCCGAGAGAGGAGTAGATACCAGGCTTTTCGACCCTTACCCAGATAGTCTTGACAGGGGCTTGAAACAGATAAATCGGTTTTGGGATAAGGGAATCGAGAGAGGGAAGACCACTGTCAAGGAGAAGGAGGAGTGGTTATCAAATCTGAATCTGGAGAAGGAGCTTTGGAAAGCAACTCACACTGCAGATCTGGTAATCGAGGCTGTGCCGGAGAGCCTCGAGCTCAAGAGGGCAGTTTTCGCAGAATTGGAAAGTCTAGCAGGGTCTGACACGATTCTCGCGAGCAATACCTCTAGCCTATCTATTGGAGCTATCGCAGACGGGCTATTGGAGCCAGGAAGGGTGATTGGGATGCACTTCTTCAACCCGGTGCCATTGATGCCTCTACTAGAGCTAATTCGGCATGACGAGATTGACAAGGACACGATAGACACGGCACGACAGATAGGGGCCATGATCGGCAAGACCACCATAACCGTGAACGATGTTCCTGGTTTCGCGACCAGTCGACTCGGTGTGGTGCTCGGCAATGAGGCTATTCGAATGCTCGCGGAGGGTGTGGCCTCAGCCTCAGACATCGACACAGCGATGAGACTTGGTTACAAACACCCAATGGGACCCCTTGAGTTGTCTGACTTGGTGGGATTGGATGTCAGAAGGGATATTCTCAATGGTTTATCGGCATCACTGGGAGATGCAAGGTACCTCCCACATCCATTACTTGATCGACTCGTGAAAGAAGGAAGCCTCGGTAAAAAATCCGGAGCGGGAATCTACCTATGGAGAGATGGCAAGAAAATCGATCGAGGGGACTTGCTGGGGTGAATAAATTGAATTTTTCTGGATTGAGGGTTCTCGTAACTGGTGGCGCTGGTGGGATTGGAGCTGTGATATGCCGTCGATTGCACGCAATGGGGGCCGAGGTCATAGTGCACTACAATAATTCGAAAAAACGCGCAGAGGAGCTCTCGACCGAGTTGAACTGCCATGCCATTCAAGCTGACTTGACTGATAAGAAGGGTGTAGGTAGCCTATTTTCTAGCATTGATAGTTTGATTGGAGGGGTGGATTGCTGTGTCGCAAATGCTGGAAAATATCCTAGTGAGCCCTTGCCGGCATGGGAGATCAACGACGAACGGCTAGTCGAGACTATTGACACGAACCTCAAGATTGCTTTTTTCACTTCGCAGGAGTTCCTCAGGCGTGCTGTGAGTCGTGGGAGCGGCTCGCTAGTGCTGGTCGGTTCCACTGCGGGGATTTACGGAGAGCGTGGACACGCTGACTACGCGTCCGCGAAGGGTGCCATCACCAGCGGCTTACTCATGACTCTCAAGAATGATGTGGCAGGTACGGCGGTCAGGGTGAATGCAGTGGCTCCGGGCTGGACCCTGACTGAATCCAAAATTAATGAGGGGATTGACCAATTCACATCAGAAAATGCTCTAAAGACCATGTCGATGAAGAAGCTGGCCACCCCCGAGGATGTCGCTTCGTCTGTATCCTTCCTGCTATCCGATGAACACAGTGGCCATATTTCCGGTCAAGTTCTGGAAGTATCAGGTGGAATGGAAGGTAGGGTCATCCCAAGAGTTGGTGAGTGACTTGGCCGAACTTTGGATCGAAGTAATTGGTCTATTCGCAGGCCTGATTGGCGTGATTGCTTGGGTCCCCCAAATCAGGGAAGTGTGGTTCACAGAGAAACATGAGGGGATTTCTCTACCGACCTTTGGTTTGATCGCAACTGCCCTATCGGCATGGTTGGTATACGGCGTGTTGGTAAGGTCTTTGTCGATTATCGTCGCTAATCTCGCCGCGTTGGGATGCATCTCATTGATAATTCTTGGAGTGGTCCGACTACGGGGATATGATTGAGCTATTTTCCGAATGATGGTTTCCTCTTTTCGAGGAATGACCTAACCCCTTCCTTGAAATCGGGCTTCATTGCAGATGCGACCATAAGTTGCCTCTCGAACTCCAGTTGCGTCTCGAAAAAGGTGGTTGTAGATGCGTCAAGGAGCTGTTTCGTACCTCGCTTGCTGCTTTCTGACCACGAGCCCCATTTTTCTGCTAACTCTACTGCCCTTGGAATAAGTTCGGACTGTGGCACCACTTCATCCAAAGCACCGAACTCAAGAGCCTGCTCTGAGGTCCAGACCTCATTCTCGAAAAAGAATTTCTTAGCCCTCTGAAACCCGACAAGCCTTGGCATTAGCCAGGTCGTGCCCCCATCTGGAGAAAGGCCCAATCGGAAGAATGCAGCTGCAAGCTTTGCTTCATGGCTTGAAATACGGTAATCCATACTCAACGCCAGCCCCAAGCCTCCGCCGGCAGCGGCCCCGTTGAGTGCGCCCACAAACACCGTGGAGGATTTTCTTATTCGCAGAAGGAGGGGGTGGAGGTGGCCAGTCATTGATTCCACCACACCTCGAATGGTGCCCTCATCAATCGCGCGGTCAAATTTGTCGACTGGGCCGCCTGCGGAGAAGAATTTCCCGCTGCCTGTCACCACGACTGCATCTATCTCTTGGTCCTCGATCAGGTCGTCGAGTGTCTCGATTACAATTTCGATTGTTCCTTCTGAAAAAGTGTCTCTTGAGGTTTTCTCGGAGAACGTGACTATGGCGAGATTGGGAGATGGGCGATTGACGGACAACACCATGCCATCCCATGAGGGCTGTTGGCTATGAACTCCATGAACGTGATAAGGGAATGTCTCCCAGGGCCAGACATGATGACAAGGGATAAGCTGTACATCAATGGTAGTTGGGTTCCTTCCAGTGGTGAATCATCATTGACAGTTGAGAATCCAACAAATAGGGAAATTATTGGCTCAGTTCCAGATGGCACCATCGAAGATGCTGATTTGGCAGTAGATGCCGCTAGAAATGCATTTGGCGATTGGTCCAAATCCTCGATCGAGGAAAGAATTAGCATCCTTCATTCCTTGTCCGATCAATTCAAACAGAGGGCCGATGAAATCGCTGAATTGATAACGAAGGAAGTTGGAACCCCAATAGAATACTCAAAGGTTGCAATGGTTGGAACGCCTAGGGTAGTCTCGAAAAGTTATGCTAAGTTGCTGGAATCCTATCAATGGGAGGAGCATGTAAGAAATTCAACGATAGTGAAGGAGCCGATCGGGGTATGTGCTTTTGTGACCCCTTGGAATTTTCCACTCCATCAGATTATTGGGAAGGTCGCTCCCGCGATAGCCGCTGGGTGTACGATGGTGCTGAAACCATCCAGAGAAGCACCTCTAAACGCGTTTTTACTCGCTGATATGCTGAAGGAAATCGGCCTCCCAAGTGGCGTATTCAATCTCGTGAGTGGGCGAGGATCCACAGTTGGGACCAGGCTGTCCTCCCATCCTGACGTTGACATGATTTCTTTCACGGGATCAACGTCTGCAGGAATAAAGGTAGCAGAAAACGCCGCAAAGACCGTGAAAAGGGTAACCCTGGAGCTAGGTGGCAAAAGTGCGAATGTAGTACTCGAGGACGCAGACGTTGTTAGAGCAGCAAAGTCTTCGATTTCCGCATGTTTTGCGAACTCAGGTCAAACCTGCTCAGCACTCACCCGCCTTATCGTCCCCAAGTCGAAGATGGGAGAGATCGTGCCCATAGTCATAGAGAGGGCTGAGAGTTACAAGCCGGGAGACCCTATGGATCCCTCTACCCGTTGCGGACCGATGGTCTCTGCGAAGCAGAAGGAAAGCGTGCTGGAGTATATCAGACTTGGAATCAGCGAGGGAGCCTCTCTGGTAGCTGGTGGGCTGGAGAGCATAGAGGGATTGGAGAATGGACATTTTGTGAGGCCAACGGTATTCACGGACGTTGGTCCTGACATGACCATTTGGAAAGAGGAAATCTTCGGCCCTGTTCTCTGCATAACCCCCTACGAAGATGAGGATGAGGCATTGAGATTGGCGAATGACTCAGAATACGGGCTCTCTGGAGGCGTGTGGTCATCAGACGAGGGCAGGGCAATAGAATTCGCCAAGAGTATGCGAACTGGGCAGGTCAGCATAAATGGTGGGCCATTCAATGTCAGTGCCCCGTTTGGTGGATACAAGAAATCCGGTAACGGACGGGAACTGGGGGCCCACGGCCTAGAAGAGTATCTGGAAGTGAAATCAATCCAGAGGCCAACATAGTTGATCAAAACTGTCCGTCGAAACAGTATGGGCAGGTCTCCCCTAGGACGTATTTTTCGGAAAGTTGCTCTTCCTCGGAAAGTGGCTCCCTGCAGTTGAAGCACACTTGAATTTTCGATTCAGACAGGGTCGGATCAAGGGCCACCCTTTGGTCGAAGACAAAGCAATCACCTTCCCAATGAGCGTCTCCGTGTTCTTCCAGATACGCAAGAATGCCCCCTTCTAGTTGACGGACATCTTGGAAACCGGAGTTCAACATAACAACAGAGGCCTTCTCGCATCTGATTCCGCCAGTGCAATACATGACCACGGTTTTTGACTTGAGTTGATCTGGTAAGTTTTTCACTGCATCTGGGAAGTGACGGAATGTTGGAATCTTGAGATCCAATGCCCCTGTAAATCGACCGATCCTAGTTTCGTAGACATTTCGAGTGTCCAATACCACGATGTCGGACCCGTCGTCCAACATCTGCTTGAACTCTCCTGGGGAGATGTGTGGGCCTGTAAACTTCGAAGGCTCAATTTCCTCCAAGCCTAGGGAGATTATTTCTTTTTTCTTCTTCACCAACATCCTTCGGAAGGGTTGGTAGTCAGTGTAGCTATACTTTATGGGAATGTTGTGAAATCTCGGGTCCTCTTCCATGAATGAAAGAAATGAATCTATGGATTTTTGTGAGCCTGCGAGGAAGAAGTTTATTCCATTTTTACTCAGTAATATTGAGCCTTTGAGGTCATTCTCTTGGCACTGGATTAGGATTTCCTCCCTGAGGATTTCAATATCCGACAATTCCACGAATTTGTATCCTGCGATATTCACAACTCGACTCATATGTGCAACCCAATGTGATTCAATCCCGATCTACATGTTTCCGAAACTGAGTCAGGTTATTTGCCAATCGACTGATTCACCACGAATCCATGTATAATGGTGGAGACTGGATGAGCACCCCTAAACTCTGGTTTGTGATACGATTTCAATTCCATCGAAATTGGAAATAACAAGTTGATGTGTCCTATTTGGATAAGAGCATCTCCAGCGTGTGTTCAACGGATGTAGGGGTCCTTTAGTCACTCAGTGAGCCGGTGTTCACGACAGGTGTAGTATCCGTCTCTGAACACAGCACGACCAGTAAGTTACTGACCATTGTCGCCTTCTTATCCTCATCTAGTTCGATGATTTTCTTGGCGCTGAGTTGCTCAAGTGCTAGCTCTACCATTCCGACTGCGCCATCGACAATCTCCCTACGAGCGGCGACGACCGCAGCAGCCTGTTGGCGGCGTAGCATGGCTTGTGCGATCTCGGTTGAATAGGCAAGGTAGCTAATTCTGGCCTCCAACACTTCTATGCCAGCTCGAGCCAATCTTGCCTCCACGGAAATCTGAAGTTCCTTGGCCACAGCGTCTTGATGGCTAGATAGTGTGATTCCGCCAATGTCTTTCTCTTCTATGGCATCATAGGGGTATTTCGTAGCCATCTCACGAAGAGCAGCCTCACTCTGGATTTGCACATAGTGGTCATAATTCTCAACCTCGAACAGTGCCTCAGCAGAGTCGAAAACCCTCCATACGACCACTGCGGCAATATCAATTGGGTTTGCATTGACATCGTTAACCTTCAACTTGTTTGACTCGAAGTTATTAATCCTAAGTGATATTCTTGTCTTGGTGTAGAGAGGATTGAGGAAGAATTGGAATCCTTCGTTCTTCAAAGTGGCGGCATATTTTCCAAAGAACTGGACCACGACCGCCTCATTTGGATTTACGATGACATAGCTGTTGAACATAACTAGGAACAAGGGAATTGTAAGCAAGAGAGGGAGGATTGACAAGCCACTTGTTGGGCCAATGAGAACCAACAGCATCATATTTGTAATTCCCAATGACAAATGGACGACTAGTCCTAGAAATCCGTTGATCGCTTTGGCCTTGATATCTCTGTAAGTAGGTTCCGAATCTTTCAGACCAACGGTGATTGGTGTCTTGTCCATGGTGACTTGATTTAGATTTTAGATATAATAATATCATCAGAAATTACATATCATTTCAGAATTGAACTTTGGATCCAGAATCATTTTCGATACAGATGTATCATCAATGCGTTTCATAGAATATAAACAAAATCGATTTGATATAATTGTGACACTTACACACACAATGTAACCCACAGAAAGAATGAGATATTCATTATAGTTGCAAGAAACATGGAATTGATACTAGACTCCGCCGTTGTAGATGAGGTGATCGAGATTTCAAATTGGGGTGTTCTTGATGGGGTAACCACTAACCCATCCCTGATTAGAAAATCTGGCGGAGATTTCGAGGAAACGATTCGGAAGATCGCCGAGATTTGTCCAGGCCCAATAAGCGCTGAGGTCACATCCCAGACGTCAACGGAGATGATCAGAGAAGGAATGGATCTCAAATCTAGGTTGCCGGAGAATGTTATCATCAAGATACCATGCACATCAGAGGGATTGTCTGCGACCAAGGCTCTCTCCGAAAGCGGGGTGCGAGTGAATGTCACGTTGATATTCAGCCTTTCTCAGGCCCTGCTTTCTGCAAAGGCCGGGGCAGCCTATATTTCCCCATTCCTGGGGAGATTAGATGATGATGGAAAAGACGGTCTTAGCTTGATTGAGGACATCCGCACTGTTTGGGAGAAGCAAGGGATTGAGGACTGTAAAATTCTAGCGGCATCGATTAGATCCGTACATCACGTAGAGATGTCCGCAAAATTAGGGGCTCATGCTGCAACTATTCCGTACAAAATCTTCAAACAATTGATCCAGCACAAACTCACGGTTTCAGGATTGGAGAAATTCATGTCTGACTGGGAGGCAGTCAAGTCAGAAGGTAGGGCATAGTCAGTAGATGCCGATGTTCCTGAGTTCTCTATCGATTGTGATTTCGAATTCGTCACTAGTGCCGTTGTTCTCGATCTTGATGTCTGCTAGCTCCATCACTAGTTCTAATCCCCATCCCCATTCTCTGGCCTCCCTCTGATCGAACCCTTCATTGTCGGGTCTCGATCTTTCGATAACTCTCGTTTTCCTGATTTCTATATCTGCGTCTATTGCGATTACCAGCATCCTTGGGTGGGACGATTGCAACCTTTCCATTTCCTCGATCTGTCGAACGCCGTCGATTACCACATGCGATGATTGGTTGTATTCGTCTACTTGAGGTAAAATTCGCTCCATGATTGCTGATGGGCCGTACTCATTCCGGAGGTCCTGTGCCACAAATCCCATGGTTTTTGCATTGAGTTCCATGCCTCTCGATTCGACCTCTTCTCTGACAACGTCGCCAAGGGATATGACTCTCCATCCCTTTTTTTCTAGGATCTCTACCACTTTCCCCTTACCTGACCCAGGGGGGCCAGCAATCACAATGACCCTCTTGTCGGACACGAGTGCTGCTTGGGGCATGTGGCTATTGATTGTCTCGCCCTCACTTGCCTACCCATTCTGGTTTCTGCTTTGAGAGGAATGCTTCGACGCCTATCGAGGAGTCTTCAGTGTCGAATAGTGCAACGAATTCAGATCGCTCTGCGAGTATTCCCTGGGTCAGTGGGAGGTCGAGGGCCGATCTAATTGCCCTCTTTGCGACTTTGATTGTGTATGGTGATTTTTCAGCAATTTTCGTAGCCAGAGCGATTACCTCCCCCCTTAATTTCGAGGAGGGGACCACTGAATTGACCAAGCCGATTTCCAGTGCTCTGTTGGCGGGGATCATATCTCCTGTGAGAATCAACTCCATGGCATGGCCATATCCTACTATCTTCGTGAGCCGCTGAGTCCCACCACCACCAGGAATCAGTCCGAGGTTTATCTCTGGTTGGCCGAAGTTGGAGTCTTCCGATGCGATTCTTATGTCACAAGACAGTGCCAATTCAGTTCCTCCTCCCAATGCATATCCATCGACCATCGCAATCGTTGGCTTGGTAAGATTCCAAATCTTTTCCCAGGCATTGTTTTCAAAGAAGGGCCTAACATCATCAGAACTCTTACCAGAGAATTCTGCGATGTCCGCTCCAGCAGCGAAGGACTTGGGCTTGGGCCTCTTGGTGTCCTGAGGTGAATGTGCCCCGGTGATTACGACTACCCTTACGTTATCATTTGATTCTGCTCTGTCACATGCTTGAATCAATTCTTGGTGCGTGGCTCTGTTGAGGGCGTTCAATCGGTCTGGTCGGTTTAGAGTCCAAATCTCTATGCAACCGCCCTCAGGGCTAGTCTGGGTTTCTATTCTTTCGATGGTGACGAGACCTTCGACCATGATGGAACGTAGGGGGCCCACCAGTTCAACTTCTCCATTGACTCATCAAAGAGGAGGAGGG
>WTHQ01000022.1 GCA_011523055.1 Methanobacteriota archaeon
TCAGGAGTCCCAAAAGAATCGTAAAGACCTGGGACATCGTGAGGTGAGAATAGGGTGATGTCTCCATCTGCGATGAATCGCTCGTAGAAAAGTTTTGAGAGTTGGATGGAGTAGTCAAGTTTACGGACCCTATTATCTTCTGTGCCTTTGTTGTTTTTGAGAACAATAATGTCCTCTATTTCTTGGTGCCAGATTGGGAAGTGGACAGTCGCGCTTCCGCCTCGTATGCCATTTTGAGTGCAGCATCTGACAGTCGCCTCAAATTTTTTGAGGAATGGAACAACACCTGTGTGTTGAACTTCACCGCCTCTGATTTTAGCGTTGATGCCACGGATTCTGCCTGCGTTGATACCGATTCCCGCCCTTTGTGCAACATATCTGCCGATAGCCATATCAGAACTAAAGATGCTATCGAGGGTGTCATCAACATCAACAAGAACACAGCTAGCAAATTGTCGAAGTGGAGTTCGCACCCCTCCCATGATAGGTGTGGGAATGTTGATTTTGTGTTTGCTGATTGCGTCGTAGTATCGTTTGACATATGAGAGACGATCTTCTTTGTATTCTTGGAAGAGAGTCACAGCAATCATCATGTACATATATTGTGGAGTCTCATAGACCTCACCACTGCTTCTATCTTGCACGAGGTATTTGTCAGCGACCTGACGTAGACCTGCATAAGTGAATAGCATGTCACGGTCATGATCAATCCAACTATTAATCTTGTCCCACTCTTCCGTAGAATATTTACCCAAGATGCTATCGTCATACACCCCTCTCTTAACACATGTTGTTGCATGGTCATAAACAGAGGGGTGATTTGTCACCCAATCAAGACCAAAGACTTGTTTACGAAGTCCATACAAAAGAAGACGTGCAGCAACGAACTGATAGTTAGGAGACTCCAGGGAGATTAGATCACTCGCAGAACGCACCAGGATCTCCTGAATCTCTGCCGTTGTGATACCGTCATAGAACTGGATACCCGAGTTCATTTCCACCTGTGAGGCGCTTACAGCACTGCCTAGACCCTCACATGCCTCATCAACTACCTTGTGGATTTTGTCTAGGTTCAGGGGTTCCACAGACCCATTACGTTTGCGAACTTTCGTACCGTGACCGTTGCTCATACTTTCTTCCAAGTGTTAAATTTTAGGGTTGCTTCTAATCCCCGATAGACATTACAGTCTACCAGAGATTGCACATCATGTCCAGCAAGATGCATGTCATTGATGTCTTTCTCTTTAATTTTTGTAGGCCAAAGGACTACCTTATCTCCTCGGTCAATTGCTTTGGAGATTCTGGCGACGATTTCTCTATTGCGTGGTTCGTTATCAAAAATCCAAATATGATCGCTCCAATTAAACGACCTAATATCAGCATCGGACCCAGCCATAGCAACCGAGTTCTTAATAAACGTTGAGTCAAAGGGTCCCTCTACAATATAGATTGATTCGTCTGTGTTAATTCTATCCAGTCCAAAGATCTTGGGTTGTTCCTCGTCCAGCATGATCGTAATGTATCTGATTTTTGCCGTTGGGGCAAGCGATCTGCCTTGGTATCCGAATAGGTTACCTTGTTTGTCTTTGAATGGGATAATAATGCGTGGACCGTCTTGTCGTAGGGTATCAAAGGTTTTCTTTTGTGAGTTTGTCCACTCTTTAAATTTGGGACAGTAGTAAAAGTAATCAAGGTCTTTGATACCCCGTTGCTCAAGATAGACCCTCGCTGGGTGAGAAATATTTAGGTCAGAAATCTTCTCCAAACCTGTATCGTGTTTAACAAATTTTGGTTCTTTAAAATTAAATTTAGGTTTGGGTACAGTAGTTCCCTTGCCAGACTTACCTTCCTTAAATTTCTCCATGACATATTGATCATGAAGAAAACTGTCTTGATCCTTTAAAAAATTAGAAAGCGTTCTTCCCATGCCACAATTGTGACATTTGAACACAAAGTCATTCTTGATCTTGAACAAATATCCCCTCGCCTTATTGCGTCTCTTCTGTGAGTCACCGCAGTAAGGACACCTGAAGTTATACAGGTCTGCCTTCTTACGACTGAAGAGATTCAGACGAGGGGATATTAAGT
>WTHQ01000009.1:0-2832 GCA_011523055.1 Methanobacteriota archaeon
CGGAGCCACATGAACGAGAGCAGGCACAGTATGGCGCCCACCGCTGAAATCATTTGAATCATTCCTGCCCCTGAGCCCTCGTCATCAGGGCTGCCGATGTTGACTGTCAGGGTCGAAGATGCGACCCCGCCTTGTCCTTCCAGCGTCAAGGAGTGCTCGCCATCTTCCCACTCGCTGGCTGGGAACCATATCTTGCAACCCGAGCCCGCCGCCCCTGATATCTCACAGAGGACCTCCCCGTTCTCTGAGCGGATCGTGTAGTCTCCCTCAGAAGCTGTGTAGAGGTACGCGTTTCCACCTGGTGGGAGGCTGATCTCACTCTTGGTGAAGGAGTCACCGCCCTCGCCAATCATGGCCATGTTGGTCGCTGATGGGTCGAAGGAGGGGAGCAGGACGTATGGGCCCGAGCCCCCTGTCTCGGTGTGGTTGTCCGGCAGGAGGTCGACCAGGACCTCCTTCCAGTAGGAGCCGTTCTGGTGTATCTCGACGATGTACTGCCCGGCCACCCATGACTCGTTCGACCAGAACGGGAACTGGCACTCGTCCTCGCTCGAGGACGTGTTCCTAGCGGACATGGTGCAGTAGTGGTCGAGGGTACCGTCCCCATCGACGTCTATGCCCGCCGACCTCTGCCATCCAGCGGTGTTGTAGAGGACGAGGGTGTCGTTGACGATGAGGTCCGCCGACTCGGGCATCACGCTCTCGCTCCTGACGATGATCGCGTAGCTGTTCGCCCCATGGGCGGCGACCTGGCCGGACAGCGCCAGGATCACGAGGATCGTGAGGATGCGTGACAATTTCAGCCCTCACAAGTCATCTTCCCACAGAGGGGGGTAGTCGAACCTCGGGTCGTAGTCCTCGTCGAACTGGACGACGTACACTCCGCTGACCATCTCTGAGATGAAGACGAAGCCCCTGGGGTCGAACTGCAGCCCCCAGTCGAATGGTATCATGCACGATGCCCAGCAGTCAGCCATGTCGTAACCCATGTCAGCTGAGGCGTTGTCGGACCACTCCGGCCCTGCTGGAAGGTAGTACCCGATGGTGTGTGTCGGTGCCAGCCGCTCTATCCCCTGGAAGCCGAGCTCGGGGGCTGGTACGCCGTTCTTCCACTCGATCTCGTCCCAGATCCTTCCGTGGTCCGTGGCCCAGACGCCTGCGTGGTAGTGGGTCCAGTAGACCATTCCGTTGGCCGCGGTGTCCCCATTGTGCGGGCTGTAGATGTATCCGCCCGGGATGTAGTGGTGCGGGTGCTCCTCGCCGTCCTTGATGCTGGTGCCCGGCAGCTTCCACTTGGATACCAGGAAGGGCTTGGCGGGGTCGGTGGTGTCTATCGTCCATATGAAGCCGGTGTGGTTCGCGTTCGTCCCGTATTCCGGGGCGATGTAGGTGTAGTGGCGCCAGTTGACTCCGTAGGCCGAGTCTTCTGGTCCCGACCCACATTGGCTCGGCCAATCCTCCACAGGGTCGAGTTGGCTGACTCCGCTGCAGACCAGGTAGTCATTCGGCACGGCGTAGTGGATGTTGTCGTTGCCCTGCTCCGCGTCGAGCCACACCTCCGGGTCCATGTTCGCGTGCCCGCCGCCATCCGGGCCGTACCATCCGGAGTCGTCCGTGGCGCAACCCAGCCACCTCCCAGTCTCAGGGGGCCATGAGATGCCCAAGGGGTCCGCGACCTGTGGGGGCTCGGAGACGTCCACGAGCCTCAGGCCAGCGCCCCAGTATGATATCGCGAGCATCTTCTGCTTTGTTATCGGGTGGATGAAGAAGACGTTGTCGTGATTGAAGATCGAGCCCCCGCAGGTGGTCTCTGGCTCGGGGGTGTACCCGCCCCAGCGCAGGATCTCGCGGCTCGCGTTCTGCTGCTCCTGGTTGTTGAATGGGTTGAGCCCCTCGAAGTCAATGAGGGCGTAGAACACCTGCGTCCCCTTGTAGAAGGTGCCGCTCGATCCCTCTACCATCTCGGGGTAGGGGTCGGCGCCGAACAGGAACAGGTGACAGTCCTCCTGAGCCCAGACGGGGTTCGCAGGAGACCAGTCGCAGTAGACGTGGAGGTCCTGGTTGTGGAAACCAGCAGGGGGGTTGTCCCACTCTGCGACCTTGATCGGGCTCGTCTTGTCGCCGACGTAGATCAGGTCCAGCCGGTTCGCCCCGCTGTTCGCATCATCGTCGTTGGGTATGGGGTCGAGCTCGGAGTTGGTCAACTCGTGGTTGATCAGGACCCAGTTGTTGTCCTGGGTCGCCTTGATGTCGATGATCCTCGCGATCTCCGCGTAGTAGGTCGAGAGCAGTCGGATCTCGTTCGGCTTGCTTATGTCGAGGATCTCGAACTGGTTGTACGAGGAGACGTAGGCGAAGCAGCCGCCAGACCCGTCCCCGTAGATCTCGCAGTCCTCGAGGAAGTTCCCCTCGATGGCTATCTCCGAGTTGTCCCCGGGCGTGGGCCCGACGTTCTTGTACTGGTCGAAGCAGGGACGTCCTGCCACGTTGTCCAGGTCGGCGGGAGGCTTGACCTCGCCATCGCAGTTCAGGTTGTGGTAGTCGATCATCTTGGCATTGGGCGTCTTCAGCCTGTGCGCCATCAGATCGCTGTGCGAGTGGTTCTCGTCCTCTATCTCCACGACCGGGTCGACCCACTCCCAATCATCGGCGTCGGAGTCTCCATCATCGCCCCCGAAGCAGCCCGAGGCCATCGATGACAGGAGTAGGATTGCTATCGAGAGGGCGGGCAGTATCTGGTTTCGCATGGCTTCACCTGTACTTGTGCGAGGGGAGTCAGGCTGTTGAACATGATGGTCACGTGCCCGCTCACCTCGTGGCGTAGGGCGCGTC
>WTHQ01000009.1:2932-7862 GCA_011523055.1 Methanobacteriota archaeon
CAGCCACTCCTCCCCGCCGGGTATGTAGTGGTCCTCCGCGAATGGGATCTCGTAGTCGTGAATGAGCTCTGGCAGGAACCTGACCTGCCCGTTCACCTCCTCGTAGCTCGTGGTGTCGAGAAGGTAGGACATGCCCGTGCCGACCGAGGTCTCGAGGACCTCGGTGGAGAGTATCGTGAGGTGCATGTCACCAGCAGGGTACCCGAGGTGGCTGGCATCCACCATCTCATCTATGGGCTCGGCGTAGTGGATGTAGGACGCCCTACCACCGTTCTCGTTGCCGTTGAACCCACTGTCCGGCGAGCCGTCCCCATCGAGGTCCGCGAACTCCATCCAGAGTCCGACCTCGGGCGCCCTCCAGTTGCATCCAAGCTGCGTCCCTATCGTCGCGACGCACCCCCCTGCGATGAAGGCGTACTCCAATGGGGTGTTCGTCGGATGGGGGACGTCACTCACGTCGAAGATCCTGAGGCCGGCCTCCCAGTAGGCGCCGTAGACGTAGGTCCTGCCGAAGCGGGGGTCATTGGGGTCATCCCCGGGCCATGTCTGCACGGTCATGTCGTGGATGTAGATCCACCCCCCAAGGGTGGTCTCCCAGTTGACCTCCGCCTCGCCCACCTTGAGTATGACCGGCTGGTCGCTTGGCCCATCGAAGTTCAGGTGGGCGATGGTTATCCCGCCGCAGGCGTCCCCCTGGCCGACGTCGCAGGAGTCGTAGTCCGGGTTCGCGACGAAGATGTACCACTCCCCGTCGATCACGTGGGTGTAGAGGTTGTGAGGGCCGCTGGGGTGGTCCGCATCGTACCACGCCCCGACCCATCGGGGGTCCTCCTTGTCGGTCACGTCGACCAGCGTGACGGTCACCTGGGTCGGGTCCTCCCATGCCCCGACGTTCGGGTCAGCCGCCCCTGGGTCGACCAGCTGGTTCTGGAGGACGACGTACTCCCGACCGTCGTATTGGAGGTACTTGACGTCGAGCACCTGCGTGTTCGGGTCGTAGTACTCAGAGATCCAGGTGGTGTTCTCGGGGTCGGTGACATCGACGATGTGCATCTCGGTCCATCCGGCGATGTAGGCGTAGAGCCTACCATCCGGCGACTCAGCCACTTGGACCTCGGCGTTCCCGGGCTCTGTCAACGGGTTGTAGCCGAGGGGCCTTATGTTGGGGGTTGACAGCACGTGCTGGCTGGCGTTCCTGTGGTCGTGACCATCGTCTTGGAGGAGTGGGTCGACTACCTCGCTGGAGAAATCAGCCCCGCCTCCCGACTCGTCCCCGAGAAGCAGGATTCCAGCCGAGCCAGCGAGTAGGAGGACCGACAGGGAGAACCCCGCGATGATCGCCGCCCTCTGCCGACTCATGGCCCTCCGTGTGAGCGGGCCGTGTTGAAGCCATCGCCTAGAGCGTCCCCGACTGGTCTCGGGCGCTCAACTGAGCATTGAGAGGATGGAGTCGTCCAGCCTCTCCCACGAGAAGCCACCGTCCTCGTCTGGGATCCTGCCAAAGTGGCCGCCTGCAGCCGTCCTGCGGTAGATTGGCCGCCTGAGGCCGAGCCTCTCGATCAGCATGGACGGCCTGAAGTCGAAGGCTGCCCTCACCCTCTGCTCGATCTCGATGTCGCTGATGCCGTCCCTCCCAGTCCCCTGTGTGTCCACATGGATGGCTGTGGGCTCTGCGATCCCGATTGCATAGGAGACTTGGATCTCGCACTTGTCCGCGAGGCCTGCCGCCACGACGTGCTTGGCGGCCCACCTCGCCGCGTAGGAGGCCGACCTGTCGACCTTGCTCGGGTCCTTCCCGCTGAAGGCGCCCCCTCCATGGCGGCCCATGCCCCCATAGGAGTCCACGATCACCTTCCTGCCGGTCAGGCCAGCATCGGCATGGGGCCCCCCGAGGAGGAACCGGCCGGTGCCGTTGATGACGATCCTCGTGTCCTCGGACATCATCTCCTGAGGGATAGAGGTCCTGACTATCTTGTCTATCACCTCTGAGCGGATGAAGGAGTGCTCCCTAACCACGTCCCCATCGAACATCTCGGTGGCAAGGTCGTCGTGCTGAACCGCCAGAACAACACTGGTCAGCTCGACAGGTTTGGCCCCCTCGTAGCGAACCGACACCTGGCTCTTCGCATCAGGCCTCAACCAAGGAAGCAGGCCAGATGACCTGGCCTCTGTCGCGGCACTGGTGAGCCTGTGGGAGAGAAGTATTGGGACGGGCATCAGCAACCCATCGGCGCCATCCATTGAGTCGGACTCCGTGGTAGCGTATCCGAACATTATGCCCTGGTCGCCCGCACCCTGCTCGGGATCGATCCCGGACCCAGAGTCAACGCCTAGGGCGATGTCCGCCGACTGCCTGCCGATCAGGCAGCTAACGGTGCAGGTGTCCTCTGTGGATGCGTCCATTCCAACGGCTAGGTCGTCATATCCGATCTCCAAAGCCACCCTCCTCGCAATCGCCTCGAAGTCCACTTCTAGATCCCCGGAAAGGGTGACCTCGCCAGCGAGGACGATGCTGCTGTGGTCGGATGAGCCCTTGACGAGGGCCTCGACAGCGACCCTCGCGTGGGGGTCAAGAGCGATGCACTCGTCGAGTATCGCATCCGATATGGCGTCGCAGAGCTTGTCCGGGTGCCCGGAGCTCACAGACTCAGATGTGAACGTGCGACCCATGGCCATCGCCAAGGTGCATTGGTCTTCAATCGCGCGGTCCGGTTAACTACGGACCTAGTACATATCCTAATTTAGAACCGGTCGCTGGGCATTATATGGAGCAGCATCTGGAAGAGTCGCCTGACTTCCTAGTCGCAGACCTAGGTCTTGCAGAATTCGGTAGGAAGGAGATGGGAGTCGCTGAGCACGAGATGCCAGGTCTGATGCAAATCAGGGCGAAATACGCCCCATCAAAGCCCCTCGAGGGAGTTAGGATCAGCGGCTCGCTCCACATGACCATCCAGACGGCGGTCCTTATCGAGACCCTCGTAGAGCTGGGCGCTGACGTCAGATGGGCGAGCTGCAACATCTTCTCGACTCAGGACCATGCTGCAGCAGCCATTGCGCAAGCAGGAGTCCCCGTGTTCGCATGGAAGGGGATGACACTCGAGGAGTACTGGGACTGCACCTACCTTGCCCTGTCCCACGCGGGCCACGAGGGGCCCCAGTTGATCGTTGATGACGGCGGAGACGCGACCTTGTTGATCCACAAGGGGTTCGAGCTCGAGCAAGGCAGCACCTGGGTAGACGAACCTCCCACCTCATCGGAGGAGGCAGTCATCAAGGCACTGCTGAAGCGCATCCATGACCAATACCCCAAGAGGTGGACTGGAATGGTCGAGTCCATAGTCGGGGTCTCCGAGGAGACAACCACTGGAGTGCTGCGATTGAACCAGAGGGTCGATGAGGGCACCCTCCTGTTCCCGGCCATAAACGTGAACGACTCAGTCACCAAGTCCAAGTTCGACAACCTGTATGGCTGTCGCGAGTCACTCATAGACGGCATCAAGAGGGCCACGGACGTGATGATATCTGGGAAGCACGCCGTCGTCTGCGGCTATGGCGACGTCGGGAAGGGCTCAGCGGCAGCCCTCAAGGCACAGGGCGCGAGGGTCACCGTCACCGAGGCAGACCCCATCTGCGCGCTGCAGGCCGCCATGGAGGGATACACGGTCACGACCCTGGAGGAGACACTGGGGGACGCGGACATCTACGTGACGGCAACAGGCAACAGGGACATCATCACCCTCGAGCACCTAAGCAGGATGAAGGACCAGGCAATAGTCTGCAACATCGGACACTTCGACAACGAGATCCAGGTCGAGCGCCTACAGGGGGAGGCCAGCATCGGGCACGTCAACATAAAGCCCCAGGTGGACCGTTATGACTTCCCCGAGGGACACTCAATCTACCTACTGGCCGAGGGGCGACTCGTGAACCTGGGCTGCGCCACCGGGCACCCCAGCTTCGTGATGTCGACCAGCTTCTGCAACCAGGTCCTAGCGCAGATGGACCTATGGGCCAACAGGGGCGCCTATGGCAAGCAGGTACAACTTCTTCCCAAGGAGCTCGACGAGGAGGTGGCCAGGCTCCACCTGGACAGGATCGGGGCAACCCTGACGAGCCTCACCCAAGAGCAGGCTGACTACATCGGCGTGACGAGGGAGGGCCCCTTCAAGCCCGACTCCTACAGGTACTAGTCCCTATCACCTTCAAACGGCCATGCCCCCTCGGAGGGGCGTGCGTACTTGGGCCCTCATGATCATTCTAGCCATGGTCTTCTCACCCATGGCATCGGCCCATGAGGCCAAGGACTACACGATCCTTCTGAAGTCGGACGGCGCGACGCCTAGCCAGGTGCCAAGCGGCGTCCTCGTGACCACTGACCGACTCTTCTTCATGATGGTCGACCCGGGCGAGAACAAGAGCCAGCGGATCCTGGTGGATACCGATGGGGATGGCAACTTCATGGGCACCGACGACATATCCTCCCCTTGGTTAACCAGCTCTTGCTCGCTTGATGAAGGGGGGAACAAGACGGACCCCGATTGTGCCGTCACCTTCTCTCTCGAGATGGGTCCTTCCAACGGCCTTCTCCCTGGCATGGTCCAGTTCCAAATCCAACACATGAATGGGACACAGTCAGCGGGTAACATCACATTCTCCGCATTCTTCTCTGAAGACAACCATCTAGTTCCCCCCGAGACCCCTGAGTCGACGGGCGAGATGGACACCTCCACCAACGCTGAGGGTCTTGCAAGGATCGGCTTGGCAATTGGTGGATTGTCCGCTGTATTCTTCCTACTTGTGATGATCAGGCAGAGTCGAGATTGAGGCTAACACGAGGGGATGAACTCAAGACCAATGCCTGTCTCGGGGGCTTGTAGGGCGCTTAGCTCAGCTTGGAAGAGCACCTGGTTTGCAACCAGGGGGCCGGGGG
>WTHQ01000020.1:0-17245 GCA_011523055.1 Methanobacteriota archaeon
AGAATCAGCCGCGGTTGGAGAGTTACAAAGCTAGGATTCAGCGTAATCAGAGCAGATCCCGAGATTATGGTTTACATGCTTTTTTCAGGAATTATGTCAATGATGGCAGCCATCGGCTTGCTTGTGGTGACAGGTGGCATGGGATTTTTCCTAGAGGGCGAGGAGAGTTCCCAGGTAGTGGGATTGGCAGGCACCTTCATGAGTTACATGGCAGTAGCGGTCATAACGGTTTTCTGGAACGCCGCGATCATAGCGAGTTCCCATCAGAGGTTGACTACGGGGGAGAATCCAAGCTTCTCGTATGGGATCAAGCAAGCAACAAAGCGTCTCCCTCAAATCATATTGTGGGGACTGGTTTCTGGTACAGTTGGTATTTTGATAAGGTCCATCGAATCATTGTCTGAGTCAAAAAATATGGGGGTGGCTGCTTTAGGCATGGTCGTTTCCTGGATCTTGAGGGCAGCCTGGTGGATCACCACATTCTTCGTGGTTCCCATGATTGTACTTGACAATTTAGGCGTCGGCGAGAGTATGTCGAAGAGTCCGGAGTTGTTCAAGAAGACATGGGGGGAGAATGTTGTGTCAATGGTTGGGACCGGTCTAATTGGCTTCTTGGTGACCTTGCTCATCGTTCTCGTGTGTCTGCCGCTATTCGCATTGGGGGATCTTGGGATCGGACTTGGAATCCTTGTAATCCTCGCAGGCGTGATCCTTTCCACCCTTTTCTTCAGTGCGTGTGAGTCGGTGAACCGCGCATCGCTGTACCACTTCGCAAAGACGGGGGAGGCGCCTCCTCTAGCTAAGAAATACGGACTAGAGTTCTGAAGAACCATGCTACTAAGCCTTTTCACGGCCCAGAGATGAGAATATCGGAGAGAGTGAGATGGTGTTAGACCATTCCCCTGGGGGTGTATCGCACACTCTTCTGGCACGCTTCATCCATTGGACGTTCATCCCACTCTATGTCTATGGGATTATCAAGCAAGTCGGTGAGATCGGAGAGTTGGAGAACCGCGGTCTGCTGATATTCGAGAGCATCTTCGCATCGACATTCCTTTTGATTGTCCTCCTGCGACTGACCTACATGCACCGTTTCAACACGTTTCATGGAGCTAGCCGTGATCCCCATAGAGTCCATGTGATAATCGCCAAATCCGTACATGCTGGCATTTACACCTCATTGATCATGCTTCCACTTTCAGGATTGGCGATAGCAATACTCTACAGCCGTGGAATCAAGGATGGGCTCCTACAAGATGGGGCTCTGGCCCTCCACGAATTCAGTGCATCACTCAGCTATGTGATGATAGCGACCCATGTCTCCGCTGCGATCTACTCGCGTGTGAAGGGCGAGGGCATCTGGTCATCCATGGTGCCTATCTTGAAGGAAAGAGGGCCCAGCGAAAATGGGGTGGTGATCAAAATTGCCTCGATTGAGAAGCGCATCTATGATAGGATCGAAGAGCTGGTGACCGACAAGGGAAGGCGCTAACGTCACCTTTGGCCGTGTATTCCAAAAGGCCACGATACTTTTTGGTGCCCCGACCTAACCTCAAGGCACTAGGAATAGGGAGACGTGTCATCGAATGTCGGTGGCGATCCGCCCCCTGCGGACCCCAGCCTGGTTCCAAATGAGCAAAGGGGTGCCTACCAGCGTTGCGCCCAGCCATGTGAAGACCGAACTCCCAAGCACAGTTATCGTGAATGCGGTCACAGTCGAAATTGTCCCCCCGCCCATGTATGTGACATGGAGGTTTATACGGTCCTTGCCCCGTGGATTTTGGCCTGCTTTTTTCGTTGAGTGTTGCTGGTAAGCGAGTAGGATGCTGATGATCCCAAAAGTCATGGGGACCGCGGCGAACGCCCTCGTCTGCCCAAGTGGGGCGCTCTCCGAGACAGCAATGAATGCCGACATGACCAACAGGGAAACACCGCCAGCTATGCCAGCCATGACCAGGGCACTGTCCACCCTAGTCACAGCCCCCTTCCTATTCATTGCGAACCGCCACCCCACTAGGACCAGGTAAAGTGAGAAGAGGGCTATTAGGAGCAGGAAGGTTGAGCTTCCCAATAGGAAGAGTGCGATTGCAGACACGCAGACGCCAAGCATAGCGTAGCAGTAGATTCGACCGATTTTCGCATGAAAATTTGGCCCTTTCTTGACGAGGTAGGCTAGGGCCATGGCAATGATGGCTACTGTTCCACACAGTATGTGAAGGGCCAAGGCCAATGAGTGATATTCCATTTGCTTAACTTCCAAACTCGATTTTTATTTCTTCCGGACAGGGCATGTTTTCTGCCACTACTACGTCCTCAAACCAGGTAGTCCACGCCCTGGGACAGGATCAGGATCGCAGCCATGACGAGAAAGAGCGGGCGGAGCATGGAATAGCCGTATCTCAGGACGTAGCCAGGCGCCATGTACCCCCCGATCATGTTTGCCAGAGCGAAGGGTATTGCGACCTCGTAGTTTACGGATGCGGCGAGTGCGAAAACGGCGATCGATCCTATGTTCCCCCCGAAATTCAGGACCCTCGCGGTCGCGGCAGCCCTGTCCATTCCAAAGCCAGCCCCTTTGATGTAGCCTGCCATCAACATACTGCCTGTGCCTGGTCCAAGGAAGCCCTCGTAGAAGCCGATGCCGGCCCCCATGCCCGCCGAGACTGGCACCACTCTATTTTCCCGAATACGCTCCTCTCTGCCAAACTCGGGATTCAATAGAACGTAGAGGAACAATATCGACAATACGACGATTGCGATATTGAAGACCACTTCTCCGCTGATCGACAGAACTACGCTTGCACCCAGTGCTGAGAAAATTACCATTAATGTCCAGCCCACAACTCCTGCCTTTCTCGGAACGATTCCGCTCTGTAGGTACTTGAAGCTGGCAATCGCAGCAGCAGCCGTAGAGGCGAATTTATTGGTTCCAATCGCAACATGTGGAGGCAGGCCCGCACTCAGAAGCACAGGCAGGCGTAACAATCCGCCTCCGCCGACTGCACTATCGATGAAACCTGCGAAGACCCCGACTGACAAAACCAGAAGCATTGCTTCCGGCTCCATGACTGTTCTTTCCGCGGAGATGATTATGAAATTTGTTCAATCATACTGGCCCGTGCTTCATACATTGGTGGGCTAGAGTCTTCGAAATATGGCTGTTGTAACATGCGGGAGCATAGATTACTAGTAATACTACTCTCTCATAACGGCAGTCGAGGAAATATGATCGAGGATTCGAATGCCCTGGTCGAAAGAGGGGAAAATGACATCCGGGGGCCTGCACTCCGTCATCCCGGTATTTTCGATGCTCTGTTCGGAATTGCATGCCTTGTTAGCTTGATCCCAATCACATACCTAGCCGTCGAAGAGTTGTCTTTTCTGTCTGATCTTCTCGAATATGGTGGAGATTCATCTGACATTGTTCGGTCCATAGGCTACTCTCTAACCATACTCTTGACAGTACTGGTCGTCGGGATGTCATTTCTGGGAGGATTGGGTAAAAGGAGATTGAGAGTAGGTAGTGGCATCCTGGTGATTATCTTGTCAGCAGTCTCGACCCTATCGAGGTTCCAAGAGTGGTCCGGTGACAGGCGCGAAATGCAGGAAGTCTACGACTACAGGGAGTCTTGGGTCGATTTTCTATCAGCCCCACACAACCACATGGCGATAGAGTTCAATCTGCTTGTCCTGATCATTGGTATTATGATAATCAGGAGATGACCTGGATTTACCACCATATCCCCTTTTCGAGCGATGTAAATTTTCGGTGGATTAACAAGGGTCGATTGGTGGGAAAAACACATGAGCTCAGAAGATTCAGTGGAAGCAACTTCGGGGGTCCAGGATAACCCGGTTCCCGAGCGGCTAGTGGGGGATCTGCCAACGATGTACTGCTTTGAGACATGCCCCTTCTGCTTCAAGGTCAAAGCGCTGCTTGGGTCGAGGGGCATAGCATATAGCAAAGTGGAGGTTGATCCCACATTCAAGAATCAGTTAAAGTGGTCAGACTGGAGGAAAGTACCAATCTTCGTGGATAGTGACGGCACCCAGGTAAACGATTCAAATCACATACTCCACTACATCGATGCAAAGAACGGGAGTCTATTCCCAAGAGCGGGCGAGGACCCAGAACAAGATCGATGGATGGAGTTCTCTAACAATGTGCTAGGCAAATCCATTGTTGCAGTAATTTACGCATCTTACTGGACATCTGTGAGAGCATTGGACTATGTCACAAAAGTTGACAGATTCTCCAGAACAAGCCGATTGGTCAACAAGTGGCTAGGTGCGGTGATTATGAGGATGGTTGGGAAGAGTCGTGCTAAAATGTTCGATCTCCCCCCTAGGGAGAATCTGGAATTTCAACTGGACAAGATGTCAGAGGGCATCAGAGGAGGCTTCTTCGGGGGCGAGCAGCCCAATGGAGCTGACTATGCTAATTTCGGGATTCTTAGATCGATGCAGGGGTTGAATGGCTTTGACATCGTAGAGGGGCATCCGGTTATCTCAGCATGGTATGGAATCATGATGCAGAAATCGGGGGTTTGATTGTTGGAACCGCTTGTGCCTTGTATCGCATAATAAAATCAATCAATTCAAATAATAGTTTCCATTAAATAGTTATTATTTTGAGGATCGGACAAGGTGACTACTTTGTCAAGTGGCGGTAAATCGAATAGAAGGGTGCCTGTGACTGTGTTGACTGGTTTCCTCGGATCAGGGAAAACCACCCTACTCAATCACATTCTAACAAGCACAGAACATGACATGAAGTTCGCGGTGATCGAAAACGAGTTTGGGGACATAGGCATCGACGAGAACATCATTGTCGAGAATTCCGAGGAGAGCATCATTGAGGTCATGAACGGATGCATCTGCTGCACCGTGAGAGGGGACTTGACCGAGCTATTGGACAAGATGTATGATAGGATCAGGGATTTTGACGGCGTACTTATCGAAACAACAGGCCTAGCGGACCCCGCGCCTGTTGCGCAGACATTCTTCGTCGATGATAGGGTAGTTGAGAGATACAAGCTGGACGGGATCGTCACCGTCGTCGACGCCAAGCACATCATACAACACCTAGACGAAGAGAAACCCGATGACGTCGAGAACGAAGCTGTGGAGCAAATTGCATTCGCCGATAGGATCCTTCTGAACAAGATTGATCTGGCGTCCGAGGGAGAGATCAGTGAGGTTAAAACCAGAGTCAGGGCAATTAATGCCTTTGCTCCTGTGTACGAGACTGAGAATAGCATCATCGATCCCTCCGAATTGATAGGCATCGGAGCATTTGACTTGAGTCAAACCCTAGAGATGGATCCCGAGTTCCTTGACACAGATGCTGAACACGAGCACGATGAGAACGTTACTTCGACTTCTTCGAAGTTTGAAGGGGAGCTGAACGTGAACAAACTCGAAAGATGGATTGGGGAACTTATGCAGACCAAGGCAGAGGACCTATTCAGGTACAAGGGCGTGCTCGCAGTCAAGGGAATGGACCAGAAGTTTGTATTCCAAGGCGTCCATATGCTGTTTGGAGGGGACTTCAACCAAGAGATCGGGTTGTGGAAAGACGATGAGAAAAGGGAGTGCAGATTCGTCTTCATTGGCCGGAATCTCGACCATGCTGCCTTGGAGGCTGGGTTGATGGAATGCAAAGCAGAGGATCTCAGATTTGAGGTAGGTGACATGGTCTATGCCAACATCGGTGAATTCACCAAAGGCAAGATACTGAAATGCTGGGATCAGGGCAACCCATACCGTGTGGAAATTCAAGACGAGGATCGAACGAATGTCTGGGTGCCCATTGATAGTGACGATTACGTTCTCCCAGCATAAATCGATCGAGTCCTTCCTCGTTAGACTCCAAATCATCGTACAACATGGTCGTCAACCGCCCAGAGCATTGCAAAGAGCATGATTTTCTTTATTTGAGAAGAGTCAGTATCATTTCTCAGTTGACCTTTCTAAACGGCCTTGCGCACTTCGGACAGCGAGTAGGTTTTGTCACACGTCTCCTCTCCCACGCATGGCCACAGTTCCCGCAGATCCAAGTCCTCTCAGGCAGGGACTCCAAAACCCTCTGCCTCATATTTTGAAGAACTATTGAGTCCCTTAGGCGTGGTGCAGGTGCTATTTTATCGACAATCTTGGAATGGATGGCATTGTGGGAAGTTATCCCGGAGGCGTGGACCAGCTCATGCGCGAGTGTGTGATCTCTCAGGGCGATGTCGTCATTCAGGTCTGGATGGAGCATGATGGCAATCTTTCCCGGGCCCATCTTGAAGCGACGCCGGCGCTCTAGCTCGTTTAGGTCGAACTCGAACCTGGTCAGCCCCAGCCTACCTTGTCCCGGATCCTCATAAGTCAGAGTCAGGTTCTTGTTCAAGTACGGAAGGAAGGGTGCGATTTCATCATCCAATTCACCCACTAAGGACTCCCAGAGCTGGGGGGGCACCCCCTCCGGCGGCTGCATCACATTCCCCCTCATACACCCACGCCCCTTAAATCGACGTACTTCTGGGACTGGGTTATTGGGCGTGTGGCGCAGCTTGGAAGCGCGCTTCCTTGGCATGGAAGAGGCCCCGAGTTCAAATCTCGGCACGTCCACCATTAACAGAGAAGGGTGTGCCGCAGGGCGCGGTAATTCCTAATTTCTTACTCTGGAGTGGGCCTACTGACGAGCAGCCTTCCTTGCTGCCTTTCGTCGGCGAAGCTTCTTCTTCCTCCACTTCCAACGTTGGTTTCCGGCCTTCTTCCAAGCCCGGGAGCCACGCTTCATGGGTCTCGCCGACCTGCTCACCGTATATGACGCATTCGGATGGAGTCAAGTGTTGAGGAGTTCGTCCACGCTTGAGACGCTGGTCGGAGCGTCGGCCTCACTGTGGACTGGGGCCACTCCGGTTTGGACAACAATGGTTTGAGAAGGGTTTTCTGGGGCGGGAGAATCGCCCTTGATTGTGCGCCCGATCCAGCCAGTAACACTCAGGAACAGGTACAACCCGAGGACGAACCCACCAGAGGCAGCGACACCAAGAGAGGTTGCTTTGTATTTGACCAGTTGTAGATCCGACTCTATGTCGAGGAGGTCCCCGATTCCTGTCAGCATGAGGAACGCGTAAAGGCCCCCTCCAAAGGCCCCAATGCAAATTCCCATGAGCATAGAGTTCTGTATAGTCCTTGGCTGTGCCATGGAGTCGGGGGTTCGGGATGGGTTTTTAACACGATTCCCTCAAACCAGGCGACCTAAATCTTGGAGACCAGATCTGAAAGGACGGCCTTTGGATCATCAGCCTTGGTCACTCCGGATGCGAGGAGGACTCCGGCCGCACCAAGGTCCAATGCTGCAGCAACATCTTCGCCCGTCTTGACACCTGCCCCACACAGGACGTCTATGCCGGAGTCGACCTTCCTCACTACTTCGACTGAACTTGAAACGACGGTTGGGTCCGAGGTTGTGACCGAGATGTCCCCCCCTATCAGCTCAGGCGGCTCCACGGCTATCATCGGAGGAGCCAGGTGGGCCAGTGCCTCAGCCTCCTTGGGGTCGGCCGCACAGGCGCACAGGTCGAACCCGGGGGGGAGTGCGGCCAGCAGCTCATCGATCTGTCCGATTGGCACCTTTCTCTCAGCGTGGTTGGACAGTGTCCCAGTTGCACCTCGCTCGATCGCCGTCTTTGGGTGTATTCGCCCCGTGTTGGAGCCGTAGCCCACGGGATCCAAGTGCTGTGCCCATACCTCCAAATCGGGGGCTGCGGATGCCACAGATGCGATATCTAGGGCGGAGGCTGCCAGGACCAATCTTGCATTGGTGTCTATGGCCTGCATTTCAACGGCAAGGGCCTCTGCGGCTATCCCAGATGCTTGGGCATACGTCTTGCAATTCACCACAATCAAGGGGGCGCTCATACAATCCCCTCCCGAGGCCTGCTTTTGTCGCTGTCGATCGAATTAAACCAAGTATCGCTGGTTGAAACCCAACACAACGTTCTCAAGGTGTGAATTCGATGGAACTGTTGCCCCCTTTCCGATCATGCAGTTCCTGAGGGTGGAGTTTGCTCCGATCCGGGCACCATCCAAGATCGCGCACCGCGTGAGCTGGGCCCCCAGACCGATCTCGCAGCCGCTCCCGATAGCGCAACCCTCTATCCCACTCCGTACCGTGCCAGGGTCTGCATACCAAGTCGTGCCCACTACCTTGCCGCTGTTGAATGACTGGTCCTCGATTGCAGCCATCATGGCGTCGATGTAGCTTGATGGGGTCCCTGCATCAATAAACCTGCCAGAGTAGCAATAACCCCCCATAGCACCGGATTCGGCTATGGCTGGGAAGACATCTCGCTCTATCGAATGGAACTTTACTTCCAAGCCACGAAGTACGGAATCTTCGATTATGTAGCAACCCGCATTGATCAGGTTCGAGTATGCCTGCTCCAGCTTTGGCTTCTCCTGAAACCTGTTGATCAGTTTACTTTCCTGGTCGTAATCTGCTACTCCGAACCTTGTAGGATCATCAACGGGCCAAAGTGAGATCGAAACAAGTGACTTGGTCTCGATGTGTTGTGCCAACATGTCATTGACATCAACGGTAGTAATCAGGTCCCCATTCATCACAATCGCCCTCGGACTATGGATGTGCTCAACACAGTTTGCAATAGCCCCTCCAGTCCCCATGGGGTTCGCTTCCTTAACGACAATTATCTCGAATCCCGAGTCGTAGTCATTGAAATAGGCCCTCATTTGGTCAATTCCGTAACCCGATGCGATGATCACTCTCTGGATCGTGTCGCGCGGCAGTATGCGAATAGTGTGCTCAATCAAGGTCGTGTCGAGCAGGGGGATGAGGGGCTTGGGAACAGAGTCTGTCCAGGGCTTGAGCCTGGTCCCTAAACCGCCTGCTAGTATGATTACATCCACGATTACACTTCAGAGGGTGTGGAAAATTATCTTTTCCTGAGAGGATGTTGTGAGCGAACCGTTCAAGGGTGGTCAGCCTGACGAAGGGCCGGGACACATGAACATACACGAGTATCAGGCGAAGGAGCTGTTCAAGGAGGCTGGCGTGGCGGTCCTGGATGGCCTGCATTGCAGAGATGTTGAGGGGGCCGTGGCCGCATATCGAAAACTAGGAAGTGGCGTTGTGGCCGTCAAGAGCCAAATTCATGCAGGAGGGCGCGGCAAGGGGACCTTGGTCGACCCTGTAACTCGGGAGAAGATCATGGACGGAGGGGTGAAAATTGCCCTGAATGAGGACGACGTCCGTAATTTTGCCACCAACATTTTGGGCAACGTGATAGTCACCAATCAAACCGGCGATGATGGGAAATTGGTTAACAACCTCTACGTCGAGGCAGGCTGCGACATTGCTCACGAATACTACTTGGCCGTGCTCGTGGATAGGGACTCAAACTCCCTCCTCGTGATGGCGTCGAGGGAGGGGGGCGTGGATATTGAGGAAGTCGCTGAGAGCAGCCCTGACTCAATTCACAGGATGATCAGCCGGGGTATGTCTGGATTCGATGCATTTCAGTGTGCGGATCTCGGACGCAAATTGGGACTGAGTGGGACTCCATTGGACAAATTCAGTGAGATGGTCTCCAACCTCGGTTCTCTTTTCATCCAATCCGATTGCAGCATGATAGAGATAAATCCCCTCGTTGAGACAACAGGAGGGGACATCGTCGCGCTCGACGCGAAGGTTTCCTTTGATGAGAATGCCTCGTTTAGGCATCCTGAATGGGAGGGGTTACGTGACTACGATGAGGAGGAGGAGATCGAGGTCAGGGCAAAGAAGACCGGTCTTTCATACGTCAAACTTGATGGCAATATAGGCTGCATGGTAAATGGGGCCGGGCTAGCGATGGCAACCATGGACGTCATCAAGCTGTACGGAGGAGAGCCCGCAAATTTCCTTGATGTGGGCGGTGGCGCCAACGAAGATCAGGTCACAACCGCATTCAGCATAATCCTTGAAGACCAGAACGTGGATGGTATACTGGTCAATATTTTCGGGGGCATAATGAGATGCGACATCATCGCGAAGGGGATAATATCAGCGGTTTCCAAGTTGGGCCTCGAGAGGCCTCTGGTAGTCAGGCTTGCGGGAACCAACGTGGAGGAGGGGAAGGCCATCCTGTCTGAAAGTGAGCTGAACATATACCCAGCGGACTCCCTTGCCGACGGGGCTGAAAAGATTGTCAAACTAGTGAAGGAGGCGAAATGATGTCAATTTGGGTAGAAGAAGACGCAAAAGTCCTGATACAAGGCATCACGGGCAATCAAGGCCGTTTTCACGGGGGAAAGATGGTGGAGTACGGCACTGACATAGTCGGTGGCGTCACCCCGGGCAAAGGCGGATCGACGGTGTCACTCCATAATCGCGAGGTCCCTGTTTTCAACGGCATGACAGAGGCGATCAAAGCCACTGATGCAGAGGTGAGTGTGATCTACGTGCCACCCCCATTCGCAGCCGCTGCAATAAAGGAGGCTGCGTCCTCATTCAACGAGGTGAAGGGCGGTGGGACAATTGTTTGCATAACTGAGGGGATTCCAATACTGGATATGGTGGGCGTCGTATCGGACCTGGAACAGTATCCGGAAGTCAGGCTGATCGGACCAAATTGCCCAGGGATCATTACTCCAGGGGTCGAAGGTGGATCGAAGATAGGGATCATGCCCGGCCACATCCACAGGAAGGGGAGGATAGGGATCGTATCAAAGTCCGGGACCCTGACCTACGAAGCGGTGGCCCAGACAACCGGAATCGGAGAGGGGCAGAGCACCTGCGTTGGGATTGGCGGCGACCCTGTCCAAGGGACTGGTTTCATCGATTGCCTAGAAGCCTTCGAGCGGGATCCTGAAACCATGGCGATAGTTATGATCGGAGAGATTGGAGGAAATGCCGAGGAAGAAGCAGCTGATTGGATCAAGGCAAATGGCACCAAACCGGTCGTTGGATTTGTCGCCGGCGCCACTGCGCCTCCCGGCAAAAGAATGGGCCACGCTGGTGCAATTATCAGCGGAGGGAAGGGGACTGCTGAAGAGAAGATCAGGGCCTTTGAATCCGCTGGAATACACGTTGCGAACGATCCATCAGTCATTGGCGAGGTCCTCAAGGCCGCATTGGTCGATGCAGGGCTCAGAGAGTCGTAGACTATGCCAATTAGCCTCAACACAATAAACTAAGCCAATACAATGAGGGCCAGGAATGTCGGTTATAGTGGACGAGGACATCGATCGATTGCTGAAGGCCACATCAAGATCTTTCTACCTCTCCCTGCAGGCTCTGCCCGACCGAATTAGAGACCCAGTGGGCCTCCTGTATCTGCTCGCCCGAGTGGCGGACACAATCGCAGACACAGGTGAGAATCCCAGTCTCCTTCTAACAAGCTTGAATGAGTATCAAGAAGCCTGCGTCCAGGGATCGGATGACATCGATCTAACAAAATTGGCCTCACTCCAATCAGATCCAGATGAGTCTGATCTCTTAATTGACGTAACCAAAGTCATCGGAGCTTTCCAGGGAATAGAATCGAATGACCGAGATATCATGTTGGGTTGCCTTCTCACGATAATTAGCGGCCAAAGGCTCGATATTGAACGGTTTGGTACAAAGGAGAGCGCGATCGTTTCCCTCAGGAATGATGCCGAATTGGACGACTACACGTACAGGGTTGCTGGGTCAGTGGGAGAGTTTTGGACGAAAATTTCGATTAACCACCATATTCTCAATTCAGCGGACTCCGAGATACTATTGAATCTGGGAATTCAGTTCGGAAAGGCCCTCCAGTTGATTAACATACTTCGAGATATCCCGTCCGATCTTAGCATAGGCAGATGCTACATCCCGTCCGAAAGACTGGCTGAATTCGACATGGTCGTGACTGATCTCCTTGAGGAGGGCTCGATGGAAAAATTCAGGCCGCTGTACACAGAGTATCTAGATCTTGCCTGCAGATACCTCGATTCTGCACGTACCTACACATCAATGATCCCAAAGAAGCACCGTGGACTTCGTATCTCTTGCATGCTACCCATAATAATCGGATGGAGGACCATCGGTTTGATGAGGAGGGGGGATGTTCTGGACAAGGGCAAACCGATCAAGATTAGCCGAAGGACGATAGGATGGATTTTGGTGAAGACCAGGCTCGCGTCAATTATTGGGGGCTACGAGTCGATGCTCATGCGATCCGAGAGGACCTTTGCCCGCTAGGTCTGATTCGCTTTCTTCCAACAGACACAGAACTTCAAACGTGTAAAGCTCTAGGAGCTCTTTAATGGGCACTGAAGGTCTTGCTGAATCCTTTGAGTTGGGTGATGCAGTTCAGAGTGACATAATTCTAGGGGAGGTTCCACATGAGGATACTCCTATTGAGAATATCAGATCAAAGGTTTCACTCACCCGTGATGCAGCCCGCGCCATCTCAATCACGGCATTTGAGACCCTGAGAGAGGGAGCCAAATTCATGGGCGTAGCCGGCTTGAGGGGCGAATTGAAGAGTCCATTTGGGCACATAGACGCCTCCATTTGGAAGGAAGGGGAGCTCCCCGGAAGGATGATCGAAGCATCATATGAGTACTGCGAGCAGCTCACTAGGATCGAGGCTGCAAATTTCTATCACTCCTTCAAATACCTCCCAGACGATGTCAGGAGGTCCATTTGCGCCTACTACGCATTCTGCAGGAGAGCAGACGACATCGCGGATGGTGACTATACAGACCTCTTTCCAGGTGGCTCTGAGGACAGCAATGAATCAATAGACTACAGATCCGAGATAGAGAGGATAATGGGGGAACCCGTTCTTGGCAGGGATGCCTATGACCAGAAGATGTCTCAACTGTTCTACTATCGAAAGAAGCTATCTACGGCCTACACGAGCGTTACATCGACCGATCCAATCTTCATAGCATTGAAGGACACTGTAAATAGATACAGGATTCCCAGATCTCTCCTTGACGACATGATCAGTGGGATGGAGGATGACTTGCATAGGAATCGATTCACTACGTTTGAAGAACTCTATGAATACTGCTACAAGGTAGCCTCGACGGTGGGCTTGGTCTGCATCGAGATTTACGGATATGACTCGCCTGAGGCAAAGGACGAGGCCGAGGCGTGGGGGATTTACATGCAACTCATTAACATCCTCAGGGATGTCCTGGAAGATTCCAAGCGAGGTAGAATCTACCTCCCCCTCGACGATCTCATCAAGTTCGGAATAAGCGAGGAAGATGTACTAGCAGGAGGTAGCCTATTGAGACACCCTGGCTGGGAACCATTTTGCAGACACTATACGAAGAGGGCAAAGTCGTATGGTAGGGCGGCGAAGAGTCTACTCGGTAGACTTGATAGGCAGATGAGATATTCCCCCGCGGCCATGATGGCATTCTACGACTCGATACTTAGGAAGATCTCAAAGAACGAGGGTGACGTTTTCACCGAAAGGATACAGCTCTCCAAACCAGAGAAGATCGGGCTGGCTGCTTGGGTCTACTTTCGCTATCGATTCCTACCGGTATGACCAAAGATCACAAAGACCTCAAACGTCCAGTACCAAACAAAGCCACAGGAGGATGGGAGATGCGGGTCGCAGTCCTTCTAGAAGACAGATGCAAGCCGAACACACCGGCTTTTGATTACCTGATGAAGTATGCTGGCAGCTGTGGGAGAGAATGCATACAGTTTGAGGGGAACAAGTGCAAAATCCTAGAATCGGCTTGTCCTGTGTGTCTGAATAGAGCGAAGAGGTGCCCTGGGGACGCAGTCAAAATCATCAACCTCCCTGAGGAATTAGACACTGACCTAACCCACAGTTATGGCGAGAATTCCTTCAGGCTCTTCCGTCTCCCCGCGCCAAGGGAGCAGCAGGTAGTAGGTGTTCTCGGCCCAAATGGAATGGGCAAATCCACGGCGATAAACCTACTTTCGGGGTCAGTGAGGCCAAATCTTGGAGACTGGAGGGGCAACGACAAAGAATGGGCAGATGTAATCCAGTCATTCCCCAGGGGGGAACTTAGAGATTACCTGGAATTGGTGTCAGAGTCAGGTGTGAAAATAGCAGTCAAGCCACAGTATGTGGACAAGCTTCCACGGCTCTGGGATGGTGAAGTTCGAGGACTACTGGAACGTGTGGATGATCGTGGTCAGCTCGAGGATTACGCTGCTAAGACCTCAATCAGCCACATTCTAGAACGAAAATTGTCGGGACTATCTGGTGGGGAATTGCAGCGAGTCGCGATTTGCGCCACGATACTGAAAGAAGCCGATGTATACTTTTTCGACGAGCCCTCCTCCTACCTGGACATCCACGAACGGATGAGGGTAGTGAATATCATTCAGGATCTGGTAGAACTTGGTAAAAGGATCATCGTTATCGAGCACGACTTGGCAATATTGGACGTTCTCTGTGACCTTGTCCACATAGTGTACGGACAGCGGGCGGCATACGGTATTTTCACACCCCCAAGGACAACTCGTACCGCCATCAACGCTTACCTTGATGGTTACCTGAGCGAGGAAAATGTTCGCATCAGAGACAAGCCCATATCCTTCCTCAGAGGAAGGGTTCGTGGGGAAGAGGTAGGTGACACCATACTTCAGTGGGGCGATATGAAGAAGCAAATGGGGTCATTCTCCCTCCAAACAGGGGAAGGAAGCGTCAGAAGCGCAGAAGTAGTCGGCGTGGTGGGGCCCAATGCAACTGGAAAGACAACCATGGTGAGGATGATCGCCGGCGAAGTCGAGCCGGATGAGGGCTGGTGCACCATGGATGCCAAAGTATCGTACAAACCTCAGCACGTGAGCACTGAGTTCGAGGGAACAGTCTCGCAGTGGTTGGATTCGGAGATTGGGGTAGCTTGGAGAAGTGGTGAGTTCAATACACAGGTCATTCGACCGCTTCAAATAGACCAGATGATGGAGTTGAGGGCGCGCAGGCTTTCAGGGGGGGAGTTGCAAGCGGTCAGTATTGCCATTTGCCTTGGCAGGGAAGCTGATCTGTACCTACTAGATGAGCCCAGCGCGCACTTAGACGTCAATGCTAGGATGGAGGCTGCGAAGGCAATCAGGCGTACTATGCTGGCAAAGGAAAAGGCAGCCATGGTGATTGACCATGATATTTACTTCATAGACATCGTAAGTGACTCTCTTCTCGTCTTTGACGGTGAAGGCGGCGTCCAAGGAAATGCCAACGGACCCATGGGCCTAAGATCCGGAATGAACCGGTTCTTGGAGGGAGTGGATGTTACCTTCCGTAGGGACCACGAGTCGCATCGTCCAAGAATTAACAAACCTGGTAGCAGGAAGGACCGAGAGCAGAAAAGGGATGGGGAGTTTTTCTATGTCGACTGATGAGGATACACAACAACGAGGGGGCTCGAGCATGGATGAAGTGGCCGATCAGGAGGAAAACAAGGGAGAAGGGGCCCCTGGAAACGAGTCTGATCCCGTTGAGAGCCTTAGGAAGGAGCTTCAATATGCTCTGGCGGAGATCGCCAACATCAGGACGAGGTCCGCAAAGGACAGATCTGAGATGATGAAATACGGTTCGAGGCAACTCGGGTTAAGGATGATTGAGGCCCTAATGAGTCTCGAGATTGCAATTGAGGCAGCCGAAGAGTCTCCAGAGTCTTCAATCGACGGAGTCAGATTGACCGTAGAGAGCATGCGGCGAGGACTCTCGTCCGTTGGGATAACGCCCATTGAGGTGGAAGGGGACAATTTTGACCCCTCCTGCATGGAGGCACTGGCGATTGTGCCGCCCCCCGATGGGGAGACGTCAGGTACGATCCTAAAAGTCGTGGAAAGGGGATACATGATTCACGACAGGGTACTCAGGCCAACGAAGGTGATTGTCTCAGAGTGATTCAATGAGTCCCGCCCTGCGCTTAAATTGGAGGTTTTTCTTTGCCTCACTTTCCATTTGGCTGTTGGCTATTGCAATGATCAAAATTGCGTCACCCGCACCAGACTATTCGACCAACTTGCCGGGGAGTTGCCCCCTCGATTCTCAGAATTGCGCAGGATTTGGAATCTGGGGGCACAGAACCAACCACCCTGAGCCAGTGCCATACTCAGGTAGTATCGAGGATGCCATTTCCACCGCCATGGACTGGGCCATAAAATTGGATAGGGCTACAATACTCCACTCAAATGACACCAACATACATGTAGTGGACACCAGCCTATTGTTGAGGTTCGATGACGATGTTTTCATCCACGTGGAATGTTTAGATGGGACTACGCTGGTACATGCTCGAAGCTCGTCAAGAATTGGCGTAAGCGATCTCAACGTGAACCCAAACAGGCTGGATACATTGGTGGCGCACTTGGAATCTACCAAAAGTGACTCAAGGGGATGCTAAGCAGCATACTCAATTACACTGATATATAAATCGAAACGATCTCTCCCACATGATGACATTAAAGACAATGGCGATCTCAATTGTAGCACTGTTCTTGCTCGTACCCCTTTCCGGCTGTATCGGACAAGAAGATAATTCCTCAGAGCCCGACGAGCCCATCACAGATGGCTCAATAACCACGGATGATGACACAGACCCAAGTCCTGTCATAATTGACGTCCCCGATCAATCTGGTTGTGACAATCTAAATCCACACCATTGCATGCTGCCATTCCCCTCTGACGCATTCCTTGTAGACGACGACTCAACTGCTACTGGATTGAGGGTCAACATCCCCTCTGGGAGCATCCCGGCATCAGGATCCACCAGCCCGGTCGAGATACCAAGGATCAATCAACTAGACGGGATGAGCACGGCGACTCAGATAATGACGACCTTCGACTCTGTCCCCGACTTGAGTAATGTCGCCTACCAATACAACATCGAAAGGTCATTGGAGCCGAACCATCCGACGATTATTTGGAATGCGGATGACAATCATGTCGTGGCTCACTGGGCAGAGTTAGATGCCAGGGCCCAACAAGGGGAGCAGACCATTCTTCACCTCAGGACCGCTGCAGCCTTGGAACACGATACGAATTACATCGTTGTGATCCGCGGTCTGACTGATGCCGAAGGTGATGTCATTCAACCCAGTCAGGCCCTCCAGGCGTTGTTGGATGGAGTGGAGACGGACGCTGGTGATGTGGAATCGAGGAGAGTTGCCTACACCAACCACATTCAAACTGCAGAGAACCTGATGGGTGTCAACAAGAATGATATCCAGGCTTTATGGTCATTTCACACCGCCTCTTTGGAATCCGTGATTGGCCCT
>WTHQ01000020.1:17345-23325 GCA_011523055.1 Methanobacteriota archaeon
GGTGGCCTAAGAGCATGGGGGGAGATCTACGAGACCGCCCTGCTGGCGAGTGATTTCTACGGATGGAGCTCTGACGATCATGATGGTATATCCCTTGGGATAATGGACGGATACTACTTCACCCACCAGTCTGACAGGCTTCAACAGGCAATGGTAAACCATGTCGTTATGATCAGGACGTTCAAGGGAATATGCTCGGACCTGCCTGAGATGATGGACGAAAGTGGGCGATTGCTAGTCAACACCTCAGAGGTGTACTACACAGGGTACTCATTGGGCGGAAATAGAGGGCCATCACTACTTGGCCTATCGCCTGATGTGAACAGGGGAGCACTTTGGGTTGGGGGGGCCGCATTCTCCCATCAGATCGAAAGATGTACCCAGTACGATCAGTTCGATGACTTGATGGAGAGTGTTATTGGCTACCCCTCCCAAATGGACAGAGCAGTCGTTATCTCGTTGATACAATCCCTGTGGGACGCCACTGATACCAACACCTGGACGACACTCTCAGGCGGTTGGGGTGATCGGGTCGATCCCTTCGAAATGATCTATATCGGATCAATTGGTGACGTGCAAATATCAAACATATCCACCAGTCGGGCCCTAAGGAATGCCGGCGCGTCGATATTGTCGAGCTCGTCCATACTCCCTTACGGGCTACCGGTTACAGAGGGAGGCGAGGAGACCAGTGGGAATGTAGGAGTGTACTTCGACGGGGGATTTAGCCACGCACCGGAACAGAACCTCCTCGGACAAGAGCCCCATCCTGCACATAACTGGGTCGCAGGCGTGGATGCAGCCCACAGAATGGCCTTTGAATACCTCTACAATGGCTTTGTCGTGGATAGGTGTGATGGGTCCTGCATCTATGATGCCGACTAACCGACTGGCTCACCGCCTTCGCCCATGAAGGCGAGCCTGCGAACTGCGTCCATTTGGATCATCTTGTCAATAACAGGCTTCTGCATCGTTTTTGATAGGACCTCGTGTATCGCATCCTCGTCCGATATAGTGGACATCATTCGAAGTGTCTCCCTTACCCTCCACCCGACTAGATCTCCTCTGTCATGGTATTCCAGAAGCGCAACCTCCCAGCCAGAATCTGAGTACAGTTTCGCAGTAAGCTGGTCAGTGGTAACAAGTGCCCCAGGCCCCCCGTGGTAGGCCTCAGCATGTTTGACCCAGTTTGGAGGATCGTCTATATCCGGTACAGGCACGATGTCTGAAATCAAGCCCATTTCATCCAATGCCGCCCTGAGCATCTCTCTCCTCTCGTCGTAGTTCCACGGATTCCTCAAGTCTTGGGGTTTGTTCACTGATCCAACGGCAATCCTCAACTCCAGGTCTGGCCTATTCTGTAGTCTCCAATTATTTGCCCCCTCAATTAGGAGGGCATGTCCACGGTGAACCGGTTGGAACCTGCCCAATATGACACAGGCAGTGGGTTCCACTCGATTGCCCATCAGACCATGCCTCTGATATCAGAAACTAGAGTCCCATCTAAAGTCCAATCGCATGCTGGGGTCTGCTCTATGCCCAACATAATCTTCGGTTTGTCCTCCCTAATGCTCTTGGAGATATCATAAAGATCTGAGGAATTTGACCTGTGTGCAGACATCGTTGACAATAAATATGGGTCCTGCCCACTTTCCGTGGAGGCCCCTAACTCGTCCCTCCTCGCTATCCAATCTCTTGTGACTGAGTCAACGTACTCCCCTCGACTAAAGGAAGATAGGGACGAAGCGAACTCCTTCCATAGACCTGGTCTCAATAGGTTGTCTAGGTCTATGGATGTGGTGACGTAAGGTTCCAGGTAAAGATATGCTCTTGCGTCCCAAGAGTTCCACTCAGCAGTTGAGGCCCACTTGCAAAGAGCGTGTATCGTTAGGGATTTGGCCTCAATGGGTTTTATTTCCATGATCGATTGTACGGCCTTCCCAGTTGACGCATCCCAAGCGTCTAGTAGATCCCCCTCGACGTCTACGGAGAATGGTCGATGAAGGGATCTGATTGGATCTGGCCTGTGGTGTCTCAGTTCTTGTTTCTCCATTCCGATGAACAGGTCCAACGGCTTCATGGATAGCAAGCGTTGGAACGAATCTGGATCCACCAGCATCATTACCACGTTCGCCATGGCCGATGGAGGGAGTGTTGTTGTTTTTGTTCTATGGTGGTCGTTGGATGGGCTGGCTTGAAGAACCAGTGCCCTGACCAGTTGATGTCGCCATGGCAACCATCGAGGAGCAGATAAGGTCCCTCGAAGAGGAAATCTCGAAGACGAAGTACAACAAAGCGACTCAAGGGCATATAGGGAAACTAAAGGCAAAGATCGCCGCACTCAAGGAGAAAAAGGAGAAGGCTCAGGCAAAGTCCGGCGGGAGTGCCCCCGGATTTGAAGTTAAGAAGTCGGGAGACGCCAGTGTCGCCCTCGTCGGATTCCCCTCTGTTGGGAAGTCTAGCCTAATCTCTCAGCTCACAGGAGCAGAGTCCGAGGCTGGCGCCTTCGCATTCACTACCTTGACTTGCATCCCAGGATTGATGGAGCACAGAGGTGCGAAAATACAGATTCTAGATCTACCGGGCCTCATCAAGGGCGCGAGTGAGGGGAAGGGAAGAGGACGTGAAATCCTGAACGTAATCAGAGGGTCTGACATGGTGCTCTATGTCTTGGATCCATTTCAGGAGTCACATTTCAACGTTCTCGACCAAGAATTATGGAGATCTGGCATGAGGTTGAATCAACCAAAGCCCCAAGTTTTCATCAGGAGGACTGATCGAGGGGGGATTGTGGTGAGGTCTACACTAGACCAATCAAACCTCCATGAGCAAGAAGTTCAGGACATAATCAGGTCATTTGGGATTGTCTCAGCCAACGTCGTTCTAAGGTCTGATGCCACTGACGACCACATCGTTGACACTCTTGCTGGGAACCGAGTCTACACGAGGTCAGTCGTCGTGATCAACAAGGTCGATCTCGCCAGCGAAGAGGACCTAGAAAACGCGGAGGCGATGGTTCCACCCGGTTGGCCGATCTTACGCGTATCAGCAAAGACCGGCGAGGGGATTGAGTCTATGAAGGACTTCATCTACGACAATCTCGGTTTCATGTCAATTTTCCTCAAGCCTCAAGGGCAGGAAGCAGATCTCGAGGAGCCTTTGATTGTCAAGGATGATTCCAGAGTAAGAGAAATTTGCGTAAAGTTGCATCGTGATTTCGTTAGGAAGTTCAGATATGCAAGGGTCAAGGGGCCAAGCGCAAAATTCGATTGGCAGCGTGTGGGCTTGGATCACAAGTTGAAGGATGGCGACCTGTTGACGATCGTTACTCGGAGATGATGCGTTGGAGCGGGAGTCTTCTGATTTCAAGGGACTGGTCTCCAGAGCGGGCATGAGGGGAGTAGTCGGGCATATCAAATCCAGGAGTCGTGCTTTGGCACTTGTCTTCTTTTTTGGTTTCGTGATCTCGTATCCACTAACGGAGCGCATGATTCTCTGGGCCTCGGGAAATGGCGAATGGAGGCCCGATGGAGTTGAAATCATAATTGTCCAACCTATGGAGCTAATATTGTTGAAATTGAAAATTTCAGTCAATCTCGCCCTCGGTGCCTCAATACTCGCCCTGATTGGCGACCTATCGCTCAATGGAAGCCGGGTGATATCGAGGGCCAAGAGATCGGCGATTAGTGAAAGGACTCCGTTGAAGCTCGCTATTGTCACAGCTTCATCCGTAGGATTGGGAGTGTTTGGACTCACGTATGCAAACAACGTCCTAATTCCCTTCTTGTTGGAGTATTTGGTCGAAGACTCCTCGTCGGCTGGCATCGATGCGACCTGGCAGGTCGGTTCTTGGCTCGGGTTTATCCTAGGGCTCTTGACCGCGTCCGCTGTTGGTTTCCAAGTGCCACTGTTGGCGTTCATGATGATACGTGCCGGTTTCCTGACATCTGAACTAATCACTGATAATAGATCATTGCTCTGGTTTTCCGCTCTTGCGGCAGGAGCCTTCTTGTCCCCGCCTGATCCACTGTCTATGTTCCTAGTGGGGGGGCCAGTCGTCATACTGATGGAGTTCGCAATAATTCTCGAGCGGCTCACCAGAGTTGATCATGGGGTCTAGGATCTGTTCCGGATATCCTCGTTCCTTGCGTCCTCTCTCCCCTTGTCAACATCAACGAGCCGCATCATCAAGGCCCCGGCCAGAATCAACATCGAAACGGCAAGGATCCCTACTCTGCTGTCAAATGTCACGGTCATGAAGCCATACAGCAATGGGCCGATGAGCGCCGCAACTTTACCAAAGAAGCCAAAGAAGCCAAAGAATTCAGCGCTTCTGGTCTCTGGGACCATCTGTCCGAATAGGCTCCTTGCAAGTCCCTGTGATCCGCCGAGGAGAGTGCCCATGGCGCACCCAAGGATCAGGAATTGGGTCCCGACTGAGACTCCCAACGGCTCCCATATGTGCTCCCTCGCGGTCTGGGGTATGCTGTCCAACATCCCATCGCCCAAGTTCGTTGGGTGATCGACACCCACGGCACTTGCCCCATCGAGTGGGCCCCCTGACACACTGACACTGAATCGGGATTCAGACAGCGAGTCTATGACGCCCTGGATTTCTTCGTTACCGATGTTGAGAAGCGACTTTGAGTACCTCTCGTCAGTGCTGTCTCCGTTAGAGTCCCTCTGCCAGACAAACCATTTCTTGGTGTCAGATCTCTCATCAACCTCAACTGGAAGAACGTGGGACCATTCGGTGGCCCAACTTTGCTCATCAAACTCGTTGGTCTCATAATCCAGTTTCTGGGCGATCTGTGGGATATCCTTGTCCACTAACACACTGTATGATTGTGATGAAGGATCCCATTCGTACTGAATCTGATATTCATCATGGGAGTCCAATTGTAGTGGTGCGAACGCTAGCGCTCCGAAACACAAGAGTACCCAACCCACCAATGAGAAGGAAAGGGCTGGCTTCGTTCCTATTCTCCCTGCCAACTTGGTGAATGCGACGGCGGATGGTGCCGCGACGAATTGGATCGCAAGTATCGTAACCATCAGATTGATTGGAGTGATTCCTAGGACCACTGATCCGAATACCCCTCCTAATGCAGTAACTGTGTTGATTCCGTCTATGAAAAAGAAATAAGCGAGCATGTATACGAATAGAGTCTTGAATTTGTCGAGCTCACTAACGGTCTTCCTTATCTCCCTCAGGGCAAGTTTCGTTGATTCCACAAGCCCCAGTGACTCCATTTCGTTCTCGATTGGGGGCTCAGGCACCCACTTGAACGTCAAAAGTGCGAATCCATACCACCAAAGTCCAGAGGTTGCTAGCGCAAAATTGATTGCCGGATCTGAGTAATCCGTGAGTATAAGCAGCCCGATATGGAGCAGTAGGAGTATTCCTCCGCCGAGATACCCGTAAGCGAATGCGAGGTTTGAGATCCTATCCATCTCGTCGTCTGTCCCCATATGAGGTAGCAAGGCATTGTAAAATACTCCAGCTCCGTTTAGACCGATATTGGCAAAAATGAACATGACCATAAGCCAAACCCATCGTAGATCGACTGACAGAAATGGGGTTGCACAGAGTAGGAATGTGGCTCCAGCGCCCAGATAGGTAAGCATCCTCAGCCACCACATCTTGATGGCACGGCGATCAGCGATGACGCCCAATGAAGGACTGATAACTGCAACAAGTAGCGCGGCACCAGATACAGAAAAGGACCAGATAGCATCGCTCGACATTGACCTGGAGAGTACCGTCGTTGTTAGGCCGTTGGCCTCTAAAAACAGCAGTGAGAACCAGAATGGCAGGATCGCTGTGGTAACGCTCGTTTCAAACGCTGATTTACCCCAGTCATAGAAGGCATAGCCCCTTACTGCATTTTCATCGGATTGTCGATCGATGACCACCTCTACCATGTCCATTCCTCGACTGCCAATGTGCGACTCATGGTATGAGGATTGCCGCTGCACC
>WTHQ01000020.1:23425-208285 GCA_011523055.1 Methanobacteriota archaeon
GTCCATTCCTCGACTGCCAATGTGCGACTCATGGTATGAGGATTGCCGCTGCACCGACTAATTGCGGTGGTGAAATCTGAAACATGGCAGCCCCAAACCACCGTTTTGATGCACTCTGATCTTTCAAGCGTCAGCCTTAATCTCATCGCACTAGGGTAATTCTAGGTATAGTTTGGAGATATCTAAGATCCCAACGCGCCCCCGAAAACCAATGACGACGAACAGGCTAATTGATTTCCTGTACCCGACCTAGACCCTCCATGGCCGGGACGGACTGGGAGAGGCCGCGGGAGAATTCCATTGCTGCCCTAGAGCACGGGATGGAACATGCAGATGGGGTCGAATTGGACCTCCGCCTGACTGAGGAGGGGGAGGTCGTCATCCATCATGACCCACGGACTCCTTCTGGAATGTACCCCGAGAGGAGTAGTTACGATGACATAAAAGGGGAAGCGGACCTATTTGATGATCTGCTAGCCAAGAACACATTTGTCGACAGATGGGTCAATGAGGCACGTTTCGTTTGTCTTGAGCTCAAGGCCCCACATCCCTCTTCTGGTGCTGGCGGTGGTTGGTTGAGAGGAAGGAGGATGCACGACCACATGTCCCAGCTCATGGCATCAGTTCGCACGAAGATCGAGACACTCCGAATCCCTGTTTCCTCAACAGTTTTCTATTCCTTCGACCCGTATATCAGCAAGGTAGCGCAAAAGGATTCTGGCAAATACAGGCATGCCAGGTTGATGCCGAAATTGAGGCAATGGGGCAACTGGAGCGTTCAACGGGCAGTGGCCTCACCCTCATTCTTGTCCAGATCAGTCCCCCGACTTCTCGCTAAACAGAGGAGGTTGGGGGCCCCAATGTTGCCATTGGCATTGGAGTACGTCCATGGATGGACGCGCCACCTGCCCCTAGGACAATCAATCGGGTTAGAAGGTCGTGCCTTAGATCGTTTCAATGCGGTTAGAAGTGGCCACCCAGTATACGTTTGGCCAGCCCCCCTTAAGTTGGAACCTAGATTGCTTGAAGTGGGGCTTTCTTGCATTTCGGACAGTATGGATCCAAACCTAACGAATACTGATGGGTCGAGTAGGTGCATGCGGCCGGGCACTATGCCTGAAATAGAGGGTGAACGCCAACCATGGCACGAGATCTCAGATGCAGAGAGGAGAGATGTGATGTTGAGATACAGAAAAAAATGGAAGTGGCAGACCTCCGTGGAAGATTTGGACTACCTCGCGTCTGCGACCACTATGCCATGGGAGGTGCCTCGTTTGATTGGGCACAGAGGCACTGGCAAGGATAAGGGCACCCTATGACTCGAGTCGCCTGACTGGTTGGTTTCTCGGTATGTACTTTGGCCTGTATATTGGAGTCCCCCTTCCGCCCCTAGCTCCCCTCTCATCGAGTATTTGAGCGGTTATTCCCGCAACTCTTGACCATCCAAAGAATGTCGTGTAGTAATCTGGTTTCCTGAATCCCACGGATTGCAATAAAGCCCCACTAGCTATGTCGACATTCGGGTAGGGGTTGGAGATCTTTGGGATCTCAGACAAGATGGGCGGCACTACCTCCCTCAGTGTTTTGACCGTCCTGAAGTCAGAATCATCAGGGCATATCTCCTCTCCAAGTTCGATAAGAAGCCGTGCCCTTGGGTCCTCTGCCCGCAGGACCCCGTGGCCGAAGCCGTAGATTGGCCTCTTAGAGGAGAGCTCCCCCCTAACAAAACTCTCGATCTCCTGAGGGTCATCCGATCCGATTCTCTTCACGAACTCAAGACATGATTGGTTGGCTCTGCCATGGAGGGGTCCGGACAATGCTGACATGGCTGATGAGATAGATGCGTAGATCGAGGCCCTCCCCGATGCGACTGCTTTTCCAGAGAAGGTTGACAGGTTCCCTCCACCGTGGTCCATGTGTAGGATGAAGAAGAACCTCAGTACTCTGTTCATCCTATCTGCCTCCTTGCCGCTTATCCCGAGCATGTGGGTGAAGTTTTCCACGAGTCCGAGATCAGGCCTCGAGTCGCGAGTTTGGAGTTTTTTACCCCCCCTCAGATGAAAAATTCTGGCCATGAGCTCTGGCATTCTTGCTACCAAATTCATTGAGTCGGTCCTGAGGTCTCCAGTGGTATCAGATATGCCCAATGCGAGGATGCCCGTCGAGAGCCAGTCCATGGGATGGCCTGCACCAGGAGTCAACGATTCCAAGACCCTCAGGGCACCTGTTGGCATTTCCTCGGCCCTGTGCGCCAACTCCGCTCTGAAATCCAGGCTTTCTTGCTCAGTTGGAAGTCGCTTATTGAAAAGGAGGTAAATTACGTCTTCCTCCTCCATGTTGACTAGGTCTTCAACGGGGTAGCCTACGTAGTGAACTCCCTTTATTGGGTCGACGAAGGACGTCTGACAGGTTCCCACAGGAATGCCCCGCAGGCCCGAGTCGAGGTGATTCTCCCGAATCTCAAAAATAGGCGGCTCGTCATCTCCCACAAGGAGGGCCTAACGATTTCCATATCATAATCTCTCCGCATACAGGGTCGTTGAACAGGAGATTCAAATGAGGCCCAGTTCCCTTCCAACTTCCTCGAAATGGGAGAGGACATCGTCCAGCTCCTGACGAGAGAGGCCAGATGACATTTGAGTTCGGATTCTTGCCTTGTCCCTAGCGACCATCGGGAAGACGATTGCTCCAACCATTACCCCTCTCTTCCTGAGCTCGCCGGCGAGGTTTTTTGCCATTATGCTGTCTCCGCACATGACAGGTATAATTGGTGTTTCAGACACTCCTGTATCGAATCCAAGTGATGCAAGTTCCCTCTTGAAATATTCAGTATTTTCCCACAACTTCTGCACGTGTTGTGGCTCATCCCTCAATACTTCGATCGAGGCTTTCTGCGCAGCAGCTACCCCAGGGGGTTGGCTCCCAGATAGCAACCAAGACCTGCTGTGATTCAAGGCGTGATTTCTCAGATCCTCTGATCCGGCGATTATTCCTCCTTGTACACCAAGTGCCTTGGAGTATGACCCCCCTTCAACAGTAACTCTGCCTTGGAGATTGAAATGGGCAACAATCCCCCTCCCATCTCCCAAGACGCCTTCTCCGTGACAATCATCAACCATCACCATAGCATCGTGCTCCTCGGCGAGTTCGACTATCTCATCCAATGGGGCTATGTCCCCATCCATGCTGAAAACCCCGTCTGTGATTACCAACTTCCTCTCAGCACCTCCAGAATTCCTCAATGCATTTTCAAGGCCACTCATGTCATTGTGGGGGTAAACTGCCCTCTGGGCTTTGGTCAGTCTAACGCCGTCGATTATAGAGCCATGATTCAACTCATCTGAAATGATCAGATCCTGGGGCCCTCTTACCAGAGTGGGGATTAATCCAACGTTTGCTGTGTACCCTGCCGAGTAGATCAACGCGGCCTCTACACCCTTAAAATCCGCTGCAGCCCTCTCCGCCTGAAGGTGGATGTCCAAAGTACCAGCGATTGCTCGTACAGAACCAGAACCAGCCCCATACTTTCTAGTCGCTTCAATAGCTGCATCAACAACCTTCGGATGAGTGGTTAGGTTGAGGTAATTGTTCGATGATAGCATGATCATTTCCTTTCCGTCGATGGTGCACATCGGTGAGTTCGCAGACTCCAATGTAGGTGGTTCCCATGCCAGGCCGCTCTCCAACAATTTTTCATGCCGCTCCTTCATCCATGAAAGGTCAGTCGCCATGGCCACAGCCTAACAGCGGAAGTAAATGGCTATTACCAAAAAATGGTACTCAATAAGATAGAAGTGCTATTCGCCCTTGGGTCGATCTATGTCGCTATATGAGAAAATGGAAAGTTCGATGGAAGAGAGGGACGCATTGGCTTATGCCGAGATATTGCACCCCGACTATCGATTTGTCCGACACCAATCAGGGACAGAAATGTCAAGAGATCAGATGGTAGAGATGCTCAAGATGATGATGGACAATGAGAATGTCGTTATACAAAATCCAAGATGCTTGTATGAAAATGAGGACATCCTAGTAGAACACTCCCTCATGGACTTCCCAGATGGCTCTAGGGAGGCTGTCATGAGTGTTCATACCAAAAAAGAGGGCTTAATCTACAGGACTGAAACCGGGGCGACATTGATTGAGAAGGGGGATTGAATCTCCACAATGTAATGTGATTGGGCCCATACGGGGTATTAATTGCGTCACACGGAGTGGGATCACCAATGGAGCTGTCTGGTACAGTCGCAAGTGGGCTGGGGCGTGCCCAGATCTTCATGGCTCAGACCCACTATCAGGATCAATTTAGGGAGATACTGGGGGCGACAGCTTGGCCTGGCACACTCAACATCGAGCTATCTGGATCCGATCTAGAGAGCTACCGGCAGCTTCGTTATCTTGCTGGCCTCGAAGAAGTTGGGGGCGAGGGGGGTGCGCGCCCACTTAGGGTAAATGGATTTGAGAGAGAAGGGCGTTCGTTTGGCGGCGCAACCGCATTCCTAGCCAGAGTCTCCAGTAACGGGGAGAGGTGGAAGAATTGTGCGATATTAATCCCGGATCTTACAAGGCACACAGAGACTGCGGAGATTATCGCTTCATCGTTCTTGAGGGAATTGCTCCCTGCGAATGACGGTGACGAGATCCACCTTGTCATTGAATGAGCTTTCTGGTCCACTCAGACTCCAATAGATGCCTAATCTCAGCTAGCGCCATGATCCTCCATCTCTCGACAACCCTGGGCTCGGCGTGTGATGGAAGAGGTATCGCTGCTACCTCCGGGGGCTTTGTTGACCAAGAGTCTGGTGCGTCTTGGTGATCTATGCCCCACAATATCAATGCATCAGCCGGCGCCCTCCCGAAATCAGGGGCTTTATCAGGAGAGCCAAGGGCCCGCTCAATCTCAGTGATGTCAATCGAACCACGTCCTACTTGCATTAGGGCCGAAGCTATTTTCCTGACCTGGTTCCAGAGGAATGACTCCGCTGTTATCCTGAATCCAATCACATAGCCATCATCCCCCCTCCACAAATCACATTCATCCACCGTTCGAATAGGGGACCTGTCCCCATCTTCCCTGGAGAATGCTGAGAAATCATGATTTCCGATGAACAGCTCGCAAGCTTGTTCCAAGATAACAGGGTCCGAGTCGGATCTCCATCCCTTGATCATGTCTAGACGGTAAAGGTAGGTCCTCGACTTGGCGACCCTCACAGGGATTTTGCTTCTTCTCTTCCGGGCCCCCCATAGGCACAGATCTGGGGACACCCTATCGCCGAGAGCCCTGAGGATCATTTGAGAGTCTAGCTTGTCCATCAATTGATCGTCCAACTTCAAGTCAATTAGGTTCAATCTTGAGCTGACGCCAGAGTCAGTCCTGGAGGAGACCCTGACTACGCCCCTGCCTCCCCACTCAAGGTCCACTAGTGCGGCTTGGACCTCTCCTTGCACGGTGGTCCCATTGGGTTGTATTTGTGAGCCGTAGAAGGCAGAGCCGTGATAACCTGCTGCGATCAGAAAGCTCTCGCCCTCAAGGCCCCCTGACACACTCAATCCTCGATCAGGTATTCCATGGCCTCATCAGCAGATTGGAAACCGAGGCCTAACAAGGAGAACTCGACTGCGTCCTTGATGAACTGTCGCGCGATAGGCGCACTCCTGTCGAAATTTGTCTTCACGTCGATGGATTCGATCAGCAACCTAGCTGCCTCGTAGAGGTGGAAAGAGATGTCCACCTCCTCAGAGGCCGAGCCGAGGTCGACAAGTTTTCTCAGTTCCCTGACGGCCATTGGTATCCTGTCGAACTCAATCAGTGCATTGGCGTATGCTGCTCTGTAGTCTGCGTTGTCCGGAGCCAGGGAGCACGCCCTTCGTAGGTAGGACTGCACCTGTCCCTCGTTTATTCTATCATTCCCCTTTTCATCGAGGTTCCCATTCTCTTGTATTTCAAAAAGGGCTGCCTCGGCCCATCCATGATACCCAGATGGGTCGTCGGGATTGTCGCTGATGTGCGCTTCAAAAGTTGACATGGCCCCCATGTAGTCGCCTTGCGTTATTTGTTGGGCCGCTGTCGTCACTATGTCATCGGTCATTGCTACTTCGCTCCTGATATCGGCTGAATGCTTTTTGGTTATCAACGATATGTCTGGCGCTCTGGGTGATTCAGCTCGCTCCACCTTGTTTGAAGGCATCCGAGGCCTGGTTGATTAATTGGTGGATGCTCTCTGGGGAGTGGATGCCGTAGATGCAGGACTCTGGAGTGTTGACTGTCCTTGGCCTACTTCTCTTGTAGGAAATGAGCAATCCTACCCTGGAGAGGATCTTGTTTCCACCGCTCCCATTGTCCTGGGGGGATGGGTCAGTAACAACTCCGATTGAGCCGGATGTTGACTCTGAGCCTACGTTGAGGCCGGATGCAGTTAGTATCTGGATGGTGCCGAATCTCAGGATCCTTCCAATCACGGTGGTGTCCACGATCAGGTTCTCTATCCTGTCATAGGCTATACTCTGACTAGAGGCGTCCACGTACAAGAATTTCTTGATCAGATGAATCCTCTTGTCAGTGATGGCATAGGTGAATGACCTCTGGTAGATCACAGATATGATCAACATCGAGGAGGAGAAGATCACGCCGAGCAGGAGATAATGCCCTTCGCTGAAAGCTGGTATTGGCGATGTATCGGAGCTGAAAATCCCTGCGATACTGAACCCAGTTTCTATCCCAGTCCAGAGAATTGGCGCTGAAGCCGATAGCAGGGTCCAGGAAATAGTCCACTTTCCCGATAGGGGGCCATTTTGGAAGTGGACGATCTTGGCAACCACCAACAAGGTCACAAATATCCCTACGACCCCTGTGAGATCCGCAGCAATGTGGGACGATTTCACGATAAAGGCAACCTGCCCGTCCCCAGTCGGCCTATCGACTACATTTGCCCACCAGAAAACGAGGTATGTTGCGAGTATGAAGCCGCTCAGCAGGTACCTCCCGAACATGCTTCGAGAAGTTGGCCCCCCCATCCAAAGGATCTCCTCGCTTTCCGTCATTGTTGGTATCTTCTGTCTGATTGGCTTGACGAGGGTGGAATCGGAGCCAGCCATGGTTCAGCCTGATGGCTTCTTTCAATTTAGGATTCCCCAAGCATGCTCGGCATTGCCCCTGATCCAGCTGTAATCATTCATCTGCCTCACCCCATTCTCGTCCTCGATCTTTAGTGACTCTACTTCGAGGGGGTATTCGTTGTATGTCAGGTGGCTGGTGAATCCCGCTCTCGTAGGCTGGTCGAAGGACCAATGTGCCCGCGAAGTAGCTCTCACCTGTAGCGCCACACTCGTGTTTTCGTTGTTTAACTTGATCTTGAACCGTGGGAGGGGGTGCCCATCAGAATCAAGCAGAGGATCCCCCTCATCGGGTCTCAATAGCTCCACAGTGCCGACGTCCAGCATCTCAGTTGTATCCCTTGACCTATCATGCATGAGTCCCCTGGCATTGCTCGGCCACCTGATTGAGTCCCTTTTCGACCAAGGTATCGAGTCCTTCTTTGTCATCGACCAAGATACGTGAGGGAGGAACCAATCGAGGTATGTGCCATCGTCGAAGTGGAGGAAGCCCCAGAACCATGGGACGCTTGGGGCCTGGACAGTCACTTTCTGAAAGTAGGCGGACCCCTGAACTTCCTCATCGTCAATCTTCACGCTTGCCCTCATGCCGTGTATTCTGAGGATGTCATATCCCATGCCGAGTGCGTAAACGTTGTTGGCATATGTGGCAGTACTGGGGCGGTGCCACCAAGGGGTCATCTCGGCTTGAAAGGACTTGGGCAGCGATGGATCTGCGTCTGGACCGGGCTTGAACGAGAGCCACATCTTGCTCAAGTCGGGGCTCATTCCGAATGATAGGTCATCTTCGAGTATCGGTACAACTGCCCCTCCCCCAGCTCCTAACCCCTCACCTGGCCAATCTGGGTGTTTGTCGTCCATCGCCGCGATTCGACACTCTGTCATCCTGGCAGGCTCGAACATCTGCTCCCCGTCATACCACCACGCACACACCATGCCTGGCAACACATGTCCAAAATGCTCGTCTATCGCCATTCTGGCTCCAGGGGACCACCAATGGTCGTTGACTCTGATTGATGGGGTCTCCTTCGTGGACCACAGCACCATCAGTTGACGAGACCTCTCGGGATTTCTGGGGTCTGGTAGAATGAGGATGAACCACCACCACCACCATGAGAGTCGCTTGATAGGCGGCAGCACGTCAAATCTCCACAGTGTTGTGAGATCCCCCTCGAACTTGTTCATATCAGCGCTCAGTCTATTTCCCTCCTCTTGAAGATGGACTGGCCGACGAGTATTGGGAGGGATATGAAGGCTATCAAGACCATTGAGCTGACCACGATTGCGAGCTCGGGGGAGCCTGTCCCAAAGGTATGGATAGGGGGTCTCCAAAAAATATCTATTCCCGAGTCTATGTTGAACGCAGTGGCCATTTGGGAAAGCATAATTGTGTCTGGCCATGCGACTAATACGACGGCATCGATCATCTGGAGGGCCCAGTGAGAGACGGACACAACAGGCACCAACTCTGCCCCAAGGAGTGTCATCACAGCCATGGCAAACTCATAGACGCCGTAGATCAGTGCTAGATACACGCCGTACTTTGGGGAGAGCAGGCCAAGTGCATTGAATATCGACCCATAGGCAGCCAGTGAGAGGACAGTGACCACCCCGATTCCGAACCACACGTTAACGTCACCTAGGCGATTTCCGTCTGGCCCGAGGAATATGGTTACCAGTGCCATCGCTAGTGACATTAACAAGACGAAGCCCCCTGAGAATATCAGGTAGCCAGAAAGCCTGTAGACGATGAACTCGCCCCTGTGAATGGGTTTTGAAAGCAGGTAGTGCAGTGTTCCGTTCTCACCCTCATCCCTGATGAGGCCCAGGGCCAGGAATAGCGGGAGGAATATCCCTATAATCATGGCGAAAGCGATTTTCCCCGTGATGATGATGAATGACCTGTGCGATGACTCCCCCATCAATTCTGAGTCCACGGGGTCCTCATCGACCAACATGTCAGGCTGTATCTGGATCACTGATCCGTCTGTGGCTCTGATCCATTGGACGTCGCATGGGATTCTGTTCCTGTTCGAGTCGTCTCTGTCAGAGGAGATTTGCTCTGGATACTCGGATCTTGTGCAGTCTCCATCATCATCGAAGCCTTGGCTGGTTGATGGATCGTTAGGGTCCCAGTCTATGCCATCCTCATCGATGTAGGCCTCGGGGGGGTCTGGAGCCACATCAAATCTCTCAGTTGTGATTCCGTACACGGCATACCACCCTTCAGCGACGGTTAGAGTGCCATTGCCATCAAAACTCAGAAACTGGACGTACCTATCCCCATTCTCCATCAAGCAAGAGAATGGGGCCCAGTTGGAATATGGGGCGTCCTCTAGGTTCTCATCGATTGCGTCAGGGCATGGCTCATCGGCTTCGAGATACTCGAGTCGAATGCTGTCCCATGGGCCCGAGAAGAAGGATGGGCCATCTGCGTTCCATGTGTGATTGCCAGTATGGGACCTAGCACCATTGTAGTATATCTGGCCCTCTGGGATGAACAATCCGGACCCAGGGTATTCGCTCGGGTCGAAGTCACTGGATCCGTACTTCCTTTCTTGCCCCAGGGGGTATCCATCGCCGTCGTAGTCAACAGAGTCGCCATCATTGTCAATGGATTCGAACCCCTCTCTGACAGAGTCGATGTAGAAAGCGGACAGAAGGACCAGGAGAAGCATAGAGACGCCTAATACAGTCCATGTGGACGTCTTGTTCCGAAGTTGCTTTATCGTCAATTCAATGATTGCCCCAGCCTTCCTGTCCAATGCGGTCCAGACTGTGGTTGAGAGTTCCCTTCCCTCTGGATCATTTGTCTTGGGTTTCGACATCAAGCATCACCTACCAGATAGCCCAAGAGGGACTCGAGATTGTCATCGGGGTTCTCAATCGAATAGATGGGTATCCGGGACTCAAGGATTAGTGACGGGAGGAGCTGGTGGGCCTCGGATAGGTTCTTTGTCATGACCTCAAGGCTCTCGCTGTCGATGAATCTGACGCCATAGACGGGTTTTTGATCGATAAATATAGCTGCGAGGGCCCTTGAGTCAGCACACCGAATCAAAATCCGGTGAGGGTGTTGGTCCAACATCGCTCTGATTGCGTGCAGGTTTCCGAGGGCGACCAATTTGCCGGAGTGCAGGATCACGATCTGTTCGGTAATCCTCTCGATCTCCTCCAGAATGTGGCTCGAGACAAGGACGGTCTTGCCCCTGGAGCCCATCTCGCGTATGATGTTCATTATGCTGGTTCTTGCGAGTGGGTCGCAGCCATGCAACGGTTCATCGAGGATCAGGAGGTCCGGATCATGCACCAATGCTGCGGCAATTTTCACCCTCTGCCTCATTCCCTTGCTGTATTTCCCAATCTCCTTGTTCAGGACATTCTCCAGGTCAACGAAGCTCAGTGCCTGTTCCGCCCGCTTCTCGGCCTCGTGTCTGGTCATGCCGTGCAGCCTGGCGAGGGTTGAAACGAAGTCAAGAGAGGTCATCCAGTCGTACATCTTCTCTGACTCACTGACATAACCAACTCGACGATATGGCGATGTGGATTCCCAGGGGTCTGTTCCAAAGAGCCTGACTGCTCCATTGCTCGGCCTCAACCTCCCCATTAGTAGCTTGAAGAGGGTGGACTTTCCTGCCCCATTCATGCCGAGTATGCCGGTAACGCCCCCGTCGATCGCCAGTGATACGTCGTTCACACCTATGACCTGGCCGTACCACTTCGAGACCTGATCAAAGGCTATGGCAGGAGTCGACTTCATTCCCTCGTCACCTCCAATGACGATACTCGGCTGGCGAAAATGGACAGAGCTGCGGCATTCATCGCCAGCAAGGACACGATTGAGAGGGTCAGGGAGTGGTCATAGTTCAACGGTAGGCCGACTAACCACTGGCCCAGATGCGCAAGGCAGTCATACGGGCTCAGGAGATAGACGTAGGTCGTCTCGAACTGTAATTCCACGAGCCATGCGACTATCTTGGAGCCTAGTACTAGCCCCAAGAAGGATACTGAAGCGGTGAATCTGCTCGTGCTGATGCTGGAAAGGGCTATGCCTATCGAGGTGTATGTAATCACTAGGAGGAGGCCGGCGACCAAGCCCCCCATGAAGATCGGGATCGTATCTGCGATGAACGACCAACCCTCGCCCTTGAAAACCACTGCTGCAGAATAGTACAACATGTAGGTGAGAAGTATGACCGCTGCCAACACAGAGGCGGCGCTCAGCCACTTCATGAAGGCGTAATCTAACCTTGAGACTGGTCTTGAGAAGTATAACGCACTCGTCCCATTTCTTCTGTCGTCGGAGACCAACCCGCCAACAACCAGAGCGGTTAGCAGGGGCCACATGCAAAGGTTTCGAGGGAAGTACCCCAGGACATTCCCCCAAAGGTTGTACCGATTCACCCCCCACATTCTGTTTAGGAAGCCACTCGCATCACCGCTTATCATGGATGACAAGAGCAACATCAGGATTGGGGTCATGGATCCGAGTATGACCACGAGGAGGGTCAGTCGTACAAATGGGTGATATCTTCGATGGCCAGATCCTGAGATTATGCCGTATACGTGGTGCCTGTAAATTGCGTAATTCCTCACCCATCTTGGACCGAGTGGTCCGTCCCAGGGGCGATAAACCTGCTCGAGTATCTGGCCTTGTGGAGCTGATGCGACTGTTGCAGAGATGTCTTCATCTCCGTCGCCTGATCCATATGCAGCCTCTATCCTTGCTTCTCCGAGATTGTCGGCCTCCGTATTCTCACTCATGAGTCCGACCTCCCTTTCAAATCCGATGAGCCCTTGGCGGATCTCCCTAGTTTCCGCATGATCAACAAAAATATGTCCTCAAGATCTGGTTCGTACTCCTTTAGCACTCTGACCTGTGCACCGGTCTCAGTCGCTGCCTGCAGTATCGCCGTGATCGTCTGGTCTCCATTGTGCTCAACCCTCATTATTCTCCCCATTCTTCGAACCTTGTGTCCGTTCACCAGTAGCCATTGCTCCAGGTTGGATGCCCCGCCCCAAACTGAGATCTCGATCTCCCTTGTGATCTGTCGGGCGAGTTCATCTATGCGCCCCTCGATTACCACCTTTCCCCCAGACAACATTACCACTCTATCACACACACCCTGGATGTCTTCCATCACATGACTGGTCATGATCACGGTTCCACCTCCATCCGAGATCGTTCTACGTAATGTGTCCAACATGAATTTCCGTGCAGAGGTGTCGAGCCCGTTCGTAGGTTCGTCACAGAAGAGTATTTGTGGATCGTGTACTATCGCACATGCAAGTTTGGTGGCCTGTTTCATCCCAGTGGAAAAACTCTCTATTTTTCGGTATCGTTGGTCTTGGAGCCCCACGTATTGTAGCACCTCATGAGCCCTTTGAGTCGCCTGATCAGGCCTCATTCCAAGCAGCTCCCCTGCATATCTTACTTGATCGACAGCAGAAAGGCCTGGATCGAGTGAGTCGTATTCAGCCATGTATCCTATCTCGGATCTGATGTCTGGCCCCATTGTGACAATGTCGTTACCAAGCACCTCGCCTCCCCCCTCGGATATCTTGATTAGGCCTAGTATGCACTTGAACAAAGTTGATTTTCCAGAGCCATTAGGCCCGAGGATGCCGACACCTCCTGTACCGATGTCGAGGTCTATTCCATCGAGCGCAACATGTGGCCCGTAGAGTTTGCGAAGCCCCCGAATCCTGATGACTGGACTTACGATGTCATGACCTCCGCTGTTTGGAAGAACCTATGTCATTGGCCTATGAATCAATCGCAGCGTTGTTGGCTCCATCCTTCGGCAAGGCCCCATCCCTTACTTTGACCGCCACGCCCTTCAGCATTAATTCCATCTCATCAGAGGTGGCGTTGGAGATGCCATGAGCGATTAGGTTGTCATCCGAGTCCACTACCAGGCATGGTTGACCTACGATGATCCATGGATCTGCCTTGAGTATGAAGCCGTGCATGACATTTCGCCCAGCTCCAACATAGGGGACAGCATCTGGGTGAATGGTCACTCTTGGAATCCCAGGATGGTCCCTGTTCATAATTTTCCTTTCTCCTACTACGTCACTAGCCTCGCCCAACTTCATCGAATTGTGAATTGCTCTTGCACCCTCTAGGGCCAAGGAAATGCCACCATCGTTGAGCCTGGGTGAGAGGAAATGTGCCTCATCTCGATACACGTTGACGGGCCTATTGGTGTTTGATCTCCTGATTCTGACGCCATTCGTGATCTCGCAGCCGATGGTTGGGCTCACGCCGCACAACACCGCGAGTTTGTCGACCAATGAACACCTCTCCATCCAATCTGATATCGACTTGTTCTGCTCATGTTCGGCATCCTCTGGCCTCATTACCAACACTGGAACCGCGCCCAAGCCCATCGTTTCAAGATCCGCCGCGTAGTGTCCCGCCACTGCATCCTCGGTCTTTTGTCCGAATGAGCCCTCTATCCTGCACCAAGGAGAGAGGTCCTCCAATGAAAAGGGCACCAACCCAATTTGAGTATCGATGAGTACCACGGTTCTTGGATCCTCTGCAAGGGCCCTTTGCACTGTCGGCCATTGTGACGTCCTCCATGGGGGATTTCCATCTTTCATCACGATGACTCTTGATGGGGGCCCAGTTGATCCATCGTGCCACGACCCAGGGGGCCTCCATCTTTGTAGCAAAAGTGACTTGGCATGAATGATGTGAGGCCTCGATAGGATATCATCACTCAAGGGCTCAGATGAGGGCCTCACAGGGTCTGTAGACCTGATTATCGATTGCATCCTAATCGACGAGGGTTGTTCAGGATCGGACTGTCCGTTGATGATCTCCAGGAAAGCCTCTCGTAGATATGGTGATGAATGGCTCCTCCTTTCGGCTAAGCTCCAAATGGATCCGCTTCTAACCGCCTCTCGGCATCTGGCGAGCTCCCTCTGGGTCACTTCCAGATTGTGCATGGCCAGGAGTCTTGTCCTATCGGGCTTGCTCATGGATCTAACCTGCTCAGGGGTATGTCCGGAGATGTGAGTTGAGTGGGTTGGCCATTCCTTCATGGATTCTATCCGGTGAGTCCCCTCCTCTGAGAGTAAACGGCCATCCTTGGCGAACAGCGCATAGGCTGCAGAATCGAATAGATCCGCTCCAACTGCTATGCACATTGGAAAAAGCATGGGGTGCCCACATCCAAAAATGTGCATCGGCCGGTTTGCAGGCAAATTCGATGATGACGAGAGGATGGCCTGTATCAGTTCACGGTATCTTTGTGATTCCATGAGTGGAACTATCCCCCCTATGGGATGGACGGAGAAACCGTTGTGACCGGATGTTGATTGGGCCATCATCTTGGCGGATTGGGCCCTGAGGTCCTGATGCAGCCCCCCCTGCACTGGTCCATTCAACATGATCCTTGAATCAGCAGCCTTCAACGATGGCTTCGCTCTTTCTGCAGTGAGTTGGACTGCCTCCTCAATCTCCTCCCTGGTCATGTCAGGTCGTCCGAATACATCGAGCATCGTTCCGATATCCACGCCTATGTCGCATTGGAACTTGACGATCTCCTCCACGCTTACATCGATGTCCCCGTAAACATAGGATTGGAAGGTGCCAGAGTCAGTCATGACTACGCCTGGGAAGTCCAACAGTTCGTGGATTCCTTCGTTGACGGCCCTATCACGAAGCTTTTCGTGCTTCCATATGACGTAGGAATTCGTGATTAGGGCTTTGAAGCCGAAGTCCTCCCAAAGCGACCTCGGCTCAATCGTCAGTATGTTAGGGTTGACTACCGGGAGGAGTGCGGGAGTCTCTAAGATGCCGTGATTCGTGAATAGTCTGCCCAGTCGGGCTGCCCCATCCCTCTGTACAATCTCAAACTTCCCAAGATCCTGTGGCCTGCAAGGGACTGGGCTAGGTTTCATTTTCCATCCGTCCTGCTTGGGTTGCTTGCTCTTTCGATGACCTCCACCTCCACTACTCCGTCTGCAAGGCGCATCCTGACGAGATCTCCCGTGTTGATGTTCGAAGTTGGATCGAAATCGAAGCCATGTCCGTACGGCGTAGCATGAAGAGACGCTGCTGGAAGGGTGAGGGGACAGACGTCGCGGTTTAGGATCCCCTTCGGGCCAACGCCATGATAATTCATTCCCATAAGTACGTAGGGGGCCACAGTGGATCCTGATCCTTTCGGGTAAACCACTATTTTTCCGGCCATTGATTGGCCCTCTAGAGGATGGCCCTTCTCGATAATGACGCCCGTCTCGGGGTCTACATACCCCAGGTAAGTTATGGGCACATCGGTTGAGACTGCCCTTGCTGTTACGTCAAAGGACTCTTGGCTGGGCAAACCTGTTCCAACCATTTTTTCAGATTCGATCGTCGATTTCTTCTCCAACCTGTGCTGCTTGGATTTTACCTTGTTCAACACGGGTCTGGGCCCCACTGAGAGCTCAGGGTCGAATGCATGTGCGATACAGTCCGGTATCCTTGCAACACTGGTTGGCATTGAGTTCAATCCACTCTTGAGATAGTGTTCGGCTTTCATTGAGTTTGTTAGGATGTGATTGTACCGTTTCCTGTTGTACGGAGTTACTTCGGGGCATGTGTCCTTCAGAAGCAGGGCTCCAGCCTCCTCGAGAATGTCAAGAGATCCGTCTAAGCTCAAAACCTCATGGTTCCTCGATGACGTGAAGACCCATAACCGGTTATCGGGTATTCTCTGACCGAGCTCGACTCTGCCGCGGACCTCTGCAACAACTGATCTGACCTCTCCAATGCTAGCCTGGGGACAGCCAATTACGACCAGGTCCACCGTCCCCTTGGGCCCCAGCCTGTCATATGCGCCCTGAAGGTCCTCAGATGTGAATTCGACGAGCCCGAGGTAGCCCTCGTTTGAGGGTTGGGGGGATATGCCGTCGAGCCAAAGCATGGGGCATCCGAAATTAGCTGCCGCCGCCGTCAATGCCTTGCGCTTTTCGAAGGAGATGCTCTTTCCGAGCCCGGAGATAAACGGCATGGGTCCGAAGGGAATATCCCAGCCAGGTTGAATCTGGCTGCCTATCCAGTCTCCAAGTATTGAGAAATCAGTCTCGGAATGGAGTTCGCAGTTCACATTGACATGCAGGTTAGGGACTCTATTCCCTTCTAAGTGAAGCCCCCACATGGGGGCCCAACCAGTCAGTGCAGTTGACAAAGCGGATAGGCCCGATTCCCGATTTGTGACAAGGTTCGTGTATGTATTTGCAAAGCAAACCGCGTTTGATTCAGCCCAACAGCCAATCCCGTCTGGGGCCTCATTCGGATGGTCGTAGGGAGTGCATGACAGCGTAGTTTCGATCCCCATTTCCCAGTATGCAGAAATTATCTCTGTCTGCAGCCTAAGGAAGTCAGGGAAATCAATTCCCATTCTTTCGAATTGGGATGAGTCGCACCCTGCGGAGTTCAACGTAGTGGGAATGGCCACTTTCGCTTCTGAATCAGAGGACAGGTCTGCAAGAAACCTCCTCAACCCGATTCCCCCTGTGATTACCGAAACACCTGAGACGTGTGCACTGACCGCTTTCGTGAAATGCTCAGCGCCCGCTACGTACCCTAGATCGGTGACTAATCTCGCAGCCTTCTGCTTTGTAGGGCCCAGCTCACCTGCTAGCATGTTCCGCAGCTCTGCTGGGACCTCCATGGTGTGTCTGACATGGTGGCAGGAGATCAATATAGGGTTCCTTGGAGCCGTACGAGGCTTCATTTGGCTGGGTTAGCACGGCAGCGCATGCTAGAGCCAGGCCAGAAGGCACCGATGTTCACCGCCAAAACGCAGAATGACGAGGAGGTTTCTCTTCAGGAGGTTCTCTCGAGTGGAAGTGGGCTTGTCCTATTCTTCTACCCCAAGGATAGCACGCCTGGGTGCACAACGGAGGCATGTGATTTCAGAGACGCGTTTGTAGAATTCAGGGAGGCGGGATACCAAATTCTAGGGGTTTCCAAGGATTCGGCGCGTTCACATCAGAAATTCATGGAAAATAACAAACTCCAGTACGACCTGATAGTAGATTCTGACCTATCTCTCCAAGAAGCGTATGGAGTTTGGCAGGAGAAAACAAACTATGGGAAGACATACATGGGAACTGTTAGGTCAACGTTTGTAATCGAAAGTAACGGCATATTGTCCGTCGCGAACTACAACGTCCGTGCAAACGGTCACGTCGATCGGCTGTCGAAGGAACTGGGTATTTCCTCCTCCGACAGCGAGTGAGGTGCGGCAATTGATCGAACAAGACAAAGAGGCAATCGAAGGCTTCCTCAAGAAGTGCGTTGAGTACGCCGACCTATCAATACAGAGGAAAATGGAGAGGGGCGATCCCGAGGCCGAGATATCAGGGTGGAAATCCTACAGAGAATTCACGGCCTATTCCATATCCGAACTGAAGTCCGGCAAACTTGATGATTGGCTGGAGGGCGAGGGGGCTGAGGCTCTTCCCCATGGATCTGCATGCTTACAAACTGGATACTCGAAAGAGGTCTTTTCCGAAATGCAGCACACTAGAAGGGTGGACCTACTGGGATCGAACATGGGGCCCCGTCCAGTTTTTCTTGTAGGGACCGAAAGTCCAGCAGGCGTCCAAAATCTTGCTCCGATGTCATCAATCAGCGTCTTGTCCAATTCACCACCTTTGATATCAATGAGCGTCTCACAGAACCGTGGAGGGCGCGTGAGGGACACGCTCCTCAATATCCGGGAAGGGGGGGTTGGGTGCAAAGTTTCCATACACTGCCTTAGGGGGGACATAGCAAACGCCAGAGATGTCAACGCTGCAGCTAAGGACGTGCCAAGGGACGTAAGTGAGTGGAGCTTGGTTTCCGGCTCGCCAATCTCCGATCCTTCAGGGGACCTGCTTTCCACAGCGATAGCGACCATATCTGCAGAGGTGGTTGAGTTGAGGCAGCTACCCGATTCCAGTAAGGCGTTCCTGGTGATAATGCGAGCAAACTCAATATTCGCTATTCCAGATTCTGATAAGCCGATGTCCAGACTTGTTCAAGTCAGTAATGGGGTCCTATCTGGCAGCGCAAGCGGTTCGAATTGGAAATTCAACCTAGATTGGTGACGAGACCTCGTCTCGCTCCTCCCTCCAAACAGCCGTCCCAAGAGAGTGCTGTTTCTGATCCACCCTGACCCCTGTGCCGGGGACTACTATCAGGCAGCCCTCAGGGTCTATCTTGAAGGCTGGCTTACCGATGTTGTTCGCGAGGTCTGCGATCCTTTTCCTGAGTGCCCTCCGTTGGGTATCAACGTGCAGAAGGTCATGCAAGTCGATGATCAGAGTTCTACCTTGGATCATTGATTTTTCAAGTTCCTTCAAATCGAGTCTAAATCTGTCATTAGGTCTGAAGTAACTCACAGATCTGCTCTTTCTTGGCATTTGGCGGTTTGTCCGCTCGGACCACATGGCGGAGTCCAGTTGGTGAAACGGTTGGCTTGGCGTGACTTCTCCTTGGAGGCTGAGGGAGATTTGGTTGGCTCTTTCCTCTGAGTGGTCCGGAAGGCCGAGTATGCGATGCAGCCACTTCACGTGCGCCGATACCGGCCCTACTCAATCAGTTCTTCCCTCAGTGATCTAGACAACTCATCCAGTTCAGGGGTCTGGGCGCGGGCGCCAGACTGTCCTTGTGAGCCGTAGAGTTTCTCGGCGAGTTCCTCCATTGAATCCCTTATTGGGTCATCATTCACCACCTCTCTCGAGATCGGTTTTGGATCGCTGGGTGACATGGGTTTCTTCGACCGACTGGGCCTTCGTGGTAGGCCGATCGTATCGTCCCCAGATGAGGCCCCCCTACGTCGGAAGATCGTGGCTGCCCCCAACAAGGCCACTATCAGTATTCCTGCCGAGGCGATCAATACGCCCATGGGCTGGGGTGCGGGGTCTACTCTGATCACGATGTCAAAATTCGTTGTCTCGGTTCCGTCGCTGACCAATAGTCGCACGGTTCTAGCCCCATCATCGGCAAAGGCGACCTGGATAGAATAGCCCACCATATCCCTATCATTGCCCGGGTCCCCATCCCCATCAGAGTCGGAGTCAGTATCCAAGTCCCAGGCATAGTTGAGAAATGGCAGATCCGAGGGGGTGTCGGTTGACCCAGTTGCAGATAGAATGACTAGATCCCCCTCAACTATTGTTTCACTCGAGGATTCGCCTGCAGCGATCGGTGGTTTGTTTTTGATCGTGATCGGGATCTCGACAGAGACGGTTGACCCATCATCGTCAGTGGCATGGAGCAGGATGGTATCCGGAGACAGGGACGAGTCACCCCATGCAAATACGAAATTAGGGCCCTCGTAGTCGCAATCATCATCCATTAGGCCAGATCCTGAGGAGTCCGATCCTAGATCCAAGTCCCAACAAACTGTCATCGTCTCAAGGTCAGTCAGTGTGTCCCTGATTGTTGCCGAAAGGGAGATCTGAGAGTCCTCGAAGACAGGCAGGGGCGGTGATATTGGATCGATTGACGGTGGCAAGTTTGTCACCTCTATTGGGATTGTGAAAACACCGGTAGTTGCGTCGTCATTGTCAAATGCCTCGAAGGCCAGTAGGTGGAATCCGGATTTCGAAAAACTGTGTTCGATTTCGAAATCCGGACCATAGTCCTCTATGGCCAACGCAGGGAGGATGTCCGCATCTGGGCGCCATATCGCTCTGAGAGAATCCATATCGCCATCGGTGTCATCGACTTTCGCAGTAAATCTCAGGCTCTCCCCCTCGTTGATGGAATACAGGCCTCGTGAGTCTGCAGAGAGTCGATTCGGACCCATCCAAACATGTAGGTTTACTAGCTCAGGGGGGGCGTTCAACACCACGACAGTGGAATTGGCATTGGTAGAGGCCCCATCGTCATCAGTCGCAGTGACCGTGGCGGTGTAAGAGCCCTCTGAATCGGGTGTGAATGTGCATGAGGTGGTGATCCTGCCCTCCAAGCAAGGCTCGTCCCAAAGGATGCTGATGGGGGAAGATGGGGTGGTGGTGTCCATGTCCCCATAAGTTGCAAGTGTCAGCGTAACTTGTTCACCAATTACGATTGATTCTGTTGGCTGGGATATGGAAATTTCAGGGGGCCTGTTGAGTATCTCAATTGATGAGGATGTTTCTGTGGTGTCACCCTCATTGTCCGTGACCGTCAGCATTATGGAAAATATTCCATTATCGGACCAGCTATGATTTTGTAGGCACCCGCTCAGCGTTAGGTTCGTGCCACCGGGGGTTTCGATATCAATCCTGCAATTGATGTCCCCGCCATCCGGATCAAATGATGATGTGGCATCTATTACAACGTCTGAGTGTGTCATTTGGCTTTCCAAGACGTCTATGGCCGCATATGGTAGTCTACCCACATACAGGAATACTTCTGTGATGTCATTTGTGGGGTTGTCGTCTGATGGATCTGCCTCCAGTACGAAAGATATCAGTTCGGACCCAACTGTCTCTGGCACAAGCCATTGGAAGACCGAGATAAATGACTCCGAGGGCGAGAGGAGGGGAAATGACTGGACGCCGATGGTGCCAGTCCCTGCATGAGACGTGATTGTGCCGCCGGGGGAGCTCCTAAGTCCTCCGTTAGTTATCGGGACGGTGATGGTCAACAAGTCCCCGGGAACAGAATTGAACGGGGCTGAGATGGACTCAACGACCCCGCTCCTGTTTCTCTGGAACGAGATGGATGATGAGTCGATGCCCAAGTCAATGTCGAAGATATCGGGATCCAAGGTTACTGTGGATACGCCGATGTGGTCTGTGCTTCCAATTCTGGCTACGATCCCATGTGACCCATGTTCGCCAACAACCTCGGAGTCATCGCCCTCTGATCCGTAGTTTAGGGTCGTAAACGCAGACCCATTGGCCTCGGTGGTCAGTGTCTGAACCTCGCCAAGGGGGCCGTATCTCAATTCGATTGTTTGACCTGCCAAAGGCATGCCACTGGCATCACTTGCATTTACCCACACAGGGGATACGAAGTCATATGGGGCAAGGGGGTATTGGGGCCGGACCTCGATGACGTAAGGTCGAGCAGATAGTGCGGAGTAGTCAATTTCGTGCTTGGCCATGAGTCCCAGAGTAACTTCATTCAGGGTCACTACATCGTTTTTCATGGAGTCACAATGCCATCCATATCCTACTACGCTGCCATTCACGTCAGTGGATGTAACGTTGTAGCTCACTGAGCACCCCGATTGAGAGACCCCGGGGTATCCGGCTTGTACGACAGTAGACGTAGTCTCCACCTGCTCGCTTGTGGGCTGGGGAATGGAGACGTAGCTTGAGCTGCCTGAGTACGTGGTGTTCACGGTGTAATTGTTTACCCAGGAGTCTCCTACTCTCAGCGGAAAATCATGCCTCTCCAGTGGCGGCCAGTACTCGTTGGAAGCGGTGATGGAGGCTATGTCACAGGAAATTAGCCAACAAATCCAACTAAACGCTGGATCGAACTCAATGTCGATCGTGGCCGTTTGAGAGATCACGGCCATGTCGCTCACGCGGATTAGCGAGGTTGTGTCCATTTCCACGACGACATCGCCGTTCTGGCCTTCGAGTTGGATGTTGTTGGCCCTGTAGTCCCCCGTACCTGCTACAGTGTAAGCGAGAGTTTGGACTCCGCCCACATCGACCAGTGTGAGGCTATCCACTTGGACGTCCAAGCTTCCTGTAAGGGTGTTGACGTTTGTGGATACGCCGCTGTTGACTATGAAATCATACACATCCAGCTCTCCAGAGTAGACCCATCGATCATTTATTTTCCACGAAGGAACATCGACGACGGAGTTTGGGGGTACGGTCGAAAATGAATCTGGATCTTGTGGCAATACCCTCTCAAAATCCTGAAGGGGTGTGATCGAAACCAGAATTAGGACCAGTCCGGCAGATATCGCACCGAATCTGGTATTCGAGTTCGGTTTCATAGTTGCTCTAGGACTATTGATCTAATCAACTGTTGTGTGATCAAAGCAAATCAGCGAGTTCGTCTTGGATGAATTGTACGGCTTCCAAGATCTCGTCCTTCCGCCTTGCTCCTGTAATCACCATCTTGCCGCTTCCAAAGATCAGGCAGACGACGCGGGGGAAGTCCAGTCGATAGATGAGGCCAGGGAATTGTTCTGGCTCGTATTCGACTTTGTCAAACGGCAGGTGGAAGGTAAGGTTGTTCAGGTTCAGTTTCCGAGGCATTGTTGCCAAGGGCTCCCCCTGTTTGATGCCCCTAATTCTTGAGTCTTCTGCTTCGATTTCTTCGTCGGTTGCAGGCCTAATTTCCCCTCCATCAAGATCGATAACACGAGTGTTGATGTCATCCATCTTTGCGGTGCCGTCATAGTCCTCCGGGTAGTGTAGCGCGTAGGTAGCGACCATGTTCTGGACTTCGATTTTTACATCCTCGACCTCCCATGTGTCTATCCCTGCCGCCCTTAGGTCACCAATCATTCTCGTGATGCCCTCTTGTATGTTTTCCTCGTTCTTTCCTCCGGTGCAAACCGCGCGGCCGGATCTGAACATAAGGATCGCCAGCTTGGGGTCAACTACCCTGTAAACGACTCCTGGGAACTGTTCAGGCTCATACTCGCAGTTGAGTTGGATAGCAATGTCAGGTAGGTCAAGTTCTTCTGCCACTCTTGTTGATGCGACCACGTTTACAACCGTCAGTCGTTCCTCATCGCTCTTCATAATGCCCCGCGTTTATAGATCGTATTTAAGTCAGTGCAATCAATCATGGCTCGATAATTCTCGCTCCATCGCTGAAAAAAGGGGTTATCATCGCTTTTCCGCCCGCCATCTCTATGCTCTGAGCGACCCTATCAGCATCGTAGGTCAGTGCCATCATGCACCCCCCACCGCCTGACCCTGTGAGTTTGGCCCCCAAGCTATGTGGCCTTACAGCGGAAATTAGATTCTCCAACATGGGTGTGCTGAGGGCCAATGACCTCAACTTATCATGACACGCGTCCATTGTCATGCCGACTGCTTCCCAAGCTCCAGACCTTAGGGCAACCAAACCCATGAGGGTCAATTCCCCTATCGAGTCGAGATCGCGCTTCCTATCCTCATCCCCAGATATCAAGGCGGCGACCATGGACACCATTTTTCCAGTTTGAGAGGGTGTCCCGGAGTAGCCCAACACCAACACAGGGGGCTCTTCTTCAGTTTGTAGCGAGACTGGTCCTACATCCCATCTCCTAGTGCCACCAGGCACCTCAAGCGTTGCTTGAAAGGTTCTTTCTGCCGTGCCTTTGAGGTCATTCGACACCACGACACAGCCGCCCATCGAGCTGGTTGCCGTGTCTGTTGGGCTTGCGAGCCCAGACTGCGCATGGGCCTCGGCTTGGTGGGCGAACAAGGCAGCCTCGATCGGGTTGCTGGGTAGCCCCTCGGACCTCGAGAGGGCCAGTTGCATAGCCACGGAAAGGGCTGCGGATGAGCCCTGTCCAGCAGCAGGGAACAGCCCACTGGATATCTTAATCGACATGGGCTTGTCAGTAACGCAGTTTTTCTCTATGAGCCAATTGATGTGTGGATGTCGACTTGGGCTCAAGGGCCGGTTCTCTACAGACCATGAATCTGACTTCGAGAGGGTCACTGTAACCCCCTTGCTAATGGCCACGGCAATCGCTGGATGGCCATACACCACAGCGTGTTCTCCGAAAAGAATTGCCTTACCTGGTGCGTAAGCGCTGACCATGAAGGCCCGCATGCGTCATCAGGGATAGTGGCTTCGCGCGGGATAGCATCATTCAAGGGCTCGCGTCGCCCATGGGGGGTCAGCGGGACATATCCCGAGGACGTGATGACGGTCGAACATCCTCTCCTAATCCACTATTTCGGAGTCCCCGGTTGGATGCTACTCCTGGCAATCGGAGGGGCCTCTCTAGGGTTCTTCGTGTACCAAGTGCAAAAGGCAATCAGGTTGGTTCTAGTCGGCGGCCCAGACCATCGGACTGATGCTTGGTTCAGCAGGGTTATCGAGGTGGCCACAGGATGGCTTGGACAGAAGAGGGTGCTTGAAGACAGAGTTGTTGGGGTCCTGCACGTTCTAATGTTCTGGGGGTTCTTGATGCTCTCGAGCGACATGCTGGACCTAGCTACCGCCAATTGGTTCTCGGGGAGCCTTCTCCCAAGCGCCTTGGTCGGGCCATGGAATGGAATGGTCGAGCTTGGGTACGCTTCAGCCTTGGTCGGGTGTGTAGCCGCCCTCTCCCGAAGGGTTCTCTTCACTCCCGAGAAGTTGAAGGGCAAGTCTCAACTGGAAGGGAACGCGATCCTCCTACTGATCCTAACGATTACATCCACATCATTCGTAATCGAGTCTGGTGAAGGGCCATCGAAATTTTGGGAGCCTCTGGGGTACTTGGTCTCCCAGTTAGGGCCGACGCAGACCCTCATCATCGCCTCGTATTGGTTGCACATGATCGCGATTTGTAGCTTCCTGATCCTGATACCACTCTCCAAGCACATGCATCTTGTGATGGCCCTCCCTAACGTCTTCTTCTTCGATCGAACACCAATGGCTAAAATGCGCCCTCTGGCAGTCGGCGACGACGGCTATGCAGTCCCGCTCGAAGACCTAGACATCGACACCTTCGGAGTCAGCACCTATGATCAATACAGCTGGAGGCAGTTGATCGATGGATGGGCATGTACCTCTTGTGCTAGATGCCAGGATGTCTGCCCCGCATACGAATCAGGAAAGTCACTAAATCCAATGCAGATCGTTCACGATGTAAGGTCATTCGCAAACGATCACGCACCAATACTACTCACAGGCGACACCCCTGATGAGACGATGATGCAACGATTGACCGCTGACGCTGTTTGGGCGTGTACGACTTGCCACGCCTGTGTAGATGCATGCCCCCTCTACATCGAGCATGTGCCAAAGCTTACCGATCTAAGAAGAAATGCGATGATGGAGACTATGGAGTATCCCGAACAGCTCAATGTAGCCATGGGGAACCTTGAATCTGGATCGAACCCATATGGATTTGGGGCCCACGAGAGAGGGGATTGGGCAAAGGGGCTGGACATCAAGATAGGGGAGCCTGCAGAGTATATCTATTTCGTAGGGTGTGCGGCGAGCTTCGACGAGCGCAATCAAAAGGTCGCAAGGGCAACCATATCTCTACTCAAGGAAGCTGGTCTTGACGTCGGAATTCTAGGGATGCAGGAGGGGTGCTCCGGAGACCCAGCCAGACGAGCCGGAAATGAGTACCTATTCCAGATGCTTGCAGAGTCGAACGTGTCGACCTTCCAGGAATTGGGCGTAAAGAGGATCGTAGCTTCTTGCCCGCACTGTTTCCACACACTTGGAAAGGAATACCCGGATTACGGCGCCGACGAATTAGAGGTCCTTCACCATTCCCAAATCCTTGCGAAATTGCAGGACGAGGGCAAGTTGCCTACGATTGATGATCGTGGAGATGAGAGCGTGACGTTCCACGACCCCTGCTATCTAGGCAGAATAGGAGGGGAAACTGAAGCTCCACGCTCCGTCCTTGGTGGTGTCGATGTGGAACCTGACAGACATGGTTCTGACTCATTCTGCTGCGGGGCCGGGGGCGCGCAGATGTGGATGGAAGAAGAAGCAGACAAGAGAGTCAATGTCATACGAGCCAAGGAATTAGCAGAGACAGGTGCAGACACAGTTGCAATTGGGTGTCCATTTTGCTCGGTCATGGTGAAGGACGGATTGGATTCTATTGGCTGCGACATGGATGTCAAAGATCTTGCGGAAATTCTCTGGGAGAGGATTGCCAAAGACGAGGATCTAGCCAGCTCCTCTACGGTCGAGGCTAACAAAATTAGCTAGTTGTTCACATAAAAATGGAATTGGTTGACATTTCTACAGAGAACTTTGGTTTGCCAATAGGTGGAGAGGCTGATAAATCGCAACCCCTTCCGTGGTAACATGGTCGACGAGTTCAAACAGTGGGGAATCAGCATCCCTAACCTATCGAAGATTTTCGGAGGCATTCTCACATTGTGGGGCGCATTTTCATACTTCGCCCAAAGTGCTGATCCGCCATCGATAACAGCATTGATCCCAGCTTTCATGGGCTTTCCATTGCTAATGCTTGGATTGTTATCTGATTACAACCCTGCCAACAGACACCACTTCATGCACGCTTCGATGGTCATTGCATTGCTAATGGCCCTCGCAGGAGGGCTAAGACTTGCCACGAACTTCTCAGACATGTCAACGCTTGTGCTCGTGTCGCATGTGTTGCTGACTGGACTAGGGGCCGCGTTCATATTCGCAGGCGTGAGATCATTCAGACACGCCAGACTCCGTCGCGGGGACGCGCAATGAAGCCTAAGATAGGAGTGACCTCCTCTGTAAACATAAGGAACTATGAGTCCGATGACAGAGAGGTAGTGATGCTTCCGTGGAACTATCCATCCATGATTGAGGAGTGCGGTGGAATCCCTTTGATCATCCCAGAGGGCGGTGATCCGAGCTCTAGCCTAGATGCCTTGGATGGATTGATAATCGCCGGTGGCAGGGATGTTGACCCCTCGAATTACGGCCAAGAATCTGAAGCCGAAACGACAGACACACGCCTGACACAAGATCATTGGGAGATCGCCCTCATCAATGAGGCAAAAAGAAGGGGCATGCCTGTCCTGGGAATCTGCAGGGGCCATCAACTGATTGCGGTTGCTCATGGGGGGGCCCTACATCAGCACCTCCCTTCCACAACTCCTTTCGAGTCGCATGGCGCTTGGGGCGGAGAATGGTCCAACCACGAGGTTGAACTTGTCGAAGGAACATCTTTGTCAACGATTCTGAATAAACGTTGCATGGTCAACTCCGCTCACCATCAGGGGGTTTCGGACCCTGGGACTCTGACAGTAAATGCAAGGTCCGATGATGGGTTGATTGAGGGATTGGAGGACAGTGAATCCGAATTCTTCTTGTCAGTGCAATGGCACCCAGAGGCATTGGGCCAGAAGCAATTGATTTCCGCACTTGTTGATGCATCGCAAAACAAATCGTTGGCTTGAGGGATTAGTTCATTGGCACCCGCTCCCACCGTCGCACATGACACGCCCGATCATTGGGGTTACTGGCCCCACCAGGCTGACCAAGTGGGGGCCTTGGGACATGGATGCCACCGTAGTCCCATCGACATATGCAACAGCAATTATCGAATCGGGCGGGATCCCAGTCATCCTTCCCCCAGAGGACGGGGTACCAGATGTCATTCGGGCATTGGACGGCTTGGTGATTTCGGGGGGCCCGGACATTGACCCATCATCATATGGGGCTGAACTCGATCCCAACACCCAAGACACCTACCCCTCGCAGGACTCCAGAGAAATTGCCCTGATCAGGGCCGCAATAGAATCAGACCTCCCTATCCTAGGCATTTGTAGAGGAATGCAGATGATGTGTGTCGCAGAAGGCGGAAGTATGCACCAGCACTTGCCTCAAACCAAAGGTCATGAGTCACATGGACTATGGAACGGTGGAGTTTCAGAACACTATGTTGATCTGGTGGATGGGTCGCTTGTAAATATCGAGCTAGGTGGGAAGATCTCAGTGAATTCAACCCATCACCAAGGAGTCAGGGATGCGGGCAGACTGACGATAACTGGCAGGGCTTCCCATGATGGTTTGATCGAAGCCGTCGAGAAGCCCAGTCATCGATTTTTCCATGGGGTGCAATGGCACCCGGAAAGAATAAATCAGTTCCAGATGTACTCAGCGTTGGTTCGCGCCGCGAGAGGTTCATGACTGATGCCCCCGGGGGATTATTGTGGTACTGAGGCTCTATGACACGTTATCAAGAAGGAAAAAGGAGCTTTCCTACTCCGGAGACGAGGTCACGATCTACGCTTGCGGCATAACGCCGTATTCTCCCAGCCACATAGGCCACGCTCGCCAAGCCATTGCCTTCGATACGCTTGTTAGATGGCTCAATTTCAATGACATACCGACGAAATATGTAACCAATTTCACAGACATATCGGACACGATCATACAAGCAGCGGCTGATGAGGGTGTCGAATTCACGGAGATCTCGGAAAGGCACATAGACAGCTACATGAAGTCCATGGCTGCACTCAACGTGCTACAGGCAGATGCCTACCCACGTGTTACCGAGAGCATTGACAGTATTATCAAGATGATAGAAAAATTGGTGCGCAAAGGGCATGCATACATTGCCGATGATGGAGTTTATTTCGAGATAGACACTGCTCCTGAGAAATATGGGGCATTAACAGGGCAAACCCTCGAAATGGTTCGTTCAGGTGCGGGGGGGCGGGTTGACAACACTGGCTTGGGCAAGAGGGATCCCAGGGACTTTGCATTGTGGAAACTCGCCAAGACGAATGAGCCTTTCTGGGAAAGTCCCTTTGGGGCCGGGAGACCGGGGTGGCACATTGAGTGCTCTGCAATGGTGTTTGATCAGTTTGGGGAACAGGTAGACATCCATGGCGGGGGTTCAGACCTCATGTTCCCCCACCATGAGGCCGAGATATTCCAATCTGAGTGCTGCCATGGGGCCCAGCCGTTTGCCAGGCATTGGATGCACAATGGGATGATAAACATAAACGGCGAGAAGATGTCCAAGTCCCTAGGGAATTTCTGGACCGTGGCAGAGGCCATTGATGTAATCGGGCCGTTGGTACTCAGGTATGCACTCATCAATGCCCCATATCGACAGCCAATAGACTTCAATCAAGTCCTGTTGGAAGATGCGAAAAAGAATCACCGAAGAATGATCGACAGCATCAAGGAGGGCGGTGGACTCAGTGCTGGGACGAGTTGGCAAGAGCACCAATCTCTTTTGGATTCAGAGCGAAAGTTGGTGAAGGGGATGAATGACGACCTAAACACAAGGGTCGCGATCGCTGAGACCCAATCTGTTGTTCGTGCACTCAACCGTGCCAATTCATCGGGTAATTCTTCGCTCGCCAAAGCCTGTATTGGGTGGTTGTCAGCCTTTGCAGGAGAGATTCTTGGAGTTATCCCTGACATGGAAAAGATGGACGAGGAGATATCCTCAAAAAATGAAAAGCTGGGGTTGATTGAATCTGAGGTCATTGAACTCATAAAATTGAGGAATGTGGCACGGGAGGCCAGAAACTGGCAAGAGGCCGATCGTATAAGGGAAGTGTTGTCAAACCTCGGAGTCGAACTTCAAGATGGGGAGCGCGGCACGACTTGGAACCTAAAAGATGACTAGCGATTTCGCCTCCAATTCGATAAGAGGGCAGTCAAGGAACTCGAGGCTAAGCCGATTAGGCTGGCCACACCTATCCAATAAATTGTGCTAGACACCTCTCCGCCAGTCGACGAGTACTCTGCTGCGGGGGGCTCAAGCGGATCAAGCGGGTACTCGTGGAATGCCCATGCGTCTCGGCACATGACGCCCTCCGGAGTATTTTGGTCTGAGCAGATTTTGCCTGGGACGGTAATGGCATCGGAAACTCCGATCTCACAGAAATTACCTGACTCGGTCTCGAGGCAGCCGAATCCAAACGTCGTTTTTTGGTAGATCGCCCCGCACACCAACTGGCTTCCCTCGGGGATTTGAGGAATGTTCTCTGATTCAAAAATTAGGGCCTCGGAATTGCAAATTTCTAGGTGTACCCCCTTGTCCATCTGCACAGGATGAGCCACAGTCGCCCCAATTGGGCCATATGTCGGTAATGTTTCCGGGAGGGGAATATGTTCGTTCGAACATGTGCCTTTTGTGTGATTCGTCCCGATCCAAGGCTGATCATTTGGGCTCCCTGGTGTTGGGGCAACTGAGAGGCTGATCCAGGACCCATTGGAGCTGATGCCAAATGATGACCCTAGTGGTCCATTGCTGGACGAATTCCCGTGGCCCTGGCTAGGTAGCCCCCTAGAACTGATCTGAGATCGGAAACTGTCGGATAGGGTTGCTGTATCGCCTTCAAAGAGATCCAGTTCGATTCCTGTCTGGGCCCTGTAGAAGACCATGTACGCCCCAGGTTGAATTGTGGTTCCGAATTCAATGGAACACGGAGGGGATCCGGTCTCAATGCCATCATCGATCCACCATCCACTGAGGTCCACAGGAATCTCAAGTGCGTTGTAGATCTCTATGAATTGGTCTGAGGAATGGTCAACTTCTCCATCGCCGTTCCAATCGATCAAATTATCGTAGGTGGAGTTTGATGCGACGGAAATCTCAGTGATGATTACACTGGGTGTTTGTTCCTCGCCTGTTGTCACATGGGAGATTTGAATCGCGATCAACAGACCGGTCAGAATGAAGGTCGCCCTGCCCATGACTCGTAAGCCATGATCGTCGATATCAAACCATCCACTCTGGTTCATCTCACAGTGAACCGGAACGGGAAATTTCCAATAACAGGAGGCTTTGACATTTGACAATGGGCAAGTACTGGACGGCGTTAATTTTGTCTTGTCTAGTTTTCAGCGGATGCATCGGAGAGGGCTCTGAGGAATTCGATGACTCTGCTAGATGGGACAAGGACATGGTTCAATTTCCATTAGATGGTTTGGACGACGTCCGGAACTTCTCGGTCGGATTGGGTTTAGAAGATCATTCTGTAGGGGAGTCAAATTGGGCTGTTTTCGGCAACGAAGAAGGTGGTAATTGCTGTGAACACTACTTGGCCGTCACCAAGGAGGGTTGGATACTCAACTTTGGTGGGGAATATCCAACATGGTCGGAAGATAGGGGAAGGACTTGGCAGGAGTATGTCCCTTCCATGTTTTCTCAACTCGGCTGTCTCGAGCCAAAGCCCACAGTCCCTGGCCAGGAAGGACTCGGAGAGGGGAGCATCGTCCAGGCTACGAATGGCGATCTAATTGCAATGGGTTGGTTCCCCTATCCTTCTTCATCAGGGGCTGACCAGTTCTATGCCTTCTTCTACGATTCGGACGACAAGGAGTGGAGTTGGTGTTTCAACAGAACGCCTGAGCCATTCTACGACCGGTCCTGGCAAGTCGAAGTGATAGGTCCTATCAGTGGAGGCATTTATGGGAATGGGCCCTATGCCAGCCTAGTAATCTCCAACTTCTGGCACCAGGTACAGAATGTGGGTGGGCAGATATCCACTGACGGTCTGAATTACGACTACTTCAGCTTCCCAGACAGGGATGCCAATTTGGATTCAATCGAGGTTGATCTCTCTCCAGGGGCGCTTGGAGTAGAGTGGGACTACACCAAACCACACAAGGAGATGAGGGGCTTCCCGGTGCCATCTGGTGGGCTTTACTTCCCAGATTATTTCCTTGACGGTAGCGATGCCTACCTCGATACTTCGCTAAACTGGTGGACTGGACTGACAGAACATGGGGGGTCGCTACCGTCGCAATATTGTGCCTTCGACTCCAGTGGAACGCTGCATTGCGTTATAGCTGATGGAATCTCAATCACACACATGGCGTCCATAGATGGGGGAGCGTCCTGGCTGAACCAGACTTACGACCTCTCTGGCAAAGCAACGGAATTGGAAGAATGGGAATTTCACTCCAATGGCGTTCATGATCTGTTCGTCCTTAACGTCAGGTATCAATCATCAGCCGGCCCTGATGTAGATATTTCATGGCAAGTCAGGGATTATTCTGATTCTTTGATTCCAGATACTTGGACGAGTCTGGGGCTTGGAGATCTTGACTCGACAAGTGGGGCAGGGAATGACATTCGTTTCGATTTTGCCTCCATGGGCATTCTCCCAGATGGCGGCTCCGTAATAGCCTATCACGACTCTACCGATCCAGATCCGTTGTTCGCAGTTGAAACTCTGCTGCCCGCAGAATATAGTCACCATCTAGAAAATTGATAACGACTCAGGAGGGGTCATCCAATATGGATCTGAGCATAATGATACTAGTCGCCGCATCGGCATTCTTGGCTGCAGCATTGACTGTTCCAGCTGGCTTTGGCCTCTCCACCATACTGACGCCAATAGTTCTCCTTGTCCTACCTCCACATGAAGCAGTCGCTGTAGTGGCACTGGTACATGCCGCCCACAATGGGGCAAAGACCATCTCAATGTGGGAGAGCATCGAATTCTCAGCGTTGAAGAGGTATGGGGCATGGCTAATTGTTGGTTCAGTGATCGGAGCCTCGTTGCAGGGCCTGGTTCCCCAAAAACCAATGCTGGGATTGATGGGGGCCTTCCTCGTGTGTCTTCCCATTCTCGCCCTCTCAGAGTCATGGACCGGGTACAGAATTCCTGAGGCGAATGACCGGTTGGGTGGATTCGGATCGGGTTTCATGGGGGGCCTATCTGGGCACCAAGGAGCAATCCGCGCCATGTTCTTATCACGGCGTTTACCTAACAAACTGAATTACGCTGCAACCGCAAGTATCCTCGCATTGTGCGTTGACCTAACAAGAATTCCAGTCTACCTCCTGTATCGTCCTGACGCGATCACCGGCGAATTGGCAATTTCCTTGGCACTGGTAATTTCAGCCGTATCAGGGGTGCGATTGGGGAAGATTTGGCTTAAATCTCTCGAATCTGATCTCATTCAAAAATTTGTAACGTCTGGGATAGTGCTTAGTGGAGTCTATTACATTCATGCCGCCATGTCCTGATCCTCCAATTTTTCCTCCCTTCAGTTAGCGGATGACTGCTCCATACTAAATACGAGTGAGGGCGCGGAAGGATGAGGAATAGGTTGGTTCGATTTACAGACATAGGGATCGAACCTCGTTTGGTCAAGGCACTTCGAAGAGAGGGCATAAAGGAACCCTTTGAAGTTCAAATGGAAGCGATACCTGATTCCCTGTTAGGAAGAGACGTTTGTTGCAGGGCCCCAACGGGATCAGGGAAAACACTGGCCTTTGGTTTACCGTTGTTATCAAGGACTGCCGCTGCGAAGCCAAAGCGGCCAACTTCATTGATTCTGACGCCCACCAGAGAGCTCGCGGAGCAAATCAGAGTCGTTCTAGGCCCCTTGGCCAAGTCATTGGGGCACAGGATCATGTCAATCTACGGCGGAACCCCCTACAAAGGCCAAATTAACAAGTTGGCCAGTGGAGTTGAGATAATTGTAGCTTGCCCAGGGAGGCTCCTAGATCTGATAAATAGGAAGGCACTATCCCTAGGCGCCATTGACATTGTCGTCCTTGATGAAGCAGACAGAATGGCCGATATGGGGTTCATGGACCCAGTGTGTGACATACTAGACAGATGCAATCGGAGCCGCCAGACGATTTTGTTCAGTGCCACACTTGATGACGAAGTGGCTGATTTGGTAGAGTCCTACCAAAGCGATCCTGTTGTCATAGAAGTTGGTCCAAAGGAGGTTAGTATGGACTCAATGGAACACATCTTCTGGAAGGTGGACTCCAGCAACAAACTAGTCCTTTCGGAATACATCTCACAGAACTTCAGCCCCTCCATAATATTCTGCAAGACCCGTGCAGGATCCAACAGACTCGGAAAGCAGCTTACCGATTTGGGAGCATCAGTGGCCGTTCTTCATGGAGGAATGAATCAAAAACAAAGGGACAGGTCAATGAGGAAATTCAGCGCTCAAAACGTACGGACCCTCATCGCTACCGATGTCGCTTCTAGAGGAATAGACATCCAAGGCGTCAACTGCGTCCTTCATTTCGACCCACCGGAGAATGGGAAGGCGTACAAACACAGAAGCGGAAGAACTGCAAGGGCTGGGAAGAAAGGAATTGTGGTGTCCTTGGTGCAAAGGTCACAAATGCGGTACTACAAGAGGATACAGAAGCAAGTTGGGATCTCAAGCGAGATTACAGAGCCAAGACCCGAGCTACTAGACTTTGAAATTGGGCAGGTCGACCCCCGAGAGGGTGGCGTTGGGGGTTCAGCAAAAAATCGTCGTCGGAAAAAGAAGAATGACCATGGGACCAGGAAGGAGGGACGGGATCCCGGGAACAAAAAAAGGATCAAGAAAAAGAATGGGGGGCGCCATCGGCAAAGGGGCGCCAAGCCCAAGCAGAAGAGGCGTAGAAGGACGTGAAAGGTTCTACCCCAGATGGCAGAGATTAAATCCCCCTCGATTTGCGCTGTGCCCATGTCAGACTGGATTAAAGTGGTCACCGAAGGCGGGATAACGAGGATCAAGATGAAGGCAATCTGTGCGTATCAGATCACTGAAGACATGAGTCAATTGTTGATCTACACCAAAGACAATTCATTGTTCCAGGTCACAAAGGATGCAAAGGCTAGCTTCGAATCACTGGACTCTCACTTCAAGATTGAATAATTCTAGTTCTTACTCCCAACAACAACCAACGTCCCTGACCAGTTTTCTCTGACCTCCACCCTTGATGATTCGACGTTTGTGAATCCTGCGTCCCACATCGAGGAGACCCAATCTTTCTCGGAAAGGGTTGCCAACTCCAGACCAAGGGATGATGGCCACGATAGGCTCGAAGGGTTCTCAGCATAGTGGTCTATGCCAAAAGCCAAACAACCCTTTGGCCCTAGCCAATCATCGTGGATCGTTTTCAGAAAGGAAAATGGGTCCTCTAAGTAGTACATGAACTCCATGCTTATTGCAAGGTCATAGGAATCAGCAGGGGCCCAATTCGGAAGTCCAGCAAGCACGTAATCTCCTTCCGGATTGGTTTTCCTTGCCTTGGCGATCATCTCATATGAGCCGTCCACGCCAGTGGATTTATTGCAGTCGGGGGCTTTTTGAAGCTCCCTGACCAACCATCCGTTCCCACATCCAATGTCAATAGCAGAGAAGTTCTGAGGTAGCCTCGCTCGGACCATGTCAATTATACTCATTACGCTGGCGTAATGGCCTTTCTCCATCCCCTCGTCTCTTCCTGCCTTGGCCCATGCACTGAAAAGTTCCACTGCAGTGTATTTAGCCATACTCTCTCGTGGAATTCAGAGTATTTGATTCATGCCTATCGATTCGGCCTGAGGGCTCTCACCAAAATCACTCAACAGGCCCGATGGCAGATTGTTTGGCCATCTTCTTTTTCCTATTCTGCCGTTTTTTGTAGAGTGGGTAAATCGGCCACTTGGCCAGTCCAGTCCACATCACCAAGAAGACAAAGCTCGTCGAGACGAACTTGTCGATTTCAGCGGACCAAGCAGTTTCTATCCACCCATACTCAACGTAAGCGATCCTTGAGTGGTAAATTACCAGCATCAGACCAGCAGCTAGGTGGACATATCTCCATGTTTTGTTCCAATTCATAGCGATGATTGTGCAACGATGATTTTTAAAATATCACAATGAGAAGTACTCCAATCATTCCAATTGGAAGCTAGTCGTGGTATCGGACCTTGGTCTTGCGGGAGTTAGCGACATGCCTCTCAGTGGATTTGCCAGAGTATCTACTCCATTGATTTTCCAAATCGCCCCCCTCGCCGCTGATTGATGGTCCCCGAGAGCCTGGCCAATTGTGTTCACGGGCGCAATGGGCAATCCGGACAATTTTTCTTCCCAGTGACTTCTTGTCCTCTGGATAAAAATGGCCGCCAGCCTGGACTCCAAATTCGATCTATCTTCGACTCTGCCGGCATTGTACTTCCAATTAGCGTTCTCCTCGATGTCGAGGGCAACGGAGGCTCGGTGCCACTGATGGTCGCTTCCCACCGCAAGTACGAACCAGCCATCAGATGCTTCGAACGCCCTGTAGGGGACTAGGTTAGGGTGCCCACTTGCCATTGGCTTGGGGTCCCTGCCAGTTGCAATTCGGTTTTGTGCTTGGTTGACAAGGGCAGCAATAGCGCAATCCCAAAGGCTAATGTCTATTCTCTGGCCATTTCCCGTCCTCTCCCTGTGGTATAGTGCAGCCATTACTGCCGTGGTTGCTTGTAGTCCGGTCATTACGTCGATCCATGCAACACCGACCTTGACTGGTGGCCTACCTTCCTCCCCAGTTATCGACATCACGCCAGATCTGGCTTGTAGGGAAAGGTCATACCCTGGTTCTGAGCTTCTGGGGCCCGTTGCGCCGTATCCTGATATCGAGCATAGGATCTTGTCTTTTGGCAACTCTGGGACGAGCCTGTCGAAAGTACCAGGGCGGAAGTTTTCGATTATTACGTCAGCTTGAGAAATCAATTTCAAGAGTTTGGAATTCTCTTCCTTAACATTCATCCTCAGGATTGTCTTCCCCCTGTTGCAGGATAGAAAGTACGCTGCAACCTCATTTCCCTCGAAATCTGTGGCGAAAGGGGGGCCCCATGTCCTCGTGTCATCACCCCAAGGTGCCTCTATCTTCAGAACATCGGCTCCCATGTCTGCTAGGTTCTGGGCTGCATATGGCCCCGCGAGTACGCGAGATAAGTCCAACACCCTGATTCCGGCGAGCGCCCCATCCATGCCCGTGACAGGCAGGGGCAGTGGTTCAATACTATGTTTGGGAGACCGTGAATCCGATAGTTGCCCCGTCTACCAAGAAGTGGAGTTCGGTAGAGTTCAGATCCCCTGTCTTCTTTCCAGAAATGGCCCTTGTCTCATTGAGTATGTGGTTCCAATCCTCCTCGGCAAGCTGAGGGGACTCTGGTCCGAGGGCGACTACGAGGGCGATCTCGGCTTCTATCCTCAGGTCCATCTCCTTCCTTTTCGCCTGGATCCTTCGGATGATGTCCCGCGCTAGGCCTTTAGACAGAAGGTCGTCATCCAATGACATATCGAGCACCAGGGTGACGTTCCCCTGATCTGCTTCGATCGTCGCGGCTGCATAGCCCTCCTTCTCGACCCTCTGTATCTCAACATCCTCCATGGTTATGGGATACCCACCAAGAAATGCGATGCCTGCATCTATCTCTAGAAGCAACGACTCTGGGTCGACATCAGCAAGTTCCTTGAGCACACCTGGTAGATCAGTAGTACATTTCTTTCCAAGACTCCTTCTGTTTGGTTTGAGCTCTATTTTCTGGAATCGTTCAAGATCGCTCTCCAACTCTAGCGACCCTACGTTCAGTTCCTCCGATAGTATCTCCGAGAGGTCGCCTACACCCGATCCTCCAACGATCCAACCTCTCTTGCATGGCAAGCGCTGTCTTCTGGATGACTCGACCCTGATTCTACGTCCTGCCTCAGCGAGGTTCCTTGCCAACTTCATCCTTGATTCCAGATCAATGTCCCTCGGAGGGAGGTCGGGCTCAATCAAATCAGAGCCACATGGCCAGTCTGCCAGGTGGACAGAGGAGCCAAACAGATCTCGGTGGATTTTGTCTGGCATAAAGGGGGAAATTGGAGCCATTAGTTTGCAGATTATGGCCAGGACCTCGCGCAAGGTATGATGGCATGCAGCCTTGTCATCACTTTCGGCTTCGTCCCAAAGCCTCCTCCTGGACCTGCGAACATACCAGTTCGAGACGTCATCCACTACGAATCGCTCAATCTCCCTCCCCGCTTTGTGGAAATCCCATTGTTTGAACAGTGTTGAGACTTTCTCGGCGGTCGCACTTGCCTGTGAGAGTATCCATCTGTCCAAAGATGGCCTGAGAGAGGCCTCTGGAGATTTTTTAGCTCCTTTGAATGAGTCTAGTGCGGCGTAATCAGCATGGAACCTGTAAATGTTCCAGAGTGTTAGAAACATCCTGGCATAGGACTCCCTGACCCCATTTGGATCGAAATTAGTCGGTTGCCACGGGGAGCTTTGCGTGGTCATGTACCAGCGTATCGCATCTGCGCCCTCTAGGTTGAAGTGATCCCAGGGGTCGACAACGTTGCCTCTGGATTTGCTCATTTTCTTCCCGTTCTTGTCCAATATGTGGCCTAATGAGAGGCATCGATTGTATGTTGGCTTCTCGAAGACCGTTGTACCCACTGCCAGCAGAGAGTAGAACCAACCCCTCGTCTGGTCTACCGCCTCGCAGATGTAGTCCACTGGGAAAGAGGAGGAGAATTTCTCTTCGTTCTCGAACGGGTAATGCCATTGGGCGAAGGGTGCGCAACCTGAGTCAAACCAGCAGTCCATGACATATGGCTCCCTCTCCATCTCTCCATCGCAGTTCGCCTGGGAGCAAACCAGCCTGACTTCGTCAACATAGGGTCTGTGAAGTTCTTTGGGCATCTTTGACTTTCCTGAGAGCATCGATTTCATTTCTTCGCGGCTTCCAACACAGTGCTCATGGCCACAGTCTTTGCAGATCCACACAGGCAGTGGCGTGCCCCAGTATCGCTCTCTGCTGATGGCCCAATCCTTCAAGTTTGACAGCCATTCGCCCATTCTCCCGGTTCCGGTGGTAGGGGGGGCCCACTCAACAGAGTTATTATGCTGCAGAATATTTTCCTTGACTGCGGTCATGCGAACGAACCAACTGTCCATGGCATAGTAAAGTAAAGGATGGTCAGTCCTCCAACAATGAGGGTAGTCGTGGGTATAGACATGTTCCCGATACAGGTTCCCAGACTCCTCTAGGAGGCCCAAGATCACGTCATCGCAGTCCTTTACGTAGGCACCGTCAAGTTTCGGGTGTGTACCCTGAATGAAGCAGCCGTCCATGCCAACCGTGTGTTGCGCCGGGAATCCAGAGGCCATGCCCAAGTTGTAGTCGTCTTCACCATACATGACTGCTGTGTGGACGACCCCGGTCCCATCGGTTGTAGTGACGAAGTCCGCCGTGACTATGGACCAGGCTCCAGAGTGCCCTTCACTATCAATGGCGCCCGGGAATAGGGGGCTGTAACGTAGCCCTGCGAGGTCTTTCCCTTTGACTTCCTCCATGACCTCCACCTTGTGGCGGAGCACATGCCCCATCAGGTCCTTTGCCAAAATCAGCTCATCGCCAACCTCAGCGAATCCTCGGCCCTCCCACTTTCCAGAGGGTGGTTCGACGATCTTGACCCTGACATAGTCAACGTCTGGTCCGACTGCAAGTCCCACGTTGCCCGGGAGTGTCCACGGGGTGGTCGTCCAAGCGAGTATGAATGCTGGGTCGCCTATGATGTCGAATTTGACGAACACTGCTGGCTCAGACACCTCCTTGTAGCCGAGAGCCACCTCATGGCTGGAGTATGATGTTCCAGTCTGGGGGCAGTATGGCAATACCTTGTGTCCTCTGAAGAGTAGCCCCTTCTGGTGCATTTGCTTCAACGACCACCATGCTGATTCGATGTAATCGTCTTCCAGAGTGACGTATGGATTGTCCATGTCAACCCAAAAACCCATTCTCTCTGTCATCTCACGCCACGCCTGTTCGTAAGTCCACACGCTTTCTTTGCAGGCTTCGTTGAACTCCTTCATACCATAGGCCTCTATCGCCTCATTGGACATTAGATCCAATTTTTTCTGAACCTCGATTTCGACAGGGAGGCCGTGAGTGTCCCACCCAGCTTTGCGTTCGACTACATGGCCCTCCATGGTTTTCCATCGACACACCAAATCCTTGTACAATCTTGAGAGTACGTGGTGAATCCCTGGTTTGCCATTAGCCGTTGGTGGGCCCTCGAGGAATGTGAAGGGGGATCCAATGTCCCTACGGGCCTCTATCGAAGACTGGAATGTGTTCTCTTTCCCCCATAATTCTACAAGTTGGTTCTCGAGAGAAACTGGATCCAGGCGCCCGCCTTGGTCTTTGCTCATTGTCAACCCGACTCCGGTATTTGATTTCAATGTCGCCCGGGCCACAGGGCGTCCAGTCACTAACAATTGCTAGACAATAGTCCATTAGTCCCCATTCTCTGCGTCAACCATGTCCGCAGACGGGAGCTTAGGGAGTGGCATTGCCGAGTGGATCAGGGAATATGCTGATTCAAGCGGAATCTCGACTTTGGTCGTAGGAGTTTCTGGAGGAGTGGATTCAGCAGTCACATCGACTCTCTGTGCAATGACCGGAATCAGGACCCTTGCCCTAAATCTCCCGATAAACCAAGACTCCGATCAGTTTGACCTTGCTAGAGCACACATCAGTTGGTTGGAATCAGGTTGGGATAACGTCGAGGGGGGTCTGATTGACATATCCTCAACTTTCGAAAAATTCGCAAACGACACAATGTCAGGATTCTCCGTCACCGACTTGGCACTCGCGAACGCGAAGGCCAGGCTGAGGATGACAACGTTGTACACAGTTTCCGCCTCAAACAACGGCATAGTTGTCGGAACTGGAAATAAGGTAGAGGACTTTGGAGTCGGATTTTACACCAAATATGGAGACGGTGGGGTCGACATATCTCCGATAGCTGATCTGATGAAATCTGAGGTTTACGAACTTGCTCGTGAATTTGGGATTCTCGATGAGATTCTGAATTCACCTCCAACTGATGGGCTCTGGGAGGACGGGAGAACGGACGAAAATCAAATCGGGGCTACCTACGAGGAACTGGAGTGGGCCATGGAGAATTATCCTGACAAAGGAAATGAGGGTTGGACACAAAGACAGTCTGAGGTCATGGAAATATTCACCAAACTCAATGCTCAAAACTCACACAAAATGAAGCCGATACCGATCTACAAGAATTCCTGAGTTTTTTCCACAGACTCAACGGTTATCAGTGCGGCCCCTGAGTTTCCAACAAGATGGGCATAGAACACCGAAGGTTCGAATTGATAAAGATCCATGATGGATTTGAGATTAGGAGATACTCCGATTCAATTCAAGCGATTGTCTCAATGCCGGAAAAAGGCAACGGTGGTGCATCTGAGTCATTCATGAGGATTGCTGCTTACATTTTCGGCAGCAACGACCTTTCGATGAAGATCCCGATGACCTCACCAGTTCACCAGTGGAGCACAATGGGTAAATCCAGAATGGCATTCATCATCCCTCGAGAATATCAGATCGAGGATTTGCCAATCCCGAATGACGATGGGATTGAACTTGCAGAAGTTCCAGGCGGTTATGCTGCCGTGCTTCGGTTCTCGGGATTCTCTGGCGCCAGAAAGACGAGTAAGCGCACACTGATGCTCAAGAAGCTGATTGCAGAAACTGGCTACAAGAAGGTCTCGGACCCCATACTGGCCGTTTACGACAATCCTAGCACCACTCTGCCATTCCTCAGACGAAACGAGATCATCATACCAATCCAGTGGACACCAGAGGGCTGAATATGCTACCCGGAATGAAGATATCTGGGTCTGAAGAGATCCTGGCGGCATTGGAAAGGGGCGCTAAATTCTCGAGGGTACTGATCTTGAGGGGTGCTTCCTCGGGCACAACGCGGTCATTGGTTAGGTTGGCCAAAGAGTCAGGGATAGACATAATCGAGGGCTCTGAGAACGACCTGAAGAGAATGAGTGATTCGTCATTCGATACCACGCCACCAGAGGCCCTAGGGCTGCTAGGAAGAGACCCCTCACTAAGTCTTGATCAGATAATGGAGCTGAAAGGGAGCATATGGCTCATTGCGGGTGCGCAGTATCCAGTCAACATCGGCTACGCTATTAGAACCATCGAAGTCAGCGGGGGGGCTGCAGTTATAGTTGACTCAGAGTTAAACTCTGATGGGAGGAAGGCCTCCTCAAGGGCCTCAATGAAGGCCGACCGATTCATTCCAGTCAAGTGGATGCGATGGCAAGGTGCCATAGAACTAGCGAGGAGGCACGGGTATAGGGTTGTTGGAATAGAGGACTCGGGGACTTTAGAGCCCTGGGATGTTGATTTAACGGGAGCATGTATGATGATCATAGGGGGTGAACGACACGGGATACCAGAACAGTTGTTGGACCACTGCGACGTAGTATTGAAAATCCCAATGGGGGGTTTCCTACCATCGTACAACCTGCAGGCCCCACTTGCAGTTGTCGCAACAGAAGTCTTGAGACAAAAACGCAGCAATACTTGAAAAAACCGTTCATACAGGAATCACTATGGGCAAAATCAGCAGGGTTTCGTCGATAATACTGATCATGCTGGGTGGCATAGCCCTCATTTCCTGGGCTGGCACTGGCTATGCTGTAGGCATGTATGAGGATGGTATCGAGGAAAACTGCGACTCCACTGTCGGGACTATTGCACAGATAACAGAGTGGGACGATGGTCGATGCCAAGATGCCCGAGACACCAAAGAGGCCCTCGAATCTGCCAGGCCGATCATGCTGGCCATCGGGGGCATGTTGGCGGGTCTGGGCATGATTGTTCTAATCAGGTCCTAGAGTTGAGCTTCCTAGCCTCCTCGTTGATTCTTTTCTTTGATGCTGCCCAGCTGCAAATGGGGCATGATGCCAGGTCGTGCCGGAGTGCAGGGCAGTATTCCCTCCCAAAAAAGATGATCTGGAGGTGTCGCTTATTCCATGTTGACTCTTCAAACACTGCTTTCAGATCCCTTTCAGTCCTTGAAACAGTAGTGCCCCTGGATAGGCCCCATCTGGAGGCAAGCCTGTGAATGTGGGTGTCGACGGGGAATGCGGGGACATCGAACGCCTGGGCCATGACTACGCCGGCCGTCTTATGGCCCACACCAGGCAGTGATTCTAAGAAATCCCAGTCTGGTAAAACCTCGCCGCCCCTTTCCACAATCATCTCAGCCATTTTCCTTAGATTTCTGGATTTGGTCGGAGCGAGGCCCACCTCCCTGATGCAAGATTGAATTTCGTCTACCTCTAGGGACGCCATTTCCACTGGGCTTGAAGCAATGGAAAACAATGCAGGGGTTACCTCGTTTACTTTCTTGTCAGTTGTTTGGGCCGATAGCATCACCGCGACAAGGAGCGTGTAGGGGTCTGAATGGTCCAATGGCACAGGAGTTTCAGGATATAGCACATCCAGGATCTCGCTGATTCGTGCTGCCTTTTCCGCCCTTCTCATGTATCAGATTCACCTGACCCCATATACCCTACAATGAATGAGGACAGGATCAGGGCGCCGGGTATGACATAACAGGTCCCGTACTGCCAGCTTTCCCAAGTCTCACTTCCACCGAGGGCTAGCCAAGCGCCTAATCCCACCACCATTGCAGGGAGTATCATGACAGATGAGAAAACGAGCGCGCGACCTAGTCCCATTGGTCTCACTAGGTCGCGAGAGGATATGAGCGTTCGTCAGCCTCCAAGCAACTGGTCAATCTCCTCGACAGGGAGGGTGTTCAACACATCCTTGGCCTCAAGCCACCCTTTCCTGGCTATGTCCACTCCATAGGAGACGTCAGATAGGCCCTCGACGCTGTGTGCGTCTGGATTAATCAATAGTGGGACACCGTGGTCGCGGGCAGTCCTGCACAACCTCCAATCTAAGTCTAGTCTGTAGGGGGATGCGTTGATTTCAATTGCTTTCAGGTAGCCATCTCCGTTGAGCTCCCCCATCCTCTTTATGACCTGAAGCATGTCTACAGGGAAGCCCTCTCTGACTTGTAAAACCCTCCCTGTGGGGTGCCCCAGTACAGTGAATGAGGGGTCTTCGATTGCTGAAATCATGGCATCGGTGTTCACCTGCTCATCTCTTGATTTCCAAGTATTGATCGCGTGTACGGACCCAATGACGTGGTGGAAAGTTCCCCTGACGTCCTCATTGTAATCCAATTTTCCATCGGGCAATATGTCGCACTCGCTGCCGTGGAAGACTCTGAAGGCATCTCCTTGATCTGCCATTTTCCGATTGAATGATTCAATTTCGGAGGCTTGAATCTCCACAGCGTCTGGATCAACCCCGATACTACGCCCCCCAATCCTCAGTGCGGGGGAGTGGTCCGCGATTCCGATATACTCCCAGCCCAATCTACGGGCCTCACCTGCCATCTCTTCAAGCGTGTTCTGCCCGTCAGAGGCTGTTGTATGGTTGTGGAGCGCCCCTCGAATTTCCGTGACTTCGATGAGATTTGGAATCGATTTCGACATGGCTGCCTCTATCTCCCCATTGTCCTCCCTCAACTCGGGGGCGACCCAATCTAGGCCAAGATGATTGTATATCTGACTCTCGTCCTTGCAAATTAGGCTATGCGCTGCTGCATTTATTCCTATGAGGTCACCTATCAGAGACTCTGGCATCAGCCCAAACTCATTGAGCCTCAGTCCCCTTTCGATTGCTAGCTGCCTCATCCTAATGTTGTGCTCCTTGGATCCTGTGAAGTAGGCCAGGGTGAATGGGAACATCTCTGGAGAGACCACTCTGATTTGAGCGTCGATAGTTGAGTCTTGGGCCCTGTTGATTATCGCTTCAGAGAGGGATTTGTCCAATTTCCCCCTGGAGGAGTCGGACACCAGAACACTCTGTTCCAGAATCAAGCTTATCTTTGATCCGCCCGCTCCTTTGACGTCAGCGATTCCAGGGAGGCCTAATATTGATCCAATTACCCCAGATTGATTCTCTGGTGCCGCAGAAACCACCAAGTCCAAATCTCCGATTGTTTCTTTTCTCCTGCGTGCGCTCCCTGCTAATTCAACCTCCATTACGCCCGGGATCTTAGATATCCTATTTCTCAGGGCAATTCCAAATCCAAGTCCTATATCTAACCTGGACCTGCCTTGGTTCCTCCTTAGTAAATCAATGCCGTCCAGGTATTTTTTCTGACTCTTGGCACCAAACCCTTGCAACTCGGCAACCAGGTTCTCCTCGCAGGCAATCTTCAGCCCATCCACACTGCTCACGCCTAACTCCTCGAACAGTGTCCTGGCCCTCTTTGGGCCGAGGCCGGGTATCCCCACCATCTCAACGAGCCCAGTAGGGACTTTGTCGTAGAGTTCCCCCAATTTTCCCCAGTGGCCTTCCATGACGATATCTTTGACAAGCGATGCGAGTCCCTTCCCGATCCCCTTGGTCTGGATCAGCAAGTCCTCACTAACCAAGTCAAAGAGGTCCTTTTCCAATTGCCCCAAGGCCCGGCTTGCATTTTGATAGGCTCTGACTCTGAAAACATTGGCGCCATCTAATTCCAGCAATATTGCTACCTGATCAAAAACGGTTACGATCTGATTCTTAGTGTAAAATGGCGCCTTAGAGCGCTTCGATTTGGGAATGCCCCATCCAATGACCTTCGCCATAGCAAATCGAAGGGGCTGATACCTATCTTTTTGTGGTTTGTTGGGTTGGAATGTTTAGGACAAGTGTCGGGATTGGTGAGAAATGGACATCGTGGCTTTTCTGGAAACTCTCTCGATTTCGCTTTGCGGGCTCGCAGCTATACTTTGGATGAGCATCGGCACACTAGCACGAACCAGAGCGGGCGAGGTGAACGGTCAAAGATTGATCATGGTGGTATGCATAACTGCGAGCATGGTCCTGTTTGCAATGCACTACATGGGCGGAGCCTTGTGGGGCTCACGCAATGCCGCCAGGCCTATGGCAGTGTTCTCTCTCGTGTTAGCGGCAGCATCCGTATTGAACCTCAAGGGCAAAGAGATTCAAGGCGAGCCTAACCCCCATAGTATCAGAAGATCAAGAGCGCAAGAGTTCAACGAAGAAGAGTGAATTTACTATTCTATCCCCAACTTTTCGTTAATGAATGACCTCATGTACGCTGGGAGTTCCCCGTTAACGAATATGACATCGTTCACATCGTCTAGTTTCATGAGTGAATAGTAGATTTGCATCGCGGTCATGGGAGTGGAACTGCAACCTGTGCAACCTCCTTCCAAGGAAATTGAAATCACCCCGCCAGATGTGTCCATGACGTTCACGACGCCGTCATGGGCATCCAATATGGCCTGGACTGGCCCAACCGAGTCCAAGATGGTCTGTCGGTCAATATCAGCCATGACATCCCGTGAGAAGGGGTACTACGATATGAAGCAATTGAGTTCATGTAACGTCTCTGTGATTCAAATACAGGTATATTGGCTTAAATATGGGTCGGCGGACGGGCGGTCGACAAGGTGTTACCATGATTGAGAATGTTCCAATAATCGCAGCTTTTGTGGCTCTGGCTGGGCTGTCCGTTGCTCTGATGCTCTACAGAAAGAATGATGCAATTGAGATCGACAATGAAAAGGTAGCGGAAATCACTGAGGAAATACAGAAAGGGGCCATGGCTTTCCTTACTTCGGAATACAGGTACATTTCGGTCTTCGTACTAATCGTCGGGGGCATTCTCTTCGCCATAAACGGGGAAGATGGCGGTATTGAGACCGCCATGGCATTTGTGTTCGGGGCCATTGCAAGTGTAGCTGCGGGTTTCTCAGGGATGAGGGCTGCTACCTCTGCTAATGGCCGGACCGCTATGGCCGCCAAGAACGGTGGGCAACCAGCTGCGCTCGAGGTCTCCTACAACGGAGGAGCAGTAATGGGCCTGTCTGTGGGTGGACTCGGGCTATTGGGCATCTCTTTGATTGCCTTTTGGCTCGGCAATGCAGACACTGGTGATGCATACACTGGGAGTTCTCTTCAGTATGCAGCTGGATTCGGAATGGGTGCTAGCAGCATAGCACTGTTCGCGAGAGTCGGCGGCGGGATTTACACGAAGGCGGCCGACGTCGGCGCAGACCTTGTTGGAAAGGTTGAGGCCGGTTTGCCAGAGGATGACCCTCGCAACCCCGGGGTTATCGCTGACAATGTGGGAGACAACGTCGGAGACGTAGCTGGAATGGGGGCGGACATATTCGAGTCATTCGTTGGATCAATTATTGCCGCCATGGTGATAGCACAAGGCTCTGACAACCTATCCCTCTCTGCTAACACGATGGATTACGTTCTCCTGCCCATACTACTGGGCTTAGTAGGATACATCGCTTCAATCGTGGGGATTTTCTCAATGACGGTGCTGAAGAACGGGAGTGATCCTGCTGCAGCACTGAGAAACACCACCTTCATTGGAGCCATCCTGTTCTGGGCTGGTGGCTTCGCGGCAATCGAGATATTCGATTTGAACACGGGTGTCGAGCCAATGTACGCCGTGATCTTGGGAAGCCTGGTCGGGATAATGATCGGTCTCGTCACGGAATACTACACCGGAATTGAACCTGTATTCGGAATAAAGACGAAGGCGATCCCAAGAATCGGCGAGATGTCCAAGAGCGGTCCTGCGACTAATGCCATCGCCGGCCTATCTGTTGGCATGATGTCGACATTCCTCCCGATACTGCTGATCTGTGTGGGTATCTTCGGTGCCAACGAATTCATGGGAGGCGGAGACCTTGGCCTCTATGGCATCGCAATGGCGGCTATGGGCATGTTAGCGACAGTTGGAGTCACCATGACCGTAGATGCTTATGGGCCCGTTGCGGACAACGCAGGAGGGATAGCCGAGATGTCCGAACTCGGAGATGAGGTGAGGGCCATAACTGATGCACTGGATTCGATTGGCAACACCACAGCTGCTGTTGGCAAGGGTTTCGCGATAGGATCTGCAGCTCTCACGGCATTGGCCCTGTTCGCTGCCTACAAGACTGCAGCGACTGGCGTGAACCTAACCCTAGATGACCCCATGGTGGTAATCGGCTTGCTAATCGGTGGCTCCCTGCCATTCGTTGTCGCTGCGATGACCATGATATCTGTCGGAAAGGCAGCAGGCGACATGGTGGAAGAAATCCGCCGTCAATTCAGGGAAATACCAGGCCTACTTGAGGGGAAGGAAGGAGTCAAACCAGATTCCGCTACTTGTGTGGATATCTCAACCAAGGCCGCCCTCAGGGAGATGGTGGCACCTGGCGTCGTAGCGGTACTAGCCCCAATCGTGGTTGGATTCGCACTTGGCTCATCAGCGCTCGGCGGGCTTCTAGCTGGGTCGTTGGTCACCGGCGTGCTGATGGCACTCTTCATGGCCAACGCTGGTGGGGCTTGGGACAACGCGAAGAAAGCTATAGAACAAGGCCACATCCAAGGCGAGAGCAAGGGAACTGAGGCCCATGCAGCTGCTGTCATCGGCGACACGATCGGCGATCCATTCAAAGACACCTCTGGACCATCGCTTAACATCCTGATTAAACTGATGTCCATCGTAGCAGTGGTTATTGCTCCAAACCTAGAAGCAGTAGGATACATCGGCAACCTAATCTGATTACCAACTAAATGAAAAACCGGTCTCAATGAGGGGAATTCTCAGTTATGCGAAACAACGGCTTGTTGTGGATCATCGCATTCCTGTCAATTTCCTTCCAGGGGTGCGTGGGGGCGACGAGCGACATCCTCCGCGGCGAGGATGAAATCGAAGTCCCTGAATGGCACGTAGGCGACTGGTGGATTTACACATTCACGACACCCGATTTTTTTGACGACTCTGCCAGGTTGGTTGTTGCTACGGTAGATGAAGAGGAGGGGGGGACCGCGTACATGTTAGGGATTTCCTCAGAAGAAGAGGCTCGAAGGCACGCAGTTTTGAACCACAATCCATTCTTGGGGAGGATTACCCACTCCAATTTAGGCGTGTTTGAGAATGGCGTTGAACAGGCGGTACTTTCCTTCCCACTGTCCGAAAAATCGTGGACCTTTACCCTGTTTGAAATAGATTGGGCCGCAAGTGCCGAAGTGGAGGGAGAAAAGGCGTACGTCAAAGCAACCTCAACAGATGGAAGCAAGATAACATACACCTATGACCATGAAGTTAGATTCATCACCTCGTTCGTCAGGACAGACCCTGGTGGAACTGAGTTGCTCAGGATCTCCCTCTCCCAAAGCGGGTCAGGGTATCAAGGAGATGTTCATTTTATGCGGGGGAGAGATCTGCTTGACAAAGAGTACGAAAACAACGGTCCAAACGGCGATGTTGAGGACTCCTTCCTTGTCCAAGATCACCCCAATGACGGATCATGGGACGAGATGATCTACTTGATCTCAGCATCATCTGGATCTGGGGGGTCATCGATTTCACTGACGCTTAGAGACCATACTTCTGCCTCCGTCCTTGAGAGATTTTGGGGGCCAGGGGCTTCAGAGTCTGGTACGCTTGGTACAATACCCTCACCTAGTGGCGAGTACACATTGACTGCAAGTTTCACTGGCCAAACAGAGTTGGATGTCATGATCGCAGGTGGCATAGGGTTCTCATGGAGCATCTGAGATGGGTCTGGAAGGCCATCTGGTCATGCTCCACGGCATGACCGGCACCGCCTCAAAAATGACGCCGCTCGCCGAGAGCCTCGTGCCCCCTGGATGGGGCGTTTACTGCCCAGAGGGGCCGTTTGCCCACCCCTCCGGAGGCAAGGCTTGGTGGATTAATGGATTGGACAGAACGGAGACCGTGCCTGACGTGGGATCTCAGATCTCGATTTCAATGGATAAATTGGAGAACGAGCTCCCTCCGGGGAAATTGATCCTTGGGGGCTTTTCACAAGGAGGAGCAATCGCCTCGGCCTTCACATCTAGGGTCTCTTTCGAAAGAGTGTTGGGGCTAGTTCTGATCGCCACGAAGACAGTCGAGGCGTCTGAATTGGGAAAACGACTCATAGAAGTAGCCCCTCGACCTGTGATCTGGATGCACGGAGAGAGGGACCCCATCATTCCTATTGATGAGGCCGTTAGGCACATGAATTGTTTCCTGGCAGCAGGCTGGGATGTCGAAGAGTTTCGCCATGGCAAAGGGCACATGGTTGACTTGAGCCAAAGGGGTGCTATGGTCCGTTCAATAGAGGGCATCGCCAGACCGGATTAGACGGCCCTCCTAAGCTCGTCAAATCCGCCTACAAATGCGAGCCCTTGCCTTAAGTCAAAGATGATCGGGACCGTTCTATGGCCAGTCTCTTCAACCAAAGCTGCACGGAGATCGTAGTTTTCTTGCAAATTCACTTCTGTGAAGGTTAGTTCTTTGCCTTTTAGCAAATTCTTCGCTGCTGTGCAGTAACCGCAGAAATCTTTTGTAAACAAGAGGAAATCGGTATCTAGGCCCTCAAACTGAAACACTGGTTGCTTCGTCATTCGCAATCTCAAGCGCGCCTGGCATGCCTTCTCCTAAAACCTCTGTTTCATCAGGGGTGCTATCACCGAGGACCTTGTCGGTTTCATCCTCGTCGATGAAGACCAGCATGAAGACCGTGATCAGCGTCAGGGCCGCTCCGATATAGATCGCAGATGTGTAGTCGAATACGGAAATCATCCTCTCTGTTAGCGTGTATGCAAACACGCCAGAGAGGTTGAACAGGGACATGTATGCAGTGAACTGGGTTCCTCCGACCTTGCTCCAAGTGAGCCTCATGCTCAACGAGATAATGCAAATCCACGCCATTCCACCGACGAAGGCCTGGATGATGAGATAGACCGTCATCACCGGGGTATTATCCCACATTGATTGGAGGAACGCCAATCCTGCATTTGCCAGAGCGAGGGATGTAAATCCGACCATAGCAACTCTCCTTACTCCGAACCGGTCCCCAAGCAGGCCACCCACGATCTGGCCGATGAGGGTCCCGAATACGACCACTCCACCGATTATTCCATTGTACTTCGCTTGAGACCATCCAGCTTCGTTGATGAATATATCAATTACAATAGGCCCCACGAAAATGTACAACTCAGAAAGGAGGCATAATCCAATCAACAAAAACGCCGACCTGACTGAGAATGCCTTGGTGAGGAAGAAGGATGTCTCAGCGACGCCCCTTCTTGTGCTGGGGGGTAGGATGGAGAGTGGATTAGTGACTGTTCTTGAGGTCAAACTGTGCGCGAAACTGGTGTAAGAAAGCCCTAGCAGTGCCAGGGAGGCTGCGAGCGCGACGTAGGCGATTGGGTTTGTAAGGCCCCTCAGACGGTCACCGAGGGCAAAATCGATGGTGAAGACATCGATTGCGAAGCCAGTTACCCAGACCGAAGCCCCGAAGACTGCCAAGTAAGCCGAGATCGTAATCTTCCTGCTGTCGAGGGTGTATCCCACGGACTTTGCGACTCGGAATCGATCCTCTGAGAGCCATGGGCCCTGAACCTCAGTATCCTCCGCATTTTTATCGCCTTCCTCGTCTTCAACGGCCCACCAAACGTCATCCGACTTGGACCATGGGAAGAGCTTCACACCAGGCCTTTCCACCATCGTGAGGGGGACGATCAGGATTGCTGAAAGCAACGCCAGTTGTATGACAATGACTCCGCTGATTCCTATCTTCGTCACCGCGACTCCAAGAACCGCGCCGCCAACGATAATGCCTGCCCTCTTTGCAGCGAACATGAAGCCATTCGCTTTGGCCACTTCGTCAGGTTTGAGGATCTCGACTGCAAGGGCGTCAGTCCCGACATCCTGTAGTGATGCGAAGATGTTGTGAATGAACAATAGCCTTGTCACCAACTCTATCTCGGCGTTGAGATCGGGGACTAACAACAGAGTCCCTAGCGTAAGAACCATCCCCAATTGCGCTATCAAAACCCATTGGCGCCTGGCACCGTATCGAGGGATGTTCACTGCATCGACCACCGGGCCCCATATCCACTTGAAGGTCCAAGGTAGAGCTACAGTGGCGAACAATATGGCAACGTCACCTATCGCAACCCCATTGTCCACGAGATAGGCCGCGAAGGTCACGCTTGCGAATCCCCATGGAAGGCCCTGAGCGAAGTATAGGATGCAAAGAGTGAACATCCTACGAGATTTATTCTCCGTTAGCGCTCCGCCGTGTTTCATTTCCAGGGAAAAGGCCCTGATGCCGTTCATTGGATTCCTTACGAAGGAAGATTCCGGGTCGCCCCCAGTTTTCTTTTCTTCCTCCTTCCTCTTGACGGTGGTTGTGTTCGCCCAGTCTTCCCTAAGAGCAGTGAAGCCGAGTAGAACAACGGTTGCGAGGAATGGGATCAAGAAGACGTAGGGGCCTAGTGTAGTCTGTCCCCCCGCTCCTGAGCTTGTGCCTGCTTGGCCGTCAATTAGAATGACTCTGCGGGCATCGACTGGAGACATCCTGTCCTCGTTTATGACTAGCCGGGAATAGACAGTTGAGTTACCAGACTCTGAGTGGGGTAGCAACTTTACGTTCCATGAGGACCAGTCATTGGTCGCAGAGAGATCTGCTGCCTGCTGCCATTCGCCTCCGCCGACCTTCACTTGGACGTAACCGACTCCAGGAACACCTCCTGTTGAGGTTCCTGATATTCTTGATTCGTTCCCGATTTTCTCTAGCGTGGCTAGATCCATGCTCACATTGAGGGATGAATCTATCGCGCCCGCGGATTGTACGAACAGCAGCGGATCTGCTTGACCGTATCCGAATTCATTATCTGGCCTTGTCTCAAGAAGGCTGCAGTCGTTTAATCCTGGATCGTCAAGTAGTTGGATGTCCCTCTCAATCGAGTGCGCGCTGATTATCGACTTGACCTCGTCGTGAGTGATGTCGGGATTGGCCTCAACCATCAGCGCGGCTATCCCCGCCATCAAGGGAGTGGCCATGCTTGTCCCAGATTTGCTGGTGTATCCATCGGAGGTGGCGGCATCTGGCGCCATGATGTTTGATCCTATAGTGGAGACGTCGGGCTTGACCCTGCCATCGGAGGTGTAACCCCTGCTGGAGTAGATAGCGAGGCCCAGATCTTTGTCTAGGCTTGCAACTGTGATTGGCAGGTTTGCGTCACCAGGGCTGTCTATCGTGTTGCACCCCGCAAAAGTGGCTCCGCCGAATTCATTGCCAGCTGAGAGGAACGTGATGATTCCAGATGCTGCAACAGCATCCATCTGCTGGCTCCATGCAGATGAGCCATCATTGTCGAAGTGGATCTCCAGCTGCTGCTCTCCGAGGGATGACGTAAGTATGTCGATCCCCTTGGCTTCCTTGTTCTCAATAGCCCATTCGGCGCCTTCAATAATATCCTGAATATCCCCATCACAGCATGCTAAGATATTGATTATCCATGCTCCTGGGGCCACTCCCACGTATCTGGATCCATCAGGGGCCTCTTGCCCACCTCCGGTTCCTGCTGCAATACCAGCAACGTGTGAACCATGTGTGCCTGAATCATAGGATTCTCGCGCAGGCTGCTCAGAATCAGTTATAACCGCATCAAAAAATGCTGAAATCTTCGGGTCACAGTCTATATTAATTGGATTAGGGTTGAAGGGATCTGGATCTGGTTGGTCGCAGCCAAGAGTGATCTCATCGTCCATGTCATCCAACCCTGCATGGTCCCCCCGTACTCCTGTGTCAAGCACTGCAATGGTGACACCGGTCCCGTCGTATCCGTATTGGGCCCAGACTTCCTCAACCCCCATGTTTGGAACCGCTTCGTTCATGTGGGTCTCTGCTAGTCCCAAGTCCTCCATCATGACGACACCGGGCAAATCTAGTATCGCGGAGAACGGATTGATCATCTCTATTGGGACATTCGCGATGAGACTATCGAGATAAATCGGCCTCATCGTTACTGATACCCCAAGGGCTTCCAATGCCCTGACATCAGCCGTTGATGGGTGGTGGTCATAGTCAATGAATAGTCTAGCCTGGCCAGGGTCTGCACGCTTCCACCACGATGATTGGAAATCCTCTGGCTGGGTCAGAAGCCAAGTGAGCCTATCGTCAATTCTGTCATGATTCGCATCTCTGGACCAGTCGTCCCACCAATCATCGTGGATGTCCAGGGAATGACGAGGTTGCCATTCTCCAGCGAAGTCGAAGCCCCCTCTTTTGTCCTGGAGATTGATTTGGGAGGCTGTCATGGGGACGATTAGGGTCGCCAGAATTAGGAAAGCCAATGCCCGGCGGGTTGCTGCCATCAAACGCACGAGGGGCACACCCCTCATCTTACTTGCGCATCATGGTTCCAGCCAGTGCCCAAAACGCCACCCTATTTACTTGAACCTGCACCCCACTCCATATGAGCATGCAGCCCGGGCATTCAGTAGTTGAAATTGCCATTCGAGAATTCGCCTTGGGCAAACCGGTCATGGTGTTCGACTCCTCATTCAGAGAGAGCGAGACTGATTTACTCTGGCCAGCCCAATTCGCAACCCCAGAAATAATGAGGAGGTTGAGGAAGGACTGTGGAGGGCTGCTTTTCCTAGCTATTGGGAATGAGATCGGCAGTGTATTCGACCTGCCTTGGCTACAGGATATACACACCCACCCTGCTTTGCTTGAATTGCACCCGGTTCTTGATCGCTTGAAGACCAATGACCTGCAATATGATACTAAGTCTGCGTTTACCCTTTCGATTAATCACAGGGACACCTTTACCGGCATCACAGACAGAGACAGGGCATTGACGACTAGGAGGTTCGGTGAGCTTAGCGGGGAGGTTCTAGGTAGTCAAATGTCAAAGGGGGAGGCTCAAGCAGCATTGGGCAAGGAGTTCCGTACTCCAGGTCACATACCGGTTTGCAGGGAGTCCCCAGGGGGTCTGTCAAATAGACAAGGTCACACAGAACTCGCTGTAAGCATTGCACGAATGGCGGGTCTTGTCCCTTGCACTATCGGTGCAGAGATGTTACAACCAGATGGAGATGGGGCCCTACCAGTCAGTGAGGCGAGAGCCTACGCCGAGAGGCGGTCAATACCAATGTTGACAGGCGAAGATTTGTTGGGATACTTTACCAACCAAGGGGGCGTTTGAGTGACTAGAATAATGGCAGTTGGAGTTTTCGACTTACTCCACGCTGGGCACTTGCATTATCTAGAGCAAGCCAAACTGCTGGGATCTGAGCTAATTGTCGTGGTTGCCCATGACGACACAGTCCGAACAAGGAAGCATGAGCCTGTCACCAGTCACGATTTGAGGGCGCGGATGGTTGAAGGTCTGAAGCCCGTTGACGAAGCAATTGTAGGGAATCCCCCCTCTACACCAATTTACGATATACTCGAAAAGGTGTCCCCAGACATAATTGCACTCGGATACGACCAGAAGCACTCGATCGACTCGGTCAAGGACGGATTATCATCACGGGGGTACACTGACGTCAAAGTTACAAGGGTCGAAGGCCTATCAGACGATCTTGACGGGACCAGGAAGATCATTGCGAGGATACTCAATCTATGGCCAAATGAAGAAGGGGGCCCTTTCGAGGAGTGAAGTGACATGTTTACTGGAATTGTGGAAGGAGTTGGTGCCCTACGTTCCTCGGACAAGAGACAAGGATTTACCAATTGGGTTGTGGAATTCCCCGAAGGTGCTTTAGATGGGATTGAGATTGGCGCCAGCGTCGCCATCGAAGGTGTATGCCTAACAGTGACTTCGATTAACGGGCGAAGTGCATCTTTCCAAATTATCGAAGAGACGTTGCATAGGTCTACCTTGGGCAACCTACGGCCTGGCGACCCTCTAAATTACGAAAGGTCACTTACCTATGGAAAGGAGGTCGGGGGCCATCTCGTATCGGGACACGTCATGGAGGTAGGAAAAATAATCAAACGATTGGATTCGAGAGATGAAAACAATGGTGAGGCCACCTGCAGCATTACAATCCAAACCTCTGAGATGGTTGGAAAGTACATTTTCGAGAAGGGGTATGTATCCATCGATGGAATCTCCCTAACCATCGGAAACACCCACAACAATGCATCATTTGATTTGCACATAATTCCCGAGACTCTTCGAAGGACGACACTCGGCCATAAGAAAGAGGGGTCCTTGGTGAATATCGAAATAGATTCTATTACAAAGGCCACTGTAGACACAGTGATGCGAATGTCCGATGGAGTATGAAAGCATGAAATCAATAGCACTTGTTTGTGGTGAATTCCACAGAAATTATGTTGAGGAAATGGTGAATTACGCTAAGGACGAGGCTTCTTCACTCGGCATCGAGATCTCGGATATTGAGTGGGTTCCCGGGTCATACGAAGCCCCCCTTGCAGCCTCGAGACTGCTAACTCGAGGGGGTGTCCAGGGGGTAGTATGCCTTGGAGTGATTGAGAAAGGAGAGACTGACCACGGACTCGTCATTGGCCAGGCGGTCTCAGCCGCATTAATGGATCTGCAGATAAAATTTGGAAAGCCAGTGGGTTTGGGCATAATCGGGCCCGGAGCAGAAGAATTCCATATCGGCCCCAGGCTGGAACCACACGCGAGATCTGCGATCAGAGCAGTTTACTCAATGCTAGATTGAAATTTCTTGAAAACCATCGTCAGGTACCTAGTGTCAATATTCAAGGGACTCCCGTTACTCCATGGCGATATGGCCACCGCGCGCAATGTGATAATCATCGGATCTGGACCGGCAGGATACACTGCTGGACTATATTCAGCAAGGGCAATGATGGAGCCTCTGATGTTTGCAGGTTACATGTCAGGCGGACAGTTAATGCTCACGTCTGACATCGAAAATTTTCCCGGGTACCCCCAGGGAATTGGTGGCCCAGAAATGATGCTAGAGCTCCGGGCCCAATCGGAAAGATTTGGGCTTGAGATCCATGACAAGAACGTCGAAAGAGTGGATCTGCGAGAAAGGCCGTTCGGAGTCTGGGTAGAAGGCGAGGAATACCGGGCAGAAGCCCTAATCATTTGTACTGGCGCCGAAGCAATTTGGCTAGGAGTGGAGGGAGAGGAGAGCCAGAAAGGGAGAGGCATTTCTACCTGCGCGACATGTGATGGCGCATTTTTCAGGGATGAGGAGGTCATAGTCGTCGGCGGCGGGGACTCTGCCATGGAAGAGGCAATCTTTCTGACGAGATTCGCCAACAAGGTGACGATAATCCACAGAAGGGATGTTTTCAAGGCCTCCAAGGTGATGCTTGAAAGGGCCAGGAACCATCCCAAAATCGAGATATTGACTCACAGGCAGGTAGTGAGGTGGTTGTCTGACGATAAGGGCCTTACAGGTGCTGTAATCGAGGATCCGAGGGACAACTCAACTGAAGAATTGTCATGCACTGGCGCATTCATTGCGATCGGTCACAAACCTATTACTGATTTTCTTGATGGCCAGGTAGAAACAGACCCAGAAGGATACATACTCCACGAAGAGCACACGATGACCAGCGTGCCAGGAGTTTTCGCAGCAGGGGACGTAGTTGACACTAGGTATAGGCAGGCGATTACTGCTGCTGGAATGGGATGTCAGGCGGCGATAGACGCGGAAAGGTGGCTTGAGTCTCAACACTGAGTTGGTTCGATGGAGAGTATCTCATTCAGGAATGATGCTTCCTCAGCATCGGTCCCAAGGAGGATTGCAGCCTCATTCTTCTACCTCTCCCACATTTTCGTCACTATGCTCGTTGGATTAGGTTGGCTCGCTCCGTGGGACATAGTTCTCTGGTCAGTGGTTGTAGTTTACTGTGCGACTGAGATACTCTGGCTCACCCGAGATGGCTATTGCATTCTAACCGATATTGAACGGTGGCTTTTGGGTATCGAGAAACCGAAAAGCGCTCTCCAACAAAATTTCATCCAAAGACTGTTATTGTCATGGACGGGTAAATCTTTCACCCCGCAGAACTCAAGGAATTTGACTGTCATCTGGGGTAGGTTGAGCCTCTCCATATGCATCGTCAGACTCTATTCCCCCTGGTTTTGATAGAAATGGATGAGAGGAGATTGAATCGATTCGATAGGCATATTGTACTTGATCAAATTGGCTTGTCTGGCCAGATTAAGTTCTCAAAGTCGATCGTGACAGTAATCGGAGCGGGCGGCCTTGGAAGTCCCGCTCTTTTGTACTTGGCAGCTGCTGGAATAGGTGAGATCAGGATTATTGATGATGATGTCGTCGACGTCTCCAACTTACAGAGGCAGGTTCTACACTCGGAAAGAACAATCGGGTTGAAAAAAGTGACATCAGCGACGGACAGGCTGAAGGAAATTGATTCAAATCTCATGATTAGATTTTTCGAATCCAGACTGACTCCAGAGAACGCAATTGATTTGATCACAGGATCTGATGTAGTCATAGATGGAACAGATAATTTCCAAGCAAGATACGCAATAAATGACGCCTGTGAGGAGCTAGGCGTTCCCTGGGTGTTTGCCAGTGTGCTGAGATTTGAGGGTCAAGTCTCAGTCTTCAATTATCAGGGCGGGCCGAATTATCGCGATTTATTCCCCAGTATACCCCCCCGTGAACTGGCCCCGAATTGTTCTGAGGCAGGAATATTGGGGTCAGTGACCGGAATTATCGGATCCATACAAGCCACTGAGGCATTGAAAGTCTTACTGGAAAAGAAGGATGTCCTATCCGGAAGACTATTAATTTTTGATGCCCTCAAAATGGAATCTCGGATTCTGAGGTTCGGTGGGGAACAAAGGGGCCCTCCCAGGATCGTTGCAAGTCCGATAATGAACAAGAAAATTACTCCAAAGGAGCTTGAAAGAATGATGCGAGAGGGGGAAGATTTGTTTTTATTGGACGTCAGGAGAGAATTCGAGGAGTCAATAGCAAGTATTGAAGGAACATCGATTAGGATCGAGCACCTACAAATCCCCGCAAGAATAGATGAACTACCGCGAAATTTACCGATAATAGTGTATTGCCATTCTGGAGTTAGATCTGCTGCGGTGGTCGAATATCTTTCAAAACTTGATGATTTTAGTGGAAGCGTATCAAACCTGGAGGGCGGGATCGATAGATGGTCTATCGAAATAGATTCGAATATTCCAAGATATTGAAAAATTATCTATTTATGTAAATAATTTTAATTTAATTTTCATTTATTATGTAAAATAAATTTTTTTTTTTTCTTAAAATTATGTAAAATACATTTCAGTACAACATTTTATTAATGTATAAAATTTGTTTTAAAATTTTTAATATAAGGTAAATAGAATTAATTTCATCAGAATAATTTATGTGCTTTCTATCTATGCAGAGTTCATGTCCTATGAAATATCAGGCATATGGAGATGTCCCAATTGCAATCATCACCAACCTTGGAAATCTAGCAAAAGGGAGCTTAAGGCCTTGGATAGAAAATGCACAAAGTGTTCAGAAAGGACTAGGATAATGATTCACAGGTCACCAACTGGCCAAGGCCGCACGTCCCATGCAAAAGTATGGATTAGGGAAAAACATAGTGACTCAGACCTTGAGAGTGAGGCGAGAAGCAGGAACAATCCATTGCATGAGGGACCCGATGAGTACAGCGGTGATCAATCTGACTTGCCAAAGATTTGGGGTCGAGGGTGGAAGCCCACGGAACATTTGACCTTTGATAAGGCGATTAAACCGGATTACGTCATCAATGAAGTTCTGAGGTTCACAGCCGAAAGGTGGGATGGTTACCTGGAATTAATCAGAGATGCTCTCAAAGAATGCGTCGGTACAAAGTCAATGAACGGTGAGGAATTTCATGAGTGGTCAGAGCTGTTTTGCGATCACGTGCATGAATCATTCGATGACAGGCTTCATACACCAAAAATCAACAGTATCTTGCTGACTGAAATTATCCCGAAGAGGGATGGTAGACTCTATCTGTCAAGAAGAAGGGATAGGTTGCTGTTAGACTTGCGCCTTCTTCTCAGAAGGCTTGCGCACTTGGCTTCAATCACCAAAGAAGAGCGTCTTCATTGGCATAGACTGATGTTGAGGACCAGAGTTTTGGACGGACATCTAAAGGAGCTTTTCGTTGAGGGAGTCGAAACTCCTGACGGGGGCAATTTTGGAGGGAAGGGTTTCAGATCGACCTGGCAAGAGCCTATCGCTGCATGTGGCACAGCACTGCAACTGGGGAATGACGTGGCTGCTCCGATGATCAGGGATCTTGGGCTCGCACTCTCAATGGGGCAGACGCCACTATCAATCATGTCTGCACAGATGGGTAAGTCTGGATCGCAGATGAATGGCGGCCACCCTAACTTCGGGGGCAGAGACCTACATATCGGAGATTGGAATTATGGCATTCTTCCACCCACTGCCCCGTTACCCATTGCAAGTGCGACTGCTACGGGAATCGCTCTTGCATCATCAAGAAACGGGAACGGAGTGTTCACACTTGCTCCCGTTGGGGAGGGTTGCAGTAGCAGCGGGGAGTTTTGGGAAGCGATAAACTTCGCAGGCGCTAGGGGGCTCCCAATATGTTACATCATCCAAAACAATCAGATTGCACTTGACACATTCTCAAACAAACAATCAGGGGCAGAGACATTCGGGGATAAGGGAGCTTCGGTTGGGCTTCCGGCTTGGAGCATAGATGGGTCTGACCCAGCGATCTACTATGCTTCGGTTGCAGTGGCCCGAGAGCTTTCTGTTTCTGGATTTGGGGGCTGCATCATACATGTCGAAACCATGAGGGGTTGTGGCCATGCGCATCATCACGATGACCTCTATCTTGGTGCAGAAAGTGGCAATCCACCAGGCTACGTCGGACAGGACTTAATCCAGTATTGGTCCAAAAAGGAACCAATCGAAAATCATGAACGGCTGCTGATAGGAATGGGTGTCAGTGCCAAATTACTGAAGTCAATTGTTGACGAAGAAGTCGCTCTTTGCGGGGAGGCGCGATTGGCCGTGGAGTCCATGGCTTGGCCCGAGCCGGAGACCGTGGCTGTCGGAACGACAAAGCTGACAGATGCAAGAACGCACGAGCAACAGATCAAGGATCTTGAGGGCGTCCAAAAACTGGTCGGCCATTCGGACCTGGGGCCAATGGAATTCGATGATGCGGTTAACTCGTGGAGTTTCAGTAGAGCAATTCAGAACGCAATGGTCAATATCGCGGATAATGATGGGGAAAACGTACTATTCATGGGCGAGGACATGGAAATTGCCGGGGCCTTCGGATTGAATCTCGCCCTCAAGGCCAAAGGGCACGGTGGGAAACTTCTCGACATGCCATTGTCTGAATCTATCATCATAAACGGAGCAACGGGAGCTGCCTTGGCCGGTCTTCGCCCGATCGCGGAGATACAATTCGGAGGGTTCGCCGCTCTGGCAATGAACGCTTTGGTGAACAATGCCGCTCAACTGAGATGGAGATGGGGGGCCAATGTCCCCCTCACAGTGAGAATTCCGTTGGGCGGGAAAACGAGAAGTGGGCCGTATCATGCCAATGTGATAGAATCTTGGTTTCTGAATGACCCAGGGCTTTTGATTGGGTTCCCGTCAAATCCCCAAGATGCCTATGATCTACTCATTGAGGGGCATTCGTTGGATGACCCTTTCGTACTCTTGGAACACATTGGATTGTACGGATTGCGTGGGGGCCTGACTGGTTGGGGAGATCGAATAAGCCAGCGCGTCGACACCGAATCGGTGAGGGAGAGACTGCGACAAGGCATGCACACCATTGGAAAAGCGAGAGTAGTGAAACGAGGTGGGGATGTCTCAGTGATAACTTGGGGTGCAATGGTTCACGTTGCCATGAATGCCGCCAGAGTGCTTTCCAAGGAGGGGATCGATGTAGAGGTAATTGACCTCAGGACCCTGAATCCACTGGATAGGGGCACATGCGTACAATCTGTCAAAAAGACCGGTCGCATGATCGTTCTACAAGAATCGCAATGGACTGGCGGCTTCGGGCACACGATATCATCTGCAGTGCTCGAAGGGTCGTTTTGGTCACTAGAGGCCCCGCCGATTGTAATCGGGGCCCTCGACGTGCCGGTTCCTTTCTCCCCTCCTCTGGAGGACCACACCATACCTGATGTGGATCTCCTTTCCCAGCATGTCAGGAGATTGGTGTGATCGGATAACTGTCGCTTCACCCGTTCCTTATATGACATCAGAACTACGGGGGGTCATGCTCGCAGGACTTCCTGATGGGGTCCTGTTGATAATCGGCTTGTTATTGCTGGTTTTGGGGGGCGAGCTGGTCGTTCAGGGCTCTATCAGGATTGCCGGCTTACTTGGGATGCCATCGTTCTTGGTGGGCTTCACCCTGGTTGCGATAGGGACGAGTCTACCTGAGCTCGGAGTCGTCTTGAACGCCATCAATCGTGAGAGTCTTGAGGCTGTGGACCTGGCTGTAGGGGGAGTCATAGGATCCAACATCGCCAACATCATGCTCGTGTTGGCAATCGCTATGTTGATCGGGGCAGCTTCTCAGCCAGACAAGGACCTCAAGCAGGATGCCTTGATGCTACTCATCGCTACTGCATTCATCGTGATATCGGTCGTCATCGGGGAGTTCTCACTCTTGCTGGGAATTCTGTCGATCGCTACAATGGGAGGCTACTATGCCTACATCTTCAGGACAAGGGGGGGCGAAGATCAGGGAGAATTGGAGGACTCATGGGTGCCCCAAGGCTACTCCTACGCAATAATTTCATTTTTGCTTGGCCTTCTGTTGGTGAAATATGGGTCTGACTTCCTGATCGAGGGAGGGGTCGGGCTGGCTGTGTCATTAGGTGTTTCAGAGGCCGTCATCGGGCTTACTCTCGTAGCATTTGGAACATCGTTGCCAGAATTAGCGGTGACGTTGACGGCCTCGATTCGCGGGGTCCAGGGCGTAGCAATAGGGAACATACTAGGATCCAATGTTGCCAACGTGATGGCGGTACTGGGAATCGGTTCAATCGTATCCCAGGGTTTGACTGTTTCGAGTTCTTTTCTGACATTGGACATCTGGGTGCTCCTGGGAAGCTCTGGATTAATCGGCCTCTCAATCCTTACAGGAAAGGGCATATCCAAGCCAATGGGCGCATTCTTGTTGGTTGGGTACCTAGTATACGTCGCTATGTTGTTCATAGGATAGTTTTGGTATGATCGACGAGGGCGTCCCAGACTGTCTGATACTTGCATCAGGCCTCAGCAGAAGACTAGGCTACGACAAAGCAACTATCCAATTGGGTGAAACGACACTCTTGTCAGCCATGATTGAAACCATGAAGGATCATGGAATGAAGACTTGCGTCGTGATTGGTCCGACTTCAGACGAAGCGGGGAGCAGTGACTCTGTGATTTTCGTCAGAAACGAGAATCCGGATCATGGGAGGACTGGGTCAATACAGGTTGGGTTAGAGGCTCTCGGTTGGCCCGAGAGGGTGATTGTGGCCCCGGTTGACAGACCAGGATTTAGCTCAAGGACGCTAAAGAGGCTTTTTTCTGCCGATTCGAGTGCCAGCCCAGAGAAACAGGGCCGAGGGGGCCATCCGGTTTTTTTGGACGATGAGGGAGTCATGGCCGTCAGGGATGCTCATCCAGACTCACCGTTGAATTCTCTCATTGACTTTTCCCGCTTCGAGGTCGATGATCCATATTTACACCTGAATGTGGACACCTCAGAGGACGTCATGTCCTTGAAGATGGCATGGGACGAAATATCAGACTCATGGAAAGTCAACCCCAACCCAGAGTAATAATAGCCCACAAATAAGTCCGGGCAACAGGGTGTGAACAGTGGCCCATAGTGAGGCGGTGCGATGACGTACCAAAAGTGGGAACAGGGCATCTCCGTCCTGAGAGATGGCATTCGCAACCAATGCCGGGAAGGAAAGAATTCCTTCAACGTAGGCAGTTATTGCAATGATTTGGGGCCCACACCCTGGAATTAGGCCGATGGTTGCAGCTACTGCTATTGCCCCAGGCCCGTCTCCATTGGTGGCTAGGTCGGATTCAGTCGCCCCAGTTGAAAGCAATAATCCCTCAAAGACCAGGTAGGCTGCTAGGACCCACGTCGTGACAAAGGCCGTCTCCGATGCGGCGTGGGTCAGCGTTTCATCAAACGAGTGAAGCTTGTCCCCAATAGTTGCCTCAGTGTCATCTGCGATGAAGCTCTTCCCTGCGATGTACAATACCAAAGACAGTATCGTGCCAGCCACCCCCACAACAGTGAGAATTCCATCTCTTGTGGACAAATCCCATGACAGCTCAGGATTGTAACTAGGTTCCCTGGCCAACCAAAATATGAGTAGTACCCCAAGGATGAAGCCGACCATAGTGACTAGCCACCATAACTTGTACCCACTATGGACTATCTTGTAGGACAGAGTGCCTGGTTCCTCCCTCGGTAAATTGGAGATGATGTCAGTCATCTCCTTTTTCTCACTCCGGTCCTCTAATGTTTGAATCGCCAGATTTCGTTGTGTAATTTTGGGCTTCATTCCGAAGGGGCTTTCAGGTGTGATCATCAACAAATCAGCCCCATAGCCCCAGATCACCCCAGCTAGGAATGAAATTAGGTGAACGAGGATCACTGGGGCGAGGAATTGATTGTCTTGAATCGCTGCCCCGAACAAAACAAAGGCAGAATCCCCCAGGGTGGCAATCAGGGTCGCCAATACAGTCCCGTAGGTGACATAGCCCTTCGCGAACATCGGCATCATGATGATTGCTCCACCGCAACCGGGAATCACGCCCATTAGTGCTCCGATGAGTGGTTGCCATCTCTTACTCGACCTGATCCAATCAACGAACTTTCCAGCGGTAAGGTACTGTAGCCAGCTGAAGAGGAGGACCATGACGGCGACGAACACCGTGACGGCAAGAAACGCATCACGCATTGCAACCAGAATCGTCTCCAGCAGTGGGTTCACGGTTGTTACAAAAGGCTGGAAGACTTATGACTTCCCAATGGCTGCAGGAGAAAAAGTGCAAGAGCACCGACGCGGAGATGTTTTTTTTGGGATCAATGACTCTGAGGTGGGCGTTGCACCAATTGGATTTATGCAATACCGTAGCCATGGCCTCAATAATTGACTCGGATGGTAGCGTCCCTGCCAAAGTGGGGGCGAAATTGGCATTTTCCACCTCTGGAGACAGACATGGCACAGTCGGAGGAGCCGGTCTGGAACTCAAAATCGAACACAGACTGAGATCGATACTCAATGGTTCCGAGGGGGGAATTGAGACCTTCGTCCTCTCCAAGTCATCTAGTGATCCTTCCACCACCAACCTAAACAGCCTCTGTGGTGGCCGGGTGACTGTGGCATTCGAGAGGTTGGATCCAAGCCCCCATATTCTACTGATGGGTGGCGGCCACGTTGCAAAAGCCATCAGCGAGGCATGTGAACTCTTGGGATGGCGACATAGCGTCTTTGATGAACGTGGGGAATACGCGTCCTCAGAGTCATTCCCCGCCTCAGTAGAAAGAATCCATGCCAGCGCAGATGAGTTCCTTGAAATTGAGACTGCCACGTCACTCTCACGGTTTTCCGATATTCTCCTGCTCGGCCATGACTGGGCGATAGATCAGAAGCTGTTGATTGGGCTGCTGTCATATTCCGAGGATATTCCATGTAGGATAGGGTGCATAGGATCAAAGACCAAGTGGAGAGAATTCACAAAGTCAGCGAAAGGAGAGGGAGTTTCAGACGATCGTTTGGGTTTGGTCAGATGCCCAATCGGCGCCCCGATAGGAGCTGTGACCGTGGAGGAGATAGCATTCGCTGTCTGTGGCGAGATCATCTCGCTCATCAGGACCTCGTGACTAATCCGCTTCAAGCGCCACCTTCAATTTCATAACCAATGGCAATGCAACAAACACTCGTGCGTAGGGTTAGGCTTAGGTGGAGTCGCTCAGACTTAGAAGGGGTAGCAGAGTTCAAACAGTTGATGGATGCTGTAAGAAAATACGAGGTGCTTGCCCACATGAAGCTGGGTGAAGAGGGTATCGAGCATCTCGCTGAGATAATCCCTGTGAAAGGTGAGTTGAGCGCAATGGATGACATTCCAACTTTCGATGTGCTGGAAGTCCATGAGAAGGATGATGACTCTGGCTCATACCTAGTCTCTGTGAATCTTACACATTCCCTCCCGATGATGATGTTAGACCTGGAAAAAATACACTTACATCCGCCATATGGTTTAGACGAAGATGGACTCGAATTGAATTTTACTGGCCGATCAGACTCAATGAAGCGTCTCATTGAATTGCTGAGGATGATGATGCCCTGGGATTCGATCAGCATACAATCCGTCAGGAGCAATGTAGGCGACATGTGGCGAGGGATATTGACCGACCGACAAATAGAAGTTCTTCGCCAGGCTGTAAATCTAGGGTACTACTCAGACGAGAGAGGGATCAAGATAAAAGATCTCGCAGAAAGTATGGGGATGGCAAGGTCCACGATGGGGGGGCATCTCAAACTGATAGAACAATCTGTGATGTCAAAGGTGGTTGACGACTTAGGCTGACTAGCCCTAAGTCTCTTACACCTAGCAACAAGTCGAGGAACATGGCCCCGCAACCTCTGCCTTTGGCGGACGACGCCCCAGTGGCTGTTTGGAGTGCGGTAGTGAACGGTAATCCTGTCCGTGCGATCATAAAGAGTCATGATGTTCTGCTCGATGTAATCAGAGACGGAATCGGGTCACTAGGGACCAAGAGAGGGTGCGACATGGGAACCTGTGGCTGCTGCACTGTTATGATTGATGGCAAACCAAGACTATCTTGTCTGACTCTTGCGATGGAGGCAAAAAACCACCAAATCACCACGGTGGAGGGTCTCTCCGACGGACATTATCTACATCCAATCCAAGATATGTTTGCCGAATGTGGTGGAAGTCAATGTGGATTTTGTACTCCGGGGTTTCTCGTTGCCAGTGCAGCGTTGTTGGATGGAAACCCAACACCAACAAGAGAGGAGGCCATGCAAGCCATAGAGGGTAACCTATGCAGATGCACGGGATACCAGCAAATTATCGATTCAATAATGAGCGCATCCAAGATACTTTCTGAGGGGTCGCAGATTCAGGCCACCACCGAGCCAGCTAGCGATCCCCACCCGAATTCCAGGGGCTGAGCTAATGTCGAAGGACAAGGAGATAGTCGGATATCGCCAACAGCCAGGCAAACTTGACTTTACTAGGCCAGGATCGGGTGGTTCCTCCCCCCTCTCAGAGGACAGGGACCCGGAAATGATTCCTGCGAGCCAAGGGGGGGAATTAGAGCAACCATGGGGCGCCCATCGTCATGACAACCTGGTCACAGGCAGGGTTATTGGGAAGAGGACGCCCTTGATTGACGGCAAGTGGAAGGTGACGGGGCAGGCCATTTACGGTGACGATGTCAGATTGCCGGGCGAGATAATCGGCCGCTTGGTGAGGACTGATCGCCATTACGCAAAAGTTCTCTCGATTGATATGACTGAGGCCGAGTCCATTCCGGGCGTTATCGCAACGGCGACGGGGGTAGACGCCCCATCCGCCTTTGGAGTCTTACCTGTTACTAAGGACGAGCATGCAATGGCACTGGAGAAAGTGAGGCATATTGGAGACATTGTTGCATGCGTGGCTGCAGTTGACGAAGAGACCGCCAGGCTAGCGGCCAGCAAGGTCCAAGTGGAATACGAAGGGCTTGAACCGATTTTCGACATGAGGGACGGGTTGAAGAATTCGACAGACCCGATCCACGATAGAGGAAAATACCACATTGGGGAGTCCAATGTTCAGAAAAGAGTGTTCCAGAGGTTCGGAAGAATATCCGACTTGGAGAAATCAATGGCCTCGTATGATGATGATTGGACATTTAAGGGCGTGAATCATGGGTTTACAGAGCCACATGCGGTGGTGGCCCACTGGGATCCTAGGGGCCGTCTCACCCTCTACACCCCTCAGCAAGTTCCACATTACGTTCATAGGGCTCTAGCAGATGTTTTGGAAATTCCAATGCACCAGATAAACGTCCACAGGACCTATGTGGGAGGTGGCTTCGGAGGGAAGTCCGACCCATTCCCTCACGAGATGTGCGCAGCTATACTAGCGAGGAAGAGCGGTAGACCCGTTAGAATCACGTTTGATAGGGAAGAGGTTTTCTGGACAAACAGAGGACGTCACCCTTCCAGGATTTCAATGTCGATCCATGCTGATGATAAAGGGAGATTAAGCGGGATAGAAACTGACGCGTTGATCGATGGAGGCGGTTTCGCCTCGTTCGGTCATGTGACCACTTACTACAACGGGGTTCTCCATACCGCACCCTACGAGATAGGGGCATTCCATTACACTGGAGCAAGGGTCTGGACAAACAAACCCGCCAGCGGGGCCATGAGAGGGCATGGGGCAGTAAACTCAAGGTGTGCAGTGGAAGTTGGGATTGACCACATCTCCGAAGAGATGGACGTGGACCCAATTGATCTCAGGCTCGCAAACCTCCTTCCGCCCAATTCAGCAACGATAACCGGTTTCAGGATAACTTCAATCGGAATGAGAGAGTGTCTTGAGAAGGTTCGCAGACAATCTGGATGGGACGAAAAGTTCAGGAAAATGCCTCTAGGCAAGGGAATTGGGGTAGGCTGTGGCTTCTTTATTTCTGGTAGTGGCCTACCGATACACTGGGATCCCAACAAGTTTCCTCATGCCACCGTCCATCTGAAGATTGACATGGATGGGGGGGTTACAGTTCATACCGGTGCGGCTGACATTGGGCAGGGCTCCGACACTGTTGTTGGACAAGCGGTGGCCGAGGTCCTTGGCCTTCCTATGGACATGATAAGGATCAGGTCGAAAGAGTCAGACACATCTCCGGTCGATCTTGGTTCTTACTCCAGCAGAGTCACCTTCATGAACGCAAATGCAGCTGTCTCCGCTGCCATGGAAATAAGGTCCAACCTTATCGATGCTGCGTCCGAACTGACAGGCGTGGAGAGGGCTGACCTGGTTCTCGGAGATAGGCGAATATTCAACAAGAAGGATCCGGGCGTGGGAGTTTCCTACCTCGAAGCATTGCACAAGGCACAGGAAGACAAAGGTGCTCTGATAGCCTCTGGGTCTTACAGAACGCCGCCCATGGGGAAAATGCACAAGGGCGCTGCTGCCGGATTGGCTCCTGCCTACTCCTTCTCTGCTTATGTCGCAGAGGTGGATGTCGATGTCGAGACAGGGAAAATCAAGGTAGAAAAAGTATGGGCAGCACATGATTGCGGAAAGGCTCTGAACCCACTCTCAGTTGAAGGGCAGATTATCGGATCATGCCACATGGGGCTGGGACAAGTCATATCCGAGGAGATGAAATACGGAAGAACTGGGAACCTTCTGAACCCAGACCTCCTCGGCTACAAGATCCCGACGGTCCATGAAATGCCGGAGGTCGTCCCTATAATCGTAGAGTCAAATGATCCAGAAGGGCCATTTGGAGCCAAGGAGGCGGGCGAAGGGCCCCTGTTGCCAATCCTCCCCGCGGTTTGCAATGCTGTCTACGACGCCATTGGAGTGAGGGTAAATGAGTTGCCACTCACCCCTGACAGATTGCACAGGGCAATAGAAAGGACCTGTAAGCATAAGGGGGTCAAAGATCCACGAGATCTCCCCAATCCATCTCTTCAGAAGGGGGCTTTGTCCGATGTGCTGATTGCACGGGCCGAGGTTCACTCAGAGAGAGACAAACAGAGAAGATTGAATCCAAATCCAGAGGCATACTTCAACGGGCAACTATTCAACCATCTTACTACAGGGCCCCCGGAAGAGCATGATCCTGAATGGACTATTCAGGTTCTGCCAGACGAGGAGTATCTGAACAACCCGAAACTGGCTGGCAGCGCTTGGCTTCACAAGGAAAGAAGGCACATGGAGGAGTCTGGATGAAGACCCCGGCATTTGAACTCCACATACCCACCACTTTGAAGGAGGCCCTGGGCATAGCCAGAGAATTGCATGAAAGGGGGCATGACTTTGACTGGATATCCGGGGGGACTGACCTAATTCCAAATTACAAGTGGGGAATCAACCCTCGACCTCATGTCATATCAATTTCAGGAGTTGATGAACTCAAGGGAATCTCCCCCACCAGGATTGGGGCGATGGCGAGATTGCAGGATATCGTGGAATCACCGGTTGCGCACCCACTGATTGTTGAGGCGGCTGGGACGATTGCGAGTATAATGATCCGCAGGTCAGGGACACTTGGAGGGAACCTTTGCCTAGATACTAGGTGCTTCTGGCTCAACCAATCAGAGACATGGAGGAAGTCGATAGATTACTGTCACAAATGCGATGCGGGGACGGGTGCGGATTGCAGAGTGATCCCAAACCAGAATGAGCTCTGTGTTGCGACCTACCAGGGAGATCTAGCACCTGCACTGATGTGCCTGGACGCAAGTGTTCACCTAGCCTCCCATAGGGGTACTCGGAGCATGCCGCTTGAGGACTTCTTCCAAGAAGACGGCATCACAAGAAACGTACTACAACAGGGAGAGATAGTCACACACGTCGAGATTCCAAAGGGTTCTACGAGCGTAGTCGGGTCCTACCAGAAACTTCGTCATCGAGAGGCGTGGGATTTCCCAGAGGGGGGTGTCGCCTTCTCGGTATCACTCTCTGATGACGGCACCCCTGTTTCATTCAACATGGCTAGCACAGGGTTTGAGAGCATTCCTCGCAAGCATCACGATTTGGTTGAAACTATCTCAAAGGGTCCTGATTGGGCCGTGGAAGCAGAACGACTTGGGGTAGAACTCAAGAGAGCGGTCCGGCCCGTGCTAAACACGTGGTTCCCCCCAGCATATCGAAAGAAAATGGCCTCAGTGTTGGCCAGAAGAGCCATGGAAGAAGCCTCAAAAAGACTTACTTCGGCTTGGCAGTCATAGGCTTCCACCTATTATTGAGCATGGGTATCGCCACTGGACAAGATGGCCCAGGGGGATGGTCGGTGTCCATTTCAGATGAAAACGGGGAGTCCCAGAAAATTACACTTTCACAAGGTGGTGGCTCCTCTATACCGATACTAGTCGAAAATAACGAAATATTCGGTACCATAACAGTCTCCCTGGACTGCACTGCCCCATTTGAGGCACAGGTATCCTGTCCAGCTGATGTGACGGTGACCTCAGGAGAGAACACCACAGTATACGGAGTGGTGAGCGATGTCGATGTTCAGAGTATCCCAGCTGGTACGAATGAGTTGTTCGAGGTAACTGGCACAGTCGTAGCCAGGAATGGAGTTCCGATCGTACTCCCCGGGGACACGGATTCTGACGACGTTCCAGTTGAAATCCCAGAGATTTACAACCTGGAAGTGACCATCGACGATCCAGTAGGCCCGATAAACGCTGGAGCCGATACAATCCTGAAGGTCTTCGTCAAAAACATGGGCAACATTGCGGATAGAGTCTCCGAAACTGATGTCTCAGTGGATTGTACGCTCATAACGGTAGGAGGGCAGACTTCTGAGATAACAAATACCGAAATTGCGATCGGTGCCTCAATTTCAACAAACCTCGTATTTGAGGCTGCACTTAGCCACCCATCTAGATCGTGCGACGTGGAAATCCAGATTATATCCCAGGGTTCTGGCGGTAGCCAAACATCAACCGACTCTACAAGAATTGAAGTGCAAGCCGCAACAGATGATAATGAAGAGAAGAAGCCGACTGAAGATGACACAGGGACTGTCGAGGTAGTTACCACTGGACTTCCCTCAATAGGAATTCTTGGATCTACAGCATCATTGTTGATCGCGGCCTTTTTGCGAAGGAAGTCCTGAATTCTCCTGCGTTTTCTAAAATGTGATTTCAACCCTCCTTCAGCAACCTATAACACCTCGGGAATGCCCCAGACTTCTGTCGGCCTCCATGGGGGGGCCTCAGTGGGCGGGGAATATGGCCAAAACAGACTCTGATACCGAGCGGTTCAACAGAATCGTTGTTTGGTCACTCGGAGCCACTGCGGTCTTGCTACTGATCCTGCCTATGTTCTTCGTGTTGTCCAATGTGACCTACTACTCTGCCTATGTGGATAGTGGTGACACTGACGAGGAGAAATTCGCTCAGCTCTCAACAATGAGGTCTACACTAATGGAAGATTTGGACAGGGGAAATGGGGATGTCTCATTGGGATATGACGTCGCCAATACCATCTCAACCCCGATGCTCGTCAATGACTGGAGGGACCCCCACAGAAGCATGCTAGTGATAGTGGGGCCCGAGAAGCCGATTGACCAGACTGAGGCACGGTCTATCCATGACTTCGTAACTAAATCAGGTGGGAAGGTGATCGTCGCTGCCGAAAACTCGAATGCCAACGAGCTGGCTTCCCTATTCGGAGTGACTTTTTTTGATGACCCCCTACACGACGAAAACCAACATTTCCTGATATACAACGAAGATGGAGAGCCCTACGCCCCATCATGGAGGAACGTTTGGTCTGCTGCCTCAGTTAGCCAGGACGTTGAATCCATGCAGCCTGCTTACCTCAGCCAAGTATGCACAGACGATCAAATCAGGAACAACCTCATGACAAATTGCAGGCTCCCCCTGATGTTCAGATCCCCGACAGGAATGAAGTTTGAACCGACCAACATGGACCAGTCAGACCCTGAACATAGAACCGTGAAGATACTAGCCAAAGCTTCCTCAGGAGCGTTCATCGACGTCGCAGGCACTGGCGACGCTGGTGACTACAGAAACCCTGCCCCCGGGGACTTGGCCCTTGTCATACGTGTGGACTACCCTGTGAAAGCATATGACAAGCCGCAAGAAAGTCAAGGTGGTTTCGCCGGCACCTCGGAGGTTGCCGAGGTTGACGTCACTGGAAGCATTACGTTCGTTGCAGATGATGAGGCATTCTCGAACATGCTATGGGATCTGCAACAAGCCCAAACCCAAGGAATAAGGTCAAACTGCGATACTGTGAACTCCTGTTGGCTGGACGTCCTGCCCGAGGGGCAGTGGAATGGAAACTCAATGTATTTTTCAGCTTTGATTTTCGATATGATGGAACACAGGAACCCTGATCTCTCATCCACATTCAGGGACGATAAATCACAATATCAGGTTGTTTTTGATGAAAGCAGACACTCCACAGGAAGATTATCCGCGCCCTTTGTCGAGACGATGGGGACCGTGGTTCTTCTGACCTCTAACCCATTCTTGAAATGGCTCGTGGTCCTAAATGTCGGATTATTGCTTCTGGTGTCTATGATGGTTGTGCCGCAGAAGGAGAATTGGAGGCACGTGTTTGACCTGACCAGGTTCAAAGAAAGGCCTGGAAAGCTAGATCCCTCGACCTACAGAGAAAGGGTCCAACAGGCATTGTTCACCAAGGTGAGGGTTCACTATGATTTGACAAGAGACCAGTTAGCCCTCAAGCCCCCGTCCGAGGTTCAGGACATGATCAATGACCCCAAGCTAGTAGAATTGGCATACAGCCAATCTCGCGTTTACCATTCCCAAGAATTGCGACAATTGATGATCGCTATTCGTAAATGGGGGAAGCAAAACTGAAAAACAGGAGCGAATGAAATGTCAGACACACCACCGCCACCAGCCAGTAGTAAGAACAAATCGAAGAACGCAGATAAAATTGAGGAAGGCTATGCAAAGAAGGCAGCAGAGGCCCGTGGAGGAGAGAAGGTTAGCGATCGGCTTACAGCCGTAAGTGCAATTGCGAAGGCAATCTCCGGCGAAGTACAGAAGGTCATTATCGGGAAATCTCACGTCATTGACAACGTCCTGATAAATATCCTATCCAACGGCAACCTACTTTTCGAGGATTATCCTGGATTGGCGAAGACCCTGATGACGAATACTTTCGCAGATGCATTGGGTTGCGACTTCAAGAGGGTTCAATTCACCCCTGACCTGCTTCCAGCGGATATCACTGGAACGAACATCTATGATGCCAAGAAGGGAGAGTTTACGTTCAAGCCTGGACCAATATTTTGCAACCTTCTCCTGTCTGACGAGATTAACCGAGCCCCGCCAAAGACGCAAGCTGCGTTGCTAGAGGCGATGCAAGAAAAGCAGGTCACCATAGGAACTGTGACGCACAAACTACCTGCACCTTTCTTGACGATGGCCACACAGAACCCCGTCGAGCAAGAAGGGACATACCCGCTCCCCGAGGCTCAACTTGACAGGTTCATGTTCAAGATGAGCGTCGGCTACCCCGACAGAGGAGACGAGGACGAGATACTCGCTCGTAGAATAGAGCGAAAGAAGGACGATGTAGATGTCGAAGTGATCACCGATCCGTCCCGAGTAGTGGCCATGCAAGAGGCAATAGAAGACGTGTATGTTGACCCCGCTGTCAGGATGTACATGGTAGAAGTTGTTGCAAGGACCAGGGAAGACCCGCGTGTCCTAGTGGGGTCATCTCCCCGTGGCTCCCAGGCATTGCTGAAGACCTCTCGTGCTGCGGCTGCAATGCGCGGAAGAGATTTCGTAACACCTGATGACGTCAAGTCAGTCGCAACACTGGCTGTATCCCACAGACTGATTCTGAAGCCAGAACATCAGATTAAGGGCCTAGAGACAGAGGAAGTTGTGCGAGACATATTGAATCAGGTTCCAGTACCAACTGTATGAATTTCAACCTAATTGTGGACAGGAGGGATTGCACTGGCGTGGAGCAGAAAGTCAGCGATGTTCGCATCACTGGCAATCGGGCTCTATCTACTTGGACTTGTTTTGAGAAATCAGCAACTTGTTACAGTCGCAGTCGTTCTGCTCTCATTCCTGACCTATGCTGCATTCAGAACCACGCACGCCGACGTGGCCTCCGCTGGGAGAAGGCTTGAGGACAACGATTCGGACGAGGGGATTCAACTCGGTGGAATTTCAGCTCTGAGGAAGGTGTCTTCCTCGAGGGTATTCGAGGATGGCGAGATTGACGTAATTCTCAGAATTCAAAACAGGACGCCCATGGCGAAAATAATCGAGGTCAGGGACAGGGTGCCAGAGGTCATGCGGATAAAGAAGGGGGCGAATTACGTACTGATGGAACTCGGAGGCAGAAGAGAGACTGAAATTTCCTACACCATAGAGGCCCCTCTCAGAGGTTTCTACACCATTGGCCCTGTTTGCGTAAGGATCCAGGACACCTTCGGCCTGTTCCACAATGAACGTGAGATACAGCTCTATGATGACTTCCTCGTATTCCCCAAGATGGAGGACATCAAGGACGCCATGATCAAGAGTAAAGTCCCCAAGATATTCACAGGTGCGGTGAACATAAGAAACCCAGGAGAAGGGTCCAATTTCTACAACCTCAGGGAGTACATTCCTGGGGACCCCATGAAGAAAGTGAATTGGAATGCTACTGCAAGGAGTGGCGGGAAGATGATGGTGAATGAATACGAGAGGGACGCAGTTAGCGATATCATCCTCATAGTAGACAGTCGTGCGATAAGCGAAACAGGTCCTGTGAGCCGGAACTCGTTGGTATACAGTACTCGAGCAGCTGCCAGCCTAGCGCAACATTTCCTTGCGAGACGTGATTCGGTTGGTCTCGTGACCTATGGGGATGAAATTGTGTCTGTTGACAGGGACACAGGAAAAAAGCAACTTTACGTAATCCTAACCAAGTTGGCTGGAGCGGTTGCCAAGGGCAATACTCCCTTGAGGGTTGTAACGAATAGGCTGATGCCGCATATCAACAGAGGAAGCCCGATCATCATACTCAGCCCATTAGAAGACGATCCAACCATCATTGATGCCGTAAGGGACCTCAGAGCTAGGAATTTCATGGTCACCATACTTTCCCCCAGTAGCATTGATTTCGAGTTCGATGCCAGGAGGTTAGACCCGGTGGGCTATGAGCTCCTCAAGACCGAGAGGGACATTCTGATGTCTGAGATTAGGGGGCTAGGGGCCAACATCATGGATTGGGAACCAGAAATGCTGCTTGTTACTGCCCTAGCAGGGGCAAGAGGATACTGAGGTGCGAATATGTCAGACGAAACCAATACAGACACCTCACACCTGTATGAGGGCAAAAGCGTAAGATCCTCCGCGCCAAGCAGGAAAAAGGCAGCAGGTCGAGTTACACAGTCAACCTCCATACCGAAGGATGCCATTCCCGAAACGAAGATTCCGACATGGGTAGAGTCATTTTTCGGAGGCCCCCTGGTCCCCTCGGTCAAGTTCCTGAGTCCGAACAAAACAGTGGTCAGGCTACAAATGGCATCTGTCACCACATTGGTTATGCTTGGATTAGTAACATTCGTGATTACCCCCTCCTCCGGAACCGTCTGGTTCTGGCTCTCGAACGTTGTCGGAGTGCCTTTCTTCAGCGGGCTTATTCACTACCTCCTATTGATCGGGGGGGTTGTCTTGGGAGCCTACGGCATCCTTCAAAGAGACCAGCGGATGATTCTGATATCACAGGTAGCAATGATTCTGATCACCATTCGATTCGCAGGAAGCAAGGTAGAATTCGCTATGGCAGCATTGGATATTGACAATGAATTTATCCAGAAGTTATTGCTAATCTTCTACGCATTATTCCTGGTGATGTACATTGAGCTTTCTTCAGGAGTTATTCGTTTTTCGATGCTTGACACATCAATCAGAACCCGTGAGGTCTACGTAATGGGGCAGGATAAAATTATCCAGAAATACAACAGGTCCTTGGGGACAACTCCGTTGATAGCAGGTTTCGTAGCACTGATCACCCTTCTCATAAATGTCATCATTCCTGCAATTATCGGAATTTTTGACGAGGTATCCTCAAACAGGCTGAGCGAAAGCGTCGAGTTGACGAGCGTGTATGGAGTCGCGCTAGGTACCGCGATGGTGTTCGGCCTGATTGCAATATCTTTCAGCGTGAACCTTCCAGCGAGAATACAGAAGTTCCAAGAAGGACGTTCGAGATAACCAGACTACTCATTTGAGCCTAATGCTCTTTTGCCATCTCAAGAAGATCCGCGATGACGAGGACTGCCGATGCTTCGACCACAGGAACCGCCCTAGGTCCGATGACTGGGTCATGCCTGCCCTTGATGTTGAGGGGGGCCTTCTCCCCACTTGGAAGGTGAAGTGTGCTCTGGGTCTTGGAGATGCTGCTTGGTGGTTTGAAATGAACAACAATGCGCAGGGGGGCCCCAGTCGACCTTCCGCCCAAGGCGCCATCGGGCATGTTACCTGACTCCGATTCTTGGGAAATCATCCCTTCATGGATGGCCCACGCGTCGTTGTGCTCAGATCCCTTCATGGTGGAGGATCGGAAACCTTTGCTGAACTCAACTGCCCTAGCACCGGGTATTGCCATCATGACCCTGGCTAATGCAGGTTCGATCCCATCAAACCATGGCTCTCCGATGCCCATTGGAAGACCCTCAATTAGACATTCCACAGCAGAGCCAATGGAGTCACCGGCTTTCCTGCTCGCTTCCACGTCAATCGAGAAAATTTTTGACATTTCAGGATCGCAACAATTCAACCTCTGCATCTCACTATTCTCAATGTCTGAGTCTGGTTCCAGATTTACGAGGGAGTTTGCAACCCTTTCTCCTACGGCGTACAGTCCGGCCCTCACGGAGATATTCTCTGCGGACAGCAGTTGTCTCACCTGACTCGCTGCTGCCACCAATCCGAGAGTCAATCTAGCGGATTGTGAGCCTCCGCCCCTGAGATCCGTGAAACCCCCGGATCTTTCAATTTCCACCATGTCAGCGTGTCCTGGTCTCGGGTGGTCTGGTAGAAATCCATAATCTTTAGACCTGGCATCATTATTTCTCGCGAGGAGTAGGATTGGCCACCCCGTGGCCACACCATCGTGCACGCCAGACATGATCTCACATTCGTCAGATTCCAGTCGCCTACTCATTCCTTTTCTGCCAGGCTTCCGCCTCTCTATCTCTTCGATTAGCGTGTCATAGTCTATTGGGGTCCCAGGGGGGATGCCCTGAAGGAGTGCACCTACGCAGGCCCCATGACTCTCCCCGAAAAGGGTAATTCGGATTTTGTTGCCGAGTGTCATCCCCATTGCTAACCAACCTCAGGAGGTTGTTGAAGGACCTTTGTAGTGATAACTCTGCCAAAAGATTGGCAGAAATCCGATACCAAATCAATCTGATCATCCTCATGTAGAATCGCGATACTTGGTCCGGAACCGGTGATCGTGGATGCCAAACCGACAGAATCGAGTGACTTCAGCAAGTCTTTGCCCTCGTAATCACGAGTTGCCTCTGCGACTGCCAGACCATTGAGTTTGAAGGCCTCGATTACGTCGCCTTTCATCAGCGTATTTTTCGCGACTTGAAATTGCTCGCTATGTTCTTCAAAGTCGGACTTCGTGGGTGGTGAACCCCTCACTCCCCTATCTAGAATCGTGCAATTCAATTTGCGCAACCGGAAAAAACCCACAGGTGATGATGGTTTGCCAGAGTCAGTCCTCACGATCGCAGAATTGTACCCTAGTGCAGCCCAATTGTCATCATAGGAACCTGTCATGGAACAACCGCTCCGGATTTGCATGTCTGCAGCAACTTCGACGATCTGTCTTGGGTCTAGAGAGAGGTTTGAATCACGTGTTACACATTTTATCGAGCTCACCGCTACTGCTGAAGATGACTTTAGGCCCATCGACGAGGGGACGTCACTAGTGATTGATACCGAGATATCTTGATCGATTTTATGTCCTGTAAGTGAATATATTGATGAATGGATTCTGGTCAATAGGCCATCATCCTCTGGATTATGCTCATTTTCCTCCCTTTGTATTTCGGCAGTGCAAGAGAGCTCAACAGGCGTTGAGCAACCCCAGCCACACCCTGCTGCATGAAGGATGCTCACTCCGCCATATGCGACATCTGGGTTCTTCTGAGTCATCTCTCATCCATCACTCCATCCAAACTTCTTCCGACATGCCGCATGCCTGAGGAAACTCTGGTCAGCACTCTGTCTCCAAGTTCGATGTCAGTCACGCTTATGAGCCCACCATCTCCAAGTAATCTGATTGTTTCCGCCTGTTGAAGTGCAGCCTGTCCGGATACACTGCCGTGGCCGTACTTCAATAGCAAAAATGGCCTTCTTTCAATCTTGACTCTTCCTACCGTAGAGCTTCGAATCCTACCTTCCTCGTTGATCACTGCAACCTTGTCCCCAGAGGTCAATTCACTGAGGTATTTCGTGTTCTTGTCAGCCATGAGACAATATGAGTGCACAGCTCCTGCATTCACCCTAAATGGACGTGTTGGGACGTATTCGGACGGAACGGTCTCACCATGTACCAATATCATGGCGTTCGCCGTGGAACCCACTAGAACGCCCTCTCCCAACTCTAGCCTTTCAATGAGGTCCACGCAGACTCTATCTCCGATTCCAATGGCCTCCAAGCCTGTGACCTCAGAATACTCCAAGATCGGATGCTCGTGAGTCCTATCTTGTTCTTTTTCTTCTGTTTGAGGTGAGATTGAGACAGAATAGTTTAGCAAGTTAACGTCAGGGGGGATCATCACCGCGTCTACGCCATGTTCCAGAGAAAATCTCGCTCCTGATATGTCATCTTCAGACATGGTTGCCACGGCAATCTTTGTTCCACTGCCTCTTGAAGCCGAAATTATGTTTTCCAATGGAATCATCTTCCAATCTGAACACCGTAGTAGAATCCAATCAACCAATCCGACCAATGAAAGGGCCTCTTCCTGGCCCCTGAAACCGTCTATTTTCACTTCAATTACTTCTTTGGACTCCCCGCGCCATATCCTCTGAACATTTTCAACCAAAGCTGGTTCAATACTTAGATCATCGCTAGACGTCATGTCAAGCCATATCTCCATGGGCTATCACCCCATCAATTCAATGGCTTCAGCCGAGGTCTTGCCCTCGTGAATTATTGCTCTTAGTGCCCTTATTCTTTGGATTCGATCGGGAGCAGAAAAAATCTGTCTGCCCATGCAGACCCCAGCCCCACCAGCAGAAATTGCTGACTCTACAATGTCCAGTGTCTCGACGAATGGACCATTAGGCTTACCGCCTGCGATGAGAACAGGTATCGGGACAGAAGAGCAGACATCATGGAAAGATTCCGCACTTCCAGTCCATGGGACTTTTGCTACCTGGCATCCAAGCTCCCATGCCAATCTAGCCGCATGAGCGACCCCTTTAGTCGCATCTCCCTCTATATTCACAAGATTCTGGCCACGAGGATAAATCATACCGAGCACGGGCATTTCTGAAGGCAATGCCGACGTAGTTAGATGGCCTGCGTCCTTTACCATCTCAGCCTCTCCCTCAGAACCCAGATTGACCTGGCATGAGATCCCGATTGCCCCTCTCCTTACGGCCTCTTCAACAGTCCCAACTGGAACTTTTTTGTCTACATTTGCACCAGCATGAACAGTGGACGCGGAAACATGCATTATGAAATTCGGCCATGAAAGTCGTTTGGCTTGATGGCTCAGGACCCCCTTTTGCAGGACGATGGCGTCTACACCTGCCTCGATGCAATCGTCTATTGCCCCGTCAATTCTCTCAATGCCCTTCACTGGAAATGATGTGAGTCCATGATCCATCGGCACCCAGACACCCTTGCCACCGGGAAGCAGCGATTCCAAGGCGCTCTTGAAGGGATCCATGGTTCTACGTGGTAGTGATTGCGTTTGAATTAGTGCCCATCCTCAGAGAAATCAGCCATCACCGGAGCGTGGTCTGAAATGCTCAATCCTCCTTCCCTTACAACCTCGGCAGAGACAAATTGTTTGGACGCAGCTTGGTTGGCAAGGATGTAATCTATCCTCCAACCCCTATCTAACTCCCTGGCTCGACCACGGTTTGACCACCATGAGTATGGGCCCTTTCGCTCACCGTAATGTGATCTGACGAGATCCTTCCAACCAGATTTGAGCAATCTGTCAAACCATTCGCGCTCGTGATCGAGAAAGCCCGAAGTGCCACGATTCCCAGTTGGGTTCCAGATATCGTTCTCATTGTGGGCGATGTTGAGGTCTCCACACAGCACGACTGGATTGGAATCCCTCAGGAAGTCTTGGCTCCACACCAACATGTCTTCTAGCCACCTGTCCTTGTAGTGTTGTCTCTGTGGGCTTGAGGACCCATTGGGCAGGTACATGTTTATGCATGTGAAATTTCCATGGCGTGTGACGAGCACCCTTCCCTCTGGATCGGGAGTCTCATCTAGGTCAGTGGCTATTCCCCTCCCGATCTCAATGATCTCATTTTTCGAACAAGTCATTACCCCCGAATACCCTTTTTTGATAGCTGGATGCCAAATGACTCTGTAGCCTGGCGGCTGTTTCCATTCACTAGGCATCTGCTCGGGAAGCGCCCTGACTTCTTGGAAAAGAAGCACATCCGCATCCAATTTCCTGATAAAGGGGTCCAATCCCTTCTTGTATGCTGCCCTAATGCCATTTAGATTCCAAGATACTACCCTCACACCAACGCCTCATTGAGTTAGGTTCTTCACTTTATCAACCAGATCCATCCGACGTAAGCGCCAGATCCCGATCGGAGTCATGCCAATAGCAATCACCACTACACCGGCCATAAGCTGGTAGGCAACGCTAGGCACGATTAGGATAGTCACGTAGAACTGCCATGAGGAGAATGACGCTGCCAGGCCCACTGCGCCACCGTAGGCAAATGCCACTCCTACTATTCCGCCGACGAAGCCGATTAGCAGGCTTTCGAACAGAAGCATGATACCGAGGCTTGCTGTTGATCCTCCGAGCACTCTCAGGGTAGCGAGTTCGAAATCTCGCTCTGCGACATTCATGATCATCGTGTTGAACATAACGGCTATGGTGAAAATTAGTCCCAAATACATCATGGCAGTAAAAATCTGAGTCTGTTGGTCAATGAGGCTGTTCATACCGTCAATGAGGGTCTTTCGCTCGACCACCCCAATTGAAATCTCCGCTAAGGTCGGGTCTACCTCGATTCCATCAGGAAGTTGGAGGTAGACAGAGGTAGCATTGATCCCCATCACACCAGCCAAATCCGCCCTCATGAAGTACATCGTTCGAGCTAATTCCCCCCTTGTCACACCTACGATGACAACCTCTTGTTCAGCACCGTTCAACATGATTGAATGGCTTTCCCCTAGGCTCCATCCCAAAAGGGCCATCGAACCCTCATCCAGCATCACTTCTAATGTGCCGTCGCTTAAATCTGGCCTATCACCCTGGACAATGTTCACTCCTCGTAGTCCGCCATCGTAGCTCTCCAAGCCAACCACGGTGAATACACGTTCAATTCCCTCGTGGTCTTCCACACTCCCCAGAGGCAATTCGATGAGCTGTTCGTAAGGTGCGCCACGTTCTTCGGCCCATGCAATGACTTTGGCCTCTCCATCTTTGCCGATGTAGACTTGAGCATCCCATGATTGCCGCTCTTCAATCCCACCCACGATTGTGTTCTCCAGGCCAGCCGACATCATCTGTACTGACCCGAAAAGCATCAGGGAAATGCCAACTGCAAGAAATGTCATCATCAAACGAACTGGCTTGCGAACGCTTGAACGGATGGATAGGCCGAGTGTCGTTGGCATCCAAGAGGTAAGGCGACGAAGGGTGTTGGATCCAACTCGAATTTGGTTTTGGCCGCCGAGCACGCTGAGGGGGTCCAAACGGCTAGCCTTCCAAGCCGGGAAGGTTCCCGATAGGAACACCACAATCATGGTTGGAATAATTATTCTCGCGATCAGTGAGAAGGGGATCTCACGCTCGATGATCGGAAGGCCGACAATACCCTCGTAGAAGTCCAACATGCCATTTACACCCCATGGTCCAATAATGGCCCCTAGTCCACAGCCGACCGTACCAATGGCCAAGGGAGCGATTAGGTACCCAGTCATCAACGACCTCCTGCTTACCCCAAGGGTCCTCAGGGCGGCTATCTCTTTCTCTTGACTCTGTACCAACCGCTGAAGACTGAGCACAATGGTGATTGAGGCTATGGCAGCAATCATCAATGCAAATGGTATGCTCGTTCGCTTGGCGCCCTCAAGATCTTGTCGCATTATTTCGACGGGCTCGTTCTGACCCCTATCTCTTACCCGCCCCTCTAATTCAGTTGACTCAAGGGCGGATGAAACAAGATCCTTGACAACATCAATTTCACCGCCCTCGTATATCTTAGTGTCAGGGAAATCGAATGATGGTGTGCCAGTTACGTCCAATAGTATCGTGTTACCTGAGCCCAAAGAGGTATTTGTCAGACGGGCCATCCCGGAGTCAGAAAGGTACCCCACTACGTACTGTCCTGGCTCTGGTGGGAAGAGTGAGCCCTCGGGCGCCATGAAGACATGAAGGGGATGGTATCCTATGCCCACTACCTCAAACTCCGCGGAGTCGCTGCCAGCACCGATTTCTACTATATCGCCAAGTGAGATGTTTAGCGCCTCGACAACATGTGCGTCGATTACGATTTCATCGTCTCCTGAGGCTACCCTCCCTTCACTGTGCCCCTTGGGCATCCATATCCTGTCAGCATTGGCATCATCAGGTATTCCATGCCACAAGGAATTGATTATCCGTGTACGTCCCCCCTCATGATGGAACATTGTTCCCTGCATGATTTTTCGTCCCTCGCAGGAGTCTATTCCTGGCAAATCTACGGGCCATGATGATTCCAGATTATCGCAGAAGTTGTTAATTTCGTCTTGAGTCCATGAATTACTACGGTTGTCTATCCAAAGGTCAGCTAAGTTTGATCCTTCATCATCGTCTGCTTGTAGCGCCTCGTACATGCCGTCTAAATTGTGAGAATAACCACTGAATGTGATTCCTGCGAATATGCCAACTGAGACCATCATCACTACTGCCAACAATCGAAGCTTCGTTCGCCACAGGCTGCGAGCCAAACGCTTGTTCAGGAGAATTGACATCATCACTCCTCATTGTTCAATACTTTCGGGAATTTTTTCATCGGAAACTATCTTCCCGCTGTCTATTCGGATTACACGGCTTGCAAATCGTGTCAGGCCCTCGTCATGGGTGACGAAAACGGAAGTGATGTTCTCTTGCCTGCAGGCCTTCACCAGTGCTTCCATGACCTTGTTCGAAGTCTCAGTGTCCAAGTTGCCGGTTAACTCATCCCCCAACAACAACTTGGGTCGCTTAGCGATGCTGCGGGCAATAGCCACACGTTGCTGTTGGCCCCCGCTTATCTCTCCCGGAAATCGATTTACCTCTAACTCCAATCCCACAAGTTCCAGGAGTTCTTTCGCACGAGAAGCGTTCTTTTTCCCGGAAAGCTCTTGGATAAGGAGTATGTTTTCAAGCACCGTTAAATCTTGGAGCAGATTGAAAAATTGGAATACATAACCTATGTTTTCCCTTCGAAATGAGGTCATTTTCTCAGAATGGTTCCGTGGGACTTCGCTCCCGAGGAAGCTGTATGACCCTCCTGATGGGCTATCTAGAGCAGACAAACAATTGAGCAAGGTTGTTTTTCCAGAGCCGGATGGGCCTAGTAGTACGACTCGCTCACCCTCCTCGATTTCGAAACTGACGCCATCCAACGCCCTCACAACGCCTGCGGGAGTCTCATAGTGTCGCGTGATATTTTCCATTCTCAATAGGGGCATAGACATCACAATTTATTTTTTGAACGTCCATGGGGGTGGTATAAACGGTGCGCAACATTGGGGATTAGCGATATGTAGTCATGCTCTGAGGTTTTTGTGATCAAACGATGGCTGCAAAAACGTATTTGATGCTCACCCCGTAGATACTCTGAGTTTCCTAGTCCATCTGCATGAGCCAGTGGGAGGGTTTGGGCTGCCTGCTTCACACTGTCATGATTTGATCGCTCGTAAATGGTCAATCTAATGAGACCCTTGAGAAAAACAACATCGACTCTCTGAAGAGTTCTTCCCTCCTGAGCCTCTTGTTTCGCCTCAGATGGAAGAATGTGAACAAGAAAACTAATCCAATTAAAAATGGTATCAAGACTTCTGCCTGATACCTTTCCATGAACTCAATTATTCCCCGCGCCGTATATGCCCAGGTTATCGAAGCAGCGGTTCCACCCACAGTACAGGCCAAGAGAACCCTCTCAAACTTCATCCTTGCAACAAGACCAAGCATGGCTCCGACCAGTACACCGCTGGCCATGAATGGTATCCAAACAAAGACGATCAGGCCCCAGAATCCATATTTGTCTATCCTGTTCCTGTTTCTCTGTGCGACATACTCAACGCTAGAGAGGATGTCTCCCCCCACAGTTTGCAATAGTGTTCCAGTGATGCCATGTTGTTTTGCAACCAGTGCCTCTCCGGCGAAATCTGATCCTCCCTGTTCTACTCTACCGGCCACAGCTTGATCCGCGAGGGTTCTTTTGAGATTCCTAGCGCTGACGATCACCTTTCGGTCCCCCAGGAGGTTCGATAGCCCATCCCTCAAGCGATCAGAAAGGCTCTCCTCTATCTCTAGGAAATTTCGTGGGAATAGGAAATATCCAAATCTCATTTTTGGTCGATAGATCATTCTGACATAGATCGCCTTTTCATCTGCAGAAACAAGTGTGCCTTCATCCTCTAGGTCATATTGGTTAAGCAGTTCTTGGATGACTGGCCTGGCTAGGTCCTCAATTGTCCCGATGATGGAGATGGACTCAAAGAATGGTCTGTAGTCATCATCCACGACTGAGGGGTCAAATCCATGCATCGTCAAATCATTGTCGAGCATTATCGTTTCTTCAGACAGACTTGCAGTCATTGATTGCACCCTCAACTGGAGGGGCCTCATTTCTCCGAAGATCGAGAACTCAGAAAGAAGGTTGCGCAATAGAGTCGACCTAACGTCGGTGACAGTCATGATGCTCCTGCTCTGGGGAGCGTATGGCACGAATACATCAATTGAAATGGCTCTCTCTTGCATTCTCAATAGTTCGAAGTCGATCTTTACAGAGACTTCCTCCTGTGAGTTTTCAAGAACCCTAGTTATCAACCTCTTCACCTGTTCTTTGTTTAGGGCTTCTTCACCCTCTCGGTGGTACATCTTGTGCATCAATGGGTACTGTATGCAGAGGAAGACGATCGACATCCCCAGGGATACGAAGGCCATCCACCAGGCAGGGACACCCCCACTCCCTCCTGTCAGCATGGCTGTCTCTCTTCCACCTGCCCATTCAGCTGCCATCAGAAGCCACCCCCACTCGCCGAGATCCTTGAAAGTCAAGCAAGCACGAGGTCCCGTTTCTCTGAGGTCAATGTCTATTACCTCTTCATCAGAAAACAGTCCAGAAAACAATCCGCCCCCAGCACGGCGCTCCACCCCAACAGAGGACGATTGAGAGAAAATTTCGCTCGATCCGAGAGTGATATTACTATCGTCTACCGAGGGGTCTGAGCTTAGGTTGTGCAGTGAAACGGTCAAAGTCTGATCGCCGACAAAGAGATCTTCCCCCTCTATCTCGATCGCAAGGTTGCCTGTCCCACGTTGGAAGATTTCAGTGAGGTTCCCATCGATATTTGTGTATGATACTACCATAGCTGTATTTATTTCAGGAACGTTGTACGATTTCACTTTGAGATCGTGATGATCTTCGTATATCGAAAGCCAGATCTGTCCCTGTTTATCGATGCATTCGCCACCGTTATCCAATGGGGTCTTGGAGAGAGTTTGGTCGATGGTCACAGAGTCGCCCGAAAGTAAACCCGTGCTGGCGGTGGCAATCAGTAAGAGGAAGAAGCCACCAAATGCAACCCCGAAGAGGAGGACATAGTCCTCAACTGCCCATCTAAAGAACCTCGTGTCCCCCAGTCTTCTCTCCCTGATTGAGTCTAATTCTCGGTCCAACTTGGCGCGCTCTGCCTCAGAGAAGATGTGAGATATGTCCCCCGCGTCAACTTTACCATCCTTGTTTAGGTCGAGAGAGTGGTGCTCGCCCCGCGATGGCATAGTTTTCGAATTGGCAGGTACTTCATCAAACCGTTGGCTTATTTTTTGGAAACCCCGTTGAAGATATTGGTGCAGGGGACAGGATTCGAACCTGCGAAGCACTACGCACTGGGACCTAAACCCAGCCCCTTTGACCGCTCGGGAACCCCTGCTTGAGCCATGGGGCGTCACCGTCTATATTTTACAATGCCGAGGGGTGAAATCTAGCACTATCCATACTTTTGGAGATTCAAACCTTGTCCTTTGCACTACCAGAGCGATTATTTTCACAACTTGGCACTTACGTCCAGCAGCTTTTCCGCCCCTGTAGTTGGAAATCTCCCATCAAGGTCATAACGGATTCGTGCCGGCGGGAGGAAATAGGGTGGTCCGATGGCGCGCATAGGAATTTTTGGCATGGGCAACTGGGGAACCGCATTGGCGAAGGTATGGAGTGATGATGGCCATACTGTCACGGGGTGGACAATCGAGAGTGAAGTCTATGAGTCGCTAATGATTGAATCAACCAATCACAAATATCTTCCTGGAGTGAAGATGCCGAATCTCCAGGCGACGATGGCACACAGAGATATTCTCGATAGTTCAGAGATTCTCGTTTTTGCATTGCCCAGTAGTGTGATTCTTGACGTCATAGACCTAGTTCTACCGGATTTAAAACCATCACACGTCATTCTCGACCTTGCCAAGGGTCTTGCCCCGGAAGAAGCGAGTGAGGATGGAATGATCTCAACTGCCATTGAACACAAATTGAGGTCACAGGGCAAATCGAATCCTGTCCTTGTTCTTACCGGCCCCACTATTGCCCCAGAGGTGGCCAGGGGAGTTGTAACGAGTGCATTGGTTGCATGTGACGACGATTCAGTTGCCAAGAAAATAGCCCAGAGATTATCCACAAAAACTCTGATTCTCAGTTCAGCTGACGATCCTGTCGGAGCAGAGCTGTGGGGTGCCTACAAGAACACAGTAGCCCTAGCATGCGGAATAGTTGATGGCCTCAGGGACTCCATAGGGGGGGACAACCTCAAGGCTGCTCTTGTTCAATCAGGTTTCAATGAGGGGAGAGCGCTCCTATCGAAGATGGGAGCGAGCACGGATACTGCATTCGGTCCAGCAGGGTTGGGGGACTTGTATGTAACATCTACAAGCCCACGCAGCAGAAACAGAACGCTCGGAGAAAAACTAGGGGAAGGGAAAAGCCTGCAAGACGCTCTAGATGAAATGACGATGGTTGCCGAGGGGGTTCGAGCAACGAGAATGTTTAATCAAACGGCGATGAGGAATGGCTGGAATACACCCTTCTTGAATTCCCTATGTGATCTACTCGATGGGAAGATAACACCGGATGAATCAGTCAGAAAGATGGTCGAGTCATTTTAGGAAGAAGAATCCATTTCACCCCCGCTTTGGGACGAGCACAGATTTCCACTTGGGCCTGTTTAATGGCCTCTCGTCTGTAAAAAACGATCGAATGAAAACAGAGATTGAATCAATAATTAGCACCATCAAGAATACCAGTATCAGATATGCGATTACCTTGTCATAGACAAGGAATCCTAGATACAAATCAATGTAGTACCCAATTCCTCCCGCCCCGACGATCCCGATCACGGAACCATGCCTTACATTGTACTCGAACATGAATATCGCTTGAGATATCAAGTCGTTAGCGGACTCTGGGATGACGATGTTGATGGCCTTCTCGATTGCCCCGAGGCCTGCAGCTTCCGCGGCTTCCAAGGGAAGGCTGCTCATCCCCTCTATTGCCTCATACTGTAGTTTTCCAAGATAGCCAACGGTGTAGACGGTCATTGCGAGGATGCCTGATATCGGTCCGAAGCCGATCAGGATAACAAAGAAGATAGCCCATATTAGCGCAGGGAGACTCCTCAAGGAAGCGAGTAAGATTCTGATTACGGAGGAAATTCCGGGTGTGCTAAGATTTCTCGCAGCCAGTAGAGAGAGGGGCAGGGATATTGTCATTCCAAAAACAGTGGATATGAACGCAATTTTCAACGTCTCTGACATACCGATCCAGGCTGTAGAGCAAGTGATTGAGAATCCGAGAGGTGCGTTGCATTCAGGGTAGAGTCTCGGTTCGAAGATACTCCAATCGGGAGGCCAAAGAGACTCAACAAAGAAGGTTTTCAAATTCGCGAACCCAGTTGATAGCCTTCCCCAGTCGTCAACTGCCCCCAGGGCCAAGTAGACAGAGGTAAAAAAACAGAAAACCGCGAACAAAGCGGGGTTGATTCGGATCTTTCTCGTCACATCCTTACCTCCATAGTCTTCGTTTCAGACAAGAATGGGTTCAATCGTCCATCATCCATCACGACTAGCCTATCCGCGATCCTTCTTGCTCGGCCGATGTCGTGTTCAATTAGGACAATCGCTGCTGCTTCCTCGCGAGAATATTCTACAACAGCTTGTATAACATTCAACATGGTTTCCTCGTCTAACTCGCTAAGAAACTCATCAGCGAGGATTAAATTCGGCCTCTGAGCCAATGTCCTAGCCGTGGCGACTCTTCTTTGTTGGCCCCCTGATAAACGTCTAATCGGTTCCCATGTCTTGTCCTCAAGTCCCATCTGGATGATTGACCTTTTTGCCCACTCTTTTGCTTCTTTTGAGGCAAAGAGGTCGATTGGGCCACAGAACCTCGCACGGGATCCGATCAATACGTTGTGGAACACGCTTGCATGTCGAATGAGCCCTAATCGCTGTGGAATGTAACCAAGTTGACCTCTGTATGGTTTTGAGGGGGCCCTTGCGCCGCAAACCTCAATTTTTCCGGCTAATGGTGGAACTAAGCCAGCAATTGTCTTCAGTAGTGTTGACTTGCCAATCCCAGATGGCCCGGCAATCGCTAAGATTTCCCCATTCTTTATTCGCAGGGATGGTATTTTGGCAAGGGGGGCCTTTTTGTCATATCCTATCGTTACACCCTCAAGGCTGACCGCTATGTCGCCAGTCACCTTTGTTGACATTAATTTAGGCCAACCTAATCCTCTATTTGGACCTAGTGGGAGGTGCTTGATATTGGGTTTGGGAAAACGATATCAAACCTGTACGAATTTCCAATGTTGCAGACATAGAATGAAGTGTTGGGGCAATCCGTACTGCAGCCATGAACAAGGTCCACGCACTTGTGTTCTCAATGATGATGCTGCTTGTTGGAGCATCAGGCTTGGTCGTCTCCGATACTCAGACACTGCCGCCTGATCAAGCGCCTATGAATCAATTTGGCGGAGACACCTCATTTGAGGCCCAGTGCTCAAAGAGTTCCTTCGAGGACGTATTCACATACACTTGGGCCAACTTCGACGTCACAGTTGCAGACAACTGGCGCACTGCACAAATTCAGGCCGTGGCGTGGATAAACGGGACCATGGCAGATGACTTCAGGGCATTCTTGGACGGCTTGTTGGATGGATTGATCCCGAGCGGCGGGGATGGGTGGCTTTCTTCTGATGAAAGAGAGGCTGTCCGAGCCGTAGCTGCTGATTGTGTCGAATACACGATGACTAGGGTAGGCGTCAGGGATGGGGAACATCATAGAGGCGGCCCTGCGGTTGATTGGCGGAATGCAACCTGGGTGGAAGACGGTGTTTCCATCGATGAATGGAACATGGTTCCAGAGCGGCACGAATCAGTCAGGTCTTGCACTAGCTTCGGTAGCAGCGATTGCTATGAGGTGCCTGTTTCCCCAGGGAATGCCCGAGATTGCGACACGGATGTGGTCAATGTCGATGAATGTAGGATCGAGTTGATGTTACTTGGAACGGTGGACCTCCACAATATACAGTCCCTGGAAACACTAACTCTGGCGATGAACACCTCAAACATCTCCAGAGCAACCTACACTGTCACCGCACCATATGTTGAGGGGATGAGGGTTTCTTTATTTGAGGAGTGCGAGGGAAGGGATTTACTTCACGGCGGCACGGCGACGCCCCTAAGAGGGTCTTGTATAGGCGATGGTTCCTCTGTAGCCACCTTCGCATACAACGAGCTAGGAGGGTTGGTTCTGACGATCATGCCAGATAGGCCAAATTCATTTTGGCCTGCGGGAGAAGACCTATTCTTTGATCTCACAACCATCCCGCCTTCTGTTGACGAGTTCCCAATTTGGACGCCGATCGCTCCTGAGAACGGCACCACATGGTTATTCAGCACGAAATTCTCCTCCTCTGACCCAACTTCGATTGTGATCGGGGAATGGAGCGAGGTCGCAGCATGGTTCTCAGACGAGGATGCCGTCTCTACCTTGGATCTGTTTTGCTATGAGGAGGAGTCCGAGTCAAATCTTGTGACAGAGTCAAGATCAATTGTGATTACAATCGGTCGAGATGTGGATTTCACCACGGTTGCTTGCTCGGCTGTGGATGCAGCTGGCCAATCAACACCAACACGTCATTTTCACGTAATGAGGGGGTTCCTAGTCAACACTCCATCAAATTCCTCGGATGTTCATGACAACTTGGAGTTAGTGTTCACCAACATAACGACGACCCATCCCACAAACCAAGTCTTGCTTGATGTAGAGGTTGTTGTGGGGCTGGAGTGGGGTGGAGACGGCCCGACATACTATGATGAGGTCGTCACCTTGGGCCAAGTTAACCTAAGTCAGGAGATATTTTTTTCTGGTGACGCCCGCATTGCCACACCTGGGCCATTGAATGTCTGGTTCAAGTACTCAGGAACAGGGGTGTACGAACGCATCGAGAAAAGCGATATTTTTCTTCAGAAGATCGGGTCTCCCCCCATACTTAGCATTCTTGAATCCAGATGGACTGGAACAGAATGGGTAATGAACGGTATGTTCAGCGACCCAGATGGAGAGGATGTGACGTTTGCAATGTTCATCAATGGGGAAAATGTCGGATCTGTGCAGTCTACTGGGAACTCATGGTCGGTGGGGCCAATAGACTTCCAGTTGTTTGAGCCCGGAGCCTACACGGTTACCGTCCAAGGGTGTGACTCATCGGGAATGTGCTCAATTTCGGAAAGGAGTTTGAACTCCACATCTGCACTCTATCAACCGCCTCTCGGAGAGTCACCAGAGGATGGAGGAGACAGTGGGACGGGATTCGTTCCTTTCCCTCTTTACTCGTCCTTTATGGGAATTCTTGCTGCTGCATTCATGTATGGTAGGGGTCACAGGAAGGAACAATGACAGTCAGGGGCCGCATAGTCTCAATGTCTCATCTCGGAGGTCTATTGGTCAAATTCGATGGAGTTGCGCCGGGTCTTGGTTGGGAGGTTCGGATCGAGGGAGGGCGAAGCGTCGGAAGGGTTGATTCAGTCATAGGCAGCGTCAACTCAGGCATAATTCACGTTACTCTGTCGGAGAGCATCGACCCTGCTTCCGCTACGGGTGCGCCCGTTGAAATTACCAGATCGGCCAATCGAAAGGGCCGGGTTCGTGAAAATCGACGAGGTGGCTCGAAAACTTCCATGGTAAGGCAGGCGAAAAATAGGGGGAAAAGACGAGAACGGTCTGACATGGCCCTTCCAACATGGGTCTGCAAAAAATGTAGAACATTGAACTCTAAAACCTGGAAGTGCACGAATTGCGGGGAGGGGCGGCCAGAAAGGCAGCGTTCGATTGGAAATCGAAGTTCTGACGGTCCGAAAAGGCCTAGGCGCCAGCAATCAGGACGACATGGGGGGAGAAGAGCCTCTAAGAGAGAAAGACCCATGTCAGGAGGATCGAAGTCGAAACAGAGATCATTCCCCCCAAGAGTAAGGGGCAGGGGAAAGCAGGGCAGGAAACCTCCGAGATAGGAGCATTCATCGTTCAGTCTCGCCTCGCCGGCCCGATGGATGGCGACAGGTATGACCTAGATTGGATCAAGGAGGTCAAGGGGAGTCAGTCTCGAGAAGAGGCCCTGGATAGCATAAATTCCGCTTTGGAAGAAGAGCCTGGGAATGCGCTACTATGGGTAGAGGCAGCTGATCTCAATCTGCCGCCCAGAAGTCGTGGCAGGCCAATTGACCCGACTCTCATACAGTGTGCGAATGCGCTTAGGTGCCTTCGAAAGTCTGTTGAATGTGACCCTACGATGGATGAGGCATGGGCCCTAGGGGGCCTAATCCTGGTGGACCACCTTGGAATGATGGAGGATGCGCTCCAGTGGTGGTCAGATTACAGCGCTGTAAATCAGGAGTCCATGGTCCCCCATATTGAACAAGCAGCAATTTTATTGAGATACGGAGAATATGACAAGGCTTCGATGGTGGCAGGCAAGATACCTCCGGATGAAGAGGGGAGCCTTTCAGCATCGCAGAAGAGGAGAGTTGAGGAACTCCGAAGAAATCTAAAGAGAGCCTCGAAGGAGAAGGAAGGTGATATTTTCAAGCCTCAGGACCCCAATCACCCAAGATGGGGAAAAATTGGGACATATCGTAACCAAAAGCCTGTTTCTCAGACCTATTTTCTGTTTTTCATAATCGCGCCATTCGTGTTCATGATAGGATTCATCGCGTCTGCTTCGCTCTCCTCCTATGGGGCCAGAGGGCAGGTAGCCACTTTCTTGACTATCCTAGTGGCCTTCTACACCCTGACACGTGCCTCAGAGCCTCTGTTCAGGTGGATGAACAGGAATGCAACTGATCTAGACAGGGCCCTGGACATAGAGATGGCCTCGGGGGGAACATGCATCCCCGAGAACGTCAGAAGTGGCAGGTTACACAAGAAGATGTTGACCTACAGGCCACCCGCATGGCTCGAGCGCCATGAGAGGATCGTTGCCGATGGGCAACGAATCCCACGCAAATGGTCCACGGCATTTGAGCTTGATTAGACCCTCACTTCTTGTTCAAGTTGGCATAATAGTCCTTGGCATATTGCCTTGCGTAGTCCTCTGGGTATCCTTGGCCGACCATTTGTTGGACGTAAGCTTCCACAGGATCCAGATCTTGGACCCCTTGGAATGACTGAATTTCGTCGCTGATCGCGCTCTTTCCTCTGCCCCTCATTGCTATGGTGACTCCTGCAATTGCTAGTATTAGCAGAAGGCCGCCCACGATTGGAATCACGAGGCCGATGCCCTGTCCCTCCGAGTCACAGCCGGCTGCGGATGGGTCCCTCACACATGGGTCGTTGCTCCTCTTGAGCAAGTAAATGTCCTCACTCGTTGTGGTCGTGTATCTCAGCCCATCCCCCTCGATAACACGTATGTACACCGTGGATAGGACCCCTTCGCTCTCTGAGTACAGGTCCGAGATGTCCAGGGTGATCGAGAACGTTGATCCATCGCCTAATAGGCCAGTTTCGTTGTACTTGCCGATTTGCTTCTGTGTAGCCTTGGGCGTTGGGGATAGGTCCAGTATCAAGGCGTCCGCAAGCGCAACTTGTATTCTGACGTCTGAGTTCTCAGCCCCTGACACCACAGACCCGCTGATGGTGACTCGATCCTCTGTCTGTGAGTCATTCGGCTTCGGGGAGCTGAAGGTCACGACTGGTGGTTCGTCACCGAAATCCTCGCCTACCACAACGAAGTACATCCTCGCCTTGGGGGATGACTTCCCTGCCTTGTCGTAGACAATCAGTTCCAGCCTGATCTGGTTCTCAAGGGTGCCGTCGCTCGTGATGTTCCTGAAGGTGTAGCTGAATGCGTCTCCGCCGGCAGTTGCGGGAATATCGAAGACATGGCCATCGAGGCTTGGTTGGGACGTGACTGGATAGTCGAAGTAGACTCTCCAGGAGTACATCTGAATGCCACTCTCTCCCTCGGGCGCATCGGCATCGCTGCTCTCTGCTCCTGAGAAAGACAGGGTTATGTCCCCAGTTGGGGTTTGTCGGACCCTGTAAACATCCCATTCTGTTCCTGCGACTGTCTTTGTACCGTCCTCTGACACGAACTCGTCAGTCAGGGAGTCCTCAACGAGGTCGATTGATGCTGTGGGGTCTGATTCATCAGCGAGTGTGTCATTGGTGATGAGTCGGACGTATGTCATCCTGGTGTGGCCCTCAGCGTCATGGAGATAGAGGGTCAACAGCCACTCGGCGCCGATAAAGCAGCCTGTGGAGGACAATGTGCTCTCGACGCAGAAGGACCCCAGGGTGGGTATCTCCGCTGAGGTCTGTGAGACGTGAGAGAACTCACCGGGATCGACTATCTCGTTGTTCCAACCGGTTACAGAGCCCTCCCCACCAGGTTCGAGTGTCCAGTCTGCGATGAGATCCGAAACGTCCGAGACATAACTGAACTGCAGTTCCGAGTTGGATTTGATGTAGACGGTGTTGTACGCCTTCGTTACAGTGTTGATCGAGGGGGAGATTCCGTTGATCGTGAGGTCGAACGTGTCGCCCGCAATTCCAAAGTCCATGGGGTATGGCGTGACCGAGTACCCGAGCATGTTCGATAGAAGTGGCATTGTCTGCCCCCCATACGGCTCGGAGAAGCTTGGGTTCTCAACGTCCATCGTTGTGACAATCATGCCCCCGTTGCCTCTATTGCATAGGCTCAGGAGGGACTGTGAACCATATTCGACGCTTCCAAGGAGGCTGTGGAATGTGCCTAGCGGATCTGATATCCTGCCCCCGCATGCAGATGGGATCTGGTTGGGAAGGACCTGTGAGATGTCCAAGCCCGACATAGCAACATATTGTCCGCCATGCACGCCCTGCAGCGCAGTCAGGTCGACGCCCCCTAGGAGGGGGTGGTATCGGTCGATTACCCGCACGTCGTCATAGTCGAACCTTATCGAGGAGTTCGCGGGGTTTCTCTCCTGTATGTCCATTCCGAACGGTAGGTTGTCGGGGACGTAGTCGTTCCTGTAAGGGCCAAGATGGACTTGGAGCGTGCCCCCGTTTACCATGAAGTCGTCAAGGACGTCTATCACAGAGAGGCCGCTGGCTCGAACCTCGCTGAGCTTCTGGTAGTAGTCGCCGTAGGCAGCGTTGTAGTCGGTCTGCCATGGGAGCAGTACCTTCTGGTAGACTCCTGTCCAATCCTCGGTGACGTAGGACTCCCATTCACTGGTTCTGAACTGGGTGTAAGTCATCCCCATTGCCTCTAGGTCGGATTTTACCCTCTGCAGCCGGTTCTGGTCGGTTGGGTTTGAGAGTATGGCTACGTCAATCTCGTCCATGAACGTGATTTCGAAGTATCTCTTGTTTCCGTTCTCTGAGCCGTCTGATACCAACTGGGCCCCCCAACTCAGGTTGTAGGCCCTTCCGGGTTCCCAGGAATTGAACATTCCAGTGGACCCCACAAGGGCATTGCTACCGAGTGTCCAGTTTGCGAAGGATCTCTGGTGCGGGACCAGGTCGAAGGGTCCGTTGTCTGCTGTTGCCTGCCAGACCATCTGTCCCGTGGTCGTGTCGACGATTGACATGGTTACTTCATACACGCCTTCGATGACTCCGTTGAGGATAGGCAGTGAGAATGTGTGTGCCGTGGTGGAGCTGATTGGGTAGACGCACTCGTAGGTCACATCTCCGACGCAGTCCAGAACGTTTGGCTGCAGCAATGTGATTTCTGCGCTATCGATGCTGAACTGGACCTTTGAGAAGTTATTGCTGGGGTTGACTTCCTCTGCGAGGTACCATTTCTGGGCTGGGTCGTTGTTATCGAAGATAGTCCGCACATCGATCCTGTACAGCCCGGAGTCGAAGTTGTGGTTCCCTAGGCTCACGATCTGACTTTGCTGGGAGTCCAGGCCGGTCACATCTGCGCTGTAGCTGCCATCGTCCTCGAATGTGAATTCCTCGAATCGAATGTTGTCTATGGCAAAGCCAGCCAGGCCCGCGTTGCCGTTTACACCATCCCCGTTGGATATGAATCTCCAAGTCAGGGTTACATCGGAGCCCCTCAGTGACGTGCATTCGTCCCTCCAGAACGCTGGCTCGTCGGATGTCCTGTTCTCCAAGATTATGTGAGTGAGGTCCAAGACCACTGACTTGACGATCTGTTCAGAGTCGAACCATGTGTAGTACCCTCGGTCTCCAAAGTCGCCAAAGTACTCAGCTTCATCGTAGTTTCCATCGTTGTCGAAGTCTTCGCATGCATGGAATTGGGGGTCCTCGGGGTTGGTCCTTTGGATGCCATTCTCATTGAGGTCTACCCATGAGCCTTGCACCAGGCCGTTGTATGACTGTCCGTTCTTCGTCCACTCTATGAACAGAGCCGCTTGGTCTCTAATTGCCTGGATATTCCCAAACTGGTCCACTAGGTAGTCGCCCTCGGCGTAGTAGTCCCAGGACACGTAGGTATAGTCGGAGTCGGTCTGACCGACTCCGACAGGCCCGACTGACATCGGTTCATTCCAATTGTCTCCATAACCGACATCCGGGTCTCCGAGCCAGTATGCGTAGTTCTTGAAGACCCCTTGGTTTTGTGGGAGAACCTGGTTTGAGGTGGTCGAATCGTCCAGCCTGCTTCCATTTTCGTTCCCGTCATCTGACCATATCGGGTTGACTCCCGAGAAGTCCTCGATGGCAGTTAGGTCGGGAAGTGCATTGAATATCTCTGCCTCCGTAGTCCAATTGGTGATGGTGTTGCCGAAGTTCTGTACCCTGATGTCTATCGGGTATTCCGCCGATGCATAACGAACCCCGGGCTCGAAGTCGATGAATGGATCAGCCGCCAGCCCTGGATCATAGAGGTTCTTGACGGTGGTCTGGAACTTCAAAGCGTCGTTTATTGGGTCCTGGTCGGTGAAGCCATTGAAGTTGGTCAGAGCGGCGCTGATGTAGTACGTGGTGTCGTCCAAAAAGTCCGCCGAGAGTGTGATCTCCCTCTCCTCTCCGGCCGCGAGTGGTTGGAAGCTCACCTGCTGGGTGACTGATTGCTCCAATCCGAAGACGGTGTTCCTTTTTCGGATTGTGATGTTGTCGAACGCGAATCCGTCTAGGCCCGTGTCGTAGGAGGTGTCCGTTGTCCCGACTGACCCGTAGAGGCCGCTTCTGAATCGGAACCTTAGGTCAATTACCTCTCCGGCATATGGCGTGAGGTCAATGGACTCTTCAGTGTTCAGGTTCTCATCATCGGTGCCACCCTCTGAGTAGTTGGTCCAATCGGTTATGTATTGGGGGTAAATGGCGAAGTTTTTGATTTCCAGCTCGGGGTCTTGGTTCAGTTGTAGGAGGTTGAAGTATCGATCGAGGTCATACCCCCCCTGGAACCAAACGCTTTCCCATCCACGGCCCTCTGAGAATGCCTCGATTCCACAGGAGTCCTCGTAGAGCCACCTCTCTTGTACGACGTAGGGTTCCGCTAGGAAGAGGTTCGTGAAGGCAACGCTGCAAAGTATGGAGACGTCGAGGAACGCAGCGTCGGCTCCAGTGAGGTCAACACCCTGCAGTATGAACGCCTCGTCCATGTTGTTAAAGTACCCTGAGTTGTTCTCTGCAGTACCGTTGTAGTCGAGCCCTGCCCACATGTAGGTCGTTGGGTTGTGGTCGGCCTCATAGGTCGAGACGTTTTCCGAGGCGGCGGTGGAATTGGTTTCGGCATGCCAGGATGTCCCTGGAGCGAAGTCAGAGGTGTATGACGCCCCCACCCAATTGCACGCAGAGCAATTCGTGTTGTCGATGTTGCCATCGAAGTCGTTCGAGTAGACTACCGTGTCGACTCCGCCAGCGACCTCTTTCACCGAGAGGTCGAGGTCTACTGAACCACTGACTGGGTTCAACCCTGTGTTCATCAGTGTGACATTGACAAATCGTGTCCCCTCGCCGAGTTGGGCGTTTCCAGTCGCAGGATCTGTGGAGGCAGGGGCGATGGTCAAGCCATCGATCGCGACGTCCTGATTGTCGAGGGTCAGGACAGATAGGAAATCCCCTGCCCCTGGCCAACCTAGGCTATCCATCCACATGGCGCCACTCCCGAACCGGTAGGAGTAGTCCCTCTGTCCGATTATGATCTCCTGAGCGGTTGTGTCGTCCCCCTTGAGTTGCGCTGGTTCAGCGACGGTTGGCCTTCTTCCGACATCGAATGATATCGGAGATAGGTACCCTGTGCCCTGCCCGTTAGACAGAATGATCTCGACGCTGTTCAATTCTCTCAGATTCTCGACTGTCGTGTATGTCTGGTTCCTGGAGGATGAGTCCTGTAGTCTCGTTAGCGTCAGCTCCGTGGGTATGAAGAAATCCATGTTGCCATCTCCGTTGACATCGGAGATTGTGATGGAGGCGCCCTTGTAATTGCCAAGGGCGATATAATTCCTGGTGTCCCAGTTTGAACCCACTGAAGATCGGGTTGCGTAGCTGATTCTGCCTTCGATCCCATCAACTGCTGCGACCATGTCAACGATGCCATCGTCATCCGTATCCTCCACATCGATCTGCAGTTCGTACCCATGCTCGGCATCTAGGGTGAAGTCGTGGACGGCGGCAGCGGCGGATCCCCCGACGTTCGGATCAGCATACAGTCCTGTGACGCAATCGAACTCGAGCACTGTCATGTTATCGTAGTTGCCAACGGAGTAGCCGGCACCTGGATTGAACCTCGGGGTTCTCAGGACCCAGAGATCGAGATCCTCGCACTCACCGGGCAGGGTCTGTCCAGTGAATGGGTCCTGTGCCAAATCCTCGCCCCACTGGCCTAGTTCTATGTAGCTGTAGTGGCCATAGGTCGGGGCGGGAACCAGGATGGTCTGGTCTGCCTGAGGCCCGGGATCTGGCCCCTTGAAGACCTCGAGATAGGTCTGGCCGCCATCCGGGGTCATGGTTGCTAGAACGATATCGTCATCCCCATCGTCATCGATGTCGCCGATATCCATCCCTTGGCTGAACGGATGAGAAGGTATCTCGATGATATCGCGGTCCCATTGGTGTGTATTCTTGTTGCACTCCCCCCACATAACCGTTAGGTTGGCGGGCCTGACGAAGGTCTCTCCAACGAATCTGACGTTCTCTTGGAAGTATACGATGTCTGGCATTTGGTCCCCGTCTATGTCTGCAATCTGGATTTGTTGGCTGTTGGCGGTTTGGAAGATGTTTTGACGTTGTGAGTCGCCTACTCCGCCTGCGATGAATATGTCCTGCCTGTCAGGGAAGCCTCCTTGACCGTCATTGAACATTGAAGTGAGGTAGAAGCCCATGCTGCTGGACGCAACGATGTCATTGTCCCCGTCGCAGTCCAGGTCCCCTGTGTCGACATAGTGTGGGTCCCGCTGGACAGCATACTGCGTGATCTGTGAGGCACTGGCAGCTGGCACAAGGCTCAGCATGGTCATAGACACCATCATGGTCACAAGGGTGATTGCCTTGAACCTCATATCTCTATTTCTCCTAGCCTGGGCTGCGCTGCGCATGGCTTGGGGGAGTAGCAATGGTCTCTTATTATTTGCCGCCGGATGGACGTTGAAACGGCCTGACGTCAGTCCCTGTAGACCTGTATCCAAGACGGTGAAGGTGCGTACTCGTCACCAGTATCTGTTAGGATTCTGTCCACCTTCCCTGAAGCCCATAGGCGCTTCAATGCTAGGCTAATCGCGATTTCGTCGAGCGTTGTTCTCTCAGAAAGCAAGTCAGCCAGACTCTGAGGTGACGTGGACGAGAGACCGTGCTCTGTCACAAGAATGGCCATCACAAGCCTGAGCCACTCCTCCGTGAGTGGGTCCATCGATATCGAGTCAGGGGGGATCTGTGGCTCTGGCATCTCAGAAATGAAGGTCCTGAGTTCATCCTTATCAAGGTCCGGGGGGGCCTTGGAATCGAGTTCATCAGTAGGGTCAAACGACCCTATTTCCCTGATCACCGATGGAATTTTCGAGGGATCCGGTGTTGGCCCAGGGAGAGTATATTGCTCCCCATTTCGCCCCTTTGGAGCTGATGTTCTACTCCCTGATAGTTCCATGAGCCAACCAGATTCAACGTCTAGGCCTATCTGGCCCGCGAAGTGTTTCACCCAGGCCTCAGGCCCTTCCACTACCGCTGTTATCTCGTAGCTGTCATTCCTAAAGACGAGTCTGGATTTCAATGCTACAACCCCTTTGCCAAGCCCCTCAGAACGGTTTGAAGGATTCCACCATTTTGAAAATATTCAACCTCAACGGGAGTGTCGAGCCTCACCTTGGCCTCGAAAGTGATTGGCTTTCCTTCCTCCTTAGTTGCAGTGATCGTGATGTTTTGGCCTGGCTTCGTGGCGAGGTTTGAAGGGATATCAAAGGATTCCGACCCATCAAGGCCTAGGATTTCAGGGCCCTCTCCTTCAAGGAAAGTGAGGGGAAGGATGCCCATGCCCACCAAGTTGGACCTGTGGATGCGCTCGAAGGAGGTGGCGATTACTGCCTTTATGCCCAACAGGAGTGGTCCCTTCGCAGCCCAGTCCCTGCTGCTTCCAGTCCCATATTGACTCCCGGCGATCACAATGAGCGGGGTCGCCTCGGCTTTGTACCTCACACTAGCGTCAAAGACCGTTACAACCTCCTTTGATGGGATGTGTGTTGTATAGCCGCCTGTTGTGCCAGGAGCCAACTTGTTCCTGATCCTTACATTGGCGAACGTCCCTCTCATCATGACCTCGTGGTTCCCGCGCCTGCTCCCATATGAGTTGAATTCAGCTGGACCTATCCCCTGTCGTTGAAGATACTCCCCCGCGGGGGATGATGCTGAGAACGCCCCAGCAGGGCTGATGTGATCCGTCGTAACACTGTCGCCAAGCACTAGCAGCGGACGGGCCCCGATGATTGGTCGAATGGGGGTGATTTCCTGTGGTATGTCGGTCAAGAAGGTTGGCCTTCTGACGTAGGTTGAATTTGGGTCCCAATCGTACAGCCCTGTGTCCGGTGCGGGGATCGCCTCCCACCGCGGCTCTGAAAGAACGTCTGAGTACCGCTCACGGTACATCTCTGGAGTAATTGCTTTCGCTACGACCTCTGAAATTTCTCTATCTGATGGCCAAATGTCTGCCAGATACACCGGCTGACCACTCTTGTTTTGTCCAATTGGATCAGTGGTGAAGTCAATGTCGAGATGACCTGCGATCGCATATGCGACGACTAATGGGGGGCTTGCGAGATAGTTCGCTTTCACTTTTGCATGGACCCTGCCTTCGAAGTTCCTGTTTCCAGAGAGTACACTAGCGACCACTAGATCCCCCGTGTCGATCGCAAGCTCCACGTCATCATCCAGGGGCCCAGAGTTTCCTATGCAGGTAGTGCATCCATAGCCCACTGTGCTGAATCCGAGCTTTGTGAGATCCTCGTCGAGGCCTGCAGCTTCAAGGTACTCCGTCACAACCCTAGAGCCTGGTGCGAGGCTCGGTTTGACCCACGGCTTGATAGAAAGGCCTGCTCTAACAGCGTTTCTTGCGAGCAAGCCTGCTCCGACCATCACAGATGGGTTGCTGGTATTCGTGCAGCTGGTTATCGCAGCGATCACCACAGACCCATGGCTGAGAGATGATTCCCTATCGCTTAGGATTTGGGTTTTCGATGTGTCTGCAGGGTCTACCCCATGTCCAGAGTGGCCTAGTGGTGCTGTCAGTGAGTTCCTCCAATGTTCTCTCATGCCGTTTAGTTGAACCCTGTCTTGTGGTCGCTTCGGACCAGCCATTGAGGGCTCAACTGTTGACAGGTCGAGTTTCAATGATGACGTGAATTTCGGGACAGGTGAGGTTTCCGCCCTAAACAGAGAGTTTGCCATTAGGTAGCGCCTAATGTCCTCAACCGTTGCATGGCCCCTCCCTGAAGATATCAGATAGTCCATCGTAACCTGGTCCGGAGGGAAGAATCCGCAGGTCGCGCCGTACTCCGGGGCCATATTTGCGATGGTGGCCCTATCAGGTAGGCTGAGGGAATCGAGACCCTCTCCGTAAAACTCAACGAAACGTCCAACGACCCCGTGCTGTCTAAGCATCTCTACGATTCTGAGAGCCATATCGGTAGCAGTAACACCTGGGCCCAATGTGCCAGTCAACTCCATTCCTACCACCTCAGGTAGGAGCATGTAGATTGGCTGTCCCAGCATGACTGCCTCCGCCTCAATTCCTCCGACTCCCCAGCCGAGTACCCCCAGTCCGTTGATCATCGTAGTATGGCTATCCGTGCCGACCAAAGAATCTGGTAACCAGAGGCCATTTTCCTCTCTAGCGACCGTTGCTATCCATTCAAGATTCACCTGGTGTACTATACCCCTTCCAGGGGGGACTGCCCGGAAATTTTTGAAGGAGGATTGTCCCCATTTCAGGAATGAGTACCTCTCCATGTTCCTGTGATATTCATACTCGAGGTTGAGTTCCAGCGCATCAGGCACCAAACCAGATGCATCGACCTGTATGCTGTGGTCGATGACGAGGTCGACGGGCACCTGGGGGTTCACCCTGTCTGGATCTCCCCCCATTTCTACCATCGAGTCCCGCATGGCGGCTATGTCAACCACTGCGGGAACGCCCGTGAAGTCTTGGAGCAGGACCCTGCTGGGCCTGTATGGTATTTCCCCCCTCTCGCAATCTGGCGCCCAAGACGCGATGTCTCTGATGTTGTCTTCATTGATCAGCCGGCCATCACACAGCCTCAATGCGGACTCTAGCAGGATTCGAATGGTGTATGGCATGTCCTGGATCCTACACAGCCCGGCTTCCTCGAGCGCCTGAATAGATGCGAAATGGGCGGTTGAGCCATCTGACTTTTCAAATTGTCTTCTAGAGTCAAACGGCAAAGTGTCGCCCATCGTGGGCCCCTCCAGTGGGTGGCAATTGAAGATGCCGGGGGAATGGATCAAAGCAGTACAGCTGATTCAAGATTGACTGGGTTTGTTGGGCGATCATTGCTGCCAGTTGGGACCTCGCTGATGCTAGTAACTGCCTCGCACCCAGAGACTATTCTTCCGAAAACGGTGTGTTGCCCGTCGAGCCAGCTTGGAGTGCTGTCCTCTGGGATCAAGAAGAACTGGCTTCCGCCCGTGTTGGGCGAGCTGGTTTTTGCCATCGAAATTGTGCATGGCTCGTGCTTAAGTCCGTTGTCAGCTTCATCCGGGAGGGTGTACTGAGTGTAAGAGCAAGCCGCTGCATTCGACTCCTGATCACCGTTGCAGTAGCCATAGAAACTGGCAGCATAACCGCCTGTACCGTCGGAGTTCTCGAAGTCTCCGCCTTGGATCATGAAATCGTCTATGATCCGATGGAAGATTGTCTGGTCGTACGCCCCATCGCTTACATGTTTGACGAAGCTGGAAACATGTGATGGCGCTAGTTCGGGGTAGAGTAGTATGTCAATCTCGCTGGTGACCTTCTGACTGCCCAATTGGGGGTAGTAACTCACAGTTAGCCTAACGCTGTCTCCCTCTACAATCTGGGAGTTGTCGTCATCATCGAAACCCGATATCAGCTCTCTACCTTGGCCGATAACTACCAACAGGACAATTCCAGATAGGAACATAGCCAACAACCCGAAAGGAGTGGGCTCCCCATTTGCGAAAATTGAGAAACCCCTACCAACTTGCACGCCGGCTTCGTCCATCATGGACATCAGGGCATTCAACTGCCTTCTCGTTTCCTTATTTCCTGGGTCCATTTTCAGTGCGCGCTCAAGACTCTTTCTCGATTCCTTCCATGATGACCTTCGAGTCGTCTCGTCATTTTGTCCCCATGTCATGTGGACGATTCCTGCAGTTCTAACCAGAAGAACTCGGTCGCCCTTTCCTAGCTTCGGATCCCAGGAGGTCCGCAAAGTTGAGAGAGCTGCAATGTAGTCCCCATCTTCCATAAGAGCCTTTGACTTTGCGACTGAGTCCCTCACTGCGGCGGACGGCATGGCCCTTCGGCAAGTGTGGGAGATGAAAAGATGACGGGTGTCTGAATCGGATTTGAGATTGTAGGAGGTCGGGACTACGACAGCAATGCTCAAGTCCCTTGCACATCACCGCGGCTCGCTCGTGCTGCACGTGTGCGCTTGCAAGGATGTGTATTCCCGAAATGGACGTATCAATAAATGACTTCGTGATCAATGTCGCAACCGCCAACGGGACTGGTTCTCAGTCCTCGAACCTTATTCTCCTCAACGCGCTGTTTGAGATGGGCGTTCCGGTGAGCGGAAAGAACTTATTCCCAAGCAACATATCCGGCCTTCCGACTTGGTTCATCATACGTGCATCAGACAGAGGATACCAAGCGCCGGGGGACAAGACCGACATACAGGTCCTGATGAACCCCGACACCTGGTACAAGGACATCGAGAAGGTTGAATCCGGTTCTATAATCATCTTCAACGAGAACGTGAAGTTGCCAGTCGATCGTGATGATTGTCTAGTGTTTGGACTTCCGATGACCAAGCTAGCACGGTCCATAAGCCCGAAAATGGCGAAGATGATCGCGAACATGTATTATGTGGGCGTAATCCAGCACCTCGTTGGAATCGACCAAAGTGCTCTCGAAACGGCTGTGAATCGGCAATTCAAAGGAAAGGCATCGGCTGTGGAGGTCAATCTGAGAGCAATAGATGAAGGCAGGAAGATTGCTCAGGAGGGCATCGAATGGCAATGCCCACATGCGGTCGAGGGGCGAGAAAAGGAGGAGGGGACGTTCCTGATTGAGGGAAACGAGGCTACTGCCCTAGGATCGATTTACGGAGGGATAAACATGCTCTCATGGTACCCAATTACGCCTTCATCATCACTTGCGGAGGGCATCATCCACTGGCTTCCTGAGTTGAGGGGGACTGAGGACGGGAAGTCCACTTGCGCCGTGGTACAGGCCGAGGATGAGTTGGCGGCCGCTGGAATGGTGGTCGGTGCCGGATGGGCCGGTGGCAGGGGCATGACCTGTACCTCGGGCCCGGGCATCTCATTGATGTCGGAATTCATTGGTTTGGCATACTTCGCAGAGGTCCCAGGGGTGATCTGGGACGTAAACAGGGTCGGCCCGTCTACGGGGCTTCCAACAAGAACCCAACAAGGGGACTTGAACCTACTCAGAGAAGCGAGCCACGGGGACACGGAACACATCGTGTTGATTCCCGGCACAGTGGAGGAATGCTTTGAATTTGGGTGGAGGGCCTTCGACTATGCTGAGAGGTTCCAAACACTAGTGTTTGGCTTCTCGGACCTAGACCTGGGGATGAACAACTGGGTGTGCAGAGGTTTTGATTATCCTGATGAGCAAATCGACCGGGGCAAGGTGGTAAGATCGGCCGAACAGATGGCCGCGATTGAGAACTATGGCAGATACAGGGACATCGATGGTGATGGGATTCCCTACAGAACCCTCCCCGGATCGGGCTTGGACCCGATCTTGTACAGAGGAACTGGGCATGACGAGGACGGGATCTACAGCGAGGACCCGGAAGTTTACAGAAAACTCATGATGCGGCTAAAGACTAAATTGTTCAATGCTAGGAAGGTGCTTCCTGCACCTGTGATCCGCGAGGAGCCCGAGGAGGATGTTGGCATAATCTACATGGGGTCTATGGAGAACACTATCCAAGAGATTGACGACATGATCGAGGAAACAGGGCTGAAGGTGAGTCAATGTAGAGTCAGGGCACTGCCCCTTCACCCAGACGTAGAGAAATTCATAGACAGCCACAACAAGGTGGTCGTTCTCGAGATAAACAGGGATGGGCAATTGTATGGTGTGCTGAGGAAGGAGCTCCCCATAAATCTGGTACCAAAGATAACCAGCGTTGCATTTTCCGACGGGATGCCCCCGAGGGCCAGGATCTATTCGGACCTGATACTCGACGCACTTGTGGAGGTGGAATCATGAGCAAAGTGATCAAACTCAACGTTATTGAAAGACCGAAGAGCGATTACACTGGAGGGGCTTCCTCCCTTTGCCCGGGCTGCGGTCACGACCAGATCTCAGGGGTAATCATACAAGCGTGCTGGGAAAACGGCATAGAGCCTAGCAAAATAGCCAAGATGAGCGGCATCGGCTGTTCCTCCAAGACTCCGGCGTATTTCCTAGGGCAGTCACATGGATTCAACACAGTTCATGGCAGAATGCCATCGGTCACTACAGGTGCCAACATGGTCAACAAGGACCTAGTTTACCTCGGAGTGTCTGGAGACGGGGACTCCGCGAGCATCGGAATAGGGCAATTTATCCATGCCATCAGGAGGAACCTGAACATGGTCTACATCATCGAAAACAATGGTGTATACGGCCTCACCAAGGGCCAGTATTCTGCCACGGTTGAGAAGGGCTCCAAGAAACGGAAAGGCTCGCCCAACGAGCAACCTCCAATTGACATGTGCAAATTGGCGATAAATCTTGGCTGCGGATTCGTTGCCCGCTCCTTCTCAGGGGCCAAGAAGCAGCTCACGGCACTGATGAAGGCCGCGCTCAGCCACAACGGGATGGCAGTGATAGACGTCATCTCCCCCTGTGTTACATTCGCAAACAATGATGAGTCATACAAGTCATATGGATACGTCAAGGACCAAACTGAGGAGTTGCATGGTGTCGACTACATTCATCACTTCCAGCCCCTCAACGAAGTGGACATTCCAGAGGGGAGCTTCGAGGACGTCGAGTTGTTTGACGGCAGTGTACTGAGGCTCGAGACCTTGTCCTCAGAATACGACCACAACGACCCGACTGCTGCAATAGTTGCCCTACATAGGGCCGAGATGGACAAGAAGCACATTACGGGATTGCTCCATCACAATACGGACATGCCAACAGCGGACGAGGACCAGGGGCTTGTAGATACGCCTCTTTGTGACCTCAGTGAGGACATGCTGCGCCCAAGCAGGGCCAAGCATGAGGAACTGATGGCAAGGTTCCGGGCTTGATTCCTCATGGGTTCGTTGAAATATGGAACCATCCACCGACACATCCGAAGTCCCGTAGTGTAGTGGTCCATCATATGGCACTCTGGATGCCATGACCCTGGTTCGAATCCGGGCGGGACTACCAACGCCTAGCTTGAATTCAAACTGCCCTGAAAAGAAACTGAGACACCCATGATACCATTATGATAATCATGAACCATCCCAACGCCGATCGCATCGATTGTTTTCTCTCGGGCCTGGGAGGAAAGGGGTCTATTCCCAGCCTCATAGCCTCGGCGATCAACTCGAGTTCCTCCTCGATCGTTTCTGGGTCCCCGTTGCTGTTCATGGCTCCACCGTGGGGTCCCATCCTGAGACATGATTAGAATCTAATCGGTTCACTTCTTCCATTATTCCTGAGATGTCGATTTCCATGGATTGGATGTTCTCTAGCTGCCTCCCCGGGTGGCTAGACTTCGGAATTACCACGGCACCGTTGTCCAGGCACCACTTTATGGCAGCTTGTGGCGCGGTGAAACCTTGTCCCTCGCACAGTCTTTCCAACTGTTGGTCCCGAGCCTTCTGACCCCGCGCCAAAGGGGAATATGCCATGGTAAGAGCCCCGATACTCCTAGTGGCTTCATGCAATTTCGGCCTCTGTATCCAAGGGTTCAATTCGACTTGGTTCACTGAGGGGAGGATGTTTGCATGGGTCCTTAGCTGGTCGAGGTGATGTATGCCATAGTTGCTTACTCCGATCGACCTTACGATTCCTTCGGACAGAAGGTCCTCCATGGCCCTCCAAACTGGCTCTCGTGCAGTTTGATCCTCAGGGGGGGCATGTACAAGATACAGGTCGATGTATTCCAATCCCAACAGCTCCAAGCTTAATTTGCAGTTCTTGATTGTGGATTCATAACCCGTGGCATGTACCCTCCTCAACTTAGTGACGATGGTCAATTCCTCTCTTGGAACACCACACCCCCTCACCGCGTCACCTACCTCTCGCTCATTGCCGTATGCCCTTGCTGTGTCGATTAACCTGTAGCCGATGGAGATCGCGTTTGACACAGATCGATAGCACTCGCCAGGCTCATTCATCATCCAAACTCCGAGTCCAATCGCAGGCATATCGATGGCTGATTTTTCGCCTCCGGTGCTAACTTCGTGATTGATCGCTCTCAGCACGGCCACATCGCTCACATTAAGCCGTCAGTATTCAGGTCTGCGGAATTTGGGGCTTAGTGTGATGCCAACGCGGATGCTAATCTCCAACCCCCCAGAGCCATAAATGGGCAGCCCAAGGCCGTAAAAGACATGTAAACCGCCATCGAAGCGATGCCAGTCGAGTTCCCGATCTCCAATGTTTGGAGCGCATATGTGGACATTGTCGTGAATGACCCCAAGAGGCCGACTCCGATTAACTGAACAGATTCTTTTGAGGTGAGACCCAATGAGTAAGTCGCCATGATCGCACCCAACAGGAATGAGCCGATCAAATTGACAAATAACGTCGCAATGGGTGCCTGAGAGACAGGGGCGATCGAATCAGCGACCCACCTGAGGACGGCTCCGACGGACCCTCCCAGAGCCACGAGGAAAACGCTATTCACAGATATAAAATGGGTGCGAGGAAAATAGAGGTTCCTGTTCTAGCCTTGTAGACAATTGGTCATGGAGGATTACAGCATTTCATTTGACAGGCGAATAACCCTTGACTGTGGAAATGCACCCGAGGTTATCTGCCAGCCGGCAAGGAGGGGGGTTCCAATCCTTGCTTCGCGATGATGGAAGAGCCACCCCAAAAAGATGGGTATTCCTACTCTATGATCAGCTCAATCTGAACCTGCTACCCTTCGATGATTCTCCTCCTGAAGAGACTGGGATACTCCTCATCGAGTCGACGGCCAAAGGCACTAGCCGGCCCTATCACAAGCAGAAGATAGCGATGCTGATATCCAACATGCGGCACTTCGCAATCGAAGCGCAGAGCGAGGGTTACCCCGTTGCCTACCTCATGACCAAAGATTACTACTCTGTCGCGCTCGAAAAATTTGCCAGTGTTGGCAGCATCCATGTGATCAAGGCTGCAGAGAAGTCGACGCGTGATGAGTTGTCGCCTCTAATCGACTCTGGACTTCTCACGGTTCACCCACACAGGGGTTGGATTACCCCAATGAAATGGTTCATCGAGGCGGTAGGGGCAAAGCCACCCTACAGAATGGCGCCATTCTACCAGAAGTTCAGGCAAGAAACGGGTATATTGATGGATGGATCCACCCCCATCGGAGGCAAATATTCGTTCGACTCAGAGAACAGGTCGCCCTGGGATGGAAAGCATGAGCTTCCAGAACCCCCTGTATATCCTAAGGATGACATAGACCTGGAGGTGGAGTCCCTCATAGATTCGAAATTCTCAGGCCACCCTGGAAAGGCGGATCTCTCAGCCCTGCCAACAACGATTGATCAAGTCAATGCTGCCTTGGGGTACGCAATCTCAGTCCTACCCCTATTCGGAAGGTATGAGGATGCGATGACCGTGCACTCCAAGGGCCTGTTTCACAGCAGGTTGGCATCCCTGCTGAACCTAAGCAGACTACTCCCGAGGGATGTGCTCGATCGGGTGTTGAGTGCCGATGCACCTCTGAACAGCATCGAGGGGTTCGTGCGCCAGATTGTCTGGAGGGAATACGTCCACCACGTCCATGTAATCACCAATGGCTTTCAGGATATTGAGGTAAACAAGACACTCAACACAAGGAACGATGCCGGTTGGTGGGAATCCGACCACAACGGCAGTTACAGACGAAGCAGCCCGAACCACCTCAATCAGGACCGCTCACTACCGATGGCCTACTGGGGGGAGCAGTCCGGCCTGAACTGCTTGGATCAGACCATCCAGTCTGTCATGGAGGACGGATGGACCCATCACATCCCTAGATTGATGGTGCAAAGCAACATTGCGAGTCTACTGGATGTTAATCCCAGGGAGCTCACTGATTGGTTCCACGCCTCTTTCATCGATGCATTTGACTGGGTTGTGGAGCCAAACGTTTTGGGGATGGGCACGTATGCATTAGGCGATGCCATGATGACTAAGCCATATGTCTCTGGAACGCCATACATAAATCGCATGGGGGATTATTGCAAATCCTGCTCCCTTGACCCGAGGAAAAGTTGCCCCATATCTTCGCTTTATTGGGCATACCTCGAACGCCATCGTAGCCATTTTGAAGGCAACTTCAGGATGTCAATGCCACTCAGAACGCTTTCAAAGCGATCACACGACAAGAAATTCGAGGACCAAAGGGTGTTTGAGTCTGTTTACAGTAGTCTTCGTGCCGGCAAGGTTTGGAGACCTGAGGACCTCCCTCCCGTGTGAGTCATTCGCGTGGACATAGTGGTTAGATACCACACATGAGGCCCATGGAGACATGCAGGGCTACTCCAGTCGCACCCCCAGGGAGCCGCGACTTGCCTCGAGTGCAGTGATAACAAGGCTAATTGAAGGGGAGGGCAGGATGCTGATGGGCCTTAGGCACCCCGAGGTACCAACATTCCCTGGTTTCTGGGCCTTTCCAGGCGGTGGTGTCTCACGGCATGACAGGGAATACGCAGAGGGGGAACATTCAGCAGTCAACGAGAAGGATGGTGCTTGGCTAGTCGCCCTATTCAGGGAGCTGACCGAGGAGACCGGGTTCGCCTTCGGAGCCGATGGGCAATGGGGTTTGGTGAGTGATGACCTGAGAGATGGTCTCTGCAATAAGGGTTTGATCTGGGCTCATGCGGTTGAACAGGGGTTGTTCAGCGTTGACTTTGGATTGGCCTCACTCGTTACCGAGCGGACCACGCCCCCTCTCGCTCCCGTTCGTTACACCAACAGATTCTACCACATTGACTTCGGAAATTTCGCCTTAGAGCCCAAGCAACCCCCAGGGAGGAGTGAATTTACTCGATTCAAGTGGTGGGCCCCTGAAGAATTGCTATCTGAGTGGGAAAAGGGGGAGGCGAAGATGGCCCCCCCGCAGGTCACCTTCGTCAGGGACATAATCAAGGGGATGGTCGAGGGAAAGGGTATGATCGGATCATTATCCGAGATGTCTGAACTCCCTCCGAGGGGACCCCATAAAATCGAATTTGCACCGGGTGTAGAGTGCCTACCAATACCAACTGCCACACTACCCCCAGCTACACACACCAATTGTTTCATTATCGGCAGGGGGGCGGAAGTTTTAGTCGTAGATCCAGCGGTTCAAAACCAAGAGGGCTTTGAAATTCTCGAGCGAAGATTGTCGGAACTTCGAGAGGACGGGAAGACTTTGCGAGGGGCACTTTACACCCACAGGCACCCTGACCACATAGGTGACCAAACTATGGTTCGTAGGTTGATAGATCAGCAGATTTTCGGGACTGCTGAAACAATTGAGGAGCTGGGGGCAGGGACCTTGATCAGGGATGGTCAGACCATCGACCTCTCAGACGGGCATCCATGGACTGTGATTGAGACCCCTGGACACTGTCCTGGCATGGTCTCGCTTGCCTCAGGGGTTGGCACCATATCCGCTGACAACGTTACCATGGTTGGAACGATTCTAGTTCCTTCGAAAGAAGGCTCAATGACTCAATACATGGAAAGTCTTCAGCGTCTGATGGCTATCGATCCAAAGCTGCTTTTTCCAAGCCATGGCCCTGTTTGCGCTTCGCCAAGGAGGTTGCTTGACAGGACTTACAAACATCGTCAACAACGGCATGAGAAAGTACTTGAAGCGATACAGGAAGGTAATACAAGGCTTGCAGACATCGCGAAAGAGGCCTACAAAGACGCACCAGATGCCCCAATTATGTTATCGGAAGACCAGACGCTGTCCCACATCATGGGCTTGATTGAGCAAGGTCTTGTGGCCAAATCAGCCGAGGGTTACCGCCCTACTAATCACTAATGGACCAAGGTTCATCACTAATCCCCCCCTGCCGTACCCATGGCAACCCCAACAATCACGATGATACCTGGTTCAGGTTGCTTTAGGATGGACAATGTCGACCAAAGGCAATGGCTATCTCCGGATTTCAATTAATCGATGTCTGATCACAAATACGGAGGCTAGTGAAATGGACGACCCTTGGAAGTCAATGCCAAACGACCGTGGCTTTGAATCAGAGTCCCGAATGGTGGAAGTTGAGGATGGATGGCGCCTACGAGTTATCACTTGCAAACCGCTCACCAAGCAAAACAACCCTCCAGTCGTAATGGTCCCGGGTTGGAACAGCGTTTTCGAAGGCTGGAGGGAAATCATTGAGGCATGGGCACCCTCGAGAATGATTATCTACATCGAGACCAGAGAAAAGGGGAGTGCAGAATCAACCAGGGAGTCGAGTAGGTCGACAATGTCCATAGGCCAGAGTGTCCAGGACCTCAAGACACTCGCCTCGAAACTACCTGAAATGAGTTCAGAGTGTGATTTTTTCGCCTCCTCGCTGGGTGCAACCGTACTTCTGGAGGCATTGGCCATGGGGGCTCTCAACGCCAGGAGCGTGTCCTTGTTGGCCCCGAACATAAGCTTCGACTTCCCGTTGTGGAGTAGGCCCCTCATTGCGATGCCCAGCTTCCTTTATCCTCCGCTCATTCGAGCAGCCATTCTCTACCTAAATCTGAGATTGAAGGATGATGGGCAAAAGATCCGGTATCGTAGAACGCTGCTCGCTTCCAACGTGAAGCGGCTTCGGCTGAGTGCCCTTTCGAATGGGTCCTACAAAATGAGTGTCGACCTAACCAGAATAAATTCCAGAATAGCACTGATCACTGCGGAGTCGGACACGCTCCACGCAGGAAGTGCAGTAGGATTCTTGGCCGAGAAACTACCGAACGCAACTACAATAGAGGTTCCAAGCAACCAGTTCGCCCACGACAGGGAAATTATTCCGATTTTGGAGGCCTTCCAGGATGATCAGAGGTCCTAGAACCCCCCTTCATCGAAGCATCCAGAAGTTGAGATTATACGGTGGCTGCTTCGAAGATCACACAGGCATGAGACACAGCGGGGCGAAACAGGCGGTTTTTCTATCCCTCCTGATTATAATTATGGACGCGTCTGCAGGAGCGTCGATTCTCACTGAGGATCTTTCGACACAAGACGATCAATGCGCCTCTTCCGATTGTAGCCCTGATTTCTTTAGCTCATTCGAAATGCCCGTGGACGCTAGTGAGCCCGTCGAGGAGCCTGGTTGGTGGCTATCCTATGGCTATGACCACAACTCTGATGGGATGGATGATCGTCTGGAGAATATAATCAACGGCTCTTCAGAGTCAATCTCCCCAACTTCAGTTTTGGCCCCAGATGGCAGAATGACTGTCGCAATAGTCGTAAACTACGCTTGGCACCCCGGAAACTCGGACACAGAGGCATTGAAATCGACCCTGCGAGGACATGGATGGATCTCAGAGGGATCCTTCTTCTTCAACGTGGACATCTTGGATTCGATTCTCGTGGACAGAGTCCCAGTGTCAGCTTTGAATGACGTGCTTTCCCTTGATGGAGTGGTTCTGATCGAACAACAGAACGTACTGGAACCTTACCTGGATATCGCAACCAAGGCCTCCAAAGTTCGAGTTAGTGATGTCTACCCGCAGTCATTCTGGAGCAATGGATACATGGGGGACGGTGTTGTGATCGCCATCTTGGATACGGGCGTGGACAACGAACACTTCTCACTGGATGACTTTTCAGACGCCAATCAAGACAATGAAAATGCCCCAAGCGACCTAAATGACCCAAAATGGGTGGCTGGATGTGACGCGACCTCGAGCAATCAAGTCGAATGCTCTGACGGGAATTTCGATCCTGACGACGGAGATGGCCACGGGACCCACGTGGCCGGGATCGCATTGGGGACGGGCGACTCAGACCGCGAAAACATAGGTTATTCCCCTGGTTCATATCTAGTTGACGTTAAGGTCCTGAACGACATTGGGACCACAAACTCCGGTGCGACCATCAAGGGAATAAATTGGGTTGCGAACAACGTCGACACCGACTGGGGCAACAATGAATCAAGCAGGGGGATCGATGTCATGTCCATGTCGTTTGGTTCCATAAATTCCCCCGGAGGCGACGGCCAAGGGGATGATGGGCAGAACGCAGATGCGCGAGCAGTTAACGCCGCAGTGGATGCCGGTGTCGTTGCTGTGGCGGCTATAGGCAACGACGGGCAAAACAGGGTAACGTCGGTCGGTGCTGCTGACAAGGCGATCACAGTGGGCTCTATTGATGATGATGACTCAATCAGCAGGGAGGATGACAGTATAGCCTCCTATTCAAACTACGGTCCTCGAACAGACGATGGAGATAATGACTTCCAAGATGAGTTGAAGCCTGATGTCGTTGGACCAGGTAGCGGCATAATTTCTGCGGAGTACGCGCCACTAAACCCACTACCAGTTGGGGACCAACCCAGGGCCTCTGATGGCTATACGAGCAAAGACGGAACGAGCATGGCCTGCCCTGCAGTCGCTGGCCTGGCAGCCCTCCTCCTCTCCTACGACGGTGACCTCACGCCAGAGGATGTGAAGAATATCATCAAAGAGACTGCTGAACAAAGGGGGGATGCCAGTGCCCCCTCGATAGACGATAGATGGAACAACCAGTATGGTTACGGCATAGTCGATGGCGAGGCTGCTTTTCGCTGTGTGATAGGTGGTGAATGCACCCAGATCACAGGCGGGGCAGAATGGGTCCATGTTCAATCCCCGTCAAGGGGGGATTGGTTGGTCCAGGGCAGAAACTACTCATTCAGCGGCATACTGAATGAAAGCGACCCTGGTACTTTCGGAATTCAGGCGGTTGAGATAAGCGCAGAACTCAGCTACAAGAAACAGAAGCCGAATGGAAAGATCGAATCGATTAAGTCAATACTCGTAAACACAACGAACGTAACACTAGTCGAAGGCAGGTGGTCGACCATAGTACCAATTCCTGAGATAGACGTTAATGACTACTACGGTGCCGATGTCAAGCTCAAGGCAACGGCCACAAATGAGTCTGGAAGAAGGAGTCAGACCAACGTGAGTTTGCACCCCATCGGCTTCCTTGACATTGGGATATCCGAGCCAGAGCAGGACTCAACTGCCTCAGGCTCGATGGCGGTCAGAGGATCCTACTCGACTGTCGATGGGGGGGTTATCAGATGGAAGATCGATGACGGGAGTTGGGTCGATGGGCCCACGCTCTCGGACCAGAATCTCAATCGGAGCGGATATACGGGTGAGTTCCAATTCTCAATTGACTCCGAAGAGTACGAGGAGGGCGAGCACGACCTTTTCCTCCAGATTGTGTCCGGCGATGGGTTCCTAAGCCAAGTTGGACGGAGAACGATAGATATTGACAACTACCCTCCTCGTCCGAACCTTATTTTGATGGATAGCGTTCAGGTTACCGACTATGGCATTCCGATAAGTGAATCCCGTGTCGGCTCTTACCTCGAGGTCAGGGGAGAGGTCAGAAACGAGGGAGACATCGGCGCGAATGACATCCTGGTATCACTCTATGAGAATGGACAACGGAGATTCGAGACCTCGATAGAGAAGATATCCGTAGGTGAACAAGTGCCCTTCATACTGTATTGGAGCCCGTCCATCCCTGGGACCAAGGACGTCAAGGTGGTAATCGACCACTTGAACTCCATAGAGGAGCTCGACGAATCCGACAACACGATTTCTCTCGACTTCGAGATTATACCATTGGCAGATGGAGTAGACATCGATGTGTTGGACGGCGGGGTGTTCACAACGCCCAGCATACCCACGCCGAGTGATCAGTTCATTCTCAGCACCATGATAAAAAATCAGGGCTCTGAAGACGCCGCCTCCATCGAAGTCACATTTTACTCGATGGAGGAAGGTGGCATTGGATGGCTGCCCGTCGCGTCAAGGTCGCTTTCGATGCTCCCCTCCGGCCAGGCCGTGATAATTGAGTTCCCAGTCCCCGGTAACGGACCCGGTGTAATGAACTACAGATTCACTGCTTCGGGGCCGGAATTGGCTGACGAAGATTGGTCCAACAACGAGTTAGAGGGTTCCATCGTAATCGAAGACTCCCAGGTGAATTCTAGACCAGCCCGAATTGCCCAACCTGAAACGCCACTTGCGGTGATGTCTTTTCGGGAAACTGGCGTAATTCTCGCCTCAGAGGGAACTCAGATAATCGTTTACAAAATCCAGGAGGATGGGGAAACAGTTCGATGCAGCACCCCTCTCGAAAGATTCTGGAGCGGGTCGATCTCAACTACCGTGGATGATGGAGGCTTGGCACACGTTGTTTGGACGCGCAGGCTGGTCACGGGCACAGGGGTATTGAGCGAGACGGTCTCATACGCCACGATAGACGACCAATGCTCCTCCACGGTTCCACAAGACCTCATGAATCCACTTCCAATGAATCTGGGGGACTACTTCGGGGTTGACCTAGATGAGGATGACGGGAGGATCATCATAGCCGGATATCTCCGTGACATAGCGAGTGGATCACTTTTCGAACCCTCTGAGTCAATTTTCATCCTTGAGGGCAACGAGCCCCAATCAGCAAGTGAGTGGAGCCTCACCGAGAACGTAATTCAAGGAATTGACACCATGTCTCAAAGTGAAGCGCCAATAGAAGTTGAAATCGGGGATGAGTTGGTTCATCTCATCTACATGTCTTCGAGGAACGACACCTCCTCAGTACCTGTCCTCGGCCTGTGGTACGCGCATGGGCTCGAGGGGGCAGGTTCCTGGAATTACAAACGGGCTATCGCCGTCCAAGGATCTTCGCCCTCAATGGCTGTGACCAATGTGGAGGGGGACGACAGGGTTTCCATCGTTTGGTTCGAAGGCGAGCCAGACAAATCTACGCTGAATGCAATGATAGTGGATGAGAGCTTCAACATCATCAACGGGGCTTCTGTCTCCATCATGGCACGAGGGGGGGAGTACGCAAAGATCTCTCAGCGAGGTGACATACTGTTTCTCACATACGACCATGTCACCCCCGTCGGACGCGTGGTAAGCCTGGGCGTGATCGATCCAAACGAGGGGTGGATCGGGATTGGGAACAGGGTGTCCACGGGGAGTGCCTTCGCTGCCTCTGCCGCTTCGGATGGCTTGGTATTTCCCTTCATGGTCCGAACCACCTCTGGCGATTGGGTCTCGATTGAAATTTCGAGTAACGGCAATTTGGATGACGGCCCGAGTAATATTTTTGAGAGTGCGAGGATGGCCCTTGGGCTGAACGAGAATGAATTCAACCTGCTTCTGATGGGGCTCGCAACCGCGCTGTTGATGATTTTGGTCTCCCTCTTGATCGGGACGGTGAGACAAGGGCTCTCTAACATGAGGGACAAAAGAAGGTCCGCCTCGGTTGTAATTGAGACTGATCCCGAGGATGCGCTGGATATCGATCAAGACGAAGTGGAGGAAGTTTCACCGACTTTAATCTCACCAACACTCGAGGGGGCGTTTACAGCCGAACCTTTGCCTCCTCCGCCTTTGGATCCGAGCGATCCCTACAGAACTGTGATTTGCGATGCCTGCGGTACGAGGTTCGAGCTGCTCAGGAAAATTATGAAGACGACGTGCCCATCCTGCGGTGAGCGGGTCGAGGACTTCCGATGAGGGTAATTTTAGCCTCGTCATCCTCCACGAGAAGGATCTGGATGTCACAACAGAGTTGGATGGAGGGGCACCAGCTTGAAATCAGATCACTGGCTTATGACGAGTCAGTCCAATCAGTTGAGGGGGACGTGTCTGACACCGTCAGAGAGATCGCGATCGGTAAGGCCGATTTCGCTATACGTGCCCTAGCTGATCACCAAGGTGGTTGGGTTTCAGTAGTCTCTGACACCGTGATTGAAGACCCAGACACAGGATTGCCAATGGGTAAACCGCGCGACTCGATCGAAGCAGAGAGGATGCTGAGGAGGCTCTCCGGAAGAAGGCACCTTGTTCACAGTTGCACGGGAGTCATTACACCAAGTAACACGATGGGCAGGGAAATGTTCTCGGATCGATCCCAGGTGCTTTTGGGGCCCTTGTCTGAAGATGACCTCAGTGTACTGATCGAGACCGAGTCTTGGAGAGGGAAGGCAGGGGGATATGACATCAAGGGGCTGGCACGGAGGCATCTCAAGATCATTGATGGCGATGAGGTCACTGTGCTGGGTTTCTCACCCAGAGGCATAGAGAGATTGAAGAGGGCTTTGGCAGAACCGAATAATCCACCATCAGGCGAAAGTGACACCACCGTGTTCTAGGACGAAATCCCTCTGGATCTCAGTGAACCAATCGAGCATGCCACGATTGAACCTCACCCTGGAGATTTTCGGATCGGCCAACAGGTCGTCTTGAATTCCCTTCAGGGTTCCGGGGGCAGCCCCACAAGAAACACATGCTCCGTCTAAGTCGATGACCAATGATAGTGATTCGGCGCCCTCGCCGTCATTGGAAATTGAATGGTCATGGATCACGAGTGCGCCACCATGGCCAATTAGCGCCGCTCTGACGTCCCCTAGTCTTGCCATAAGGGCAGGAACAGCATCCTCTGAGGAAGAGGTCACAATATCGATGATATCCAGATCAAGGAGCCTCCGATCTTCCCGGACATCAATGTTTTCGGCTATCCTCTTTTTTGCTTCTTGGCTCATCAACGACTCGATCTGAGTTCGATATCGAGCCGCAAGGTCGTCGACATCGGAGCGACTCCATGAGTCTGGCATGAAACCCCCACGGGAACCAAGGATATGTTATGTTCTATCTCGTGGGCTGATAAAGGGGTTGAAAAGCCGTGGCTTCAAGGATGGCTCACGAGAGTGATAGTGATGCCTGAAAAAGAGCCCGTGCTGTCTATCAAAGACCTTCGAGTTGGCATTGAAGGCAACGAAATACTCCATGGCATAAATCTCGATATCGCTCCGGGGGAAATACACGCGATAATGGGTAGGAACGGCAGCGGCAAGACCACAGCTGCAAGCACAATAATGGGCCATCCTGACTACGAAGTCAATTCTGGCTCCATTTCACTAAACGGGGAAGACCTTCTGGAGTTGGAAGCATGGGAAAGAGCCAGAAAGGGGGTTTTCCTTTCATTTCAGTATCCCCAAGCGGTTCCAGGGCTCCAAGTTGGCCACTTCCTGAGGAAATCCGTCGCTTCCATCAGAGGGGAGGATGCAGCTAAGGGGCCAGCGTTCAGGCAATCCCTCAAATCAGCGATGGAAGAGGTTTCTATCCCGAGAACATTCCTCTCCCGATACGTCAATGACGGTTTCAGCGGCGGTGAGAAAAAGCGGTTTGAAATCCTACAACTAATGTTACTTCAGCCAAAACTCGCTATCCTTGACGAGACTGATTCTGGACTCGACATCGACGGCATCAGGGTCGTGTCCCGTGGCATTAACGCCGCAATAAGAGGATCTGACTCAGGGGCGCTCATCATTACGCACTACAGCAGGATCCTCGAACACGTCAAACCGGATCATGTTCATGTCCTGATAGAGGGGAAGATAGTCAAGAGCGGTGGGCCGGATCTTGCACTTGAGCTAGAGGAAAAGGGGTATGAGTGGCTTGAGTCCGAAGCGGAGATAGGAGAGTGAGTCTATGGCCATGGAAGATGCAAGAGGGGCAGTTGGCGACTATGACATGGGATGGCACGATCCCGAACACTCCACGATTCGATTCGATTCCGGGCTGAGCGAAGAAGTTGTCAGGAACATATCTTCAATCAAAAACGAGCCTGCCTGGATGACGGAGGTACGCGTGAAGGCCTACCACCACTTCATCGAAAGGGCTATGCCAGGATTTGGGGACACTAAGGCCTTGGAGGGTATCAAATTTGACGAGGTTTGCTACTATCTCCGGTCTTCAGACGCCACGGAGAAGGACTGGGACGACGTTCCCGATGACATTCGAAACACCTTCGACCGGCTGGGCATACCAGACGCTGAGCAGAAATGGCTCTCTGGAGTGACTGCTCAATACGAATCCGAAGCAGTCTACCACAGCATCAGAGAAGACCTAGAGGCACAGGGTGTCATCTTCCTGGACATGGACAGCGGCCTTCGTGAGTTCCCGGATCTCGTGAAGGAGTACTTCTGCAGCGTGATCCCATACCAGGACAACAAGTTCTCCGCGTTGAACACCGCAGTCTGGTCTGGAGGGTCTTTCATCTACGTTCCCAAGGGAGTTAAGGTAGAGATGCCCGTGCAAGCATACTTCCGCATCAATGCCAAAAACATGGGCCAGTTTGAGAGGACGCTAATAATTGCAGACGAGGGGTCGAGCATCCACTATGTCGAGGGCTGTACTGCGCCTACTTACTCCACAGACTCCCTGCACTCAGCAGTGGTTGAATTGATAGCCTTGGATGGGGCGCACATTCGTTACTCAACGATCCAGAACTGGTCTGCCAACGTCTACAACCTCGTGACCAAGAGAGGCATAGCACACAAAGACGCTTCCATAGAGTGGATTGATGGGAACATCGGGTCCAAACTCACCATGAAGTACCCATCCGTCATACTCAAGGGAGAGGGCTCACATGCCGAAGTGATATCCATCGCATACGCCGGGAAGGGGCAGCACCAAGATGCTGGCGCCAAAGTCCATCATCTGGCATCCAACACAACGAGCAAGATCCTATCCAAGTCAATATCTAAGGACGGTGGGCGAGGATCTTACAGAGGCATGGTCACTGTCTCACCCAAAGCTGAAAACTGCAAATTGAACGTTGTTTGTGACGCACTGATCCTAGATGACCAGAGCCAAACCGACACCTACCCCACCATGGAGGTAGCGAACTCCTCAGCAAGATGCGAACATGAGGCCAGCGTTTCCAAGGTCAGTGACGACCAAGTTTTCTATCTGATGAGTCGGGGCCACTCAGAGGAAGAGGCCCTCGCGATGATTGTAAACGGCTTTTTCGAGCCTTTCACCCGTGAGCTACCAATGGAGTACGCCGTTGAGTTGAACAAGCTCATGGCCCTTGAGATGGAAGGGAGCATCGGTTGATACCGCTCCAAGGTGAGTTCTATGGGTGCCCTCGAGGAAGCATATCTCTCTCTGGAAGAGCCGCCTAGGTCTGACCACCTATGGAGGTACACTCCTTGGAGGAGAGTCCATCCCACAGGGGATCCCAATGAGATTCCAAGTGGAATATCAACACCAGAAATTAGCCTAACGATGCTAGATGGTAGAGAAATATCCGGAATTACTATTGAGACTGAAAATGAGATTTCAGCCCCGTTCGATGGCTCGCCGACGAGCATTTCGTTCCTCAGGGCGATAACCAATGGCAAGGCCATCCACGTTAGGATACCCGACAACTGGAGGAGCAAGGTCCCGATGGTCCTCGACATAAAGCCTACTGGGGGGCTTGAAGCCGCCCACATACACATCGAAGCCGGAAAATTCAGCGAGGCCACCCTTCTCACCAGAGTCCAGGGTGGATTCGAGTGGTTGGGCCTACTGAGGACTGGGGTCACAGGAGATGGGTCCCATCTTTCTGATGTGCTCGTCAACAAGTCACAAGGTGGGCCTCTCGTCAGGGTCGACGCGCTCCGATTGGGGCGAGACTCATCCTTGACGGCGGGCACCGTCAGCGCCGGCAGCGCCTCTACGAAAGCGGACATCAGGTACTTGTTGGACTCCCCAGGAGCCAATCTCAGCGTCTTGGGATCCCTCTTATCGACAGGTGAAATGCAACTCGATCACCACATAGAGATTAACCACATAGCCTCGAATACATTCAGTCGCCTTGGATGGCACACCGCATGTGGCGGGCACAGCACCTCTGTGGGAACTGGGATGCTGAGAATAGAAAAGGGGGCTAAGCAAGCCGACGCTGGACAAGTGTTCCACAACCTATTACTCTCCGAGAAAGCAAGGGCGAATAGCATACCCGAACTAGAAGTCGAGGAGAATGACGTCGTTGGCTGCGGGCATGGGACTGCCAACGGACCTGTCGACGAAAGCCAAAGGTTCTACCTCATGGCAAGGGGCCTCTCCGATAAGGAGGCCGAGGATGCATTGGTCGCGGCTTTCCTGAACTCCACACTGTCTGAAATGGGCAGCGACGACGTCCACCAATGGCTGATAGAGGCAGTCGAAGATGCGTTGTCCGATTTATGAACCCCGGACAAGACTAATACCCTCGGCCAACAGGAATCGTTGTGGACTCGGATCACTGCAGGAGCATTTTCTGCGAATGTGGCTTCAAGGGGGACGCTGTCCCAATGAAACAGCACATGGAGTGCCCCAGGTGCAGGAGAGTCGTTGAGGCCTGTTGCGAAGGTGTTCCTAGCTACTAGTCAGCCTGTCGAACAAATGGATCAGCTAATTCTGGCCAAACATGGGCATTGAACAGGGGCAAGGGGGTAGTCGAGACACAAATTCCCGCCGATGATCGAATAAGAAATGTTGATACAATCCCGCTCTTGATCCCCGAATGTGCAGAAGAACGGTGCTAATTCTCGAGATAGGGAAAAGAGGATCGGGATTAGGATGGCCCTGGTCGCAGGAACATACATGATGTTAGTTTTCATAACCCCGCTGACCCTAGAGCCTGGGACTGTCCCAGAACTCTCCGGCCGTGCGAACCTCATTGACTACGCAACAGTCGATGGATGGGGGTCCTGGGGGAACAATGACCATGGGGAAAATAGTGAGTTGGGTCACGACCAACTCAGCGGAGGCGGTGCTTTCGCATGGATGGATCATGGTCCACTAGTCGCATTGGTGTACTCAATCGGCGATCTGAACTGCCATCAAAAGTCCGAGAGGGCGTTCATGGTGAACGGAAATCAAACAGCAGTGTGCGCAAGAGATATTGGCATCCTCTTCGGATTCGTCGTTGGTGCCTTGGCTTGGAGCAGGTGGGGTTTGAACAGATACAGCATTCGAGACACCTTCCTGTCTATGCTCCCTGACTCAAGAACAGCGCCCCTCTACCGCGCCGATCGCAGGCTGATCGCGATGTTTTCCATTTTGCTAATTGGGGTTCTACCAACCGGCATAGATGGCTTCACGCAGTTGCTAACATCCTACGAATCAAACAATGCGCTGAGGCTGATTACAGGGTCAACGGCTGGCGGAGCACTTGCTTGGCTAGTCGGTGCCACGATCAGTGCGCGTGCATCTGATTTCGATAGCCTTGGGGAGGTTAAGCTCCCCGCGGGAGCAAGTCTCAGAATTCGTGAATGAGATCACTCAGCCACCAATTTTCTATTTGCTCCTCCAATGGCTGCCCGCTTTCCCTAGCCACGGAGGGGTACAACAGATCGATCCTTTCGGACAGGGAATTCAATTGAGGCTCATCCACCCCCATCTTCAGAATGCCTTGGAGCATGTGCTTGTAGCTTGATCTTGGGAATCTTGATCGCCAAAGTCTGATCTTTGGCCTGATGGGGCTCAAAACCAACATCACTTTCCCTAGGCTGGCTCCCCTTTTCGTTATCCTGTAATGCATTGAATCACCCCTTGAGGCTGATGATTCCCGGATCCAATCGCCTACTTTCGATAGGTGTCTTATCACCTTAGATGCATGACCTCTCGAGACCATCCTTGATGGCCCCATAGCACTGGATAGTTCGTTCGCATCTCCAGCAGAGATCAGGCTCGTCGAGGTCATAATCGCGTAGATCGACCGCGAGTGGATTCCCCTTGGGACTTTGTCGGACCCAAATTTTTGGATGCCATTCCGATGAGTCTTTTCTGAATCCCTCATTAGTTTCCATGGCGGCGTCTTGGTGTCAGGGAGGCTCCTGGAATTGAATCCTGGCAAAACGGTCTGGCCAGAGTTCCATTGAGTTATTTTCCTGATCAACTGGAGATCGACGTCATGGACATCCGTGTTTCGGGGCAATGGGCTTGATCTGAGGAATTTTTTTACTGCACGGGCTATATTTTCAGTGAATTTTTTCTTGGAAGAGTCGTTCCTGATTGGACCGACAACTCGTGTCGAGTCGAACGGCGTCCCCGTTGGGGATCTTCCAGAAAGCACCTCCTCATAACCGGACCTTATTTTCTTCTGAATTTCCAGAGTTTCAAAGTATTCGCCTTTGTCTTCCGACGCATCCCTCAGGCTACCGCTACTGATCCTTTTGATGGCAATTTCAGGATCACAATCGACCCACACACATAGGTCTGGAACCAGCGCTCCGGAGTTAAGTAGGCCCACTTTCGATACTCCTAGGCCCCCTACGACTCCTTGATACACCAAAGAAGAGTGAATGTTTCTGTCACAAACTACAACCGAGCCTCTTCTCAACCTCGGTAGGACCCAATTCAAACCATGGTCGAGCCTGTCCAGAGCGAATAGTTTCGCTTCGTGTTCAGGAGTGTGTTTTTTTTCTTTCACCGCATCGATGGCGGCTCTCCCCAGAGGGTGCTTTCTTCTCGGTTCGGCGGTCAAATCTACCGAAGTGAAGCTCCCGTCCCTCTCCAATAACTCACAAATTATCCTTGAGGCGAGTCCTTTTCCGCTGCCGTCTCCGCCCTCTATTGTGATCAAGTACATCCTAATCAGCACCCTCAGGATCGTGAATTATCGCTACTCTGGCTGGTTTCCCAAGAAATTGTGATTTGGTGGATGTGACTATCGCCATCCCGATAAGAATTAGCATTGGGCCGACGAATACGCCCCCCCTGCTCCAAAGACCCAGGAAGGCAAAGAGCTGTGTCCTTCGGTATGCCTTGCCTTGGTAGGCAGAGATGGAGGCGGAAATGCCTGCGAGTCCTGTTAGGATGGTTCCCAAAGCTATTGCGGTCCCAAGAAGTGCTGAGTCATCCAAGTGACTATCGCCCCTCAAGTCAATCACTTCAGCCTCGCCTTGACCTCTTTCCATTGAAATGACCAACTGTGAGGAGTCTCCGGGAACCATCAAACGGTGCTCAGATACTCTCCCTTGAGCGTCAACCTCCAACCTGACCTCCATCCGATCGACGTCCTCGAAGGAAAACCTACCAGCAGAGTTTGATAGGATAGGGCCGGCGAGAACGTCTCCGTCAAACGTATAAAGTGTCAATGTTGCATTTTGAATAGGTTCGCCGCCTTCGGTATCACTCTCAAGGGCCTCTACAATCATGCCATCTACGTTAGCTGTTTTCGACGAGTTCCCTTGGCCATCCAACAGATCTGCAGGATTGACAGCTATCAACAAGAAGCCAAGTATTACGCCCAGTGTGGAACCTAACCCAATCAGGAATGCGCCGGCCTTGCGGGCGCTTGGATCGTTTCGCAACTGATCGCGCCACTCAATGGCCCCATCTCTCATCGAGTCCCTGACCATGTTTGTTCCTCCTCGTTACTGATGATTAAGGCTGGTGGAGATACTCTAGAAAGGATCGCCATAATAATTCCAAGGGATGGAATGCCAAGAATTAACAGGGCTCCGATGTAGGTCATTTGCCCATTTTGATCTTCATTGAAACCCTCGCCCTCGTTGTCATCCGGGGACAGAGTAACGAGGTGCATGTGGGTCCAGTTCTTGCCGGTGACCCAATATCCACCATTTTCATCGTCCCATGCGATACCGTTCAACACTTCGTTGCGATCCCCGGACGTGCCTGAGGGGAGTGAGGATAGATCAACCGTAGATAGGATTTCACCGCTTGTAGCAGAAATGACGTGTACGAACGGAGTCATCCATTGATTTGCCAATATGTGGTCTCCATGGCACTCTAGCTCATTTAGGTTCCAAACCTGACCATCGGATCCAACCGTCAGAGTTCCAATAGAATCCAAGGTTATTGGATCGCGGATGGACAACATATTGGTTCCATTGGATATGTACAAGCGATCACTGAACGAGCAAATTCCCCATCCCTCTCCTTCCAAGGGGTAATCCCCCAGGCTGGAAAAATTATTTCGCGAGTACTCCAAAATCAGGCCTGATTTCCACGTCAGAACCAGTATTCTTTCATCAATTACGGTGAGGCCCTCGCCGAAAACCGTGGAGGGTAGGTCCACTGACATGATCAAAGAACCGTCTGCTGGTGAAATCTGCCTCAACTGCGACTGGCCGTACAATCCAGTGGATTCGTACATTTTTCCCTCATACATCTCGAGCCCCTGGGTGAATGCATTGGCATCATGATCAATGCTTTTTTTGACGTCATATGACGTCGAGCCTGACACCGCAGAAGAAGAGAGTATGAGCGTCAAAATGCAAGCGAACAGTGTCTGAACCGTCAATCGCATTGTCACCACAACGTACGAACGACGCTCCATCGATGTTAAAAGTCGCCTGTAGAAGTTCAAATCACCTTCAAGGGGGCATGCGATGACTATGAACAAATGGATGGGGCGTTTCTCGTCTTCATTGTTGGTTCTCCTGATGCTTTCCTCCACGATATTGTCTCCCTTGGCAAGCGCGAACGAGGATGTCGACTCTATAGCCACACAACCAGAGGTTGAGCACATCGAACAAGCGAGGGCATATCCCGGGACTGGAAATCAAGTATCTTCCAGGTATGTCGAATTGAAGTTAGATTGGATGAACAGCGGGTACCCTGGAAGAGTTGACACCCTCCAAATCACACAATCAAGGTCTGCGTCGAAATCCTGCTCTAATTCATACCAGGAGGGTGATCCAGTATCGGTTAATCAAGGGAGCGAGACGACACAGGCCACTGTCGCCAAACTAGGATCCGGGATAGCCATCCTTGTAGAAGACGGTGTCACCATACCTTTGACAACCCTAAATGATATCGCAACCACTTGGGATAATACGATTGAGCCGACAGTGACAAATTATTTTGGTTCAATACCAGACATCGATGATACCTGCACGGTCGAGTTATTGATACTGGCAATAGATGGTGGGGGCGGTATTGGGGGCTACTTCAATCCGGGATTGTCCTCAGCAAGGGAAATCATCTTCATGGACTCAGACGATTTATCCTGGAGGAACACCATAATCTCCCATGAATTTGCACACCTCCTTCACTCCGCGAGAGATCCTGGCGAATACATTTGGATAGACGAAGGCGCTGCTGACATGGCATCTTACCTTACTTTCGGGCTGACAAACACGCTCACGGGCCATATCAACAGTTGGACTGAATCATCCAACCTATCTGTCCGTTGGTGGAACCAGAGGATCGGCGACTACGGAGCGGGCTTCCTCATGATGCTGTACGTTGTTGATACAATGGGCGGCCCTAGTGCATTTCAACGGCTTATTGCTGATACGGCAACAGGGGCACAGGGAATTGTCAATCTGGCCTTGAACCCAGAGCCAGGCTCCACCCCGATTGGTACGACTTTTTCAGACATTTTTGCGAATTTCTCAGCTGCTGCGACTCTTGACAGCAACCAACTTGGATTGGGTTTCAGCAACATAGATCTGGCATTTGGCTGCTCAACAACAGTCTGTAGAGTTCAGTATAGCGGTTTCAATGACACCTGGAGTCAAATGGCCGACAGTGGAATCCAAGAAATAGAGGGGTGGGGCATCCGTGCGTACCGATACACCGGCGGAACCGGTGCTCAATTGAGCATCAGGGTTCAGACCTCGGAGTCAGGCTTCAGGGGCTCTCTACTTGAAAGAGACTCGTCAACAGGGACTTGGTCGATATCCGACATGGTGGTAGACCAGACTTCATCTGACCTATTGGGTCTAGTTGATTCGTTTGGCGGTGAGACTGATGACGTTTGGGTTATTGTACGGTTTGAGAGTGCCATTGGGGATTGCGATTACACCTACTCAAGTTGTGGGCCTCTCCCGCCAGAGGGGTACCCTGTTGCGTCTGCACAGGTTTTTGCACAGCTTGTCACGGATCCTGCTGAGGTATCGATTTCTTCTTACTCCACATTCGACAACGACCAAGACGGCCATGACGATTCAGTTGAGATGAGTTACGACGTTCTCTCACAAGCATTCTACGAGAGGGTCGACGTGCTTATCGAGGCAATCAACAGCAATGGGGAGGTCGTATCCACCGCTACGAACAAAATGATAGTCGGCAACAGCGTACCTGTCGAGTCCAGATTTTGGTTTACACCACCTGTAGATGGCGACTGGACATTCAGGCTAAGCCTATTGAATGATGAGGGCCAAGAGGTAGATCAGAAGATTGGGTTCGTACCAGGCATCGGCAACCTGAGGCCACTAGCTCTAGGCTCGTCATCAACAAACGACACCCAACCCTACCTCCAGATTGCTTTCTTTGGCTCAGGACTCGATAATTGGGGCATCGGCCTCCAAAATGGGAGCTACTCAAACAGCGAGCCCCCATCTGCATACTCATGGGATTTTGGCGATGGTTCTACATCATCGCTGAAGAATCCGTACCACTCGTACACGCAGAACGGGAATTACACCGTCACTCTGATCGTTATCGACCAGGGAGGGTCAAACTCTGGCGTAGTGAGTTGGGACGTCTTCGTGAATGATTCCACCGATCCCGTACCCACCATCTCCATCGAGGGGATTCCAATAGAGGGAGGGATTACCCTATTGACCGGACAGAGGGTTGCATTTTCGTCAAGACTAACGCAAGACAACATCCCATTGGATCTGCTCTGGTTTCAATGGGATTGGGGCGATGGCAGTGTTGAGTCCGGGTACGGTCTGACAGAGGTCAGCCACGCCTGGAACGATGGGGATGCTGATGGAACGGTCTACACCTTAGCCCTGACAGTCAACGATGGCATACACAGGGTCACCGTAGATTACCTTGTCACTGTGATGAATAGGGCGCCGTCAGTCATCCTTTCACAGCCCCTTCAGACGTTCACATTGACTCCGATGATCCTACCTGACGTTTTCGAGGATGTTGACGGTGCGATTGTCTCATGGGCATGGGATTTCGAAACAGGAGAGGCTGGCGATGGAGTCAATCTGGGGGGGACATCGTTGTCCTTAGGTTCCGATTTCACCCAAACAAGCTCGGATCTGAAGAACCCCCGTGTCGCATGGAAGACTCCCGGCATTCGGAATGTGACTTTGGTAGTCGAGGATAATGACGGGAATAGGTCATCTCACAGTTTCTACGTGATGGTCCTGAACCAAAGGCCGCTGGCTGTGATGCCGAGACCTGTCGATGGAGAAGTTGGGCAGCCTTACGTTTTTGACGCCAGTGGTAGCTATGATCCAGATGGGCTAGCGACTGACCTCACGTACAGATGGGAGATTGACAATGAAGTAATTGAGAATATTTCCACGGTATACTACTCATTTGAAGACCCCGGGACATACTCAGTTTCACTCAGGGTTTTTGATGCCGAAGGCCAGCCCTCGGGGCTAAAGACCTACACAATAGAGATCCAGAACCCACAACCCATACCGGTGATTGAGGCTAGGATCGCAACAGATGGGAACGACCCGATAGGCGGCATGGCGGATCCAAACGACCCGAGTACAATCTGGATGGTCCCCCACACAACCGATGGCGGGATATTCCTATCGCCGGGTCAGCCACTCTACCTTGATGGGTCAAAGAGCAGGGACGGGGACAGCAAATACTCAAATGGCAGCTCAACGGACCCTGAATCCGAGGATTGGACTGGCATAGTTGAGTGGTACTGGGACTTTGGAGACGGTAGCCCGACTACGGAGAGTGAGGCCATTTGGCACTCATGGTCCCAGCCCGGCGCATATCTTGTGACCTTAACTGTGCGAGACGGATATCTCTCAGGGGACGTTCAAAGTACTATGATTGAGGTCCTCGTCTCTGAGCCCCCGGTCATACCCCCGCAAAGCATCGTAAACACTGACCAAATAACACAGGGAGATGCAATCGAGATATCTGCGGACTTCTACGATCCAGACATAGATTCCGGGATCGAGGCTTGGCTAGACAGGGACGCCTTCGTCGACAGTGACCTGGATGGGTTGAATTGGAACGACAGGCAATGGTTGCTCACGGGGGAGTTAGAGGCCTTCTGGGACACCGATATCCAAATTGACTCGGATAATGATGGCGACCCGGCCAACGACTTTGATTGGAGTGAAGGTCTGTGGGCCGAGGTGGGGGAAAGGCAGGTCCTGCTGAGGGTCTGCGATGGCGTCGGAATCTGCACAGATAGGGTATTCATCGTCACTGTCTACAGTGGAGAGGTGTCAACAGACCCCAAATCACTCAGTGAATTGACTCTCGAGGACCTACGCCCTTCGGAAGAAAACCTCGGAATTCTAGCCCTGGTAGCACTTCTCGCAACCCTCTGGTGGATGATCCTACGGCAAAAGGATGAGGACGAAGCTGAGGCAGAGGAATTCGACCAGACCTTTGATGTCCCGGAGGTCAAGCGTGAGGGTGGCCTACAGGGAATGGATCAACACGTGGCGCCCCCTCAACCGAAATACCTCACACTGGAGGACAGGCGCGACGAGGATTCGGGATACGTCCGTCCTGTCAGGTCAAGAAGGTGATTGGTTGAGGTCCAAAGGAGTCGCGATTCTCGTCGTGTTATTGGCTGTCTTCAACATTCCACTTCCTCAAGCCTCTGCACAACAATCAGAGTGCTCAGCGAATGCAAATGTTGGGCTCAACTCCTCTCAAGTGGACTTGGTCCCAGCCGGGGGATTTGGTTTCTTCGATGATGCTCTGTTTGGGCAAAGCAGCGAGGCCTACAACTACAACGGTGATCTGGAGCCATTAACCCAAGACCAATATGCGGAGGTTCTGATTCCTGCAGACGATGCCACTGCACTCAAATTCGAATTGGTCAAGGGGTACAGGTACCGTTTTTGTGTGACCTATCACAACGATCCGGCCGAGGAAGCGGCTAATGTTCCTCCGATGGGAGACGTCTACCTACTTGCCGATGGTGATTTCGACATATACAGGACGGACTACGACACAAGAACGGAGTCATGGTGGTCGGACGGGATAGAACAGATACCGCTCGAATGGAGGGACATGGCGACATGGCTCCCCTTCAGAGACGTTCATGCCTATGAGAGAGTCCAAAATACAGAATTCACTACCTCGATAGACTCCGAACAAGAGGCTTTCATCAATTGGTTTGGAGCCGAGCCTGACCGTCACATGTACCTCGTGCTTGACAACTGGAACTCTTCCAAGCCGGGCAGCCAAGCTCAATCGGGCATTGGCTTGATCGCAGAGGTCACCATAGAAGTGGAGCCAAGGACGATGCTTCCTGCTGTCACAGCATACGCAATCGTGTGCCTTCCTCCGATGCTCCTGCTTGCTGCCCCGGCCTTCATACACTCCAGATTCCACTCTTGGAAGGACGCGGACACCGACAGGGAGGAGTTCGGCCGGACGGTTCCCCTCGTCGAAGGTGACCTAGGGGCGAGTGGGAAAGATGGCCCTGATTGAATTCGACTAGGAGTAATCCAGCATCTCCCATGCTGTGATCAATTCGGTCGTATTGATCTTCCCGGATGAGGCCTCCCTAGGGTCCGATTCGCTTGTTGTGTAAACCATGCCGATCCCTAGTATGGGGGCGTGAATCCTCGTCCAGTCGCCTGCGTTGCCCAATCCCATCACCGTGTAGCTCAGTCCCTCGCCTTTCAATTCCCAAGCTGCCTCAAACAGGCTAAGGCCAGACCTCTTTCCACCCGTCTTGTAGCAGAGCTTCACGAGGTCACCAAACTCGCTCATTTCTCTTATCCTAGAAACGACCTCGTCATTACCGTCAGGTTGTCGGTCAAAATGCTCCGAGCAGATCACTTGGGTTTTTCCGCTTGCGAGAGAGGCTAATTCACCTCTTTTCCCCTCATCAATATCCATCTCCAAGTCGACCCATGAAACACCAGAATCGATAGCCTTTCTCAATATCTCGCACCTTTCCTGCTCATTCCCTGGGAAGTACCCCCCCTGTCTCTTGGGCCTGCAGGTGAGAATTACCGGCAACTCAATCCCGGCCTCCAACAAAGAAAGAACCTCATCGATCTCGAAGTCAATCGCTTCCCTCTCGACAAGTTTTGTTTGTGTTCTCTTGACCTTGGATTTGACGTCATCCCTGCCTTGCTCTGCTTCGACGGCCACCCTCTGCATGTACAGCATGTCAAGCCTGGCCTCAACAACATCGGCCCCAGCAGCAGTGGCCCTTGCGGCGTCTGCGAGCATGTCCTCCACGGTTGTGCCGCTCAATGTTGCGCAAACAAGTGGTAGGCTCACGTCTCCGCGCTAGGTCATTTGTGTATAACGGTGACTCTTTCCACATGTGTTTGAAGTTGGCCATTGATGGTAAAAAATTGGCCGCAGTCAGTCTATATTCAGGATTATTGATATACCGCCTGCACCGAGTTGAAACGTTATAGTGAGAAGGTTCCCCAGGGGTTCCTTCGCGGACTGGGGATGGATCATGGAAGAATCTTATGACGCCTCAAATATTCAAGTTCTCGAGGGACTTGAAGCAGTGCGAAAAAGGCCAGGTATGTACCTCGGGGACCCACATGATGGATCAGCCCTCCACCACTGCATCTGGGAGGTCGTTGACAACTCCGTGGATGAACACTTAGCAGGGCACACCGACCAAATTGACATCATTATCCACAAAGACGGGGCCCTCTCGGTGAGAGACTACGGGCGAGGGATCCCAGTTGACATTCACGAAGAGTACGGCATATCAGCTGCAGAGGTCATCATGACGAAATTGCATGCTGGCGGGAAGTTCGACAACAGCTCGTACAAGGTTTCAGGAGGCCTCCATGGAGTGGGCGTCTCGGCAGTTAACGCGGTCTCCGAATGGATGGAAATGACAATCCACAGGGACGGCAAGACCTACTTTCAGAGGTACCAAGCCGGAGTCCCAGTTGAAGAATTGAAGATCACAGGCGATTGTAGAGACACAGGGACAATGATCTCCTTCAAACCTGATCGATCAATCTTCACTGAGGTGGTGGATTTCAACTACGACGAGGTGGATACCAGAGTAAGTGAGACCGCCTTCTTGAATGCCGGTCTGAAAATCACAATCGTCGATGAGCGAGGGGAAGACCCACATGCCTCCGAGCACTTGTATGAGGGGGGCCTATCAGAGTATGTCGCCCAGCTCAACGACAGAAGGGAGGTCCTCCATACCGATGTTATCCAGATTGTTGGGGAGAAGGAGATTGAGAAGGGAACGGTCGAAGTTGAGCTGGCGCTCCAATGGTCGGATGCTTTCAGTGAATCCATACGTTGCTACACGAACATCATCAGGAACAAAGACGGTGGGACGCACATGTCAGGGCTCAGAACAGCCCTGACAAGTTCGGTCAACTCCTATGCAAAGAAGAAAAACCTGCTCAAGGGGGACTCCCTATCAGGAGACGATGTTCGAGAGGGGTTGGCAGCGGTCGTAAGCGTCAAGCACCCGGACCCCTCATTTTCCTCTCAGACGAAGGACAAGCTAGTCAGCAGCGAAGTGACGGGCATAGTACAAACGATAGTCTATGACAAGCTTGGTGAGTTCTTCGAAGAAAACCCATCAGTCGCCAAACAGATTGTCGAGAAGGCCCTGCTTGCGTCCAAGGCCAGAGAGGCGGCCAGGAAGGCCAGGGACCTGACCCGGAGAAAGGGTGTGCTTGAGGGAGGGGGCCTCCCGGGAAAGTTGGCGGACTGTCAATCCCGGGACCCAAGCGAGTGCGAGGTTTACCTAGTGGAGGGGGACTCTGCGGGAGGGTCTGCTAAGACGGGCAGAGACAGGAGGATCCAAGCAATACTGCCGCTCAGGGGCAAGATCCTCAATGTCGAGAGGCAAAAGCACAACGCTGCTCGCGTTTTCCAAAATCAGGAGATCCAGACCATCATTCGCGCCCTAGGCGCGGGAGTAGGGAACAACACGGACGAGGAAGGTGCGTTTGACCCCTCTAAGCTTCGCTACTCGAAAATTATCATCATGTGCGACGCCGACATAGACGGGGCCCACATTAGGACGTTGATGTTGACCTTCCTCTGGAGGTTCATGAGGGCTGCAATCGAGGGAGGGCACGTTTACATAGCGCAACCGCCACTCTATCAACTCACCAAGGGAAGGGTCAGCAAGTACGTCTACTCCGACGAGGAACGAGACGAGGTGATGTTGGCGCTTCAGGGGGACAACCCCAACTCGAAGATTGGTATTCAGAGGTACAAAGGTCTGGGTGAGATGAATCCAGAGCAGCTATGGGAGACGACCATGAACCCCCAGACTAGAACCATGCTGAAGGTCACCGTCAAGGATGCCGAAGACTCTGACAGATTATTTGAGATTTTGATGGGGGAGGACGTCCCCGATCGAAGGTCGTTCATTGAGGCACACGCGAAGGAGGTCACGAACCTTGACATCTGAAGAGGGGGATAACAAGGAAGTCACGCCTGCGGGCGGAAACATACTGAATCATTCTCTGAACAAAGAGATGAAGACCTCATACATCAACTACGCCATGTCTGTCATCATCGGCAGGGCCCTTCCAGACGTACGAGATGGCCTCAAGCCGGTCCATCGCCGTGTCCTCTATGGAATGCATGAGGGAGGCCATACCTCTGAGAAGAAGTACAGCAAATCTGCCCGATCCGTCGGAGAAGTGATGGGGAAGTATCACCCCCATGGAGATTCCTCGATCTATGACACAATGGTCAGAATGGCCCAGGAGTTCTCACTCAGGTATCCTCTCGTCGACGGCCAGGGGAACTTCGGTTCAATAGACGGGGACCCCCCTGCCGCAATGAGATACACGGAAAGCAGGCTCGACAAGATCTCCAAGCACATGCTGGAGGACATAGACAAAAACACCGTCGACTTCCAACCAAACTTCGACGACTCGGAGATGGAGCCGACGGTATTGCCCGCTAGGCTCCCAAACCTCCTCCTCAATGGCAGCGACGGGATCGCCGTCGGAATGGCGACCAGAATACCGCCCCACAACCTCAACGAGGTCGCAGGGGCTTTGAGGCTACACGTGGCAAAGATACTCGAGGAGGGCGCGGAGAATCATCGAGTCCCAAAAATACCGATAGAGGAGTACATGGAACACATAAAGGGACCAGATTTCCCAACCGGGGCTACAATCCACGGGATGGATGGTATTCTTGACATGTACTCCACAGGGAAGGGGAGGTTCCACGTCAGGTCAAAATGCGATGTCGAAGACGACTCCAGAGGGAAGAGGATCGTCGTCCACGAGATCCCATATCAAGTCAAGAAGTCGGACATGCTCGTCCACATCGCTGATCTGGTCTCCAAGGGGTCCGTCGTGGGAATCAGAGACATCAGGGACGAATCCTCCAAAGAGGGCATTCGCGTTGTTATCGAGGTAAAGAACAACGCGGATCCGCACGCCGTCCTCAACCAACTCTTCAAGTCAAGCAGGCTTCAGGAATCCTACTCCGCCAACATGATGGGGATACTGGATGGTAGGCCAGTCCTCCTGACCCTCCCCGTGATGCTCCACACATATGTCGAACACAGGGAGGCAGTGGTGGAGCGTCGAGCTGTGTTCGAACTTGAGAAGGCCGAGGCCAGAGCCCACATCCTGGAGGGACTTGTGAAGGCCCAAGAGAGGATCGAGGATGTAATCAAGGCCGGTCGTGGGAGCTCCAGCAGAGATCACTTCGAGTCCGTCCTACAGGGGAGAGAGGATTTCCCGGGCATTGTTTCCTTCGACTTCACAGAGGCCCAGTCCAAGGCAATTGCAGAGCGGAGGCTATACCAGCTCTCTCGACTCGATGTCGAGAAGGTGAACAGCGACTTCGAGGATCTGAAAGTGAAGATCGCCGATCTCAAGGACATAATCGCATCAAGGGCAAGGCGACTGAGAATACTGATCGATGAGCTGGACGAGATGGCCGATAGGCACGGGGACCCGCGGAGGTCGTCCATAGATCCGATGCCGCTGTCCATGGACAGGGAGGACCTGATCGAGGAGAGGGCGATCGTGATATCCCTCACCCGTGAGGATTACATTCGACACCTTCCCGTTGAGGCCTTCAGGCTTCAGAATCGGGGGGGGAAGGGGATGAAGGGGGTCTCGACAAAGGATGAGGATGCCCCTGCCGCGATAGTTACCTGCTTCTCCAAGGACAGGCTGCTTATCTTCACAGACCAAGGCCGAGTCTACGGGTTGAGGGCCTGGGAGACCCCTGCTGCCAGTCGCTACGGAAAGGGGACCCACATCCGGAACCTGCTGGAGGGGATAAGGGACGGCGAGAAAGTCGTCTCGATACTGCCATTGAAGAGGGACCTGATCGAGAACCCAGAGGGACATTACATCATATTCGCGACGAGCCAGGGGAGGATCAAGAGAAGCCACCTCTCGGATTACGTCAGGATAAACCGGAATGGGAAATACGCTTTGAAGTTCGCCTCGGAAAGCGACTCCCTCATCCAGGTCAGACCAGCGACGGAGGATGATCACGTAGTCTTGGTATCCTCCAAAGGGTACGCATGCAGGTTCTTGCCCTCAGAGGCGAAAACAAGGATCGACTCAGCCACGGGGGAACAGACGACTACTCACACGGTCAGGGTCCAAGGCAGGGTGAGCCAAGGAGTCGCTGGGATGAAGCTTCAGGCAGGGGACAGTGTCGTTGGAATGATCGTCACGAGTGACTTCGACACCAGTGTGCTCACGATATCCAAGCATGGGATGGCCAAACGGAGTAGGCTAGGCTCAGGGTCGATGGTAAGGACCATCCAAGAAGACGGTACGGAGGCCTTAGGGGACGATGGAGAGGCCCTGACTGAAAGGGACGGGTATAGGAAGACCAATCGAGGTACAAAGGGGGTTCGGACCATGGCCCTTTCCGAGGGGGACTCGATCATTGGGGTTAGGCAGGTTCCCGACCTGGCTGACCAGTTGTTCATGCTGACCAAGGAGGGCATGATGATCCGCATGCCCGCGACCCAGACAAAGGAGACCCTCGGCAAGGTAACGAAGGGAACGAGGATAATGGAACTTCGATCCAAGGACAAGAAATCCTACGTCGATCAGGTTGTGTTCGTGGCCCGACTACCGGCTGAACTCGTCGACGACGAGGAAGATGACCCACAGGACGAGGAAGAGTAATCATAACCGCTCGGCTTAAGCCGGGACCTTTGGTGGGACGGATCCTGCGGCAGTCGCATAGCCTGGCCATTGCGCTGGATTGCTAATCCAGTGGTGTCTCACCTCGGGAGTTCGAATCTCCCCTGCCGCGCCACCCTGAAGAAACCATCATGACCACGACATTCACCTTCCCAAACAGGACGGAAAATATCTTTCGTATGACTGTTTCAGACCTGCTTGATGGTCACCAAGGAAGCCATGTTACTCAACGTCGGGATTTCTATCGGCGTGGCGATATCGATCTTCCTATCTTGGGCTTTGGTTAGGCACCTGAGGCTGAGGCCGTCCAACGAGAGATTCTGGGTCAACGACAATGCTAGGATGGCAACGGCAGAATTCGATGGCGAAAAGGTGACCATACGAAACGTGAGGGACTTCGAATGGAGGTCAACGAAGGACTTCGATGAACGCTGGATAGATGTCACGATGAGCCTCGACAAAATGGCCAAGATATGGTTCGTGCTAGAGTACTTCGAGCCCAGCAAGAAGCAGATGGCTCATACAATCATGGTCTTTGAGGACGATGATGGCCAACGCATCGCTTGCTCCATTGAGGTTAGGAGGGAGCAAGGGGAGCGGTACCACCCTATCAAGGGGCTATTCCGCCAGTACGAGCTGATCTACGTCTGGGCAACGGAAAGGGACGTGATAGGAGTTAGGACCCGGTGCAGGAAAAAATCTGTGACCCACCTTTTCGAGGCAGTGGTCCTAGGCCCCGGGAACGAGAGGCGGATGCTTGAGTCCTACCTCCGTAGGTCCAACAAACTGAGCATTGAGCCAGAATGGTACAACACCATAACCAACACTTGCACCACCAACATCGTTGCCCATGTCAATGAAGTCTATCCGGGGAGGGTCCCTTGGGGGGTATCCATACTGCTACCCGGCCTGAGCCCGAGGCTACTCAGCAGGAACAATCTAGTCAAGATGACTGGAACCCTGGAAGAGACCCTTCGCGACAGTGTCATCGATGAAAGGGCCATGCAGTGGGATGGCGCGGTGGACTTCGGGGATTGGATCAGAGGCGAGGGTTCAATCGATCCCCCCTCGTGAGAACATCGTGATCGAGGTACCGCCCTGTAGATTGGCGTCCGGTACGCAATGGGTCCTGCCCGCCTCGAAGAGCCATCTCATTAGGTGGATCGCCCTAGGGTGCCAAGGAAACGGGGCCCTGCGAATCGAGCACGTCGGTGAGCTCGGGGAGGACATCACACACATGATTCGAGGGCTTGAGTCCCTTGGCGCAAGAATCCAAATCTCTGATGGCGCGGTGACAGTCTCACCCAGGGATGGAAAATTCCCCTCCGCGCCCCGTGAATGCATTAACATGGGCAACACGGGAACGGGATGCAGATTCATGCTGGCATTGGCATCGTCCATTGGCTCCGTCTCAGAGATCACAGGGGACTTGTCCCTCAGAAATCGACCGTTCGAGGTTATAATCGACGCATTGACCGACCTTGGGTGCTTCGTATCGAGAGATGAGCGAGGCGGCTTTGCGATATCCGGCCCAGCACTGCCCGGCAAGGTGGCCCTAGACCTCTCCAAGGGCAGCCAACCCCTTTCTGCCCTCCTGATCGCAGCACCGTCCATGGGCGTGGAGGTAGAAGTCGAAATTCATGGGGGCATTGTCAGCCAAAGGTACCTAGACCTGACGTTTGCCATCTGCAAGTCAACTGGATCCGCCAATGACTTACACGGAAGTAATATCAGAATCACCCCCTGGGATGTAACACTTCCAGAGAAAGTGACGGTGCCCTCGGAGAGCAGCCTATCACCGATTATCATGCTGTTGGAGCGGCTGCACGGGGTGGATCTTGGCAGTGGGAACCTCGTGGACTCCGAGCTTGTCGCCCCAGAGATCAGTTGGTTGCAGTCAAATGATTCTGGTCGCTTAGACCTCACCGCAGCCAGCGACCTGGTCACGCCTGCTGCAGCATTGTTGGCGATAGGGGGTGGTGGGGAGATCGTCGGAGTCGGCCACACCGACAGGAAGGAGTCCAATAGGATGGTTACAACCGAAGGGCTCCTGTTTGATTTTGGTTTGCAAGCGCATGTCAGGCCTGAGGGAGTCATCGAGGTCCCAGGAGGCCAGACCCCCAAGAGCCCAGGGGGATCCGTGAAGACCAATGGTGACCACAGAGTGGCGATGACTGCGATGGCGCTTGCCAGCCTAGTCGGCGCCAGGATAGAGGGAGAAGGCTGCATAAGAGCAACGCACCCAAGTTTCCATCAAATGCTCATGGCGATCGCATCTTGACTGAGAAAGGGAAACAAACAAGATCGGATCGCATCTCCGTGGAACCGTATCGAGGGGATTGTTTTGAGGGCGGAAAAAACTCTCAACGTCCACATCCTCATGCTCATGGTTTCAATGATTTGGGGCGGTTCATGGGCAGTAGGCCGCTTGCTCGCGCTTTCTCTCCCTCCGGCCACAGGGGCATGGATGAGGTACGTCGCCTGTATGGTCGCGTTCTACATTTGGTTTGCCTACAAGAGTTCGCGCGGAGACAATGTCCGTTGGCTGCCCGAGTCGAGGGACTCTTGGTGGCGCGTCTCCATCATAGCACTCTTCGCTGTAATGGGGTACCAGCTCCTCTTCATGTATGGCATGAAATTCACAGCTGCTGGGGATGCCTCCTTGATCATAACGATGAACCCGATCTTCACAGTACTGCTTGCGGCGCCTTTTCTTGGTCAGAAGATCACAGGGAGGATGGTCTATGGACTCGTCATTTCGTTCGTCGGCGTGGTGATAGTCACGGGCTGGAGTCCCAACACAGACCTGCCTCTAAATGAGCGTCTGAAGGGCGATTTGATGATAATGCTTGCCGCATTGTGTTGGGCAACGGCGACCAACCTCACTCGAATTATGCTTGAGACCGAGGGGGAGAAAGGCGCCACCTCAACTGAAATCGTAGTCTGGTACTCCCTTGTCGGCACTATACTGCTGACCCCATGGTGGCTCTTGGATGTCTACGGCAGTGGATTACAAGCCCCCAACCTCGAAGACATGCTTGCAATCTTTTACCTCAGCATCCTATCGACAGTTCTGGCCTACATATGGTTCGTAGTGGGGGTTGAGAAGATCGGTGCTACCTCCGCCTCATCCTATGTTTTCCTGGTGCCGCCCTTTGGCGTGCTCGGTGGCTGGCTGCTCTTGGATGAGCGCCTAGGGTTCTCCTTGATCCTCGGTTTTCTGCTAATCGTCGGAGGGGTCAGGGTCGTACAAAGTGAGAGCGTCCGGGTTGGAAGATCTGGCAGATAGCCCCTTCAGGATTAAATACAGACGGCGAGTCGCCGCAGACCGAGGGATTGCCAATGGCACGAAAACCGGCGAAAATGTATCGTCAAATCAAGGGTCCAGCCTACACTCGTAGGCAATACACGGGCGGTGTCCCAAACAACAGAATCCTACGTTACCACATGGGCAACAGGACCGTGGCCGAAGCTAACGGCTTCGAGGTCGTCCTGAACCTGACTGTTGACAACTCGGTGCAGATCAGACACACCGCACTTGAGGCCGCGAGGATGATCTCGAACGCTACGATTAGAAAGGCTGCCACGGACATCGGTTACGCCCTCAGGGTGCACAAGTACCCCCATCACGTAATCAGGGAGAACAAACAGGCAACTGGTGCAGGTGCAGATCGAGTCTCACAGGGAATGAGGCTGTCATTCGGGAAGAACGTGGGCACTGCGGCGAGGGTGAAGCGAGGTGAGGTCATAATGTCAATACACACTAGGCCCGAATTCTACCTGCAAGCTCGTGACGCTCTACGAAAGGCTGGGATGAAGCTTCCAACGCCCTGCACAATCAAGCTTGCCAAGGGTGCCGAGACATTGAAGGGTCTTGTCTGACACCGAGCCTACATGACAACGACGGATGACGCCCTTCGGGTTCTTGAGCAGTCCTTGAGAGGGGCACCGATAATCTGGAAGGGGGACTACCCGTATTTCATCCACCCAATATCTGACGGAATACCTCGAATGGACCCGCATGTCCTCAAGGCGGCCACTGATCTGATTGTCGAAACTACCGACTGGGAGGGAGTCGATCTCATAGTGAGCGTCGAGGCCATGGGGCTTCCCTTGTTGGCATCAGTCGGAAATGCAACGGGAATTCCAACCGTCGTCATCAGGAAGAGGGCCTATGGCATGGATGGCGAGATCCCAGTGGAGGTATCTACAGGCTATTCGAGTTCGACTATCTTCATCAACGACATCTCCCCTGGAGAAAGAATCGTGATCGTTGACGACGTTATCTCTACAGGGGGCACCTTGGAGCCGCTGCTCGACAAGCTGGAGAGCATGGGCGTCATTCTCCATGATATCGTCATCGCCATCGAGAAGGGCGATGGGCGGGAGAGACTCAATCGCGAGCGCCCGGAATGGCCGATAAGATCCCTTGCTCGGATCGAGATCGTGGATGGTAAAGTGGAAATCTCTGAATGACTGGAATAGGTTCGCTTCAATTCTTATCGACCAAGCAATCGAATCAGTTCGCGAAGTTTCCTGATCGATAGTCAATGAACGCCTGGTGTATCTCCTCCTTGGTGTTCATAACGAAGGGCCCATAACGCTCGATTGGCTCATTCAGCTCTGGACCGGCGAGGATCAAAAATTCTGCACCTTTCTTGGACAGAATTGTTGCTTGATCGCCCTCGGATAGGAGTCCCAGCTCCCCGTCTCTGACCTGTTGTCTAGCACGTATCCCGAATGCCTCAGGATGACTCTTCACTCGGGGCTCCCCTTCCAACGAGATCTCCCCTCCGAAAACGTAGACCATTCCATTCAGCTTTGTTTCAAATTTCTGAACAAGACAAGTATCGGCATCCATCTTGACATGGACCATTGTGATTGGGATTACCGTATCAATTGATGACGTGGTGCCCATGCACTCTCCTGCGATCACCCTTGCCCAGACTCCATCTTGCTCGACGGTAGGAGATTCTGAAGATGGTACCTCTTGGTATCTGGGGTCCATCATCTTGTCAGAGGATGGTAGATTTACCCATATCTGAAAGCCATGGCTTCTTCCTCCGCTATGGAGGAATTCTCGATGTGGTTCCTCGCAGTGGATTATTCCGCGTCCGGCGGTCATCCATTGGACGTCACCGGGATTCAACTCACCGCTATTTCCTGCACTATCCTCGTGCTCCATCCTCCCATCAAGTAGGTACGTTACCGTCTCGAAGCCTCGATGAGGGTGCCAGGGTGCCCCTACGGCCTCGCCCGGGCCGTAGACCGTTGGGCCCATCTCATCAATCAGAAGAAATGGACTCAGAACCTTTCCCATCCGATATGGTCGACGTACCTTGAACCCGCCACCTTCCCTTACTACATGGGTCGGCACGACATCAACAATGCTCCTCTGAGTTTCCATACCTTGGTGATGTGAATTTCACACTTAATTTCTCGTATTTTTTGTAGTTTTGAATTCATCTCAATCCGGTTTGGGAATGCAACCGCTGAAATACACGCTGGAGACCCCCATGGTCAGGGCACACCATGGATCTAGATCGTCACGATTTCGAATTGGATGACTTGGTGACCAAAATAAAGGAGAATGACCACAGACTCGTGGCCCTTCAAGTGCCCGAGGGGCTGAAGATGCAAGCCCTGGAAATGATGGACGCAATAGAGACGGACTCTGCTGCGAAAGTGGTGCTCGCCGCGGACCCTTGCTATGGTGCTTGCGACCTCGTTCACGACAAGATGAAGCTGATGGGGGTAGAACTCGTTGCACACATGGGGCACAGCCAAATGAACATAGACTCAGGCATGCCAACTCATTTCATCCCGGTCACCTATGACGGAGATCCTGAATTAAGCCCCGTCTTGCCCCTCCTGGCCCAACACAGGGCCATAGCTGAATCTCGTCTAGCTTCATCCTCCGACCTGCCCGAATCCGAAGAGCAGGCGAAGGAGAAGTTCCTGGATGCTGTCGGTAGAGTAGCGCCTCTAGAGGGCACTAAACTGGGTCTTGTAGGGTCCATCCAACACCTTCATCTTCTTCCAGACTATCTGAAGAGGCTGGAAAAGGCAGGTTTTGACGTTGAGATACCCATTGGCGGCGAGAGGTTGACTTTTCCCGGGCAGGTGCTAGGATGCAACTACTCTGGGGATGATCCATCCATAGGCCACTACTTATTCCTGGGATCAGGTGACTTTCACCCAATTGGCCTCGTCCTTCACACAGGTAAGCCATTGGCCATGCTAGATCCATACACCGGAGAAGCCACTGAGATGTCCTTCGAGAGAATAGAAAGAATACTCAGGCAGCGTTTCGGATACATCATGCAAATAGGGGATTGCGAGAGCTTTGGCATCTTGATTGGAGAAAAGCCCGGGCAGATGAGGAGGAACCTGGCGTTGAAGATGAAAAGGATGCTCGAGAGTCATGGCAAGAAGGGTTATCTTCTGGCAATGGACCATGTCGGCCCCGATCTCATCGACTTCTACCCTGTTGACGCTTTCGTGAATACCGCTTGTCCGCGTATAGCAATCGATGATGCAGTGAAGTATGCAAAGCCGATGGTCACGCCGTATGAGCTTGAAGTCTCATTAGGAGAGAAGAAGTGGGAGCACGGGTATCAATTTGACGAGATACCCTGACTAGATGGGGCTCTGGATATCTCTAAGAGCGGTGTCTTTGAACAATGATCAAATGGCAGGGTACTTGGATCGTATCGGAGCAGGGAAGATCCTCCTTGACCGCACTCCCTTGTCTTACGATTGGATACCCAGTACCCTCGTTGGAAGAGACGATGCCTTGTCTCAGTTAGCATCCATCTTTTCACAGATCTCGAACCCCTCAATCAGCTGTAAGTCGGTCGTCACAGGCCCAGTTGGGTCAGGAAAGACCGTATTGACTCAAGTCTTCTCCAACGATTTGAAGAGGCACTTGGACGGGAAGAGGAAGATCATCCACACGCACGTCAACTGCCGGAATCATCCATCAGGCTCACAAGTGCTCCAGCAAATTGCACTCAGTCTCGATGAGAGGCATCCCGAGCGGGGCCTCAGCCCCGGGGAGGTCATTCAATCCATTAGACGCTTCCTAAATGCGAGAGATGCCCACATGCTATTGGTATTGGACGAAGTCGACGTCATGATAAGAAGAGACAGCTCGGACATAATCTACAGGCTTCTGAGGATTGATGAGGGGAAGGATGAGTCCGGAACTATCTCGATCATACTGGTTAGCCAGGATCCCTCTCTTCTGAGGCTGTTCGAACCTGCGATAATCTCAAGACTGGGTGCGAGCAATAGGGTGGATCTGGGTCCATACAACGAGGCTGAGCTCAGGGACATAGCGCTCCAGCGTTCTGAGGCATCCTGCCTCAAAGGCTCTGTGGGGGATGACGTCATCTCGAAGGTCGCTAGATACGCTTCCAACACAGGAGACGCTAGAATGGTGATAGAGCTACTTGAGGCGGCTGTCATCAGGGCCGAGGGGGAAGGACGGAGCAATGTTCTGGTCCATGATGTGCGACCAAGTGAGATGAGAAGCTCCTCACTAGAGCCCAACTTAGTCGATGACCTCCCGGATCATCAGAAGCTTATCCTGTTGGGGATTTGCAGGCGTCTGAAAAAGGTAGATACGATATCAAGCGGTGATGCACTGAAGCTCTATCATGTGGTTTGTGAAGAGTTCGGGCACAAACCACGGGGCTACACCACCTTCTGGAAGCACATGAAATCGCTGGAAACTATGGGTATGATAGAAAGTCGAACCGACTCGGCCACGAAAGGGAGAGGGAGGACGCAACATATCACCATGTCCAATATGGCCCCAGGGGTTCTAGAATCAAGACTTTCGAGCGTTCTGTTGATTGAGTGAACAGGGTCGTGCTCCGAACCGCTCTTATAGGGGTCGAGTGTCGCATCGCCTGTTCTCGGTGTGTGCAATGGCAGGGGATCAGACTTTCAAGGCAGTTTTGAACGATACAAATCCAAAGGCCAAGGGACGCTCATTCTCGATCGAAATCTCAGGAACGGGATACAACCACTTCCTTGGAAAAAGCATTGGCGACACTGTAGACGGTATGTTCGTTGGAGAGGGCGACAAGACCCTTACGGGCTACAAGTTGGAGATCACTGGTGGATCCGACACCACGGGACGTGCTATGAGGCCAGATCTAGATGGCGGGGGCGTGAAGCCCGTGCTAGTGAGTCCGGGAGTGGGCTACAAGGGCAAGAGATATGTCGACAAGAATGGACGCATATACCGTTACAAATACGATGGGATCAGGAGGAGGCGGAACCTCAGGGGGAATGTCATCAGCCAGAACACCAGACAGATCAACCTCAAGGTGGTCGATTACGGCAAGAGGCCTCTCGGCGTAATCTTCGGACTCGAGGAAGAGGGCTCCGCCGAATCCTCCGAAGAGGAGTGAAGCGGCGGGTGTGGAATGGCTAGCTCACTACCATCTCAACCTGAGGTAAACATAGGGATGGTTGGCCATGTCGACCATGGAAAGACCACTCTCACAAAAGCGCTCTCAGGAGTATGGACGGACACCCACTCAGAGGAGCGGAAGAGGGGAATAAGCATCAAGCTTGGATATGCTGACACGGCTTTCTACAAGACAGGTGAGGGGCAATTCTATCCCACCGGCAAAAGACCGGATGGGGAGTCGGATGATCCTTCGGAGCTGGCGAGGGTGGTCTCGTTCGTAGACGCGCCTGGGCACGAGACTCTGATGGCTGTCATGATCTCGGGAGCTTCAATAATGGATGGGGCCCTGTTGCTGGTCTCAGCGACTGAATCCTGCCCTCAGCCCCAAACTAGGGAGCACCTCGCTGCGCTGGAAATTGCTGGCATAGAAAACATCGTAGTGGTACAGAACAAAATCGACCTTGTGACTCGCGATAGGGCGATTGAGTCATACAACGAGATCAGATCCTTCTTGAAGGGGTCGATTGCATCAGAAGCCCCCATCATCCCCATCTCTGCCCAACAAGCAGTGAATCTGGATGCCCTCATAGAGGCGATAGAGGTGACCATCCCAACTCCCGATAGGTCGGAAAGAGAACATGGGCTCATGTACGTAGCGAGATCCTTTGACATAAACAGACCGGGATCGAGACCCCCCCAACTCAAGGGAGGTGTCATTGGAGGTAGCGTGGTAAAGGGCTCTTTCTCAGTGGGGGATAGTATCCTGATCGCGCCAGGGAGGAGGGTTACAAAGGGATCGAAGAGTCAATGGATTCCCATAAAAACTGAAATTCAGGGTATAAAGGGCGGCGGTTTGGCCCTTGATTCGGTTCACGCTGGTGGGCTTTGTGGGATATCCACTCCTCTCGATCCCATGGTAACCAAGGCGGACGACCTATCAGGGCAAGTCATGGCGAGGGAGGGTGAGTTGCCGCCTGTTTGGGAAGACCTTCGAATAGAGCTCGTGCTTTTGGACGCAATGGTCTCCTCCTCCGGAGAGGAGCCTGAGAAAGTCAGACCCCTCCAATCAGGCGAGATGCTGATGCTGAACTCAGCAACCGCAACAAGTGTTGGAACCGTCTCCCAGATCAAGGGGAGGAATGCATCCCTAAAGCTGAGGCTTCCAATATGTGCGGAGGTGGGGAGTAGAATCACACTCTCCAGGAGAATCGGTTCTAGATGGAGGCTCATAGGCCACGCCTCGATTAAGGAGTGATGAGCCTGTCCGGCCTGATTGTCGATACTTGTGGGTGGATCGCGCTAGTGGATGCAAAAATCAACTTGGACATCGCCCTGAAGCCGATTGTCGGACAACCTGAACTCCTCGTGACAGACTCAGTGCTGAACGAGTTGAAGAAAATTGATGAGGAGCGTAAGGGCCTACTGTTGGGTTTGTTGATTTCCAGGTCAAGGGTGGTGAGCTCGAACTACTCCCATACGGACGATGGGCTCCTCAGGCTTTCAGGTGAGACTGGGTTCCCCGTTCTGACGGTAGATCGAGACCTGAAGAGACGTCTAGTCTCGAGCGGTTGTTCCTATGTTGAGGTCACAGCAGGCAGGACCTTGAGGCTCGTAGCTTAGGGTAGCGTGAACAATCTGTCGTCCCCATGTCCATCCATTAGACCTGTCCTGACTGCGCAATCAATCCAAGCATGGGCGTAGTTAATTGCCCCGAAGGCGCGAACTAGATCTCCTTGCTCCAGGAAATGTTCGGAGTCACTAAGGTAGTCATCGAACATCCTAATCATCTTACCCAGATTCTCCATTTGGAGTTCATCTTTTGCAGTAGGAGTTGCTTTCTCTCTTGCCTCCTTTGAAAGTTGGATGTAATGAGTGACCGTTTCTACTGTGATTACGTTCTTTTGTTCACCTGAGTACATCGAAAGCCTCCTCTGTTAGTTTGAAAAATCTAGTGCGTCCTTCCTTCCTTACTTTCAAAAACCCATTTCTTTTCAGTTTATTGAATAGTTGGGACATTCTTGGGCGTCCAACTTCGAGTCTCGCTTGCAGCTCCGGGTCTGACGGAGATATTTCCCTGATCGAGGCGACAGACAAAATGAGTTTCTCCGCCTGGTTGAGCTTCCTGATATATCCGCGTTCAAGGGGTTCTGGAAGGTCCCAAATTGGCTCTGAATTATCGACAAAGGAAATTCTTGGAGTTCGGACTTCTGACGGGTGTTCTTTCACCATCTCTTGGTGGTCGTATTCAAACTGGTTTTCTTCGATGGCCTCCACAGGCGGGGGGAGGGTGGTCTCAAAATCTTCTGCGACCGTCCAAACCGCCTGTTCTGTGGACAGAACCGGGGAGCTCTCGATTGCTTCCCTTCGAGAATCTGCGATTAATGAGGGCTCAATCAGAACTCTGGGCGTACCTTCGATTGCTCGGTTGTGGACTTCACTAGCATCAATGATCTTCGTTCCATCCCCACCTTTTGGCATCTCAAAAGAGTTGGTCACGGTTCTATTTGCTAATCCCGTGAAAGTACCGCTGGATCTATTTTCTGTTTTGGCATTCTGGACTGGGGGGGGCTCGGTGCCCGGTTCCATCCAGAGAAATCCGACATTATTTTGGGAGACAGGTGGTTTAATCTGTTGATTTTGCCCGTTGTCTTCGATCACCGGCTCATCAACAGGAGATTCTTCTTCAACTTCCAAGTGATTCATCTCCATCTTAGGCTCATCAATTTCTTGATTCGGCATCTGATCAACGGCAACGGGCTCAATCTCGATGGTTGCATCTGGAACGGAGGTAAACTGTGGAAGGCCGTATTCGTAAATCGACGGTATTGCACCAGCAACCTCGGGATCCTGCTCCTCCTCTTGTTCATCAATCGATTTCATTTTGGGGGATTCCTCGACATATGTTTTTTCTGACCATCGAAACAGCCTTTCTAGGGTTCCTGACCTGTTCCTTATGCCCCTCTTCTCATCGACAAGGTCCCGGAGCGTTCTGACTACTGCCCTTGGAACCCCTTCAGTCAGGTCATGTATATTCTCAATTAATTGAGGATGCATTATCCATCTATGACGTGCAACTCTGATGATTCTCTTATCGACTAGAATCTGTATCTCATCTTGGGTTAAATTTCGGAGGGTGTGAGGTGGGTCAAAAACTTCCAAAGTATCTTCTTCCAGCGACGACAATTGATTGGGGAGCATAGTAAACAGTACCAATGCTCGTATTTTTTGCATGACCTGTACCAATCTCGGAATTACCATGCTTACCTCTACATTGTATGGGAGATCGAATGCTACGAGCGGTATTGGGCCATCCCTGGTATCGAGCTCTTGTGAGAGCCTAGAGATAGTCTCAGAGATGACTGATGGAAGATTGTGGCCCAAGAAATGAGCAGCAACTTGAGTTACCATGCTCTTGACGGGATCATCATCCAAAGGCCAATAATCGCTGATGAATGGATCGGAAGATTGTGAAGCGATCGCATTCAGCAGTGAAGTTCTCCCAGACCCTCTCACTCCGGAAACAATCACCATCCTAGGCGAGCCCGAGATGAGATGTTCTCTACACTCGATTACAATCTCGTCTCTCCCAATCAGATCCTGAGCCTGTCCAATAGATAGTGGCCTAATCTCAAATGGATTGCCGCTGAGACTCGGCAGTTCCATCAGTGTTGGATCCACCCCCATAGACAAGCGTGAGTTGCCACGCCTATAGTATTAACGTTTGATTACGCTTTTTTTCAAAGATTAACGTTTATATTTCCAACTTTTTGAATAAAACATGCTTTTTTACATCAAATTCAATATAACGTTAACGTATAATTAACGTTTTATTAACGTATAATTAACGTATTTTTTTAATATTAACGCATTTATTTTCCATTTCTATCGTTTTTTTATCGTCTGATCATTGTATGTTTGTCGTAAAAAATGTCACGAAAATAACAAAACTATCCGCATTACTTACATCCCTGTCCTCACCCCCCTCATCATGGCAATAGAGGACAGTAGGATGCCGGGTTTCCATCGCCTGACGCCCAAGGAGAGAAGAGAGAAGCTCTCAGAGGTCGCTGGTTTGACAGAGGAACACGTGAAAGCCTGGGAGTCAGGAACGTTAGACATGGGGATCGCGGATCGAATGATCGAGAACGTAATAGGGACATATTCACTTCCAATAGGAGTAGCTACCAATTTCATTATCGATGGGAAGCACTATGCCATACCGTTTGTGGTGGAAGAGGCGAGTGTGGTCGCAGCCGCCTCGAACATGGCGAAAAGGTGTCTCAAGAGCGGTGGCTTCAGATCAAGCAATGATGATCCAATAATGATCGGTCAAATTCAAGTCGTGGGTTTGAAGGACGTGGGTGCTGCTCAGTCTTCAGTTCTGTCTTCAAAAGATGAAATAATTGAATTGTGCAATGAAGTGGATCCCATCCTTGTCAAATTCGGTGGAGGGTGCAAGGACATCGAAGCAAGGTCAATTGACACTGATTCCGGATCCATGCTTATTGTCCACCTGTTGGTAGATTGCAGAGATGCGATGGGCGCCAATGCTGTGAACACAATGGCTGAGACAGTAGCCCCGAAAATTGAAGAGTTGACTGGTGGAACGGTTATTCTGAGAATAATCAGTAATCTAGCAGTTCACAGGCTCGCCAGAATCTCTGCGACATTTACCCCAGAGGAGATGTCAGATAGTGGAAATGACCACGTACAAGGATCCGAGGTCATCAATGGAGTGATCCAGGCATTCCACTTTGCTGCCGCGGATCCATTCAGGGCAACGACGCACAACAAGGGAATCATGAATGCGGTGTCATCAGTAGCAATCGCATGTGGACAGGACTGGCGTGCGATAGAGGCGGGTGCACACGCTTATGCTGCCTTCGGGAAGAAGAACTCAACGTATGGCTCCATGACTGAATGGTCCAAGGACCAAAATGGGAATCTAGTGGGGTCAATAGAAATGCCCATGGCAGTGGGTCTGGTTGGAGGCGCAATTCGTATCCATCCCGGGGCGAAGGCTAATGTTGCTCTGTTGGGGGTCGAGACGGCCGACGAATTGGGGAAGGTAATGGCTTCAGCAGGACTCGCTCAGAACCTGGGGGCTCTTAGGGCCCTTGCGACAGTTGGCATTCAAGCAGGCCATATGAAATTACATCTACAGAACATGGCAGCAACTGCAGGGGCCGTGGATGATGAGATCGAGCTAGTCTCCAATATAGTGAAGTCCAGCGGGGAAAGAATAACCATGGCAGCGGTAATTGCCGCGTTGGAAAGTCTGAGGTCCTGATTTACTCCTCCTCGTCAATTGTATAATCCATAATTTTGGTCTGTCCTTGGCCCAATGATTCGGCCAGCTCGGTCCCAGTCATGCCAGCCTCTTCAGCTTGCTGTCTAAACCAACTCCTTACTTTGTCTGACCTTACTTCCGGTGCCCCAAAGTACTCCGCGAATCTTCTGGTAGTCATCAGTCGTCGCGTGGATCCATCTCTTCTACGACTGATGAGACCCATCGTAGAGAGCTCTCTGACGTGGTCATATGCCCTTTGGCCCAACATCTCAACCAGCGTGGACTGTGCCATTGGCTGGTGGTATGCTATCAATGCGGCCGTGGGCATGAGTCTCTGGGGTATGTCGGGCCTTACGTTGCCTGGCAACTTACTCGCCAAGGATGGCTTAACCTCCATTATCCACCTACCGGATATCTCGGATATCTGGAGAGCTCCGGACTTTCGCCTTGCTAGGGTGGATCTCAACCCCCTCAATGCTAACTCAGCGCTGTCCTCCTCCGATTGGGAGGCCTCAGCGATCTCGGAGACGGTCATAGACCGACCTGAGCCAAACAGAATCGCCTCGATCACAGTCGGGAGGTCATCGTGGTTCAGACTTCTGCCCCCTGTAGTTTTTCCTGGGGGTGAAGCCTCTCTGAGAGCGAGTCGAAATCGGTTTCATCAGGGTGAAGGTCGTTCAGGATTACCTGTCCATCCATTCCATCCTCTTGCCGTATGCCAGCATACCCTCTGTTCACGAGAAACAATGATGCTACCATGGCTGCGACTTGGGCCTCTGCATCCGCCTCCTCGCGAGGAGTGCCCCTCTCCATTGTTCTATCTGCGAGCTCCTCTGCGATTGAGGAGAGTGTGCAAGAGGCGGTTTCAGGATTTGCTCTCATTCTCATGGCTTCCCATGTCCGGCGAATGTCCCCCTCCAAATCCTCAACATGCAGGCTACCGCTGAATCTGGCCCTAGCAGTCTCCAAAGCCTTTCTCCTCTCTTCTGCGATCTTCATCCGCAAGCTCTCCTCTTGGGATATCCTACTTGCTGCCTTCAAGCCCAGTAGAAGTTCACCTAAGGTTACTGGCCGGCCTTCCTCTCGCTGGATTCTGCCTTCAAACATGCTGGGGAGGTCCTCTTTATGTGATCCAGTAATGATTCCCACAGAGAAGTTGTACTCATTATCGTCGTAATCAGATTCCCATCCGCCGTCATATATCCATAAGTCGTCGTCCTGCTCTTCCTGACTTTGCCTCTCAATGAGGGACTCAGCTTGCCCCCTTAGAACCTGCCAGGCCATTCGAATCAAGCGTCCACAGGTTGGGAGATCTATGTGCTCGGAATCTTCGATTCTAGATGAGAACATCTCCAAGAATGCTGACAAATCGACTGCCCAAGGATCCAAGTCCTTGCTTTGGAATAGTTGCAACACTAATGCCACGGATCGATCAAATGGATCACTGAGAAATTGGTGTTCGGCCTCTTCCATTTCTGCGAGTTCGAGTATTCTATCTAGATACTCACTTGTTTCGAGGTCCATGTTCTCCGTGATTAGGGAGGCTACGATATCTTCCCTCAGTGACTTTGCATCCAAGACACTCATTATTTCACCCGGTCTTTTGGTCGATCTCTGCTTGCTCTTCCGTAACTTCTCCGTCCGCTATCGTTCCGTCAAGTGATGTCCGGACGTCTCTCTGACTGCCATCTTCAGCAGACTCGGCACGGTCCCTCAGATTCCCTAATGGGTCATTCCCGTCCTCAGAGCGATCCAGATCCACACCAGCACGACTGGCGATGCCCTCCAGAGATGGGACGGTTTGCATTGGCTCTGGAAGCACTGGCCTCTCTGACGGATGTGGCAAGTCTGACGGGAGCATCTCTGAAGTGGATGGTGGGCCTTGAGACTCCATTTCTTTCTCGAAAGCCTCTCCAAGTGCAAGCGCTGCCTCCCTGTTGAAATCCGTGATCCTCCGACTAACCCCATCTCCAGCATGGGTAATGCCGATATGGTGATTGGCCATGGATAGGCTGACCTTTCGCAAGGTCACCATGATGAACTGTGCTGACTCGCTCCTGCGACGGCATAACATCGCGATCCTCTGACAATTGAATGGATCGAGGTTCTGGTCAACCTCGTCGAAGTAATAGAATGTGCTTGGCTCAAAGTCCTGTATCGAGAATACTAGGGCGAGGGCTGCCATTGACTTCTCTCCGCCAGACAATTGGGACCTTCTGGTCTTCTGGCTCTTGCCAGGGGGCACACAGTCCATCTCCAAGCCCCCATCGAATGGGCTATCGGGATTCTCCAGTCTCAGCTTTCCATTTCCACCAGGTTGTAGTATCGCGTAAACTCTAGAGAAGTTTCGATTGACGTGTTCGAAGACTGTCAGGAGTCTTCTCTTCCGCTCGGATTCAAGCCTCTCAACTATGTCAACAAGCATATTCCTCCTCTTCCTCAGCGTTGAGCCATCCTCGACTAACTGCTCGATTCGCCTTGCAGTCTCGTCGTATTGCTCTATTGCCAGCATATTCACGCCACCTAGGTTGTCCAATCTTCTTTCCAACCTAGATATGTTGCGCTCTACCTCGGCCAGGGAGGGTGCGTCAGAATTCATCGATGGCATCTCAATTCCCTGTTTCACAAGTTCTTCTTCCATCTCCTTGGCAGCGTGTCTAGCCACACCTATGCCACTGTCTATGGCATCGATGGTGATCTGGATTCTTTCTCTCTCGGATCTACTTGCCTGGGATTCTGCTCTGGCTTGGGTTCTTTCTTCGATTATCTGGTCCCTCTTGCGCGATAGCATGCCCATCTCTTCGCTAGCGTGTTGCGCCTTTGACCTGAGCTCCGTGAGTTCTCGTTCCGATTCCTTGGACCCGGTCTCTAATCCGTCTATTTCCGATTTTGCTAAAGCGTTCTGGGAGCTCAACCGTTTGTTTTTATTTCTCAATTCATTCATCCTATCGGTAAGGACCCCGAGGCTGACATTCGCAGAATCCACGTTGTTTACTCCTTGTTGACGCATTATTTGCGCCCTCCCCTTAGCCATCTCTGCCTCTGAAAGCGTCTTGGATAGATGGTCTGGAGACTGTTGAAGAAGTGCCTCACTTGCCTTGCTTCTTTCGCTTAGAGCATGCTCAAGATTCTGCTTGGCATTGTTGAGGTCGGCCTCTGCAGCCCTCTTAGCGGCCTCGGAGCGCTCAAGGTCTTTCCTAGCCTCACTGAGTCTTGACCCTAGTGACTTGACATTGCCCTCGGCTCTGTCCAAATCAGCTTTCCATTCTCTGAATTTAGTCTCTTTTCCTGATCCTGAGATTTCCGCTATCCTGTCAGTTAGCTCTTGCATCGATGCTCTCGCATCTCTCAAAGCAACCTCAACCGTTGCTCTGGCTAAGCTGGCCTCGTTGACATCGTTCTCAAGGGGACGGAGGGAGATTGTGGGGTCTGAAGAGCCGAATTTTGGAGCGGTCTTGGAGGATGACCCCCCTGTCATGGCGCCACTCCCATCGACTACCGATCCGTCGATAGTGACCATCCTGACGCCACCCATATTCTTTCTAGCAACATCCAAGTTCTCCACTAGAAGTGTGCTTCTACTTACCAGCAGGATGGCATTTTCCACCTCCTTGGGGTAATCCAACAGCTCATGGACGAACCCAATCACCCCCGGATTTCTGACAACCATCAGCGATCTTCCCTGTGGCCTTTGTTTTCCTAGTCGGTTGAGTGGGAGGAAGGTGGCCCTTCCACCACCATTCCTCTTCAACCACGAGATGCAATCCGCCGCGACTTGGTCGTCCTCGACGACTATGCTCCTCATCGCGCCCCCCAATGCGAGAGCTATGCCGTCTGAATGAGTCTCATCAAGGGGCCTGGCCAATTCAGCTATCGAGCCAAGAATGCCTTTGATGAGTCCCTGTTGCCTTAATTTCGTCAGTGCGGCGGCGACGCTTGCAGATCCATTTGTCTGAGCCTCGATTCGTGCTCTGGCTTTTTCTAACCTCATCTCAGATTCGCGGTGCCTGGAATCTGCCCTGTCTCTTTCTTCTCTGAGGCGGGCCTCGATCTTCCTGAGGCGTATCAGCTCCTCCCCCATTTTCGCAGGATCTTCACGGTCTGCTTCGATTTTCATGTCCTCGCCATGAATTTCTAGGTCGTCCCTCAGTAGGGTTGCCTGTTCGTACTCCTCCTCCAATTGGACCACGGATTCTATTGATAGTGTCACAGACTGCTCTGCTCTGTCGAATGCGAGTGTGGATTCAGAATGCTCATCTTGGGACTTAGTCACTGCATCGTTTGCCTTTCCTAGTGCTCGGCTAAGGTCCAATTGTAATTTGCTTCCCGTCTCCAAAATCTCCTTGGCTTCCCTTATTGCATTGTCTGATTTTTCAATTTCTTCGTCGGCGCTCGCAATATCCGAGAGGGCCTTTGACTTGGATTCTTGGTGCTGCTCCAACGATTTTTCAACCCTTTCGATCTCCCCTTCATTGAATTCGAGGTCCGATTGGCCGTCTTCCAATGCAGTATGTAGATCACTTATCCTGTCCTTTGCCCTCTCAATCTCCACCTCGAGCTTGCGCATTCTGTCGATTATCGCCTTGTTTTCGCCAGTGGACAATGAGTCTATCTGACGTCCTATCTCGGAGAGCTCCTCCTCTAACCTCAGAAGGTCGGCTTCCTTTCTCCTCGCATCTTCGAGAAGTGTAGATGAGCGTGTTCTGTATTCCTGTTGCTCGGTGAGTAAAGCGTTGATTTCATGCACCTTAGCAAGGTACCTGCATTTGGAGACCATCGCCCTGTTGTGATCTAGTTCTTGCTTTAACTCCCTGAATTTTAGGGCTTGTTCTCTTTCTTTGCCCAAGCTTTCTAACTGCTTCTTCTGATCAGTTTCGAAGAGCTCAATCGTCTCCATGGAGCTCTCTACCTGTTTTCTTTGGTTGGAGGCCTTTCGTATGTCGTCATCGTATGCTGTTACACCTGCGACGTCTTCCAATATCGCGCGCCTCCTGTGCGCAGTCATAGTTGCGAGAGTGGTCACATCGTTTTGTAGCACCACGTTGTATCCGTCACCACGCAGGCCAGCTTCCTTCAGAATGCGTCTGAATTCTCCCGAGGTGGTTTTTTCTCCGTTTATCCTGAACTCTGATTTTGGATCGCCCTTGTCAGTGAGCCTGACTGACCTGGTGAATGCAACCTCATCAGTATCCACTCGAAGCTGCCTTGTCCCATCCTCCCTCAATGGGTTGGTGAAGGTGAGGGTTGCGTACATTTTCTTGGCTGCCCTGCTGTTATTCCCGCCATTGAAAATTAGTTCCTTGAGATTCTCAGCCCTCAAGGCCTTCGTGGACCTGGTACCAAGCACGAATTGTATGGCATCCCCCGAATTGGATTTACCGGAGCCATTTGGACCAGTTATGGCGGTGAAGCCAGACTCAAAAGGTATCGTCACCTCTCCCCCAAACGACTTGAAGTTGAGGACGTCTATCCTAGTGAGTCTCATAACATGCACCATGAGGGAGTTCTTTTCTCAGCCTCAGGTGGGAGTGCGCAGCGATTGAGATTATCAACATTGAGTATCTGTAGGGGCGCAGCGTACCGATTGTTTTGGTATATGTAAAAACCCGGCCATGTCTGCCAAAGTTAAATTCATCTGGGTATTTGCCTAATCCCGTAGCAGGCCTAATCATGCAGTTTGACGTGGTAATTGTTGGTTCCGGAATTGCGGGTTTATTCACGGCATTGAGGTGTTCACAAAGAGGGTTTTCTGTATTGGTTGTCACAAAAAGTAGGATAAAGTCCTCTTCCACAAATTGGGCACAAGGTGGGATAGCAGCAGTACTCGACCCATCTGATGACGAAGCTATCGAGGCACACGTCCAAGACACCTTATCCTCAGGAAAGGGGCTCTGTGACGAGGCGATTGTAAGATCAGTGGTGGTGGAAGCGGCCCATAGGATCTCTGATCTGGTATCATTCGGTGTCGGTTTTGACGGAGATTCTCAGGGATACCACAATGCGATCGAGGGAGGTCATTCAACTCCCAGGATACTTCACTCAAAGGACAGGACCGGTGCTGAGATAGAACAGGCGCTGGAGATGGCAGCGACTAGTGTTGGCTCGGCTACCTTGAAGATTAACGAGGATTGGATGGCGGTAGACCTAATTCAGACAGACCATGGTACTCCGAGTTCCGGGGTCAGTGGGATTTGGTGCCTCAAACCAGACGGAAGTGTCGTCAAAATACAAGCAAAGTCAGTTATCCTCGCCACCGGGGGGTGTGGAATGCTATACAATTCTACGACTAACCCAGCGGTGTCAACCGGAGATGGTGTGGCAATGGCCCATCGTTGTGGAGCTGATATCACAGACATGGAGTTCATTCAATTTCACCCTACTTCACTACACGGGGTCCAAAGGCCGTTCCTAATCACGGAAGCAATGCGGGGTCATGGAGCTGTGCTAATGACCAGAAAAGAGCATTTGGCTTGGCGATCTCATGGAGGGGATCCAGCCGATTGGTCATACATGAAGGGGCAATCTCCACTGGGTAGCCTAGGTACAAGGGACGTGGTCGCGAGGGCCACTGACATGCAACTCAAAATCAGTGGTGACTCTCACGTTTTGCTGGTTACTGAGCATTTGGAAAGCGAGGAGTTGAGACTTCAGTTCCCAACCATTTGCGAGAGGCTCGAGAATCTCGGAATTACATTCGGACGGGACCCAATACCCGTACGACCTGCCGCTCACTACCTAGTGGGAGGAGTCTCAGTTGACGAGTTCGGACGATGCTTGAGTCAGGGTCTGGCCATACCCGGGCTCTATGCCATTGGCGAAACCGCTCGAACGGGGCTACATGGGGCAAACAGGCTAGCCTCGAATAGCCTCCTTGAGGCAGTAGTGTATGCAGAAAGGTGCGCTAACCATTTGAGAGACTATGTCTCTAAATCAGCCAGTTTCTCGGATATTCCCGATTGGAGGGCTGATGGCTTATCTTCGCTCGAGGAACACGCCCCTCTGGGTACGGACTTGATGGCACTGAGGAATACGATGACCAGGGATGTCGGACTTGTGAAGAGTGACTCTCGACTTTCAAGGGCCAGTCGTAGGATTCGTCATTTGAGCATGGAATTCGAGAAGATCTGGACATCTAGCCTCCCCACAAGGGAGCTTGTAGAGTTGCGGAACCTCATTATTTGTGCGGAGTTGATCACTGGGGCTTCAATGGAAAGGCGGGAGAATGTCGGATTGCATTATAACATCGATCTCGATTGAGAGTTCATCGTCATTACAGTTGAATTGCCCTTACTAACGCGAGCAGCGTGCTATTCACTGGAGCTGGGATTCCGTGAGTCTCCGCGATCTCTACCACCTTACCACAGAGTTGGTCTATCTCCGTCGGGCGGCCGGCCATTAGGTCCTGGAGCATCGAACATTTGTTCTCTGATGTGGACCTGATAACCTCCAGGACAGTTGTTTCAATGTCGATCCCGGACATGTCGACGCCATGTGCATGTCCAATGGAAGCCACCTCGTTTGCCGCCTCGAAGGCAAGGGATAGCAAGTTGGGGTGTGACTCAATCACGCCATTTTTCGCCCCAATTATCGCGCAGATTGGGTTTATCGCCACGTTGACCATCGCCTTGGACCAGATGGTGGTTTGGAGGCTGCCCGTCCATCGTGGATTTAGGCCAGATGAGTTCAATGCATCGATGACATGCATTTCTTCCTCCCGAGGGTCTTTCCCCCCGGAACCGATTGTGACCTCTCCGAATCCCTCCCAGTGGACTGCGCCGTCATGGTCCCTCCAAGCCCCATGAGTGATCGACCCGCCCATGGCCCTTCTAGCACCCAGTATCTGCTTGATAATCTCGTAGTTTCCAAGTCCGTTTTGAACGGTTAGTGCGATCCCATCCCCCGATAGGAGATCAGTGGCTAGTCTCGCAAGTTCAAGAGTATCTCCTGACTTACCACAAATAATGGCTAGGTCACATACCCCTTCCATGCCGACCATGGTGTCAACGACCTCAGTGTCGATGACGTCAAACCTGCTTGGGGGGATCATCTCGATCGGTCCGTCATGTCGATGTATGACTAGCCCCTCGGTGGCCAGTCTCATGGCGGTTTCGCCCCTCGAGACTGCTACTATGTGATGTTCAGTAGAGCATAGAGCGCCGAGGATCAAACCTCCGATCGACCCAGTCCCAAGAACGCAGATCCTCATTGGCCACAGCCCCCTGACGGGCACCTCGCTGCGAAATTTAGCACCACGGCCTCATCGGTTGTGGAGATCCAGAAGACGCCCAGTGAGTTCTCACCATTTTCAGGCGTGACTGTTATTGTGGTCGTCTCGTTTTCAACCAGCGAATCTGGGGCGCTGATGGACCAGACGTCCAGCGAAGGTGCATCCCCCGACCAGTCCCTCAGGAGAGGAATTGAGGCGTTGTCGGCATTGATTATCCCAATGGTCGCCTCGGTTATTTCAAGTCCAAGAGGGGTCCCTGACAGCATGACCCCGGGCCCGTCCCTAATCCGCAAGGACTCGATGAATTCATGTCCATCACAAATGGCAATCCAACCATCTGATGGCAATCTTAGGTTTATCTCGACCTGTTCACTTGGTAGCAGGAGGGGGGATGTTTCAATTGACCAGTTCAACCGCTCCACGGTGAAGGTGTGTGGTTCCAGTGACTCGGTTAGGATGCAACTTGGGGTTGTTTGATCCGCCCCATAAACAATGGTGGCATTGGGTACTACCATCCACTCTGGCAGTGTTATCTCTCGGTTGGAGCCAGAGATCCATGGCTCGGACCCCAATATCGGGAGCCTCCAGTGCTTCGTGCCATTTTGGGGATCGTCATCTGGGACGAATGTGACCTGAGGGCCCAAGGCCCTCCTCCTATCGTCCCTCTCTGCCCCTTCTATCGCCCCTGGAAGGGGGGTTATGCAGAAATTTCTCCTAGTGCCTTCTTCCGGGGTCACTTCCTCCGAGGCCCAGAATGGGTCGTTGACTGACCATGTTCCCGTGTTGCCTTTGGTGGTTTCAATGTCCAAACAAGCGACAGTGGAATTCGTTGCCATCATCCAGGATGAGGAGTACGGTGCGCTTTGGGAGGGGGCGGTGACGAGAATCTGATTCTGGGAGACGGATTTACCATCGTCAACTGTCATGATTATCCTAGCGGGATGTGGCTGGAGCGTGCTTGATGAATTTCTCTTGATCGAGAGGTGGATGGTTTCCTGCTCGCTCTGCATCACGCCATCGAACCGGTAGTGCTCGATTGGGCTCCCGTTCATGCCATAGATCCCCCAACCAGAGTTTGACGGATCATCGATTTCGAAGTATATTTCGCCCGATAGTATCTCTGCACCCAGAGGTGAGAGCTGGATCTCAATTTCTTGCTCCTCATCCACCAATACACTTGATGGCCATTCTGACCGATCGAGTCCCTTGTCCCAGTTCTCAAATTCTGATGACGGCAACATTCCTGGTAGTCCCAAAAGGAGGATGACAATCGCTGCGGCTGTGTATCGCTCCAATGACTCCCGAGGGAAACCCTCGGACATGTTGACTACCATGGGTGGTGTGAGTTGGTCACTTCCGAATCTCCGCATGCACGCGATAGTGGCGATGACTAGCCATGGGATAAACTCGGTTGATACGAACACGCTGATCAGTACCCCAAGGGACAGAACAAACAACGTGTTTTGAGTGGTCATGTCGGTGTGTTTGTCCCTTCCCAATAGAGCGGAGAGGAGCCTGTCCCCAGGCAGGCCCGGGATGGGTAGCATCAACAACCAGGCCAGTATACTCAGCGAAAGGCCTGCAAGCCCGAGGGGGTGAATCCATTGAAGCCTGATTGCAAGGTCAGGGCCGATGAAGATGGAGGATGCTAGATTTGGAGCGATGCTTCCGTAGTAAGTCAATGGAGCTGCGGCTAGGTCCGGAGGGGGGTTGGAGGGGGTCATCAATAGCCCGGCTAGGACCAAGGGTTGCCCCGAGATGAATAGGATTGCAGGAACAGAGATCTCAATTCTAGCTAGGTGCTTCCTTGAAGGGATAGGGGTATGTTCTGGATTTCTCTGACTGAGGAGGCCAAATAGGCCGAAAGGCCACCAAAATGCGGAGATTTGGGGCATCGCCAATGGGATAAGATGCCCAGATTTTATCCCGGCCTTTTCATTCAATCTTCGTTTAACCTCGCTCGCGATGAACAAGGCAGAGGTCATGGGAAGAACGTAGAAGAATGCGGATTGGGCATATGGGTTGCCAGCAGCGCCGACTTTGTTGGCCCATGTGCTGCCTGCGAACAGCATCATCATGATAGAGAAGGCCCAGACCGAGGCAATCTGCCAATTCGGCAGGATGCCCGAACCGTATGACCGTTCGACTATTGATAGTGTAGGGGGGTCAGCGTTGTTGAGAGTCCCGATCAAGCCAAGTTCGGCCAATTCTTCGTTCAAGTCAGTAATCGCATCGTTGTTGGAAAAACCCGACCTGGCCTCCACCACCCAAGAGAAGCGACCGGTTGACTCCTCTCCTATGATGAAAAATCTGGAGGCTATTCGCTCGATAGACTCTGTGCGGGACCACTCTCTCTTGTGGATGGCGATGGTATTCTGACTATCCAAGGACTCCCCTCGATTGTCTCAATCGGTGGGCTCATTTCAATAGAGTGTTTCATTGATTGAAAAAATGAGGTCATTTGTTCTTGAATCGCTTGAGCCTGAATGTCTCTTCCCTCTCCATTTCCTCTAGCCGGAGTTGGATGAAGGTCTGGGCCTCCTTCATCTCTGGAATCACCTTGAATTCAAGAGCGTTGACCCTTCTTTTTGTTGATTCAATCTCAGCAAGGAGTTTCTTCAGGGTCGCCTCCATCTCTGCAGCCTTGACGATATTCTGAATCAGGTCAGAGTAGGCGTCTGCTGCCTCATCGATGTATGCCGATCCCCCGATGAGACCTATTCCACGCTCTTGTATCGTAGAGCTGAGGTGCTCACCGGTTACGCTGGGAACCACGACCCCCATTATGTTCCGCTTGGAAACTTCGACCTCTGGCCTGGTTGCTATGGCTATGGCTGTGCTCTTTACTGGGAGTGCACCTTCTATGCTACTCGCTAGGCTGATTGATCTGATTGCCTCCCTGTATGTGGATAGCAGGTCTTCTCGGGCTTTTATCATGTCCGCGAGAAGCATTCTGAATTCATGGAACAAACCATCCCTCTTCATTTTCAGAAGCTTGTACCCATTCTGAGTCTGCTTTATCCTTCTCTTGAGGTTGATTAACTCGCTACGGGTTGGTTTGATATCGAGTGCCATCTAATCACCTCCTTGACGATCTCGTGTTGTTCTCAAGCCTTCTTCTCTTCAGGGTGGTACTTTTCGATAAGTTCTTGATCCAGCCGAACTAGATACTTCGTGTCTATGTTGGTCATGAGTTCCCAACACAAGTTCAGAGTCTCATCGATGGTTCTGTCCTCATCCCGGTCCTGCCTGAGGAACCTGTCCTCGAAGATGTCCGCGAATTTCAGTAACTGTAGGTCCCTCTCATTCAGGGCGTCTTCTCCGACGATGGCGACCAATCCCCTGAGTTCCCTGCCTTGGGCATACGCAGCGTACATTTGATCGCTGACCTTCTTGTGGTCGTCCCTCGTTGTCTTCTCTCCGATACAGGAGCCCATCAGCCTCGACAGGGATGGAAGCACGTTGATGGGAGGGTAAATTCCTGCTTGGTGCAGTTCCCTGGAAATCACTATTTGGCCCTCGGTTATGTAGCCTGACAAGTCTGGGATGGGATGGGTTATGTCGTCTCCCGGCATTGTCAGAATTGGGAACTGGGTGATGCTACCCTTCTTTCCTTTCACGATTCCAGCCCGCTCGTAGAGCATAGCCAGATCAGTGTACATGTATCCTGGGTACCCACGTCGCCCGGGGACTTCCTCTCTAGCGGCCCCGATTTGCCTTAGAGAGTCGCAGTAGTTCGTCATGTCAGTGTAGATGACCAGAACGTGGTAGTCATGCTCGAAGGCCAGATACTCCGCGGCGGTCAAGGCCAGCCTAGGGGTGATCAGTCTCTCAACCGCTGGGTCATCAGCCAGATTAACGAACAATGCTGCATTTTCCAACGCACCGGTCCTCTCTAGGTCTGACCTGAAGAAGTTGTACTCCTCAGCTGTTATCCCCATGGCGCAGAAAACCACGATGAACTCCTCATCGCTGTCCCTGAGCTTCGCCTGCCTGGCGATCTGGAGCGCGATGTCGTTGTGGGGAAGTCCTGAAGCGCTGAAGATAGGTAGCTTCTGTCCACGGACCAGCGTCGTGCAGCAGTCAATTGCGCTTACTCCGGTCTGGATGAAGTCATGAGGGGATTGCCTCGAGTAGGGATTGATAGCAGCCCCAATGATGTCGGCATTCTCGTCCGCGATTATCTCCGGGCCCCCGTCCCTGGGGCGTCCGGCGCCGTCGAGGATACGTCCGATGAGTCCCTTGCTGACTGGGAGCTTGAAAACGTCCCCCAGGAACTTAACCCCGGCTTTCCTGTCTATTGCCTCAGTGCCCTCGAAAACCTGTACGACCACCATGTCGTCCGATGTGTCGAGAACCTGGCCGTTTTTCTCGGAGCCGTCGCTGAGTCTTATGCTTACTATCTCGCCGTATGCGACCGGCTCGGTTTTCTCTAAGAAGACCAATGGCCCCTTGATGTCAGTGATTGTCTTGTATTCCTTGCTTGTCATTCATCATCCCTCCTTCAGTTGGCCTCCGCCGTTGCAGCGATCTCTGTAACCATGGCCTCGACGAGGCCTCCGATCTTCTCCAAGTAGCCCTCAGCAAATCTGGCTCTCATCAACTCAGTGCGAGACTGCACATTCACGACGTCCTGCAATCTCGCCCCAGCTGCCATTGCCTTCTTGGCCTCCTCTTGGAATGTGAGTATAGCTTGTGCCATGGCGTATTGCTGTTGGACTCCGCTGTATGCGTCTATTGGATCGAATCCGTTTTGCTGAAGGAAGTACTCTCTGATCATCCTTGCGACTTCAAGCGTGAGTTGCTGATCGATTGGGAGTGCGTCTGATCCGACCAGTTGTACGATCTCCTGAAGCTCAGCTTCGACCTTCAGCAGTGCGCTGATTTGTGTCCTGACCTCTGGGAAGTCGCTTGCAATGTTGTCCCTGAACCACTGGTTGAGACTCTGGGGGTAGAGCGAGTATGAGCTCAACCAGTTGATTGCTGGGAAGTGTCGTTGCCTGGCAAGACCAGCGTCCAATCCCCAGAAAACCTTCACAATCCTGAGTGTGCCTTGGCTCACTGGCTCCGAGATGTCTCCACCGGGTGGGGAAACGGCGCCGATGACGGTGACAGAGCCATCCTCGCCGTTGAGCGTCTCTACCCTGCCCGCCCTTTCGTAGAATTCAGCTAGTCGGCTCGACAGGTATGCTGGATATCCCTCTTCGCCAGGCATTTCCTCGAGCCGGCTGGAGATCTCCCTCATCGCCTCGGCCCATCTGCTGGTCGAATCTGCCATCAGAGCAACGTCGTAGCCTTGGTCTCGGAAGTATTCAGCGATCGTGATCCCCGTATACACGGAGGCCTCCCTGGCTGCCACTGGCATGTTGGATGTGTTGGCTATCATGACAGTCCTGTTCATCAGGGGCTTGCCAGTGTTAGGGTCGATTAGGTGCGGGAACTCGTCAAGAACCTCGGTCATCTCGTTGCCACGCTCTCCACAGCCGATGTATACAACCAGTTGGGCGTCGGAATACTTCGCCAGAGATTGTTGGGTGACTGTTTTTCCTGATCCGAACGGGCCGGGTATGCCGGCTGCTCCCCCTTTAGCGAGTGGGAAGAGGAAGTCAAGTATCCTCATTCCAGTGACAAGGGGGGTGTCAGGTGCGTACTTCTGAGAGAAGGGGCGAGGGTGTCGAACTGGCCACTCTTGCATCATCATGATGTTGGTGCCGTCCTCAAGCGTGCAGACAGTCTCGGTCACATTGAATTTTCCAGATTTGATCGACTTGATTTTGCCAGAGGCCTTTGGTGGCACCATTATCTTGTGTGTGATTGTGTCCGTCTCCTGGACCGTCCCAATTACCTGGCCGCCAGTAACGTCGTCCCCCTTCGATGCCGTTGCCACGAACTCCCACTTTTTCTCCAAGTCAAGGCCATCTGCATCCACACCCCTTGTGATGAAAACGCCCATGACCTCCTCGAGGGTTTGTAGTGGGCGCTGAATACCATCGTAAATCTGTGTCAAGAGGCCAGGGCCGAGTTGAACGGAAAGGGTCTGCCCTGTGCTCAACACGGGTTCTCCTGGCCTTATTCCTGAGGTGTCCTCGTAGACCTGGATGACTGATTGATCCCCGTGAATCTCGATCACTTCCCCCATCAATTTCTCGTGGCCTACCCTCACAACCTCGTACATTCTGGCTTCTATGCCCGTCGCGGTAACTACAGGCCCTGATATTCGATAGATGACTCCTTCATTCTTGCTCATTTTTCCACTTCCGTTTTTTTTACTTCCACAAGTCAACACCTAGTGCTGATTTTATCGATTCTCTCAAGGTGTTATCCTCTTGAGTCCCGATGCCCAGAACAGTCGGCGTTATGCTTTCTGCGATCCTCTCCCGTAGTCGTTCCGAGAGTTGGGCGAGATCTGAGTTGTCGACTACGATTATGCCGACGGTTGAATCCTTCAGTAGGTCATTGATGGTGGACTCCATTTCCTTGTCAGAGGTGGGATGGTGCAGACGGGTCACGCCCGCAAGCTGGAAGCCCAAAGTGAATTCATGGGAGCCTACGACTACGATTTCCATTGAATCACCTCATGTGCTCCTTGATGACCTCGTTTGAAAGGCCAGCAGCTTTCCCTCGTACGAGCAGGCGCAGGTTCTGCACCTCATGGGTCTTGCTCTCAATGTAGTGCACTACCGGCAAGACAGAAACCGGGCTCCTGTGTGACATGCTGTACAAAAGAGCGTCGCGTTTCTTCACCAGTAGTTGGATGACGGGGTCCAGGGTGCTTCCCTCTGAGGCCTCCACAGATTCCAGGAGGCCTTTTGCGTCAAATCCGTTTGACTTTTTCATAAGCACCTCGATAGCGCCGATCATTGTTCCCTCTTTAGTCATCGAGGCAAGCGTGTCCTTGGACACCGAACGGCCACCTGGGATGATGATCTTGGCCATCGTTTCCTGGTCGATTCCCTGCCTAATGGATCTAAGTATGTTCACGATGTTTCTGTGATCGATCTCGGTCATCAGGTATTTCTTCAGTGTGAAGTCGGACCCGGGGGCAGAGACTGAATCAAGGGCGTGTGAGTAATACGCCTTGTCAAGGGCGTCTTCCATCTCTTGGAGGGTGGATCCCTCAGGTAGCTTGGAGAGCGCCTTGCCCCAAGGGGTTGATCCCATGTTGTGGATCGCCTCTGCAAGAGTCTTCGACCTGTTGGTGAGGTCCAACCACTTCCTGTTGTTGAGGTTCTCCTCCGGCAGGATCTCCGTCTTGAGCACGTCCTGATCAGCGCCACTGTGTATGGCTCTCAGAACCGTCTTTGCGTTTGCGAACTCGAACCGCTGGGCGTAAATCGCCACTTGGTCTCGAACAGCTCCCGTGCAGAAGTGGAGGACTTCTGCGAGATCCCTGTCGAGGTTGTGCGAAAGTGCGGCCTCTATCAGCTCAGCGCCGTCCAAGCGCGATGCGTATACGTCCAAATCCGGCCTGTATCCGGAATCTGCTATGCTTGCAGAGAGGGCGTTGACGTCTTGCTGTAGCAATTGCTTCATCCTGACCTTGTCTATGAGTGAGGACTTCCTTGATTTGGCTCGCGCCGAGGATGCTGCGAAATTCGCTTTACCAACGGTCTGAGCCATGCTTTTCTACCTCAATCGAACAATATCTTGTTTACTTCGCCAAGTGAGTCCTTCCAGGCAGAGTCCAGTCGCGAGTCAAACCTGTAGTCTAGTAAGACTGATCCATCGGATGAGACGAGAGTGAAGCCTCCCAGGCCTGGTACTGAGTCCCCCATCGTGAATCCGGGTTTCAGTCCCTCTATTTCCTTTCGGTCAGTCTCAACCGGGTGGAGGGTCATGTCTTTCTCGCCTTGTTTCTTGGCTTCTTGGACGAGTGACTTGATGAGTTTGCTCCTTCCCTTCATCTTGGGCTTGGAAACCTCCTCGGTTGCTGCGCTGTATGTCGCGTCCAGGACAGTTCGCCTTGCCATGAGAGCCGCATTCTGATTTTGTTGCCTGACGCTTGCAACGACTTCGACTGAAATCTGCTGCGCATCTTTTTCTGCCCTGGCCAAGGCGGCGTCCAAATGGCTCTTTGCCGCCTTTTCAGCCTCTTTGCGTATCTCCTTGGCTTGCTCTTGAGCAGCCTTGATGATCGTCTCAGCCTCTGCATTTGCTTCGGCCTTGATTTGGTTTGAGAGCGATTCTAGAGACATAGTACATCCTCGTTGGGTCTTTCATTTTCTTCCGAGTGGTTTCACTCAGAGGAAGAACGCTAGTAGTCCGAAGAGTACGATCGTCTCGGGTAGAACGGTGAACAGAAGTGCTCGACCGAAGTTTCCGCCTTCGGCTACCATGCCAACAGCGGCAGCGCCGATTTGGCTCTGGCTGTATCCCGTTCCGATGCCACAAAGTCCCAACGCAATTCCTGCACCGATGTACTTGTATGCATCAACCGTGCTAGCGTTGTCCACTTCTTGCGCTGTGACGACCGATGCGATCATCGTGATCGCAGTCAGGGCCAACAGTCCGTTTGTTCCTCTCATCATGTTTTTCTTCATTTTTTTTCCTCCTTTTTTCCGTGCAATGCAGGAATGCTATGTTGTTTTGTCCACCTCGATGAATCTCTCTTCAAAGCCGAATGCGTCAAAGGGTTCGCCCTCTGCGACGTAGAATTGCTTCATCCATTCAACGAAGTGAAGTCTCACGGCATGAATATTCGGGCTAACCAGGCCAAGAACCCATGCGAACATCTGCACCCCGAACCAACCAATCAAGGCGATCGCGCCGATCAGGATGCCAGTGCCACCGTCCTGAAAACCTTCCATGGCAGCCGAGTACAGCATATCATTGCCAGCGTAGGCGATCTTGACGCCAACTATTCCGACTGCGAACAGTCTGATGTATGACAATGTTGAGGATAGGAGTCCTATCGCCTCAATTGGGGCTAGGATAATGGAGATTGCGAGTGGTAGTCCCTCGTGCATGAGGTGGACGACCAACAAAACGAGCCCAATTGAAACCAAAACGAGCCCGGGCAAGTGGATCGAGTCCTCCTTGTAGAAATCGTAGCAGAACATGAATCCCCCGACCATTATTATCATCCAGGAGAACTTACCGTACAAGGCCCCCTGCCATCCATGTCCGACTCTGAACTCGTCGATCGCCCCGAGGACGAACCCGACCATAAGGTGGAAGACGCCGATGTAGATTGCAATGACGATCAGATTCATCAGATCCGAGGATACCCTGTGGAAAGGATAGGCCAGTGTGAGGTCGTACGGCAGTTCAAGCACGTAGTGTATCTTGCCCCCATCGGGATAAAGCGCGGTCATCCAGGAGGCCCATGCGGGAACTCCCTCAGCCAGCTTGTAGCATGCCCCGTTGGCCCACTCATAGTTGCAGGCAGCCTCCGTGGCGTATTTGGGGTAAGCGTGAGGGAGGAATTCGAATCCGGCAAACTCACCGTAGAGATATCCGAAGAAGACCGTGGCTGTGCCGATGTAGATCAACAACATACCGAAGTACCTGATGAGTTGGTCGGCGTTGTCATCTGGGAATGACCGGCGGACGAAGATGCCGAGGGAAATTGTGAGTAGTCCGTAGGCCATGTCACCCAACATCAGGCCGAAGAAGAGAGGGTAGGAGAACAGCATGAAAACTGTCGGGTCCATCTTTCCGTAGTCCGACCTACCGATGGCATCGGTAAGTAGCTCCATGGGCGCAGAGGCCCCGTGGTCTCCGAATGCGACGGGGGGCTTTGGCTCAGATGTGTGGCCTTCATGATGGTGGTGATTGGATATGGTCGGTTTTACGGGCTCATATTCGATATGCTGGCAATACGGCCCCAGCGCGTCTATCACCTCCTCTGATCTGTCGTCAGTGACCCAACCATCAATCACGAATGTGTGATCTGTGACGGCGATCTTCACTGGGGCCTCGGATTCTGAGAAGTCCATCTCTAGGAGCTCGAGGCCAACGCACAGCTCTGCGCCATGTTCTCCGGTCCATTGCTCGATCTTAGATTCGATAGAGGCCAGTTCACCACTCAGTTCCCTTTTGCTCTCACTGACGTGCTCGATCAACTCTGAGATTGCCCCTTCTCCTTCTGGTATTTCCAGTGGTTGGAACCCAGCTGATTCAAGGACGGAGGAAATCATTGCTTGGTGTTGGGGGGTGCAGAAGACCGCCACGAGATCTTGGTTGTTAGCCACAAGGACCCCCTCAGGCAGCTTAATCTCAGTGATGAGGGAGGGCTTCAGGCACACTCCAACAAAACTAGCGATAGATGAGTATCCTCCTAGAAGGTCGAGGTCTATCCCGAGTGGTTCAAGGAGTGCAAGGATCTCCATCTCGCTGGAGGAGTTATTGATTTCGTCCCTGATCTCATCCATGCGTGAGAACATCTGTACGAGACTCTCAACTGTGTTCGTGAAATCATCGTTGATGATGTTTCTCGCTTCGTCCAGTGTAACAGTTTCCTTGGGGCCCTTTGCCTCCGTCTGGGCCATTATCGACCTGTACGTGGAAAGCTGGTTCCCGAGGACGTCGTTGTTTTCTGAGGGCGTCCCGAGGTTGAACCCATCTTGGTCGTCCTGGTAGTCGTTCATGTGGATAGCCTTGAGTCTCGAAATGACCTTGACAGCGTCATCTATCAGGGATCTGGAGCCCGCGGCGATGATTCTGCCAACTCTCTTGTTGGTGTACTCCCCGACCATGCTTCCCACCTGTCTGAAATGACCTACTCGGTGAACGACCCTATCACAGCGTCGACGGCCTTCTTCTGATTCTTCTCGCCACCGGCCTTCAGTTTGTCTATGTCCTTGTCCCCGGCCTTTCGGGTTTTTTCTGCAGCCTTTTCGGCTTCTTTTCTGGCGTTGGAAATTAGTTTCTGGGCCTCTGCTTCAGCATTGGCCCTCCCCTTGGCGACTATCTCGGATGCGTCACTTCGAGCAGCGGAAACGATGGCGGAGGCCTCTTTGTTTGCCGATTCGAGTATGCCACTGGCTTCGGATTCTGCCTGTCTAATTGCTTTGAGGACATCGTTCTTGCTCATGACGACCGCCTGTTCGTTTGGGGGCACCGACAGGGGGTATATCATGTTGACCAATATTGAGTGAAATTTGGCAATCTCCCCCAAGCCCTCACAATGTGCCAAATACCCCCCACGGACAGGGTCGGCCAACATGGACACTGATGGGATGGGGGACGTCGATTGGAACGAGCTCCAGAGGAACTTGGAGGCAACCATCCCCGTATATGACAAGATCAATCGATTCGCCACCTTTGGCCAGGTTGACAGATGGAGGAGGATGGTTGCAGAACGCCTTCCTGAGGATGGTGAAATCCTCGAGATTGGTTGTGGCCCTGGCTCATTCGCAGAGATTCTCGTGGGGCGTTCCCTGACATGCCTGGATCCGATACCAGCGATGCTAGAGGCTGCCGAGCCTAGGGTCAACAGGAAGAGGATGGAACGGGGCGACGAGAACGCGAATTTCGTGGGGGGTACTGCCGAGGATATGCCCTTCAGCGATGACTCATTCGATGCTGCTTGCACGCTATTTTCCTTCCGTGACTGGTACGACAAGAAGGCTGGCCTCACCGAGGCGTTGAGGGTGTTGAAGCCGGGCGGGAAACTGGTTATTGTGGATCCAGCAAAGATCAACTCTGTTCATGGCTTCCTCGGGCACGGCTACATGAAGTACTGGGTTGGAAGCTATGCCAGGTGGATTTGTGGTGTTGAAGACCACCCCTGGAAATGGCTCACCAAGACCTACGTACACTTCGGGACTACCAAGGATTATGTTAGGATGCTCGAGGACGTTGGATTTAGAGAAGTCTCAGCGAAGGTGATTTTCCCCGGGATGGCCACGATATGGGAGGGCGTTGCGCCCTCAAATCCTCAGTGAGAGGAGGGATCTGCACGTCACTGCACGCCAGATGAATGGTTTCGTGATAGGATTGAACAGCAGGTCGACGACCCAATCGGGCAGTCTGAAGAGTATAGACCCGAGTCTGAAGGCCCTCTTTGATCTGGACATCACAGTGCCCATCTGGCGCTTCCACTCTCTCTCGTACTCCCTGAGAGGTTTGCCGTCCAGGATGTGGTCGGCGATGGCGTTAGCAGCGATTCTCCCTCCGATCATAGCAATCGTGATTCCCGCTCCGTTAGATGGCAGGACCATGCCTGCGGCGTCACCCACAACCACATGGTTGCCCTTTGAGAAGGTGGATATAGTGCCAGACATCGGGAGGGCCCCGGCACCACGGTAAATCGTGTCTCCACTGTATGAATCGATGAACTTCTCTGCGTACGAGTTCAGACTGACTCCCCGAGAGAATCTGGTTTGAATGCCAAGTCCAATGTTGGAGCATCCATCCTTCGGAAAGACCCATGCATACCCCCCCGGTGCGACCGAGCCAAAGTGGAGCTCGAGTGCATTAGTGTGGTTCCCCTCCTTGATTGCGAATTTAACAGGGATGTTCATCGACTTCTCTGTCCAATGAGATCGCCTAATTACATCGAGATGCCCTCCGGCCCCCACAATTATGCCAGCAGTCAAGACCCTGCCGTCAGACAGAGTTACGCTGTCTTCGGATACGCTCTTGACCCTCGTGCCCACGAGGTACTCGGCCCCCGCACTAGCGGCCCTCTCGACAAGTGCCTCATCATGGGCCACCCTGTCAAGTACGAGCCCATCAAAGTCGTACCTAAGCCTCTTCCCCGAGGGGGTGACGAGATGCATCTCGGGCACGTTCCTGCAAATCGCACTTTCTGGGGTCTGGAATAGGTCATCTACATCTGGGACACCGGGGCATAGTCTTCGCATCTCTTGGTTGCTCGGAACGAGCTCGCCACATTGGAGAGGGGTGCCAATTGGATCGCGGCCGTCGATCACGAGGACCTCGATGCCCCTCTTTGCGAGATAGAGCGCGGTTGTGGAGCCCGCTGGGCCGCCACCGACAACGATTACCTGGTATTTGTTCTCCGGGGACATACAGGGCCACCTCAAATGGATCTGATGGCTGACTTCCTGGCGAATTCGATCATCAGCTCGATCTGGCTGGAATTCGGGAGGATAGTGAGTGACTCCACCGCCCTTTGTATGTGTGAGTCGATTAAGCTGCGAACGTAGTTTATCGAGCCCGAGGTTTCTAGCAAGTCGATGAGCTCATCCCATCTAACCTCGCTGAAGTCCATAAGGACGTCCTCGAGGTTTTCACGATCGTTGCCGTGGAGGGTGGTCAGTGCGTGAATGATCGGGAGGGTCATCTTGCCCTCGTAGATGTCCGTGCCCCTGGGCTTGCCCATCCGAGGATTGCCAGTGAGATCAAGGAGGTCGTCGACCATTTGGAAGGCCCTGCCGACCTCCCATCCGAAGGTTTCCAAGGCGTCGATGATATCCTCTCCTGCGTTTGCCACCATCCCAGCGACCTTGCACCCAGCAGCGATGGGGCCCGCGGTCTTCCCATCGATTATCCTGTAGTAGTCCTCCGGTGATGTGCCCAGATCACCTATGTGGTCAAACTGCAGCAATTCCCCGTTTGCAAGGCCAACGCAGGCCTCTGCGATGACTCGGATAACATCCTGGCCCTGTTCGGCACCCAACCAATACCCGAGGGTGAAGAGGTAGTCTCCGGAGATTATTCCGTGGGCCAATCCATGTTGGCTGTGCAATGTCGGCCTCCCGCGCCTCAGTTTAGCTTGGTCGTAGATATCATCGTGTACCAATGTCGCTGTGTGGATTATCTCCATGGACAGGGCGGCCCTTAGCATCTTGTCATCCAAGGTCGCACCGGCAGCCTCGTAGGCGAGGCATCCGAGAACTGGCCTGAATCGCTTACCACCAGCGAGTAGGATGTCCTTGGCATACTTCATGGCTGGGTCTTCGGAGCGCTCCTCAACGTATTCGATCAGGGCCTCTTCCACGATACCCTGGACTTCACGGAGGTTCCTCTGGGCGAGGACCCCCTTGACTCCCTTCATGTTCCGGAGGGCGGGGGAGGGATATATCAACGGCTGTGCGCACGAACCCCTGAGGCATGACGAGTGTCTTCGAGGTTGCGCGATGTCCACTGAGTCGATTGGTTTTCTGAATCACGAGTCCTGCTGGACTACTTCCCGGTTGGGGGATTCAATCAGAACTGATTCCTCAGAGCTCCATGATTTAGACGAGGCCTTCGGGAAGCTCGCTGCAGATGAGCTCGACATCGCAATTATACCAGCGAAGATTGTACATGGGAGGCAAATGGATCTACTTTCCAAGGGATTGGTGGTCTCCGGGGCGATGAACCAGAACAGGCCTTTCCACGTCATGGTATCAGACGATAGGGTGAGGCACCTACCGAGATCGTCCATTGTGCTGAGTTCATCCAAAATAGTCAGGAGGCAGCTCCGAAGGCTCAGGCGGGACTTGCGTGTGCTTTCGCCAAAGGCATGGGCTGGAATCAACGAGGTCGAGCTCCCACAAGAAGGCCTGGAAGTCTGGATGGAGGGGCTCAGGAGGTCTGGTGAGATCGATGCATTCACCTTGTCAAGGGACTCCTTCGATAAGTTCGGTCTCAAGGCCAGAAGGTTCGCACTCTGGCCCGAGCCCAAGGAGGCCGGTGGGTCATTCTTCCTACCGCCGATCTACAGCGACCTCCCACTCCTGATCACAAGGGAGGGGTTCCCCAAGACCAGATGTATTGAGTTGAGCGGTGAGGAGGGGTTGGCTGCATGGCATGTCATGAACGAGCTCTTCGGTTCCGAGAGTGATGAGATGATCGAAGGCATTGGGATATTGGTCAAACACCGGTCTATTTCCAGCTTGTTACAACAAGCGGAATCCACCAGGGACTTGGCTCTAGAGCAGTCCTGCAGGGACTCTGAGGGGGACATGCTTCCGGAAGAGACGCGTCTGATGGTTCGTATTGAGTACGTTTCTGACGACGGAACAAGGACATTCAGACTAGACAAAATTATCAGGCTCGACAACCTACACGGGGGGTGCGTGACAATGGACAGGGAGTGGAGATCGGTCTTCCACAAGTTGAGGGAATCCCAGCCCGAGCACCCCCGGTGGGGACCGGCATCACCAGCGTTCTTCAATGATTGAGCCAACTCACTGTGTTAGCCCCTTTTTCGACAGTGTTTCATAACCGATGCCTCCCGGGACAATCGTATGCCGATTCCCAGGATTGGCTATGAGCCCCTCAACAGCCTCTATCGAGCGGACCTAAGGGCCCTGAGGTCGATCGCAGCTGAGAACGGAATCAACAAGAGGGGGTCAGTGGAGGTGCTGAGGGCCAGTTTGATTCATCGGATGGTACTCCCTGGAGTTGATCTGTCGTGGGAGGGCATACAATCGAAAAGCAATGCTGAGCTCGGGGATTTGCTCAGAATCTTCGGTGTGAAGGCATCAGGTTCTCACAGGGAGAGGCGCCAAAGGATGTGGCTGCATGTCTCGCAAGACGCCAACAAGATGACGGTGGACTCCCTGGCACTGGCGGGTCGGGAGGAGGTCGTTCACCTATGCGAGATGCTGGAGCTGCCAACTGAGGGTACGAGGACCGTGCTCGTCGGCCGTGTTGCAGGCGTGCTGACGAGTCAAAACAAGGCATGGGGCAGGATAAAGAGGAGTCTGCGGAGGAACGGTCTGACCTCAATGCCGAGATTTTCCACGATCGATTTCAAACAAGTTGGGAGCACGGCCTCCATTGAGGTCAGAGAGGCGACCAACGCGGTGTTGGAAAATGTAAGCGAGATCCTGGTCGGACTTGGAATTAATAATCCGGATGAGTCCGATGCAAGGGGGATCTTGTCCCCCGTTGACTTCGCAAGGATGGTTCAGACGGTTGGACTGTTGAGAGGGGCTCTCTGGACCAGAGACTCAACGGATTTCCTTGTCAAATTGATGGAGGCCCGGGGTCGTTCCATTTCTGGGAACTCTTCTCCTGAGGCCATACACAGGGCGGCCTCGGCGATCACGGATGAATGGGCTCATGGCGATGGCGCCACGATCAGAACCTACACTATCGCCGACCTAGAGGAGCGCTATGACTCGGAGGGGCTTGAGAAGCTCAAGCGCCTCGTCAGGTCCATCAGACCTCGGTCAGCTTGAACCATCCAAACTTGTGCTCGGATATTCTTCCTCCGACCGCCCTCAATGAGTCTATGGCGTCCTCGGCGTCTTGCCGGGAATGGCCATGGACACTGCATTCCCTGATTATGGCGTCATAGTCGACGCCCTCGCCCCGATCTCCAGCTGCGATGGTGGAGATGATGACGTCCTCCAGTGACATGTCCCCCTCTGCCCTTTTTTCCGTTACTTCGGCAGTGGTTTCGTTTGTAGCAGGGGAGTTGGGTTCTGGATCTGGGCTCCGGTTCACGATCTCCACGGACCTCCCCAACGCGGCGTTCAGTGCCTGGAGCACGTCCAGCATATACACCTCGGATTCAAAATCTGGGTAATGGGCCCTCGACAGAAGCATCCCATCGACAAGGTCCTCGGGGATGCCTGCTGCTCTGAAACCTGCAATGCTCTGTTCGGAGCTCAGGGCCTTCTCATAGGCGTCGATCCTGCGAAGAGTCGCGTCTGCGGTCTCGGCTAACCACTCAACATAGGCTTGGCTGTCTATCTCGCGCATCTCCTGCGCGTTGTAGGAGGTGAACACCCCCCCATCCTCTGTGGTGAACGATCTCTGCTTCCCCACGACCATCATGATGAAGCGGTCCCCTCGCTCGAACCTCGCGTGTATCTCCTCGGCCTCAGGATGCAACTCCGGGTTGAATGGAGATACCTCGACCCGATGGGTCCCCGTGACGTCGATCAGGTTGAATCGGAAGCTCTGGCCACTCTCGCTCTCCCTACGCTCTGAGCTGTCGATGGTTCCAGCGATCAGTGCCCGATTTATCTTGGCTCCGAGCCTAGTCACCATGTACCCCGGATCATATTCGCCCGAGCCCTGCTCAGGTAGTGTCGCGTCTCGGTATTCGTGTGCGAAGACACGAACAGCAGACTGCCTTCCGACCCTGATGGGACTTGAGAATGTCATAGAACCACCCCCCATCTCTCAATCGCGGACTCGGCGATTTCAACGGGGTTCGCCTCCAATACGCTCACGCTCTCCGCCTGGATCATGCATCCTCGGTCGTCGTTTATCGCCCGCCCGTTCACTGTGACCCGGCGCCCTAGGAACCTCTCCTTCAGCGTCGCAGCGAAGGCGTCCCTGCCACCAGACCTAATCTGCTCTGCGATGTCCTGGAAGGACTTCCCGATCACTGATTCTGCTGGCTCCCTCGAGACGAGGAGGCTTGCGTTGGAGACTCCGGAGTCAATGACCATCATCAACCTCAGATCCTCTGACCCCTCGACTTCTCCGTGCTCGCCGCACATACCATCTCTCAGAACCCTTCGGCACCCCTCCTTTGTGCACCTAAGGATTATGCCGGAGTCGGATCGAACTGAAACAATCCTGCCAGTGGTGGACACCCCCCTCCTGGAGCCCCCTGATGTGAGGGCATCCAGGTCCTCTTCGACCCAATGATTCGATGAGTCGATTGGCCCAAATGGAGCCTTCTCCAGTATCTCGATCTGGTCTGGATCGTCCATCACCAGATCTGGGGACCCTTGCCAGGCTTGCACTCTTGCCCCAGTGACCCGTATGAATGATCCTGGTTGAAGGTCGACCTTCCCCCACGAGGTAAGCCTGCACCTCCCGCTGGGATCCTGGACCTCCCCGCTCCGGACCTCTCGGGTTTCCCCGTCCTTGGTGGTGAATGACCGTACGCTCCAATCGACCACCTGTAGCTCGATTTCAACGTCCCTCATGCCATCCCGGAGGCTCATTATTGTGGATTTTGACCCCTCTTGGATGTCATCCGTGGATGGGAATGAGCCGTCATGGTATGGCTCTATTTTGGTGTAGTCTCCAATGTTGATCTCGGGGGTGTCTCTGAACCTCTTGACCTGTGCATTCTCGATTTTGACCAAGTCGCCCTCCTTCACATCCAGTGCCCTCCACGACAGGAATCCAATGCTGCCAGTTTGGTCCCCCACTCTCCCCCTCACAACGTCAATGACGCCTGAGCCGTCCCTCCTTACGATCTGGTCGGGTGCCACCGATAGGACACGGGCCACTATGGAGACGGTGTTCTCGCCTTGGGATGCCTGCTGTATGGTAATGGGCTCTGAGGTCGGCACGACAGGAGTGCCTGATCCCTCCTTCAACACCGAGACCCTGGATGTCTGGTTAATGTTAATCGATCTCTTTCCATTCCACTCATTGACTGAAACACCCTCAAGCCTGACGACGGAGTTAGGCAGGAGGTCCTGGGACTTGTTTCCCCAGTCCTTGAACTCCCATCTCGTTCGGTCACCCTCCCATGGAGAGTCCTCAATGAAGCCGAAGCCAATTTGCCGCTCCTCGCCCCTCACTTGTTGCATCCGGGAGTTGTACGTTGAGACCATTACCTCGATTGAGACGTTCCGGTCGTTGGACCCAAGCTCGGAGAACCTTGCAACCTTCTTGGCCTCCAAAGCTGGTTGACTGTTCGTTGTATCAGCGTTTGATCCAGGATCCATGAATTTACGGACAACGGACCTGAGTGCATCTCTCGGGGGTATCAGGAACTCATTCTCGTATCTCTCGAATTCCTTTGCCACCTCTTCAGGGTCTGCGTTGCTCGCCTCTTGCAGGACTAACTTTACCTCAGTCTCGTACTTTCCATCACTCAAAATTACCACTTCCATCAGGTCAGAGCATCGAATCTGCCGTGATCTGTTCCGCGGGTTGCATCCTTAGCGATAGGACATACAATGAGGGGGGAACTTGTGCATGTTGGGGCAGACTCGACACATCCTCACCTTGGAGTAGTAATGCCGCATGTGGCGGTTATTGAACATGGCCTTCAATTATGATTCGCTCCATGGCTCACGAATCCACTAAAATTGTCAATTTATGGGTCCTTTCAGCACGATTACTACTAAAACTTCAAGTTGAGAGAAATATCCTTGTTCCCATGGAAAACCTACCAGCATGGCAGCGACCACCCAATGAAATGAATGCATTCAGCTTGATGCTGTACGCTCAATTCGGCATTATTGCCGCGATCGCAACATGGTTCCTCCCAGACGAAATCTCAGAAATCGGAGTAGCTTCGTCGGTGCTTGTGGTGGGATTGTTGGGCATCGGTTTTCTGCAACTTCTCCAGGTCAAGAACGGGCGTATCATGACTTACCCGATCATAGCCCTACTCGCTCTTTCATGGGTGGCCTTGGGTGAGTTCGGGCTAGAGGATGCGGTCTTCGTCGTCATTTTCATGTCCGTCTTATTCTCGTTCGTACTCTACATCCCCGCACTCGGCTTTGATGAGTTTGGCCTCAAAATGAGTCGGCCACGCAGGAAGTTGCTCTTGGTGTTGATGCTCACTGTATTCGCGACATTGTGGTTTGGCCTAGATGCGATCGAGTTTGCCGTTGCTGGCGAGGCGGAGGTATGGGACGAGGAGCTTGACGAGGATATCATGGTAGAGCTCTCCACTGCTGAGTTTGGTGCCATGGCCGCAGCAGCTGCGCTCTATGTGGTCGGGATCATCGTACTGATCCTGTCAGGGGGTTTCGGAGTTCGGTTGGGGCCCATAATGCCAGAGCAAGCCGGCTTAGCACTTGCTCTGGGCAACGGCCTCATGGGGGTCTTCTGGTTCTTGACCGAGGGGTTCTACCTCGAGGTTCCCCTCAATATCATCGCCGTCGGTGGCATGATGTTCCTACCCGTCCTAGGATTCTTCAGACAAGGCGAGGAGGGCAGCCAAGGGGGCGTTGCCGTGGCCCCAGCTCCCGAGGATGCCTCGGCCTAGTTGAGCACCGACTGGTTCCGGGACCAAGACGGGACAACGACTGGTGGTCAGCCAAAGATCGATCCCAGAAGGATTAATTGCCAAATCAGCACCTTTGACGTCAGCCGATCCCAGTGGAATTCCAAAGGCACGTTAAGGCACCTAGTTCTCTGCTGGATGATTTTATTCGTAGCAACTGATTGGACGCAACGATGGTTGACACGACTCATATTCGGATTGGAATCCTCACCGCATCTGATCGTGCAACATCGGGAGAATACGAGGACCTCAGTGGGCCTGAGATTCAATGTCTCCTCGATGAGATACTAACAAACCCCATTGATTTCCACAAAAGGCTGGTCCCGGACAACATCGAGGAGATCTCAGACGCCCTCATCGAGCTCTGCGACGACCTCGGGTGTGCTCTCATCCTCACCACGGGCGGAACAGGGCCCGCACCAAGAGACGTCACCCCTGAGGCCACCGAGGGCGTCTGCGACCGGGTCCTGCCTGGGTTCGGCGAGAGGATGAGGTCGATCTCCTTGAAGTACGTGCCCACGGCGATCCTGTCCAGACAGGTCGCGGGAACGAGGGGGGCCTGCCTGATAGTCAACCTGCCAGGCTCACCGAGGTCGATACGGGAGACGCTCGAGGAGTTGTTCCCCTCGATACCGTATTGCATAGACCTGATCGGTGGGCCCTACATCACCACGAGGAGCGGAAGGATGGACGCCTACAGGCCGCCTCATGCCAGAAGGGAATAGTTGATGACGAGTCGGCCGTGGCGTGGCCCATGGCCAAGATGAAGAGTGGCGGACAACGAGACGGACGTGGGAGTGAGGAGATGCGGGGCATCAGTGTGGAGTTCGACTTCACTCCCAATGCCCTGGCCTCAATTCTCTACAAGCAAGGGAACACCATGGTCCTCGCGACCGTCACGGCGGATGAGGGGTTGCCGAGGTGGTTCCCCCGCAACGCCACTCGCGGCTGGATTCACGCCGAGTACTCATTGCTGCCAGGATCGACCAACACCCGATTCAGGAGGGAGCGCAACGGTGCGAAGGGAAGGACCCACGAGATAGAGAGGCTCGTGGCGAGGTCCCTCAGAGGCGCCGTTGATCTCGAGCAGTTGGGGCCGTTGTCCATGACCGTCGACTGCGAGATCCTGAACGCCGATGGAGGCACCCGATGCGCCTCGATCACCGCTGGGAGCATCGCGCTGAGGCTCGCCATTCGGAGGCTGATCGCATCTGGCAGGTGCCTGCCCGCCGCACTGAGGCCGACTGATCAACAGAGGAAGGAAGGGTGGAGCGCTCCCGAGCTGTCGGATGATGACGCGAAAGGCCACGAGATGGCCGTGATGCCACATGACGTCGCTGCCCTGAGCGTCGGAATGGTGGATGGTGAGGTGAGGGTCGACCTAGACTACGTGCTCGACTCGAATGCTGATGTCGACATGAACGTGGTCATGACAAGCGCAGGCTCCTTCGTAGAGGTGCAGGGTACGGGCGAGGAGGCCACGTACACCAGGGAGGAGCTGGACTCACTCATCGACAGCGCCGTCAGGGGCATCAAGAGGCTCCACGAGTACCAGGTGCAGGTGCTCGATGGCGTGAATTGATGGTGGGACTGGCCGGACTTGAACCAGCGGCCTCCGCATCTTCAGTGCGGCGCTCTCCCAACTGAGCTACAGTCCCGTGGGCATCCCTCGGCACCCCGATCTAAGTATCAAGCCTTCCGAGCGACTCATTCAATACGGGGTGGCATGGGTGGATACGCAGGGTGAGGGCATGTCTATCGCAAGCAGGGCCAAGCGCATCACGACCAACACTCTTCAGGAGATGAAGGCCAACAGCGAGAAAATCGCCATGCTGACTGCCTACGACTACTCGCTGGCCAGGCTCGTGGATGGATCGGGCATCGACGTCATCCTGGTGGGCGACTCCGCCTCCAACGTCATGGCGGGCCACGAAACGACGGTCCCCATCACGCTGGACCAGATGATCTACCACGCCCAGAGCGTGGTCAGGGCGGTCCAGAGGGCGCTCGTGGTCGTCGACATGCCGTTCGGGACCTACCAGAGCGACTCGAACAACGCGCTCAAGTCGGCTGTCCGCATAATGAAGGAGACAGGCGGCCACGCCGTGAAGCTCGAGGGGGGGAGCGAGGTGCTACCAGCCGTCAGGAAGATCATCGACGCAGGGATCCCCGTGATGGGGCATCTGGGGCTCACCCCCCAGTCCATCTACAAATTCGGGACCTACAGCGTCAGGGCGAAACAGGAGGAGGAGGCGGAGCGGCTGATGCAGGATGCTATCGACCTACAGGAGGCTGGTTGCTTCTCCATCGTCTTCGAGAAGATACCCGCCGAGCTAGCCGCCAGGGTGAGCTCCTCGTTGACGATACCCACCATAGGCATCGGAGCCGGGGTCGATTGCGATGGCCAGGTGCTGGTCCTCCATGACATGCTCGGCATAACCCAGGAGTTCAGCCCGAGGTTCCTGAGGCGGTACGCCGACCTCGAGAACACCATTGAGGCCGCCATCACCGGTTACATATCCGATGTCAGGGCGAAATCCTTCCCATCGGACGACGAGTCGTACTGATCGGGCCGTGGCATAGGTTGAAGGGCAATCTCGTCCCAAGGCGGTAACATGGCGTCGACCGAGATGTGGGTTGAGCGCCATAGGCCGCGATCGGTCTCGGAGATGAAGGGGCAGGCGACCATCGTCGATCGACTGAGGGCATATGCCAGCCAGAGGGACTTCCCGCACCTCCTGTTCGCGGGCCCGCCAGGCACTGGGAAGACCACCGCAGCGCTCGCCTTGGCGAGGGACGTGTTCCAGGACCCCGGCGTCTACTCGAGGAACCTGTTGGAGATGAACGCGAGTGACGAGCGGGGGCTCCAGTCGGTCAGGACCAAGGTCAAGGAGTTCGCCAGGATGGCGCCCGACAAGAGCGTCCCCTTCAAGCTGATATTCCTGGACGAGGCAGACGCGCTGACCCCCGATGCCCAGGGGGCGCTCAGGAGGATAATGGAGCAGTATGCCGGGACATGCAGGTTCATCCTATCCTGCAACTACTCCTCCAAGATCATCGAGCCCATACAATCGAGGTGCGCCGTCTTCAGGTTCAGGCCACTGGCCGAGGACCAGATCCTCGAGATGGTCCAAGAGGTCGCAGAGGCGGAGGGGCTCTCCCTCGAGGACGATGGGGCCGCTGCCGTGGTGCATGTCGCGATAGGCGACCTCCGCAGGGCCATAACAGCCCTGCAGGTCGCTGCCTCGCTATCGAGCAAGATCACCCGGGACCTCGTCTACGAGACCACGGCCACGGCCCCCCCGGAGGAGCTGCATGCATACCTCAGGAGCTGCCAGGAGGACGGCTTCCAACCAGCGAGGAGGAAGATGTACGCCATCATCGACCGCTTCGGGCTCGCTGGCACGGACATCGTGAACCAGCTCCATCGGAGCCTTGGCGAGGTCCAGTTCATGACCGAGAGGGAGAAGCTCTCAGTCACCGAGGCCATGGCCGAGGCCGACTTCAGGTTGGTCGAGGGCGGCGGGGAGTCCCTCCAGCTTGACGCCCTCACGGCCAGGATATGCTCTACCCTGAACATCGGCTGAGTCACTGGACCTGTACGTTCAGGGTGTACTCGCGGTACCACTCGTTCTGCCACAGGCCGCCATCCTCGACCAGCCTGATGGATATGGTGTGTATACCGGGCTCTAGCGACTCCAAGTCGAACGCGAAGCCCATGTCGTCCGGCTTGGAGGCTGGCTCTCCGGACTCCGTCCAATTGGCCACCTCCAAGTACCTCTGATTCGACAGGGCGGCTGGATCGCTGTCAAGGGCCCAACCTGCGAGGACCACCTCTGCGTCGCCGTACCTCTGTATGGTCGCGTTCATGTGAATGTCATCCAGCTTCCAGTTGTCCCTGACGCTGAAGCCTATCGTGATGTCTGGCGATCCGTCCACGACCGAGAGGATGAGGTCGCCGTCCTTGTTGTAATCAACGGACGCGACGTCCCCTGTGTCCGCGATTCCGATCCCCTCTGGAACCTCCGGAGCGGCTATGTCCCCCAATGGCGGGTTGATCATGGCCACGGATGCCGCCAGCCAGGTGAACAGGAACAGCATCCCCGCCCTGAACCAATTCCCCCCTGTGTAGAGCTCGCTGAACCTCTTGGGGACAACGAGGCGATGGATGGTGGGCAGGAAGAATACGAGTGACAGCGGTAGAAGCCAGATCGATCGAGCGGGGCCGTCCATCACAGGGAGGATGACGAACCTCTGGAAGAGGGCGAAGGAGGCCCCAAGAGCGATCACCAGCCACATAGACCACGCGTCGGCCTTCTCCTTCTCGTAGGCCGCCACTGGATCGAATGGCTCGAGGACCTTCGGCACGCGATCCTTGGGGCCGTCACCCTTGGGCCGCTTCCTCCCAGAATATGCGCTCGACCTCAAGGCCGTGTCAACGTCAACCACGTTGGTGGCTGGAACCACCGTTCATGAATCATGCGGACGAAATCAAGATTTTTGGTTTACAGCGCACCGACAACGGTGCCTGGGCCCTCTTGATTTCTCGATTTGGGGCCAAGCACAAACTGCAATACTCAAATGGTGGTAGTGTTGCGGTGGGTATAGGCCGGGGTGGCGTAGTTGGTAGCGCGTCGGACTCATAGGGCAGTCTTCGGACATGTGCGCGCTTGAGTAATGCCTCTTGGGATGCCTGAGTCATCCGAAGGTCGCGGGTTCAAGTCCCGCTCCCGGCACCAAACTACACCGCCATCCTGCCTCCAGTCGTCGTTAACAACAGTTCAATAGATTAAACTCGGAGCAGAAAACAACCATGTCACTGGATTCGATCGAGTGGTTGGGTCGTTTCCTCGCCGAGACGCCGGGCGACCGTCAGAAGGGAGGGCTCCCCAGGCAGGTCAAGGGCGCCTGTTGGTCGAGGGTGGATCCGACGCCCGTGCCAAGCCCCGCACTCAGGCTCTGGTCAGAGGAGGTCGCGAACGACCTGGGGATCCAAAGAGGGGGCGGCGATGTCCTCTCAGGCAATCGGATTCTCAAGGGAATGGACCCATACGCCCAGAGGTACGGTGGCCATCAGTTCGGCAACTGGGCCGGCCAGTTGGGCGATGGAAGGGCCATCACACTCGGGGAAGCCGATGCCGGCGGCCAGGTTTTGGAGGTTCAGCTGAAGGGGTCGGGACTCACCCCGTACTCGAGGTTCGCAGACGGAAAGGCCGTCTTGCGCTCCTCGATCCGCGAGTTCCTCTGCAGCGAGGCCATGTTCCACCTAGGCGTCCCCACGACTCGTGCCCTGTCCTTGGTGACGACCGGCGAGGAGGTCATTCGGGACGTCATGTACGACGGTCGGCCGGCTCCGGAGCATGGAGCCGTGGTGTGCCGGGTCGCACAGAGCTTCCTCAGATTCGGTAGCTTCCAGATACACGCGGCCAATGGGGACTACCAAACGCTCCGGGACCTCGTGGGTTTCACGGTTCGTCACCACTTTCCAGGCCATAGCGTAGATGATGATGATGGGCGTTTAGACTGGCTCAAGGAGGTCGCGGAGACCACGGCAACCATGGTCTCCCACTGGATGAGGGTTGGTTTCGTCCATGGCGTGATGAACACCGACAACATGTCCATCCATGGCCTCACTATCGACTACGGCCCCTACGGATGGGTCGAGGACTACGACCTCAATTGGACGCCGAACACCACGGACTCCAACACCAAGAGGTACACCTTCGGCAACCAGGGGGGGATAGCTGAGTGGAACCTAGCACGCCTCTTGGAGGCCATTGGCCCCCTGATGGATGACCCAAACAGGCTCTACGAGGTCCTCGACCACTTCAGATCCAAGCTGAAGGTCGCCATGGGGGCCATGTGGAGGCAGAAGCTCGGCCTGGGAGCCCCAGAGTCCGATGACCAGAACCTAATCTCAGACTTGAGATCTATCCTCAGGATGGCCGAGACTGACATGACGATATTCTTCAGGCTCCTTTCCTCGATCCCGGATCCCTCTCAATCCCATCTGGAGTACGCCTACTACGAGCCGGTCGAGATGCCGAGGGGGGCCTTGGATTCTTGGCTGGCCAGATGGTGGTCCAGGGTCGACGGCAGCCCCGACAGGGGTGGCATGAGGCTAGCCAATCCGAAGTACGTCCTCAGGAACTGGATGTCCCAACTGGCGATCGATGCTGCAGAAGAGGGGGACTACTCGGTGGCCAATGAGCTTCATGGGCTCATGAAGAGGCCCTACCAAGAACAGCCCGAGAGCGAGGGGCGCTGGTTCAGCAAGAGGCCGGAATGGGCTCGAA
>WTHQ01000013.1 GCA_011523055.1 Methanobacteriota archaeon
TATACAGGTCTGCCTTCTTACGACTGAAGAGATTCAGACGAGGGGATATTAAGTTAATGTACTTTACGTCAAGAAAACTCACTAACAGGCATCACTACTGCACTTATAGTAGCAGAAGACACCTGAGGAGTCAACACACGAACAACTGGAGGGACCACTTGCATGATTGTCACTAGAGTTGCTAGAACAGCACCAGCACCGACAACAAATTTTTGATTGCTGTCAACTTTTTTTTGAATACGATCAATCCTTTCGTGCAGAATCTGATGATTCTTCTCTTCCTGATCTTTTAATTCATCAATCATTTTGAGAATAAGATTATCTGTTCTCTCACTCTCGTCTAAGCGACTTTCATGTCGCTCTAGGATAATAGCAATCTTGTTACTATTCTCTGAGATAGTGCCGACTGCTTTCTCAAGCTTGTCAAGCATCTGTTGCGATAGGTCTTCATAGATATTGAGCTTACTTTCAAGGACCGCTAGTTTACCTAGACCAAACGCCATTCTTAGACATTCCTGATTGCGAAATCCAGTGCAGATTGATACGTAGTAGCATCTTTGTTTAGCATGTACTGGAATTGCTGCTTGTGAGTATCATCCAACTGCGCGTAGCAAGCAGCAATACGCTTAGCAGAGAAGTTATCTAAATTCTGACTTGATCCATCACCGAACTGAATCTTTGCGAATGATGCTTCGCCTTGTGGATTGAGTTCTGATGTTGCAACATCTAGTGCAACTTGGATTACATCTTGATTTTCCATAATGTTTTCACCGTTTTCAAATTCTACAGAGTTATTCATCTTAGAAAGTTTCTTCGTCTGGGAAGACGCTTTCTTTTTAAAGTCTTGAAGACGTGCCTTCATTAGCACATCCATTTCTTTTGTTTTAGATTGCATCTTCTTCTTAGCGTCATCACGCTTTTTCTGAAGATCTTTCTGACGGTTCAGTTTTTTCATCTGACCGATCTGCTTCTGTGCTCTTTCAGTTTCGGAAGGAGCAGCTTCTGAAATAGTATTTTCTAATTCTTCTTTCATTTTTCTACGATTGATACGAGACATTAGAGCACGGGCACCAGATGTACGCCCATCAACCTTATCTTGGTTGTTCTTTTTATAGCGACGATGTTGTCTTGGATTTACAAATACAAAAGCGGGTGGCATTGATAAACCACTACCGTCTCCTGCAACCATTTCTGAAATGTTTTTCATATCAGATTCAATTCCTTTAAACACTCTTCATCTATATCATTATTTAGCGATGGTGGAAGTCTATCTAAGAAGAGCAAGAATGCTTTTAAGACAGACCAGTAAGTTGTCTCCAACTTAAAAAACAGCAATGGAGTTGCTGCATCACCAAATATATTATACAGGCAAATGATATGATTTAATATCAAATGCTTCTTAAACTCCCCCGTAGTTTGATGTCTACGGAGGAGTCTTTTAATATATTTAAATTTTTTGATATCTTCCTCAAAATCAGAGTATGTAACTGACTGAGGATTATCATAATTTTTAATGGCAAATAGGACCCAATTGTCCTGGTTCAATTCATCAAATTTCATTCATCAAACAGCGATATCAATAACAGCAGTAGCAGAGATTACCTCAGGAGCACCATTGGTAGAGTTGAGTTTGACTCTGTACGAACCAGCATCACTGACACCTGCAGGATTGACAGTAAACGTTGCTGATGTAGCACCACTGATGTCACCCCATGCATCACCAGATAGTTTCTGCCATTGGAAAGTAAGGACAGAAGCGTCTCCAGGAGGAGTAGCGGTAGCAACAACTGTAAGTGTCAAGTTACCACCATTGGCAACAGTAGCACTAGCAGGTTGAGTACCAATTGCAATCGTTACTGCTGCATCTGCTGCGATTGCATCGTCCGCCTGGGTCTCGTTAGCATTGGTATCTGCATTAGCGAGAGTTACTAGGTGCTCTGCCTTATGACGAGTCTTGCCGTCAGCGTCTGTGTATGTGAAATATGACCACCAACCAGGGGCATTGAGACCACGTTCTTTATTTGCTTCTAGTGCTGCTTCCGTTTC
>WTHQ01000037.1 GCA_011523055.1 Methanobacteriota archaeon
GTGGTCCTGCCTCGCCCTGTGGTCCTGCCTCGCCCTGTGGTCCTGCCTCGCCCTGAACTCCGATGGGGCCTCGAATGTCTATCTCTGTCCACGAGCCTGTGCTGCATGCATGGAATGAGGACGTTCCCGATACGTAGTACAATTTCCCCTCGTGGGAATCATCACACATCGGTAGTTCCAGTAGCGAGGTAGCATGATAGACGTTCCAATCCTGAAGTTCCGTCGATTGATCGGGTTCCGGCGAATCAGTTGCCGTAAGGCAACCTGAGAGGGCAGTCAGTGTCACGCCCAAAGATAGTGCGATTGTCATAAATTTTCCATCAGTCATGTTTCTGCTAAGGATAACTAACCAATAATCATTAGTCAAAGGCCACCATTGTGTGCGATCAACACTATTGCCATCACAAAAGTGGGAAGAAGGGCCTCAAACAATGCATTTGCCCTTCTCAAAGGGGACTTTCTACGAAATGCCTCCAACTGTTCCTCAACTATCTGATTCATACGTGTTCGAATTATTCCCATTACCGTAGCATGGATCTGTTCTGAGAAAGGCGCGAGGATTGTGTAGTCGAGACTCCTTTTGACTTGCTTTGCGATGGAGAGGGCGATTGGATTTTGAGATAGAAGGCCTGCAAATCCAGATACCAGGCCGGCCTCTATAGTAGCGGCGTTTTTGTCTGTCTCCGCATGTTTCAATTCATTCAGAAACCATGATCTCTTGAAATCTTGATTCAGATTCCATGATTGGAACTCGCTTTCAGCCATCAACCACATCCCTTCTAGTTGGACGTAAGTTCGTTCGAAGAACTCTCGTAACTTCGTAGATCTACGTATGTCACGCGCCAGCCAAACCACAAGCAACGCTGCGAAGATAGAATAGGTTGGCCTTGAAAGTGAATCAAGGGACGTGGAATTCGCACGAAATATGACAATCATGGGCATGGCTATCGCCATTGGTGCAATCAACGTCAGGATTTCCCAACCGATGAATGCCCTTCCGAGTTGTTTGATAGATGGTCTGAGAAATAGCTCACTCACGTTATTCAGGTTGGCCAACAGCCCGCGTTTGTCGATATCATCATCTATTGATCTCGCTAACTTCCGTAATGATCCGTAGACAAGGAAAATCCTGGCTAAAAAGGCAATAATCAGTACGATGAGTACTAGATCTCTGACACTTTCTGGAGGAATGCTCAACAAAAGCCTCACTTCATTCCCCCCATCCCATGCTGTTATTGTTCTAATCTAGAGTATTTGCTGTAATTTATGATTATTCGCTAAATTACGTAAACCAAACAATGGCCTAACCTTGATAGTCCTAGAAGGATAGAGGGTTACAAGTGGGATTGACCACAGGAGGAATGAGTTGTGACCAAATTACGAATTTTTCAGCCGGACAATGAACAAATATATTCCACGGAGGTTGTAGATTGAATATTATACAAAACACCAAACTTTGGTTGATCGTCATCGCCCTTGGTCACACAGTTCTCGGGGCAGGTGGCGCTTACGCCACCTATGGCAACGACGAGCTTGCGATCATTGGGTTTTTCTCTGTGGTAGGTGTGTACCTCTTCTATGCTGCATTCATGACAGAAGGCCAGACTCAATCCCGCCTAGCAGCCGTGCTTTGCGGGCCTGTCTTCGTTTGGTTCGTTCTCTGCGCCGCATTAGGCCTCGAGATGCTTGGGGATCCTGCGGCCCCCATGCCTGAAGCGATCATGCCAATTGTCCTTTGGGGAATGCCTGCATTGTCAGGCGTGATGGGCTGGAACACTGAATAGGATGATTGCTGGTGGGCATGGACAAAACTACCTTCGCGTTGCTAGTTTGTGGTTGGTCGAGCATCACAATGGGGATGATCTTCTTTGTCATACCTGAGTGGTATGCACACCTGGAGGGGGCCACCACAGAAAACATAGCATGGCTGAGAAGCCTAGGGGCTGCTTTGGTAGCTGTTAACGGGATCGGTGCGCTACTTGCAGCCAGAGACCCGGTCAAAGAGAAGAACCTGTACGATGTCGTAATGATAGCATCTGTCCTGGAAACCATTGCCTTAGGGTGGTCCACTATTACTTGGGAGTTTTCAGCAACTGTTGAGATTTTCATCACGGCCCCATTGGTGGTTGCAGTTATTGTGAGCTTGTCGCTGATTCTTCTGAGGCCTAGTGGTTCGGTTCCTTCTCTACTTCGAGTTGCCTAATTTTCCTTGACAATAAGACCCCTGATGCGATGAAGATTCCTATCAGGGCTAGGAATGGTGCAAGCAATGCAATTAGAATCAAAAACAGGGACATGATATCTTCAACCATCGAGAAGACAGGGTTCGCGGCGCCGAGGGAAACAGCAGAAAGAAAGCCCCTTCCGGTGACTGTAGCTGTTTGTATGCCTATCGAGGTGCCGCCCCCCGCAATGATTGCGAACGCCCATTGAAACACAGGGTCACTGCCCTGAAGGGTTACCGCTACGACAGAGGCACCCGCCAAACCGGCAAGGGGTGTTGCTACCGTATCGAGCGCATTGTCAAGGAATGGAACCTTGTAGGCTAGTATCTCAATGAGGGAGGCTGACCCCATAACTATCAATGCCATGTCTGATGTAAGGAGTTCGAAATCAGATCCTTCTAAGTTCAGATCCATCAAACCCAACCTGAACCAGAGCGATAGCAAGAACGGGGGGAGGAACACTCTGAATCCAGAGGCTGCCGCGAGGCCGATGCCCGTCGAAGCCCCCAATACGAGTCCTGCGGCGTCAATTTCCATTCTCACAGCCCGGGATCCGTTGGGTCACTCGAAGTCGGTTTTGTGCCTTTTCCTCGAGTGGTCATTGGACCAGTTGTAAGCCAGCTGCAGGATCTTCAAGAAGTCTCCCTGGCCGTCTTTCTTCATCTTGTCGTGGAGCGCCTCGTTCTGAATGAAGACATCGCCCCAGATGTTGGCAGCCGTTCCCTTGCCGCCTTTGGGCATGTCGAAAATCTCATCCAAGGTTGGCTCCAGAAGCGCCTTCCAGACTCTGGCTGGATCTACTGCCATGGTGACCTCGACAATTATCTCATCGGTGTTCAGCCCTGTTCCAGTCTGCCAGCTGTCCTCGCCTAGGTCGGCCAAGAAAGGCAAGCACACATCAGAGACCGAGAGCGCTGTTAGTGGGTCCGCCCCAGTCATCTCGGCGAAAGCCTCACGCATCCTCCCCCTGTCTGCTCCCTTGCTACCAACCAGGGTCCTCATCTGATCGATGGAATTGGGCACAAGGAACCTTATGTCTGTGAAGTAGACGTATGGCTTGCCATCTTCAGGTGCGAATATGTGCTTGAACGGGGACTGTCCAGGCACCTCACCAAGGTCATCTAGCCTGTAGAGTGTCTTCAGAGCGTTGGTTCCAATTGATTGAATGCATCTTCTGATGATCCTCTCCGGAGCCGCAGAGACGTCATTGAAGGTGTCCATGTACTCGCTCATGGTCATGATGTCGTAACCACGGGCCGCGAGAATGGTGTGGACGTTTGGTCCCTGAACGTTTTCGCCATCAACGGTGGCGGAACTGATCCACTTCGCACCTCTGCTGCTTTCACTCCTTGCAACGAGGTCAGCGTAGGCCGTGAACCTCCGGGAAACCCTGTTCATGAAGTCGGCTTGGTCAAGTTTCGTGAAGAGCGATGCTGTGAAGTTTGTCTTCAATGCGTGGTCTGCGACTTGACTTGCATTTACGCATGTCAGCAGGTTACCTTGGTCATCAGGATAGACAACGAGTCTCCTACGCTTGCCTCCCCCTCCTAGGGTCCCGGTCTCATTGCTGGTAAGATAGTATCCCAATGCGGCTGTTACTTCGAACAACCTAGCATACTTGTCTTCGTCGCTGGCTCCCCTGATCCACTCGTCGATACCAGGTTCGACCAAGTGGAACTCGAGTGGGACTAGCTCCGACCCGCCTCCGAACATCTGTCTGACGGTTGCGGACCTCATCATTCCCATCATTGTGTAGAGGGAGGTCTTTCCGGTTGTGATGTACACATCTGTTATTCCGTCCTCTCCGAACGATGTCCTCCTGTCTGGCATGTTGACAAGCAGGTTGAATGCTGTTGCATTCTCCCTGTTGCCATCGACTGCGGGCCAGATCCATGAGTAGGGTCTGGTCATGATGTAGCCACTGGCGTCCTTGCCGAAGCCTGCGGGTGAGTACCTTGTCCAACCTAGTCGGTTGTTGAAGGTGACTCCTCTGTGCATCAGAGAGGGGTAGTAGACCTTGTCCTGGGGGTCTGATCCAGGTACGACTCCTCTATGACCAAGGCCCCACAAGACCGGTTCCCACTCTGCGAAGTCCGCATCCCCTTTACCGAGGAATGGGTGATCGTCCGAGATATTCGCCTTCGGTTTTCCATTGCTGGCAAGCACTGAACCTCCTAGCCTGTCTTCGTCTCCAGTTGAGCAAAAGAAAAGCGTCTGAGTAGTGGCCACTTGCTTTGGGGTCCACATATTGGCATTGACAACTGTCTTTTGGCGGATGAAGTCTGCGGGAGTGTCAATCCTCCTTTCGAATTTAAATCTCTGAGTGTCAATCCAAGAAGAACCAAGGAACAGGTTGGTGTTCATGAGTCGTGCTTTACCTGGTCCGACATAGCGCTCGATCGGGTTGTCTTTTGCCTCATCGTTGCCGTCTAGCCTCTCCCATGGACCTTCCTCTGGGATGTGTTTCAGGAATCTTTGGTAGTCGAGCTCCTTGCTCTCAGCGTCCTTGATACTGTCCTGAATCGCATCCATCAGCCGGACGTAGGTCTCTGAGGGTGCAATTGTCTTGGTTTTTCTCATTTCAGTGTTCGATATGCTTCTATGCTCCCACATTTTTTTCACCTCAGAATTTTTGTTCAGGCTCTGGCTCAGGCTCTTCCTTCCTTCTCGATGGCATGGAAGGCATGGATAGACCCCCTGAGAAGAGGAGGGATGCTGAAACGGCTATTGAGCCGAAGCCGGCACCTACCTTGACGAGGTCACCAGTGTCACCAGTGAGTACGAACGCATCAAGGAGTGTGATCGCTCCTATTGCTCCAGAGAGGATGATGGGCATCATTGGTTTTGCGTCGGCTTCACTCATTGAATCGGGCTTAGATCGTCAATGTATATATTTACTCTCACTGAGTATACTTCATGGCGGTGGTAATCATCGATCCAGAGTGGTAATGCGACGACTCGACTTAATTGGAAGGAACATCTAGAACCTAGTGCTACTGCGGTGCCACATGAGTGGGAGATCCAAGATGATCAGGAAGATGGGTTTCACGCTTCGGTCCTCGTTATCTTGGATTCGTCCCGCTGCAGCAGCCGTCATTGCTTATGCAGTGCTCGATTTAGTTGAATTGTGGCAATGGGGAGGGGTCTTTCTTCTCATTTATCTCATGGAGATTGTCTCCGTTTACCTCGCGGTTCCCAGCTCAGACGGGGATGACTACGACAACGAAGGTGGACTCTCGGGGGAAGTGTCCAAAGGAAAGAAGAAGCTCCCCAAGCTAAAGAAGAAGTTCTAGCTCAAATTTCACCCAGTGTGATTATGACAGTCTGTTTCCGCGTCCTCCTGACGTTGAATCCTCCATCCACGAGCATTTCCTCGACCAGATCCAGCACGCGCTGTGTAACGTCCAACTGGACACCCCAGTATGCAACCTCGCCCTCTGAGTTGCCTGAGAACAGATGATCTCCATCTTCGCTGAACCTGACGTCATTTATGGAGCCCCTGTTCCCCCTCAGAGTCTTTCGCTCCACACATGTCTCGAGATCCCATAGCCTGATTGTGTTGTCCTTGGAGGCGCTAGCCATTAACCTGTGATCGGGTGAAATTGAGATAGCGTGGACATCTCCTGAGTGACCGGTGAAGGTGCCAGTCATTTCCCGTTGGTGGGAATTCCATTTCTGAATCTGCTTGGCACTCCCAGCGATTATCACCGTTCTCTCGTCATCCAGCATTTTCACGGCCTTGATGGGGTTTGAGAATTCACTTGTTCCGGAGAGATGGGTGTGGTCTTGTGGCCTCCAGACGTTGACCGACCCGTCGTCACTACCACTTACTAGGGTCATACCGCTCGGTGAGAAGGCTAGCGAGGTGACCGTTCCATCGTGAGCTCGGAATTCGCTCCTTGTCTCGAGTGTGTCCAAATCCGATATCCTCACGTTCCCGTTGTAGAGGCCAGTGGCAATGGTACGTGTGTTGGAATCTACTGCCAAGCTGAGTACGCCAAAGCCCCCAAGATCGAGGGTGCTTTGATGCACACAATCAGGTAGTGACCAGAAATGGACTGTTTTGTCCAATGACCCACATGCCAGAATATCACGTTGTTCGGTTGTTTCTAGACGGGCGTTGTAGGCTGTCTTCTCCAGGGTCCTGACCTCGTCCTTCGATAGAGGGTTCCAAAGGTGAATCCTTTGGTCCATCCCCGCAGAAGCACAAGTAGAGTTTGCCACGAAGGATACCGATGTCACAGGGTCCTTATGCAAGATCCGAGAGTATAGAGGTCCGCCCAACATAATCTCAACACTGTCCCTAGGCCCGCTGAGTGAGGAGATTTTCTCTTTGATCCTGAATATCCTGATGAAGTCGAGGGCAGTCTGCCGCTCGCCCTCCTCAGTGGCGATCCTGTCTTCCTCGATCTTCTCTCTGATGTTTCCACTGAGCCCTGAGAATGGATTCTCGGGCTTGTCTCGATTGGCCTCAGGATCTGTCTTTTCCACCATTCCAAGCAACCCCTAGGACAGGTCATTCCTGCTTAGATTCCTCCATCGACCTGATCCGCTTCTTTAGTCGATCTCGAATCAATGGGGCCATAAACAGGGCTGCAACAAGCACCAATGCGATAAAAGCTCCGAAAACTGCGAATGTTTCGCTCACTCTGGCGGCGACTGCTTCGCATTCCTTGTTGTTGTCGACATCGCTGGGGATGCTATTGAAGTCCAGTGGGTCCGATCTGCACCTTATCTCATCAAGGTCTGTCCACCCATCTCCATCATCATCGAGATCGATAATTAGTGTAGATGGGATGCCTTCAACCAAAAAGTCGGTGAGCCCGTCCCCGTCTGTATCCAGGTAGGCTGCGGGGTCGAGTGGGAAGGCGTCTGGACCCGCCTCACAAATGCCGTTAGTGGCTAGGCTGCCATCGCAAATCCCGTCATTGTCTGCGTCTGGATCGGCATTGTCTCCCATGCCGTCCCCGTCGACATCAGAATTCTCAGTTGGGTCTGCAGGGAATGGGTCTTCTAGGTCCGACGTACCATCGAGGTCACAATCTAGCTTGAGTGTGCAGCCCTCATGTTCGTCAACATTGAGCAGCCCGTCTCCATCTGAGTCTGTGTCCGCATTGTCACCAATTCCGTCGTTATCGAAATCACTCCAATCATTGGGGTCCTCTGGGTATTTGTCCTGGTCGTTGAAGACTCCGTCCCCATCCATGTCTGGATCCTCATCGTCGCAAATGTAGTCTCCATCGATATCGTCGGGCACGTCATTGGGATTCAGTGATGAGGAGTCGCATTTGTATTCCATGCTGTCAGAATACCCATCCCCGTCATCATCCGCATCCTCATCTCCGTAGAACGCAATCCATGTTGGATCGACCTGGTCTGCCAACTGATCATTGTCTCTGTCCATCGGTACGTCTGGGTCGAAGGGCGCGGGATCCTCCCCCCTTGAGCAGACGTTGGGGACCTCGTTGCTACCATCGCAAAACCCGTCGCCATCCGAATCAGGGTTGAGGGGGTCGGTGCCGCGGTCCGAGGCCGAGATGTAGACCCCGGTGCCGGTCTCTACCGAGTCGTCCAACCCATCTCCGTCATCGTCTTGGTCTTCGATGAATATTACTGCGGCGTCTTCGGGCAGGTCGTCCCATAGCCCGTCGCCATCAGAATCTCTCGGTAGAGAAGGGTCAGTCGGATATGGATCTGGCCCGGCTGTACAGGCTTCTCTCTGATAGGGCCCATCACAGATTCCGTCGCCATCTGAGTCCACAACTGTTGGGTCTGTGCCTGTGGCTAACTCATCCGAATCAAGCACTCCGTCGTTGTCATCATCAGTATCTGATAGGTCCCCCACCGTATCTCCGTCAGTATCAAGCCAGTCAGACGGGTCTAGTGGGAAGTCGTCCTCGGTGTCCAGGAAGCCGTCATTGTCATCATCCTCATCAGCGACAGCGGGGCCTTCACCATCAAAGTCATCATCTGCCAACATGTCTCCATCTGTGTCAACAGGGACCTCTGGGTCCAAGGGGTCAGGATCTGGCCCATGGGAACAGGTCCCCGGCACCGAATTGACGCCGTCGCAGAATCCATCATCATCAGTGTCTTCATCCAGAGATGACGAGCCCAAGGTTGCCTCTTGGAGATCGCTCATCCCATCGTTGTCGTCATCCAGATCGGAGGTCATTTCCGTGAAGGCGGAGATGCTCTCTGGAACCCAGTCTGGAATCCCATCCAAGTCATAGTCAGATAGAACTGCCAACTCGATTTCAATAGTCGCGATGGTTCCGCTTGAGTTGACCGCTGACACAGTGTACGTACTCAATGGGGTCACCTGTAGGGGAGTGCCAGAGATGGTGCCAGTAACTGGTGAAATCTCCAAGCCAAACGGCAGTTGTGGGCTTATAGACCATGAGACGGCCGAGTTGTTGGTTGCGTTCTTGATAACCCAGAGATCGCTGCCAGTCCCATCATTCGCGTCAAAGTAGAGGTTCCTTTCGAGGAAGACATATCCAGTATTTCGCCCTGATTCGCTTGATTGTGACCCTGCCCTAACATCGCTGATCATACTCACCGTAAAATCGGAAAGGTCGAGGGAATGAGGCTCATACCCATTTCCGTCTGTTGACGCAGTGAAGTAAACTATCCCATCGTCACTAGTTGTAAACCCACTATGTTGACCTGGATATGAGGATATTGAGCCGGCTTTTAGGTCAGAGGTTAGCCATGCAGTGGCATTGTCTGGCGAGTATAGCCACAGCTCATTTCCCGATTGGCCGTCGTTCGCTGAGAACCCAACGACTTGCCCTAGCCTGTGGATGCCAGAGGAAGTGGATCCAGGGTTGCTACCACTGGACCCGGGCCTCAAATCTGTATGACGTTGACAGGAGTTGGATGATGAGTCATAGGACCAGAGCTCTGCCCCATGACCCTCGTCTCTTGCCGAGAAGTATGCCTTCGTTCCGAATATCGCGATTTCACCGGAGCTGACACTCGGTTGGCCACTAGAGCTGCCGGGCCATATGTCACACAGAAGGGTGGCTCCCGATTCGAGGCTGTCTATGTCAATTCCCCAGAGTTCAGTGCCGGAATTACCGTCATTCGCGTCGAAAATTACAATGCTGCCCACCTGTTGGAAACCCAGTTGGAATCCTGGTAGACTCGGAGAATTACCCCCGTTTAGATCGCCGAGTGACGAGAACGAGCCAGTGGTGGCATCTACAACCCACGGCTCGTATCCTGAGGTGCCGTCCTGGGCATCGAACAAGAGCCAGCGATCATTGATTGCATGCAGCCCTGAGAAGGTTCCCGGGTCAGAGCCTTGCTGGCCGGGATTAAGGTCTGCCACCATTTGAGATATCCCTGTCGCTGGATCGTGGCTCCAGAGCTCATTTCCGTTAACCCCGTCATCAGCGTTGAACCAAATCTTCCCAGCCAGTGGCACCAGACCTGTGGTGCTGCCTGGATTGCTCCCTGAAATGCCCTGTCGGATGTCCACGACCATCCAGTGGCTGTTGTTGGAGGGGTCATAGGCCCAAACCTCTGGCCCTGAGGATTGATCTGTTGCGTCGAAGTAGAGTACGTGATTGAGGGGGGCTATCCCCCCGAATTTTCCAATCTGTCCGCCCTGTGATGTTGATTGGGCGATTGATGTCAATTGATTGAGTGAACCCGTTGATGGGTCATACTGTTGGAGCTGTGAGACTGGATTGTTGGCGTCGAAATACAGCATTCCATCCATCGCAACCATGCCATGATTGGGTCCGAGGATGGATGATCCTCCTTGCAGACTGTATTCCTTCGAGGGGGCCTCGGCCTCTGGGCAAACTATCGGCGGGCTGCAATCTCCATTTGCCTCGGCTCCGAAGGCTTGGAAGGCGTCGAAGTGAAGCTGGTCTATCTCACTTCCAAAAACCATAATGCTGGGGTGGTCGAAATTTGCCTCCAACCCGGAATCGACGTGTGTATCCATTCTCTGTGGGTGGCTGGTATATTCCGCGGTTTGCCCGTGGGAGAAGAACAATGCAATGATGATCATGATCGCGCCGGATCTTGATCGGCCATGCGAGAAGGTCATCGTTTCCCCCAACCCTCCATTATTCAAAAATTCGATCCATTGAAGCACTGATGATTCTCAGTTTTCTTACATTCAAATTGAGGGATATAACACCCATAGGAGCCTGCTCATTACCTGTTGATGACTATTGAGGGGGTCTTCGCGGGTGTCAGATTCCTGGCGCTCTTCCAGACATGATCCGACGCCAAACTGGCGGTATCAGGCAGGGCCACCAGCAGGCATAGTATCCAGATGGGAGCGTTGGGGCGTCTTGATGCGGTCTCAGCCTCCAAAACGGAACTGCGGCGTGCAGGTGGTGGTCGCTGTGCCTGGTTAATTCTAGTAGGCTCCATCTAGACCACCTCGCTTCGGTGTTCCAAGCATGTTCGGATTGGAATCTCTTGTCAGAGTCCCCTCTCCTTAGTCCCCAATGCCTGATGTAATTTACGTATTCGAGGGTAAGTATCGCAATTCCAGAGAGTATGGCCCAACCCAATGCAAAAGATGCAGCCCATTGGTAACCAAGTTGATTGAGTGCCAGTAGTGCCATGAATGCTGTTGCCTGAAGTATTAGGCCCTGGTACGATGGGTTTGAAAGTCCCTTCCTACCTTTTTTGTTGTGTATCTTCACAGATGATGAGAACTGCCCCGGTATCGTCCTGAACCAGAACGACCAGATGCCCTCATCGACCCTGGCGCTGGCAGGATCCTCGTCCGTGGCGACGTTTTTGTGGTGGTTGTGATTGTGTTCCGTTGTGAAGTGAGGGTAATTTATGCTGAACAGTAGCATCCTAGCAAGCCTCCATCCCGGGCTTCTCGGCCTTTGGTGGCCTAGCTCATGGGCAGTGACGATGGCAGAGGCTGCGGCAGCCAGACCAGTCGAGAGAGATGCTGCCAATAGCCATGGTGAGAGTCCCTCGGTGAATGCGAAGGCGAAGAAAGATGCTAGCATAATAAAATGCACAATCCCATGGGCCCAAAGAAGTGCGACGAAGGGTGTCCCGGAAGCACGAGGTGGCCTAGCAACCTTGGATTGCCCCATTGCTACGTCGAGGATCGGACCTATGACCCAGATGAAGACGACTCCAAGCAATGTGTAGGCCCCGCCCAAGACGTTACCGGCAATAACCAATGAAGGACTGATTAACCCCAGAAGGTGGTATGCCCATGGCTCAGGCGAGAGGGACTCCCCCGTTTCGGTCATGTGTTGTTGTCCCCCCTGACAGACAAAAAGGTGTGCTTGGGGTTTAGTCACTCATAGAGGTCGCCGAAGAGCTTCACTGCTTTGGAAATTTTCGGTGCCACTACGAGGGAGCAGTATGGCTGATTCGGATTTCTCTCGAAGTAGTCATGATGATAATCCTCTGCGGGCCAGAATGCTTTGGCAGGCTCGACTTCAGTGGCAATTGGTGAACCATAGGTAGGTTGAATCTGTGAAATTACCTGATTTATCGTTGTTTTTTGGCTTTCATCCGAGTAGAAAATACACGTTCTATATTGGGGCCCGACATCATTTCCCTGCCTGTTCACTTGAGTTGGATCGTGAAGAGCAAAAAACACACGGAGGATTTTGGTCAGATCAATTACAGAGGGATCGAAAACCACCTTTACAACTTCGGCGTGCCCGGTCCTTTTTCCACAGACTTGCTCGTATGTTGGATTTGCAACATCCCCCCCCGAATAGCCAGGAGTCGCTCTTGTAACCCCCCTGAGACCAGACATTCCGCCCTCGATGCACCAGAAGCAACCGCCCCCCAGAATAATTTCATTCATTGACCAGGCCAATTGATGGTGTGGTTTGAATCTACGGACCTGTCTTTGATCACTATCTTCTGTAGTTCGGAGCTTCACGGGTGATCTCGACGTCGTGTACGTGAGACTCTGATAGACCCGCGTTGGTGATCTTCACAAATGAGCAATTTTCCCTCATGGAGCTGATCGTCGAGTTCCCTGTGTAGCCCATTGCGGACCTCAATCCTCCTAGAAGCTGGTAGAGAACATCGTCCACAGGCCCCCTTGCTGGAACTCTTCCTTCGATACCCTCCGGGACGTACTTTTGGGTGTCCCCCTGCTCGGATTGGAAATATCTGTCATGGGCGCCGTCTGACATGGCACCAACTGACCCCATTCCACGGTAGACCTTGTACGACCTGCCTTGGTAGAGAATGGTCTGACCCGGTGCCTCATTTGTCCCTGCAAGAAGCGACCCAATCATGACGCAGTTGGCACCCGCTGCTATTGCTTTGGCAATGTCCCCACTAAATTTGATCCCACCATCAGCAATGACGGGTATGTCCCGCTCTCTGCATTCCTCAACTGCGTTGATTACCGCAGTCATCTGAGGGACCCCGACGCCTGACACGATGCGTGTTGTACAGATCGAGCCCGGGCCTATGCCCACCTTTATGCCATCTGCACCAGCGTCAATCAGAGCCTTTGCAGCGGCTCCTGTCGCCACATTTCCAGCAATGATATCGACATTATTACCCAGTAATTTCTTGATTTTCGCAACGGTTTGTATTACCCCGGACGAGTGCCCGTGAGCAGTATCGACGACAATGGCATCGGCCCCAGCTTCATGGAGGGACAAGGCTCTTTCTACCCCCTTGGAGCCAGTGCCAGTAGCAGCTGCGACTCGAAGCCTCCCCCTGTCGTCCTTGCAAGAATCTGGGTGATCGAGATTCCTCTCAATGTCTCTAACGGTCATCAAGCCGACGCATTTCTCACCATCCACAACGAGGAGTTTCTCTATTCGGTGCTTGTGCATCAGCCTCATGGCCTCATCTGGGTCGACGTCTAATGGCACAGTGACCAGATCCCTTGTCATGAGAGAGCCGACTTTCTCGGAGTGGTCTTGGACGAATCTGATGTCCCGATTTGTGATAATTCCAACTAACTTATTTTTCTCGAGGACTGGTAAGCCAGAGAATCCATACTCATTCTTTAGGTTCAACAGATCTCCGATCGAGGTTTCTGGAGTAGTTGTAACCGGGTCGATTACCATGCCGGCCTCGAACCTCTTCACTCTGGAGACATTCTCGCATTGCCTTTCAACCGGCATGTTTCGATGAATTACCCCTATTCCACCGGCTTGGGCCAGGGCTATCGCCATCTCTGATTCTGTGACAGTGTCCATCGCTGCGGAGATGATGGGAATATTCAATCCGATATTCTTGCTGAGGCGTGACGATAATTGGACTTCGGCAGGCAATACTGAGCTACTTGCAGGCAATAGTAGGACGTCGTCGAAGGTCAGGGCCTCGGTAATCGTGGGAGCTGCCATTGCGGATCTCCAATGCCGGACCTAAATCAACCATTCGTGTAGTTGACATCGATAACTCACACCACGATAGGCATTCATTAACTTTGAATTCAAGAAACTGGCTGGTTATGACCGTCCAGCCAGCATCGCCCAACTTGTTTTGGCTTAGGGGCACCTCTATATTCATGTCGTTGATGTTCCTTTTTTCCCTTGCTACAATTGCAAGCTCAGTCGTTACGCCCGTGATCGTGGAAACCTATTGGCCGGGGGAGTGGAGCGAAATAGCTGGGGATTACCCTGAGAACGGAACTACAAACGAACAGGATGAGTGGGTTGAGGGCAAGCGGTTCTGGAATGAGTCAGTGGATTATTGGGAAGCCTTGGTTGATTCGGGGCTATTCGAGATCTCTGCAGGATTTGGGTTCATCATGGCCTTGATTTCAGCTGCGTCTGTACCGGTTCTCTGGTCTGGTGATCGGAATCTCGGGCTCAGATTATGCCTCTCTTGGGTCGTTGTCCTCATGATCAGCCAGATACTGACAACGATGCTCTACTATGAAGTGGGATTCATCCCGGAATATTCAGAGTTTGAGCTCAATGGGGAGCTCAAATGGATGAACTATGTTGAGAAGGTTGGGTTGACTTTCTCTATGGCCCAGATATTGATTTGCAATTCTTGTCTGTTTGCTTGTATTTTTGTTGTTGCAGCGCGCTCAAAGCCCCCGAAGAATGGTTTTGACTTGGAATCGGGATTCCACCGTTCAGAGGGATAAAAAGCCTCCAGTATCTGGTAATCTACATGCCCTCACTAGTAGATGGAATGCACGTGGTGAACACAGAGACCATTCCTGGATTCGTAATCAAGGACCAATTGGGTGTTGTGTCAGGATCCACAGTACGAGCAAAAAACGTAGTTCGAGACATCTCCCAGATGCTGAAGAACATAGTTGGCGGGGAACTGCATCAATACACGAATTTGTTGAATGAGTCTCGTAATGAGGCTTTTTCGAGAATGTTGGAGGATGCGAAGGCACGTGGAGCAAATGGGGTTGTGAATCTCAGGTTTGCCACCTCTGCTGTATCCCCCGGAGCAGCGGAGCTTTTCTGCTATGGAACAGCAGTCCTCGTAGAGTAGTTGGAGTGTTGGATTGATGGAAGTCAGCCCCTATCTCCTGCTTCTCATACCCTTGATTCCACTAATCCTATGGGTGGCGTTTTGGACTATTGCCTATCCAGTGATGTTTCTTTATGGTGCGATAACTTCATCCAGCAGCAAGAGGCGATGGCGAAAAGACGTCCTAAGAAGGGAAAGAGGCACTATGGAGAAGGTAGGGCGGGATACATTGTCAATGGACAAGATCAGGATTCCCTTGGGTGCTACCGAATCAGAGGTGATCTGGGCTAGCATTGTCATCGGACCAAGCCACTGGCAACAACTAATCGGCTCATTGTACAACATAATAGGAGGCTCAGTCGACGTATACAGGGACATCATCGCAATCGGCAGGTCAGAGGTTCTCCAGAGACTGAGGGAAATCGCCGAGGAGAAGGGATTTGACAATGTCGTGGCTGTTAGGCTGGACACCAGCATGATTGGTACCTTTCGATCTCAGGGCAAGGGATCGAAGGGGATTGAGATCTTTGCCTATGGAACTGGCGTGAAAACTGAGGTTCCAAGCTCGTTTATTGTACAATAGCCGCATTAATGTCCGACTAGGATTAAGGAATGATTCAAGTCAAATGGATTTGAGGGGGCTCCAGAGATGGATACAGGGCCAGTGACAAAAATTGAGCCAGAGATCGCTGCTAGACTTGCAAAGCAGCGCTATCATCTGGTTGGGGATCATGGTGGTGTGAAGGTGTGCCATTGGACCAAGCAATCACTGATTGCAGATAGGTCCTGTTACAAGGGTACCTTCTATGGCATCGAGAGTCATGGTTGCATGCAGATGGCGCCCAATGTGGATACCTGCAACCTAGGTTGCACATACTGCTGGAGAGAGCCCCACTCTGACACACTGAACAAGATAGATGACGACCCCTACGACCTTTACCTTCAAAGCGTCAAAGCACACAGAAGGTTGTTAACGGGTTATGGGGGAAATCCCAAGGCAGACAGGGAAAAGTGGCTGGAAGCGCAGAATCCGAAGCACGTTGCGATCTCCTTGAACGGAGAGCCGACCTTGTACTCAAGGCTAGGCGAGTTTCTGGATATTTGTCATCAGCATGGCACTAGCACCTTCTTAGTGACAAATGGCAGCCTCCCGAAGGTCATTGAAAATCTAGATCCGCTTCCGACCCAGCTGTACGTAAGTGTTGATGCTCCCAACAAGGATGTTTTTGACAGGCTCTGCAAGCCGAAGTTTGACCAAGCTGCATTCCACAAACTGGAGGAGACTCTGGAAATTCTTCCGTCATTAGATACGAGGACTGTTTGCAGACATACCCTCATCAAAGGTGAGTCCCTAGGTTATCATCGTGAATATGCCAGATTGGACAATCTAGCAGATCCTGACTTCATCGAGGCCAAGGGGTATGTCTTCGTTGGGAACAGTAGGAACAACCTCAGTATCGAAAACATGCCCAGCCATGAAGATGTGATGAGGTTCTCCGAGGACCTAGCTCCACTCGTGGGGAGGAAAGTCCTCTCCGAACGAAGGGAAAGTAGGGTGGCTCTGATCGGAAGAGAGATGATGCCGGTCGAACTGCCTGAGAAAACCCGTGATCTGCCGACTGATCTCGGCATAGCCAAGCCCCAGAGGTTCAATCTTCCAGTGACGCTCGATTAGGGTTCAGAGTTGATTACCATGGGCCTTGATGAGCCACAAGATGGGCACTCTTGCGAATTATCATCATAGATGTGCTTGCAGGCTGGGCACACGCCTGCGAGCACGAGGGACCCCCTCTCCCCGTAATCCTCAAGTTCCCCTCTGTCCGATCTGGTAAGGTTCAGTATCTGCTCCTCGTCATCAACTTCCATCTCAAATTTTCCAGGTCCACCTAGCTGAGTTAGGACCTCAGGGGGGAGAGTCATGGTTCCTGTCTCGTCAATTATTAGTTCTCGGGTGCTACTCAGGTCGGAGATGTCGACATCATTCCCATGTTGCGCAATGAACCTCCCCTCCCTCAACTCAAGTGATCGGTCCGCAAATGATGCTACCTCCCTGCTGTGGGTAACAAGGAGGAATGCTACCTCTTCCTCCTGGTGTAACTTGGCGAACAAAGACAGTACCTCGCGGCTTGTTATGGGGTCCAGGGCCCCAGTCGGCTCGTCTGCGAGTATGAGCTTCGGATTCGTTATCAGTGCCCTTGCTATGGCGACCCTCTGTTGTTCTCCGCCGGATAGTTGAGCAGGCATTCCCCTGGACCTGCCGGCCATGCCAAGCCTTTCCAAGAGAGCTTCGGCCTTCTTCCTGGCGTTGGCGGCACTGGTTCCCTGGTGCCTCAATGGCTGGGCTACATTGTCCAGGGCGTTCATGTCCGGGAGTAAGTTGGCGTCTTGAAAGATGAATGATACAGTATCCTGACGCAGTTCAACGAGCTCGGCGCCTGTTAGCCTGTTTATCTGCCTACCCTGAAATGCCACGTTTCCAGCGCTGGGCTTCATTAGGCCACCAAGGCACTTGAGCAACGTGGATTTCCCCGACCCTGATGGGCCAACGACCGCAACGGCCTCGCCTGGCCGGACTTTCACATGCAGCCCTCGCAGCGCCACAACGTTCCCATCCAATGCGGATGATTCGTATACGTGGTACAACCCCTCTGCTTCGAGAATAAGATTCTGGTTCATTTTCACTCACCCTTCAACACTACTGCAAGATCCGAATTTAAAGCACGCCTGGTGACGAGTAGCAGCGCCGCAATCACGCTTACCAAGACGATGGCATTCACGACAGCCAGCTCCATCCATGGCCAGACCAATGTCCGATCGACGACAGCCTGGGACCCCAGGAAGATCTGGAAGAGGAAGCCGAAGATAGCGAAGAAACCATTGAACGACTGGGCGATTCCGAGGCCCAACAGAATCCCCAGACCCATGCTCATTCCGACGATGGCTAGAATCTCGAAGAGGACCAACCTGATTATCTGCGAGGGGCTCGCGCCGATGGCCTGGAGAATTGCTAGCTCTTTCTTTCTCTGGGTCAACACGAGGGAAAGAAATACGAATGCAGAAGCTACGGACGCCATCGAGGCTACTACGAACTGGAGGCTGAGTAGGCCTTGGGTGCCGAAGATCAGGCCACCATTCCTCTCGACGTCGGAGTGTGCGGTGTTCCAATCCAGTGCGAGGCTCACACCCTCTACGTTCAGGAGCTCAGCACTCAGCCTTTCTAAGCCTAGTTTACAATCGTCGTCGGTTTGATCGCACACCTCAAAGAACCATCTTGGAGACGTGTATGCGTCCACGGTCGAATTGCCCGCGAGCTCCCTGTATGTCGACTCCCCGATCAATACAGCTTGGGTGGACTCAGATCCGGTCATCCCCGGGATCCACTCGTGCCTGCCTTCGTAGTCGAGGTTCGTCGAGGTGTACGTCGTGGATATCTCAAAGCCCGTCTCTGTGATGATCGGAGTGAAGGTTGGTAGGAAAATTTCTACAGTGCCATCCTCGATGTTGAAGAAGTCTGCAGCATTCTCGCCGATAGTGACCTTGGATGTCTGGAAATCTCTGATTGGAGAGGCTTGGTTATCCCAGATTAGCGTGTCTTCATGGCCCTTGAACAGGACCAGAGCAGGCACGAGCCCCCCGCCTTCTTGGGCCGTGACGAATGTCGACCCCACAGATGTCATCGAGCGTATCGCATCTACTGCGCTGTTGTCCAGCGAGGTCATGGCCGAATTTACCCTCTGTCGCGCGACATCCTCCGAGACAGGGGCCTCGAATTGGACCTGCAAATCGGCCCCGACCTGCGCTGAGGCTGTTCTCTCATCGACCAGGGTGCCTGTGTACCCTTGGACAGCGGCCAGCGTTACGATTGAGAGTGTCAAAAGCAGGATGACTGCCAGTCTGTTGACTGATTCGTTGGATCCGGATGACCTCAATCCTCTCCTGATGTCCGACATGGCTGGTGTCCACCCGACGATTTTCAGAACTATGCGCGGAGCAGCGCCTCCTATTCTACCCAAAACCAAAGCCCCACCGATCCACAGGGCAAAGGGCCCGAATAATGCAAGAAGTGAGTCCACGAAGAATCCAGAAATTATCCCTGAGGCGCCCCATGGCCCCCAACCTCCAGCAGTTTCTATGTAGCTTTCAATCGCCGCGAGGAGCCCTACTCCGAATGCGAGGAGTTGGAGCCATGTCCTTGGCTTCCTCGAGGTTCTGACCTTCCTTACGCCTTCGTCGATTTCCATTTCTAGGAAATCCTTCGTTCTACCTCTTGCGACTAGGTATGCAATTCCGACGGTAAGGAAGAAGACGGATATGGTGTATCCAAGGCCCAAGGTTGGATCTACGTCCAGATCCCCTTTCTCAAATGACATGAATCCAACTGCATCAAGAATCAGTGGGACTGAAAGTAGTGCTGCGACGTATCCAAGTATCCAACCTGCTATGGAGATAGCAGCTAGTTCCCTTAGCACCATGCCTCGCAAGCCTCGCTCCGTTCCGCCTATCACTCTGTGAATGGAAATCTCGCGCTTCCTCTGCTCGAGTGATAATATCAGACCATAAATGAGTACTGCGAACGATAGTATTACGATTGGAATCATGAGTATGTAGTCGAAGACTTGCACTAGGCCAAGGAATATCCTCAGAAAGACGATGGTGCCGGAAATCAGGTCATTGTACTCGATTTTAATCTCGTTGTCTGGACCATAGCCCTCTGCCTCCAACGACTTCCTGTTTGCGTCAAGCCAATCGGCTGCGTCGTCTGTTGATGAAGTGGGAAGGAGGTTCCTGTCAATGGCGATTCCCAAGTATGCATGGTCGTTGACCACGAGGGTCGTTTTGTTTGATTCAGACAGGGCTGAATCCCCAACAATGACGGGATTGAACAGAAGGGTAGGGTTAGTGAAAGGCCACTCCTCGTAAACTGCTACGATTGTCAGGTCCCTCAGAGTCATAGTCACCGTGCAAAATTGGTAAACTCCAGCATCGAGGTCCCTCGTGATAATTTGCCCATCACACTCCTTGATTTCGCTACCAATTACCTGTGCGTCTGTGACATAGGTGAAGTTCAGTGAGTCTATGGTATCATTGACCCTTACCCCCGCCTGACTTGCAATCTTGCTGGGGAGTATTACCGGATTGATACCAGGCTGGTCGCTACTTGGCCAGGATCCGTAGACAACGCGTTTGGAATATCTCTCTGCCAGTTCGCCATCGTAGTGCGATGGGTCGACGATCCTCATGATTCTGTCACCATTGATGGACGGACCGTTTTCCAGTGCCTCAGGATAGTCCCAAGAAACATTGTCCCAGTTTCCGGTCGGTCCGGAGACCTCAACCACATTGAGCGGTTGTGGTAGGGCAAAACCCTCGTCGAAGAACCCCGAGAGTCGAAGGCCTTGTCTTCCGTAGACAAGCCCGCAATCGATTATCTCGGCACGGTCAAGGAGTTCATCACATACTGATCCCCATGTGACTGAGTCGTTCGTCCGAGTCGTCCAGTCTGTTTGGCTCGAGAAATCGACCTTCGCATCGTAGACCTCATCATTCAGAGAGTCTTGGAGCGCCCCTTGCGACAACCCAACGCCATATGCGAACACTGTGGTTATGACGAGCGAGGCAAGGAATACTCCAGCGAATATCGCCAGCCCCCTCTCCCTTCCCAACCAAGCGCTCCTTACGGCGGAAGTGAAGTTAGGAGGTATGTCTGAAATCTGATCAGTTAGAGACCTCTTGCCTTTTGATTTCATTCCGCATCCCCCGTAGTTTCTCCCCAGGCTGATCGAATATCCGAAGCTGCAGTCTTTCCGTCCCTCATCAAGAGCATTCGGTCAGCCTTCGATGCCAAAATTGGATCATGAGTAACCATCAGTACGGAAATTGGATCGTTTGGATCTGCGCAGAGTTCCTTGAATAGCGAGATTATTGATTCACCCGCCTTGACGTCGAGATTGCCAGTTGGCTCATCTGCCAGCAGGAGTGGCCTTGATCCAGCAATGGCTCTGGCGACTGCGACCCTTTGCTGCTGGCCGCCCGATAGCTCATTGGGCATGAAATTCATCCTATCGGCAAGTTCGACTCTCTCCATTGCGGACTTGGCTCTTGTTTCTGCCTCCCGTGCTTCGACTCCTGCCAGTTCGAGGGATAGAATCACATTCTCTACGGATGAAATGTGATTCAATAGGTGGAAATCCTGGAATATCCATCCGACTCCTTTTCTCCTGACGTCAATCACTTGGTTAGGGGCCTTTGTCCCATACGCCATAGGTGGCTTTGATTCAATTTTTATGGATCCTTGGTCCGCTCTCAATAGGCCTCCAATGATGTTGAGCAGCGTTGATTTCCCACAACCTGAGGGGCCCATTAGTGCGACAAGTTCCCCTTTCCTTAACGAAAGATCCACTCCCTTTAGGACCTCGAGCCTGTTTGACCCGGAACCAAAGCCCTTCTTCAGACCAGATACCTCAAGCATAGACAACCGGTCATTCCATTATCTTATCATGTTTCGTTTGGGGGGGGTGTTCATTCCCATTTGTGACGCTGAAGGTGAGTACGAAACTAGAGATTCTTGAAGTCCTGACCCCTCCTCCGCATACTCGGAGAGGGTTGATTGAAAGTCCTACTGGTTCATGTTTGGTTTTGGCCTCATATAGGGGGTGGTGACCGACACGTGGAGTTGTTGGGCAGGGAGTTAGTTTCGAAAGGACATGAAGTGACGGTGTGGTGCGCGGATGTCCCTGAACATCCTGAAAAGTCATTCAGCAGGTTTGGGATTAACGTCGTTAGGATCCCACCCAGTTTCATTATTTCCGGAGTGGACCCAGTAGTCAGCCTGAGAGGCCTCGACCCCGGGGAGTTCGATGTTATCCACCTCCACGACACATTGCCCGTTTTGATTAGGAAGGTGGTGAAGAAGGCCACTAAATTGGGAGTTCCTATTGTGACCACTTATCACAACGATTACGTCAAAGCTACCTATGCTGGGAGGGCCCTCAAATGGATTAGGTGGAGGCTGCAGGGAAAAAACACACTTGATCTATCAACAACGACGATTGCTCTCAGGCCCTACTTCAAGCAATTACTTAGGGAAAAGGGGGCTAATGGACGGATTGAGGTCGTTCCCACGGGGTTTGAGCCACCTGTTGAGGTTGAGGTATCCCCAAGAGGAGTACCGAATGGCCCTTTCGTGTTGTATCTTTCTAGGCTTACAAAGCAGAAGGGCCTGGACATCCTTCTAGAAGCTTGGACCCTAATGGATGATACTAGGAAGTTGGGGCATCAACTTGTGATTGCGGGGGATGGGCCTCTTAGGACAGAGGTTCTGAAAACCATACAATCAGGCACCACAGACCTACACTACGTTGGCCTGGTGGAAGATGAGGAGAAATCATGGCTCCTCAGGAACGCCTCCGCGCTTGTTCTGCCATCGAGGTTTGAGGGGTTGCCCGCCGTACTACTGGAAGCCGCATGGGAAGGGTTGCCAGTGGCGATGTCAGATGTGAATGGACTTGGTAAGTTCACTGCGAATGGGGGCTTTGGACTCTCCATGCAGCCGAACGATGTCAAGTCGTGCATTGATGCTATATCCCAACTTACCGGTGCGGACGAATCAACGAGGGAATCTTGGTCTGACGCTGGTAGAGCACTCGCGAGAGACTATCTATGGCCCAACGTCGCAAACGAGATATTGGGGGTATACGAGAACGCGATTAAGCAAAAATTTCATTCTGGGGTAAGGTGATTTGATTCGGAAGCCACAAAAAGTCCGCACTATCGCCAAGCGACATGCAGGCTCGCCTGAAGGTCGGGTCTGATAGCAAGCCCAGGCTACTCGTGGCAAAGGGCTGTTTTGATCCGATGGGAGGTGCCGAGAGAGACATAATCAGGGTGATTCCTTCCTTGATGGAGCGCTTTGAAGTGTCCGTTGCGACACTAAGGCCATCAAAGGAGGTTCAGAGCCTATGCTCCGACCTGGGATTGAGGCTTCTTTCCCCAGCTGAGCCGTGGGCATTGCCCACAGGGATCATCAACGAAGTTCTTCATAACAAACAAAGAAGATCCTTCCAAGCTTGGGCGTCCGTTCAGGGGATAATGGAAGAAATATCCTCCGTAGACGGTATCCACTTGGTGAGCGGGGATGGCTCAATTGGAATTCTGCAATTGGTTGATCCGGGCACCAGAGTACATGTGCATTACCTCGAGCCGGACAGGGGCTTGCATGAGGTGGTTTTGCACCTAGACGTACAGGGGAGGCCCAAAAGACCGTTATTCGTTACTCGCCTTGCATTGTCATTCGCAAGGTTCTCGGATCGTCGCCTGGTTAGAAAGTACATCAATAGGGATAATGTCAGGGTTTCAGCAAACTCATCTTACAGCTCTTCCATGTTCAGGTCAGTCTACGGATTCGAAGCTGGTATAATCAGGCCTACGGTGTCTTCATCGGAGTTCACGGAAAGACAGACTGATGAGGAAGAGGGTGCATGGAAGGACGTAGAGGATCTGCCAGAGCCCCCTTGGGTTGTCACAGTAGGTGGATTCAATTGGGTAAAGGGCATCTGGGAGTGTATCTCAATGCTAGAGGGTTCTGGTGTCGGGCTGGTCGTCATAGGCAGGGGGTCTGACGAAGACCTACACTCCCTCAGGGAGCATGCAAAGGCCTCGGATGTAGATATGTGGGTATACAGTGACTTAGACCTGAGTCAACTCATTGCAACGATGAGGAGATCCAGGGCAGTAATTTCCATGGCTCATGGAGAGCCATTTGGCCTCACAGCCATAGAGGCTTTGTCAGTGGGGGTCCCGGCCCTATTCGTCGATGATGGAGGGTTCAGAGACTCGATCATCGATGGAATCTGTGGGCGCCTACTTCCCCGAGATGATTACGCCGCATGGCACAGAGCGATTGAGGTAGCGGGAGATCCGGAAGTTATCGACAAGTGGGAAACTACTGGGAGAAACAGGATAAGGGAACTTAGTCTAGACCCAAAATCCCAGTCAGATTTCATCTATGATGCCCTTTTCCCAGACCACTCTCCGATCGAAATTGAGGAAGAGTGAGACATTGTCAGGACAAAACCTGAAGCAAGCGAAGGAATCCTAGGAAAACGATCATCACCAGAAGCCACATCATCGCCCCCCCAAACTTCGAGTGAGTGTTTTTTTGTTGCTTTGTTGATGTGTGTTCTTCATACCCGTTTACGATCTTTCTTCCAGTTCTTCTCATCACCATCGCACCACAGAATAGCAATATCCCAAGCCACCCATGCAGGCTAATCAAGCCGGAGAGAGGTACCCCCAGAACCCATCCCCTGTAGCCTTCAACGATGATTGCAAGGAGGATCGTAACACCCAACAGGAGCCCGATTCTCTCCCCCTGTTCTTGGTGATTGAGTTTGATCTCGGTCATCCCTTCACTGATACGACTTGTATTCTTCAACGATCTGAGTGAAGTCCATTGCCTGTAGAGCACATATGCAGCAAAGGTTCCTACAACAGGATGGGACAGCAATACGATGACATCGACTGGACCTAATCCCATGACACCCGGGGTGGAGGGAGTAGTGTAAGACTTATCCAGATTGAAGCAAACAGAAACTCCGACTATTTCATGAGCCGAATGCAGGACCGGATGGCATGGAGCCGATAAGGCGCGTTGCGATAGTTGGGGCTGGAAATATGGGATCTGGGATCGCCCAGAAATCCGCACAAGAAGGTTTCTCGGTGCAAATGATCGATAGAGAAGAGGGCTACGTCGAGCGAGGAATTAATACAATCAAGGAATTCCTGCAAGAGGCCATACAGAGGAGGATTTTCTCTGAAAGCCAAGTTGAGGCGATCATGGCAAACATCACTGGAGTAGTAGGTGCGGATTCCATACATTTAGACACGGACCTGGTGATTGAAGCTGTATTCGAGGATATTGAAGTGAAATCTAGTGTACTGAATGTTCTCTCATCCTCCTGCGACGAAAAGACGATCATTGCGACTAACACCTCTTCCTTGTCGGTTCAAGAGTTGTCATCTCTGTCAGACCGTCCCGACCGATTTATTGGGTTGCATTTCTTCTACCATCCCGCGAAAAACAGACTTGTCGAAATAATTCCTTCGTCTTCGACATCGGAAGAGACCATTCAGTCAGTCACCCAATATTGCCGGGCAATGGGCAAGGTTGTCATCCTCTGCAAAGATAGGCCTGGTTTTGTCGTTAATCGTTTCTTCGTTCCATGGCTCAATGAGGCATGCAGATTACTTGACGAGGGGCTTGGGACACCTGCCCAGATCGACTCCACGGCCAGGGAATGTTTCGGTATTGGGATGGGTCCCTTCGAATTGATGAATCTAACAGGGCCCTCGATCGCTCTTCACTCGTCCGATTACCTCTCCTCGCAGCTGGAGACGGATCGGTTTAGAGGTGCAGACTGCTTAAGGAAACTCGTCGAGGATGGAGGTCAATGGGACCTCTCGGAAGCAAGTGATACGACCACCTCTGAGTGTTATGAGAAGATCAAGAATCGGTTGCTCGGCGTTATCTTCTGTGTATCCTCCCAAATCGTTGAGGAGGAGATTTGTAGCTTGGAAGATGTGGATAGGGGTGCTAAAGTGGGTTTGAGATGGCCAATCGGCCCATTTGAAATAGCAAACAGGATGGGAGTTGGAACCGCGTCTAGAATTGCTTCTGAATATGCAACCACAGCGGGATTGGAAGTCCCTCGAATTCTATCAGATAGAGGGTCCAAGCCGTTCGATTTCAACCTGATAGACATAGAGGTCGAAAACGGCGTGGCGGACATAACGTTCAATCGGCCAGAGGCGATGAATGCTCTGAATGAGCAAGTGGTTTCTCAGCTTCGAGACATCTGGGATGGACTAGAAGCGGACCAAAACGTCCACTCTGCCATCTTCAGGGGAGCAGGTAAAGCATTTGTCGCAGGTGCTGACATCAAGTTCTTTGTCGACAAGATTGAGGGTGGCAGGATTGATCAGATCAGGGACTTTACCGAGATGGGGCACGCCATACTGAATAGGATCGAGTCATCGAGGATCAACACGATTGCGGTAGTCTCTGGGCTTGCATTGGGAGGAGGCCTAGAACTGGCCATGTGCTGCAAACATAGAATCGGCGTTAGGGGGAAGACAATGCTAAGATTCCCTGAAACTGGAATCGGGATCTACCCTGGGCTTGGGGGCACACAAAGATCCGTTATGATTGCAGGGGTCGAATGCGCCAGATACAGCATAATCGGAGGGAACTGGATGGATTCGACCCTATCACACTCCATCGGATACCTCACAAATATCGTGGAATTTGGAGAATTGGAAGAAGAAATAGAAAAGATCGTGAAGGGGGAGGTTGGAGCCCCTGGATACTGTTATGAGCCAAGAGACCCAGATAATCCGCTTGTGAGCCAGATCCTGGAAACCTATGGAGAAGGGTGGCATGACGACCTAGTGGTATCGCCTTCATCTACTGGCCCATTCCAGGAAAGACAAGTGAAGTTAATTTCGAGGAACGCGCCCATTTCGATAGAGATGGCCTCTGAACTGATCGAAATCGCCAGTAATTCCCGCGACGAACCGACAGTAGGATTGAAATCAGAATTGGATGGCTTGGAGAGAATTTTCTCCACCAAAGATGCCCTGATCGGACTCAAGGGTGTCCTAAATGGTGATAGGGTTCGATTCTTTGGCGAATGACCCTATTTCCTTGGACTTTGTATCCATGCTGGTGCACGATACTCAGCTATTGACCTGACGATCAGGTCAAAAAGTTCACTTTTGGACAATTCAACCCCTCCTTGCCAATATGGATGTGGCAAGGAAAAGTAAAGGAGACTTAGCTTTCTTTTCCTCTTCCAGTTCAATTGCCTCTTGTGCCCATTCTTCCAACCATCTGTCCATTCTTAGTTCCTCCATGCTACTTGGTTTACTTTCAACACCTCCTATATTCACCAATATATGAATATCTAAGGTTCCGTGTCCACACCGAGGTGTATTTTATACACCAAATGCTATCTGACGCACCATGGAAAAGAGCCATTCATCGGTCAACATACCAAAAAGTGACATCATGAAAGTGCAATCTGCTATTGAGGAAGTAAAGACAAATGGGAGTCTGATCCGAAGCATCTTCGAGAGTCATGCGGACCCGATAAACGCCGTGGAGTGGGAGGTGGATGCGGCAGTGGAATGTTTCCAGATCTTTAGTTCAAGGTGGACGATTGAGATATTGGCAGCACTTTACATTGCAGGTGACAGGAGGTTCAACGAGATGAGGACGTTGCTGAGAGGGATAAGCAGCAGAACTCTGTCGGATAAGCTAAGTGCGTGTCAGAGGAATGGGCTGGTTGAAAGAGTAGTTGAGGATGGTCCGCCTGTTAGGGTCTCATACAAGCTTACTGATCATGGAAAATCTTGCGGTAGGCTTCTAGGCCCGCTAATCGGTTACATGAAAATCGAGAAAGGCCTGGTCAAAGGGATTTGAGCCAGATGCATCAGCCCGATTTATTCATACACTCAATTTAGAACGGGTACCCGTGGCGTTAGTGCACAGACTGGTATCACCGGATCTTAAGGTGGGTTTCTATCAATCGATTCTGGGATTCCTCGGTATTCCTTTGATTGGAATTCAAGGGATTATCAAAGGAATGAACAAAGATGCATGGGCTCCCTCCCTTGCTGAACGAATAATTTCGATACTGTCATTATCTCCCGGACTTCATTTTAGAGAACTACAAAGGAGATTGGGTGCAGCGAACGGCACACTCAGACATAGATTAAGGAAAATGGAAAGAAGCGGGGAGGTGTTCGTTGAAAGGACGAACGGCCGTGTCTGCTATTTCTCGGGGCCTCCGACCCAGCTAGAGATTCTTGAGGGGGTCGAAGTCATAGACAACGCACGTGCATCATCCTTGTTGCCAGTTGGGCTCTCAAAACTTCAGAGGAAGATCGTATGTGAGCTAGTAGATGGCCAGATCCACTCAACACAAGCAGATTTGGCGAGATCACTCGGCCGCTCCAGGTCTGCAGTAAACAGTGCTGTCATGGTACTCCGGGAGCGGGGAATTCTGCAGATTGATGAGCTGAAACTTGAGAGTCACCTTTCATGCCTCTCTAATACCATGCCCACATATGACTGGGTGGAATACAGATCGAATGTATCAGTTTGACTTTGCCATGGCTTTCTTTCGGCAATACTGATGAGCCCTCAAGTTAACCACCATCCAGTGCTTCGAGTCAGATTAGTTGAGATTCCCCTTCCCGCGGGCAGCAGGGACCCAGAGGTCTTGATTGATTGGATGTTGAACAGCCTGGGGCTGATCAGGTCGAAGGGAGCCAACAAATCGACTCTTGATAGAATGGGGGGAATAAACAAAATCATGTCCCAATGTTTCCTAAAGTCTACAAGTTCTGGATGGACAGCAGCCGAGATCTCTGATTTGACGGGGATTTCCTCAACTGGCGTGCACAATCAACTCGTGAAATTGACTGAATCTGGGTTGCTGTCAGGGATAAACGTAGATGGGAAAAGGACCTACATGGTAAATGGAGGTAGCTTCCAAAATTCTGCAGAACTTATCGGAATTAACACCCTAACCATAGCAAAACAAAGGCTTAGGATCCTCAGTGGGCACATCGCTGAAAGCCAAGATCGTATGGAGGTTCCAGCTGAGAATGAGGCCGTCCCATTTAGGATGAATGTCGTGAGTTTAATGCCAACCTCGAAAGAGATTGGTATCGCTCAGTTGTCCAGGGATCTAGGCTTCGATGGTGATCGAATAAGATTTGATGATGATCTGCACATTGATCTGATGAACATATTGGCCTCAGCCCACAAACCACTGGGAATAACTCGCTTGATGGAAGAAACCGGTGGGACTCGGGCTAGAATTGGTCGTATCCTGGGCCGAATGAGAAGTGCAGGATTTTTGGAAAGGGCCGTCGTCGCCTCGAGGTTGGACGTAGATATCTTTACTGGGCTCCTCAGACAGTACAATGCTAGGGGATCAGATTGGATAATGAGCAGAGGTGGACTCTCCAGATTTCCTAAGGATGTTCAAAAATCGCTGACTGACAGCTTGGAGAGTGGGGAACATTCCTTGGAAGGGGTGGAAGAGTCCTTGGAAAAACTCACTATTGATGAGAAGGGCCTTTTCCTGAATATGCTCGGAGGGCGAGTTCCGCTAGGCTATCGAGTGAAAGGCGCAACAGGGGATGAGGTTTTGAGATCCATTTTGTCTGGCTTAGAAAGAGTCGTCTCAAGGATCTCGACTATCTCCGGTCGATTGGATGAAGTGATTCTGAAGTCAGATTAGTGGATCATTGCTTTACTCTCGAGGCTACTCAGGTAGGAGGAGACCATTCGACCTAGCTCTTCGTGGCTCTGAGCCCTGTGGAGGGAAACCCGCATCGAGGATGCTCCTGGTAGGCCCTTTGTAAAAGAGATGGCGTGCCTCTTAGAATTCTTGCTGCCTGCCGTTCCATATACCTCCTCGCACAAAGCCAGGTATCGCTCCCAACACCATTTCCTCGCGATGATGGGGTCGTCGACCCTCCAAGGTGGCTCCTCCATTGTCCAACCTAGGTCTTTCTTTATGTCGTGAAAGATCATAGGTCTGCCGATCGCAGCCCTCCCGATCATCAAACCATCCGCATCAGTGGCAGCCAGGCAGGAGTCAGCTGATTTTGCGTCGATCACGTCTCCATTTGCGATTACAGGTATCGATACGGCTTTGACGATCTGATGTATCGACTCCCAGTCTGCAACACCGGAGTATCGCTGCCTAAGCGTTCTCCCATGCACACAAACGCGAATGACCCCTTCTGACTCTAATCTCTTGGTTATCTCAAGTGCAGTATCAGGCATCCCACCGGTGCCCAATCTCATCTTTACTGAGATTGGAACCCCAGAGGCTTCGACACAGGAACGGACCAAACTGACGACTTGATCTGGATCCCTCAACAGCGCGGCCCCAGCATTGTTCCTACATACCTTTGGTGCTGGGCATCCGAAGTTGATGTCGATTATGTCTGCTTTGCCTTGCAGCATCCTCACAGTAGTTACCATCTCTTCCTTGTCCCCCCCGAAGATTTGTGGGATGAATGTCTTCTCCCTTGGGTGACTTTCCAGCTTGAGCCAGGATTTCTTTTCCTTCCTGGATAACCCCGAGGCCGCAGTAAACTCTGTGAGGGTGAAATCAGCCCCGCATTCACTGGCAAGTAAGCGGTAAGCAAGGTCCGTCACACCCGCCATCGGGGCGAGGAACAACGGAACCTGTGTAGGCATGGTTTTTCTGAAATTTGGCTATTATTTGACGGTGACTGGGGCTTTTACTCTAGCCTGCTTGAAATCAGGGAAAATAGACCATCGACAGATCCTTGGCATTTCTGAAGTTCTTTGTCAGTTGCAAGGGTGATGAAACCAGCCTCGGTCTTGCCAACGACGATCGGAGTAATGCCCTTTGTGTAATCCCGTAGTTCACTGGGTTGTTCATTTAGGTGGACCAGGTTGAATGGGATGCTAAAACTCTCTCTCTTTGACTTCATTTCTTTCTTCTCCCACGCCAAACTGTGCGTGATGTCGCACAAAGAACAGTGGTTGCCGCGGAACAGGACGCCTGCTACGTACCTTAATTCACCGACTATGCCACCATCTGCGTGGTAAACCCCCCATACGGATTCAATGGTCATCGGGGGAGGACGGGTGTTTGTCCCTTATGGATCGGTGTTTCGATCTTGGTCAGAATGTGGATTCCCAGTCGTCGACATCCTGTGATCTTTCCCAGTCAGCATAGGTAGCCTCTCCACGTTGAACTAGCATTTCTCTTGCTAGTAGCCAGTAAACGAGGGAAAGGGATCTCCTCCCCTTATTGTTCGCGGGGAGAGCAAGATCCACATTTCTCAATGTGTTGTTTGCATCACAAATACCAACCACAGGAATTCCGGAACTGATAGCCTCGTTCAGGGCCTGGGAGTCAGCTGATGGATCCGTGACCATGAGGACCTCTGGTTCGATGTAGGAGCTTAACCGGGGATTAGTCAGGGTACCTGGAATGAATCGGCCTACGATCCTCTTAGCCCCTATGGCCTGTGCAAATTTCCTCGCTGGGCGTTGCCCGTATTGTCGGGCGCTGACGACGAGTACTCTCGTTGGGTCGTATCTGTTGAGGAACGCAGCGACTGTTCTGATTCTATCATCTGTCTTTTCGATGTCGATCAGGTGTAGGCCACTACCGTCCCTTGCTCCGGTGTCTAGGAAGCGTTGCATATCAGCTGATTTTTGGTTCGTACCTATGTGTACCGCATGGGTCCTGTACATGTCATAGGGTACTAGCGGGGTCGCTTGTTCACTCATCGCAATGCCTCGGCAACGCGGCCACCTAACGGGCATTGATAAGCGCTGCGCAACAATGAAGTGACCATTCTTGTCAATTTAATCCAACTCAGATTGGAAAACACAGTCATCCGAGTCGTGTATCTCTGCGAACCTGATACACGGCTTTGTGATTGTAACGAAAACGTCAAAATGGTCCTTGGCGGTTAGCTGCTCGATACCAGGTTCCCAACCGTAGCCTCTAGCATCAACCTCCAAAACCCAAATTCCCTCTTGGAAATTCATCCCTGTGTAGTCCCACCTCTCCAGTGAGTGGTCTTGAGTTACGCGTATTTCCCAGTAAGGCTCGCTACCCGCTGATTTTGATCCGGGGGACCACAACTTCGCATCTACATACCTAATGAGGTTGGTCTCATTGCCAATCAGGCTCTCAAAGGTCTCGGAAAGGGGCATCTGAGCTCGAAACGATATGGACATGCTTTGCACGCTCGAGTCTATCTGTATGCTACTCTCGTTGTAATAATCGGTGGAGTCTAGACCTGTGGATGTAAACGTATGGTCGAAGCCAATCGATTGTTCCCTGAGAATGGTTTCCGGCGGTTCTCTGATGTCCTCCATAATTTCCCGCTGAAGTACGAGACCAAGGCAGCCGGAAGACAGGATGGCCACGGAGATCAACACGCCCAAGGACGTTGCCATGGATCTCATGGGATGCCCGTTTGCATCGCTTCATTTCAAGAAGTCGGTCTCAGGATTGCATGGACCTTATTCCAAGCGTTGATTTGTAATGACCATCTGGGTCTCATGCCTCGATGACGACAAGAGGGTCAACTGAGCCAAGGCTTTGACGTGCCCTGTGAGTACCGAGAGGCATCACTACTCATCACTTTCGCCCTTGACGAACAGTGGGGTGCCACGTTCCCTGGCCTTCCCAATCTGGTAGACCAAAAACGCGATGAAGGACAGGATGATCAATTCCAAACCGAAGAAGGTCAGGCGAAACCTTTCATCATCCGATGCAGAGGCTTGCGTATTGGGTGGCTCTGCATCTGGTAGGACCTCTTCGCCTGGTAGAACAGTTATTGTCCCGACCATTCCAAGTTGTTCATGGGGTTCGCAGACGAAATCGTAGGTCCCATTGGTCCCCAATTCGAAGACGAATCGGTAGTCGACATCTCGAGATGGTTCCCCACTGTCAAAGATCCCATCGAGGGCCACTGCATTGTGCGCTAATAGCTCACCTGACCAGAAAAATCTGACTGCCTGACCCTCTTTTATGGTCACGTCAGAGGGGCTGAACTGGAGATTTGTGCTATCCACGCCAATGATAACATCGTCATCCTCTTGTGCGGCAGCGGGCCCCGATGAGAGTAGGACCATGACGATGAAACACAAACCCGCGGAGTGAACTCTCACATCAAACCCTCGTGGGCTTGACACTTAGAATGGTGTCATTCTTCCTCTTCGACCTTTCGTGGCTCATGAACCTCTCTGAATACCACAGTAGCGACATCAAGGTGCTCTCTGAGTGTTCTCACGAGGCTGAATTTTGCATAGGGCCAGTTCTGGTCATATGCAATCGATTCAGGCAGGGTTATGGTGACGTCGTCCTTTTCGAATTTAACTTCGAAGTCATCTCTTCCAGTGTTCATCTCAAGTAGGGTTTGGACTCTAGCCTTCTTTTGCTTCACGACCTTGACTATTGTGTAGGTGTATCGTAGTCTTACTCCTGCCAAGGGGTGGTTGTAGTCTATCCTGGCCCTTCCGGCCCTAGCCATCTGAAGTGTCCCTGTGCGACCATTAATTTCCACCTGAGACCCTATGGCAAGTGTGTCAGGATCTCTAACGCTCCTCATCAACACATTCATGCCCACAGTCTCGACGAGGTTTCCATCTCGATCGCCGTAGGCATCTTCTGGATCGATGTCGAATGTGTATTCCTCGTTCTCCTTCGCCCCATCGAGGTGTTCTTCGAAGCCTTTGATTAGCCGGCCATCGCCGATCACCGTGATCATGGGCTTGTAAGTTCGCCTCTCGTCGTGAATGTCATGTTCCTTGGCGACCTCCTCGCGAGTGGTTTCAAGCAGCAAATCCGTGTCTGCATTGTATAAGTCATAGTCGATGTGGACGATCGTTCCCTTCTTCATGTTGGAGCCTCCAGTAGGCCGGGCGACCTGCTTGCCCTTTTTCATTCAGTCGGTTGGTCCAATAAACAATTTACGCTTGCTGAGCATCGGGAGCGAACCCCCGATCAGGAGTAGAATCCAACCGAACCAGACCATATGGCTTCCCTTGAGGTCGTAAACGGTTACTCCAACTCTATCCACTTCGTCAATTTCACCCATCATCATGTTGGTGATGACCCTGTTGGCTTGCTGAATGTCCAAGATGAACATCAAGTCGCCGTCCAACTGAGTAACTCTGTCTACCTCTGACCTAGGAATTATGGCTCCAGAAGGAGTATCAAACCGAAGTATGGAGGGACTGACTTCATTGATGAATTCCCCCTCCAAATCAGCTACATCTATGTGGAATCTCACAAGGCCGTCGGCTATCGAGTACCCATAGCCCGGGTCGCTGGAATCTAGGATCTCCAACCCAGTGAAAGTCAGGATGTAGCCTTCGTGTTCCACCGGCTGGTCCTTGACCAAGGTCACCAAGTGGGAGGGATCCGTCCGATCGACCAATGTAGTAGTCAATACGTGTCCAAAAAGAAGGAGCAGGATGCCGACATGTGCGATGCTAGAGCCCACCGATCTTAGACCCCGATTCGACCGATTGAATTGAGGGGCGCTGGCACTAGCTGTTTTCGATTTCCTTAGCGCTCTAATCATCTCGCCGATGGACGAGGGTATTGAGAAGATAACCAGGGTTAGCAGGAATGCACTAACCTGTCCCCTAGTCAGTTCCTCTGTAAGATACCTGTCAGCATCCCCGGGCAAGGCTATTTTGTCCGACATGAGTCCTGATGTTATTGACAGCAAGAGGATTCCGAGGACAACGAAGAGCCCGGTTTTACCGTTTGATCTGATCCCCCATGAATGAAAAATCAGACCGATGGCGAGTGCTGCGACGAAGGGAGCGCCGAAGACCTCATGAGCCTCTAGACTGGTTCCGTCTATCTCCGCCGTCAAGAGCATCCATGTCAATGCTAGATACCCCATGGCTCCAAACCATGGGGTGGATCTCGCGAAGGCATTCTGGCTCCTGGCGTTCACTAGCCTCTCGATGGGGATTCCTTCAGCATCCTTTGGCGACGAAAGCACCCATGGCAAGAGGAACACTGCCATCCCCATGATAGATAGGGAAAGGGGCGCCATCCAAGACCAGCTGGCAAAAAGGTACAGTGCGACACCTGAAAAAATCCAAACAGGGTCAGCATCATCTCCATCGCCCTCTATGACCAGAACCATCAAGCCCATGCTCAGCGACAACAAGAGAACGGAGCCGCTGAGTACACCGATGATTATCACGGCAGTCACAAGGAAAATGGAAAGTGTTGGAGTGGTTTTTCTCATTGAAGACCTACCCTGAATACTGAGTGCAGCAGATTGATTTTTCATCAGGTTCCTCAAGATTGCTAGCCCGAAAAGGACTGTTATAATCAAGTAGGTCATTACCTCGACTCCAGCCGCACCTTCGCCGAACAAGGAGACTATTCGCAGGTATGGATCTGATGACTCAGACCCAACACCGTCCGCCGCGAAGGAATGCACCGATGCCCACACGCCATTGGCCCTGGTCACCAATGTCGCATGCATGGCCAATGCACCCACTGCAATCACGATTGATGGGCTGGAGGCCAGGGCCCTCTTGTCAGACTGGCTTCTCGCATGCAGGACTGCCACTAAGCCGATCCATGGCAAGAATGAGGCTGTTTCAACCGGATCCCACGCCCAATACCCCCCCCAATCGAGTACGGTGTAAGCCCACAAACCCCCTAGTCCAATCCCTGCGGTTCCAACCACAAATGCAGCTCTCGACCAAGGAAGGGTTCGCTGGTGGATCGTGGCCTGATCGAGCCCCAAAATCGACCCCGCCACAGATATCAGTGCAGGTATGATGCATAGTGAATAGAAAGCGAAAATCACGGGCGGGTGGATGACCATTAGGTCTGTTTGTAGGAGTGGATTCAGTTGGCCGCTGAAGCCAGAACTTGGTGCAAATGGGTCCAGTAGGATCGAAATGGACAGTAGCGTCCCCGTGAAACCAACACACAGCCTCAATGAGAGGTTCTGAGCGTCTTTCGTTTTTGTGAGTAAGAACGTACCGAGTGCCATCCAACCACACCACATCAGTAGTGGGCCTGCTCTACCACCCCATACTGCTGATATTCTGTAAAATAGGGGGAGATCCGAACCTCCAAGAGTCGCTACCATCTCCAGCGAATCCCAATCCAGAAGAAAAGCAAGGAGGAGCAGTGCGAATGGGCTGGATTGGAGAATTAACAGATACCTGAGTTGCGATGTCTTTGAGGATTTTTTGTTAGAGGCCCAATACAGAGATACTGCTGCCGCAGTGAAGAGGACCAATCGGCCAGTGAGTGACAACAAGTGACTACCATCCGTAATATTTCGCACGGCTGTAGCCGAAAGCCAGCATCGCAGGAACGATGTTCTTGAGGTAGAGGCTTGGGCGCCTGAATAGCAACCTGAGGCCTACCATTGCCTTCCCGGAGAGTCCCATTTCCCCCATCTCATTGGGGAAACAAGATCCCATCAGGGACATTTCTTGGTCTGAGAGGTCAAAGAGAGCGTTCTTCCCTCTCAGGATCTTCTCGTACGGGGGGAACTCAGCCTTCCAAAGATTCGTGTACTGCTCAAGGGACTTTGAGAGTACGTCTCCGTTCGAGATGGCATTGGCGGCTGTCTCAGCGGCAAATACTGCTGATTTCAGAGCGAGGTGGGATCCTCCTTCGAACAATGGTGATGTGAAACCCGCTGCATCACCGATTAGCATCAATCCGTCGTGGTGCGTGTTTTCGAATGGTCCGGAAATTGGGATTGTGCCTCCGAAGGCCGGATTGCCCTTGGCCTTCCAAGGTGGGAGTTGTTGGTTCAGGTCCTTGAAGTGAGTATCCTCGATAAATTGGTCAAGCGCCTTTTTCGCCCTAGGGCGGTCTTCGGTCACTAATCCGACATTCGCTCTTCCGTCACACTTTGGAATCATCCAGAGGTAGCCCTTCTCCGCGTATTTTGGCCATATGTAGAAATCGAGATAGCCGTCTGTAGGAACCTCTGCTAGCTCGTACTGCATGCCAGCAACGACCTTGCCCTTCTCATTCAGGGGTTTCACTCCATCTGGGGTTACTAACTTCGAGCAGACTGCCGCAACTCCGGACGCATCAATCACTATCCTTGCTCTGATGGGGAACCTCTCGCCTTTCCCATGGCATTCCCATCCAACAAACGTGCCGTTTTCCTCTACCCTCTCCATGGAAGTGAGCTTGTGCTTCAGCGCCAACTCAGCCCCCTCTTTAATTGCTGAATCGGATATCCATTGCTCGAATAGGTGCTTCTCAAGGACATAACCAGTTTCTGTCAATTGCTTTGCTGTGCCATCTGGGAATATGACCCTGATACCATTAACCCTCTTGCTGATTACATCTTGTGGTAGATCCAGTTCCAGGTTAGCGATTGCCTCGTCAGAGATGCACTCGCCACAATGAACAGGCGTCCCAATCTCATCGTGATCCTCGATAATCATAGTTCTAAGGCCCCTCCTAGCGCATTGGAGGGCTGCATTTCCACCTCCGGGACCAGCCCCGACGACCAGTACATCCGTGTCCCAAACCCCGTCCACGACCGTCGAGGTACACGATGTGAAAAGAATCCAACGGTTGCCTCGGGGCAAAAGCGAACCTTCTCAATGGGGGGGCGTGAGGAAGTGTTGTGGCCTGGACCAATCTAGAACGTTATCTCAACTCCTTGGAACGGGAGGGGGATCTTCTCAGGATTACCAGACCCGTGGACGTAGAACTAGAGGCAGGAGGCATTGCAGACCTTTTGGTCAAGACAGGAGGTCCCGCAGTTATCTTTGAGCAACCCAGACTACCTTGTGGAGAGATATCAGATGTCCCTCTGGCAATGAATATCTTCGGGAGCAAGAAGCGTACAATGAAGGCTCTTGGTGCCAAAGCAGAAACAGAAATCGGGGATCGTTTAGTGTCGCTGATGAAGCCAGACATAGGTGCCTACATCAAAGCCCCCTGGAAGGGTATTCCCCTATTGAGGGATGCACTGGCACTTCCACCGAGGATTGTTCGAAGGGCACCCTGCCATCAGATCGTTGACCTTGATCCGGACGTCACAAAGCTGCCGATTCCCAAATGCTGGCCAAAGGACGGAGGTCGGTACATCACCCTTCCACTCGTTGTCACTCGTGATCCCGTCAGTCGAGAACACAACATGGGAATGTACAGGGGGCAAGTACACTCGGAGAAGGAGATTGGCCTTCATTGGCAGATACACAAACACGGAGCGGATCACGCCTCCATGCATCCCAATGGAATGATGCCCGTCGCGATTTGCATTGGTGGCCCCCCTGAGTTGATTTTCTCAGCAATATCCCCTCTACCGGACAACCTCGAGGAGTACATGTTTGCTGGATTCCTCGGTCGGAAGCGCCTGAAACTCACGCGTGCGCGGACGCAAGACCTGTTGGTGCCTGCAGAGGCTGATATCGTGATAGAGGGGTGGACAGATCCAAACGAAACGAAGATAGAGGGGCCCTTCGGGGACCATTATGGATTCTATTCCCTTCCCGGGAACTATCCTGTACTCCATGTAACGGCAGTCACTCGTCGAAGAAACGCAGTCCTCCCTGCCACGATAGTCGGACTTCCTCCAATGGAAGACGGTTTTCTCGGTGAGGCCATCGGTTCTCAATTCACGCCAGTCCTGAGGTTCCAGCACAGAGATGTTCGTTCGGTCTTCCTCCCTTTAGAAACTGGCTTCCACAATCTGGCAATACTCTCATCTCGGCAAAGATACCCCAGACAGGCAAGAAAAACCGCATTAGGACTGCTGGGGGCAGGTCAGATGATGCTCCTGAAAACTGTAATGCTGATCGATGAGCGTGAGAACCCACACGATCTGGAGGTTTTTCTTGATGCGCTGAATGACAGAGTTGAGCCCTCGCAGGACATCATCGTGATTCATGGCCTCCCAGGTGACTCTCTCGATCCGGCAAATCCGTTTGAGAACGTCCAATCCAAATTGATAATCGATGCCACTTCGCTACCCGACAGTGATCCTCGGCATGGTGGAAACCTACCACTCGGAACGACTGAGATTGACGCCCCAGAATGGAGGAAGGGAGCGGATGCACCGCCCAGTGTACCCCCAGGTTTCGACCTGCGGGTATTGGAACTAGACGGCATATTGCAAGCGAGGCTGCTCAGGGGTTCCATGCTAGTCGTTACTGTCAAGATTGAGGGGGGGCCTTCGCCACGGAACGGGATGCAAGAGCCCAACGAGAAGTTAGCCGCGGAGCAGAGGGGTAAAATCCACAAAGTAACGGAGGCAATCTGGAAATTGGAGGGCTCGGAGAATCTACGATGGCTGTTCATAACTGATGATGATTTGGAGTTGAATTCGAAGGGAGCAAACAGACGATTACTCTGGCAGCTTTTTGCTCGATTCGACGTCGAAAGGGGGCTCAAGTGGGATGAGGGCAAGAAGAGAATTGCATGGGATGCGACTGCTCCAATTCCGACTAATGCGGGGGGATTGCCAGCTCGACGGTGGCCAGCTGTTACGCTCCATGATCAAAAAATTCTGAAAAAAATTCATCAGCACAGGGACGAGGATGGCCTCTCAGGAAGAGAATGGCCCCAGAATCTATTGATGTAGGAGGCCTGTACAATGAAAGGAAAAGATGTCCTTGATTTTGTTAAAGTTGAGCATACCTTGTTCTCATTGCCGTTTGTGCTGATAGGCTTCATTCTTGCCCGGAAGGAATTCGAAGAGGATGTTTTCCAGCTCAGCCCTTCGAACTTGGACCTTATTTGGATTATTATCGCAGCGATTGGGGCCCGAGGGCTGGCCATGGCATTGAACAGAATCATTGACAAGGACATAGACGCTTTGAATCCTCGAACGGCCTCAAGGCATCTTCCCTCTGGAAGGATGAATGACCTTGAGGCTTGGTCCTTATCGCTTGTATTCCTCGCTGCGCTTCTGGGCGCTTCTTGGAGGTTGAACATGGTTGCTCTCCAGATGGCATGGTTGCCAGTCGTGGCATTCATTGTCTACCCGTACATGAAACGGATCTCCTGGATATGCCACTTTTGGATAGGTCTTTGCCTTGCTATGGCCCCAGCAGGAGCTTGGGTCGCAGTATCTGCTGACACGTTAGGATGGGGGTCAATCATGGGAGTTGGAGGTGGCAATTGGACAAATAGGGACTTCGAATGGTTTCCTGAGTTGCTCTTCATTTCGATAGGTGTGGCGCTATGGATAACTGCGTTCGACGTGAACTATGCACGGATGGATGTCGAAGTCGACCGGAACCAGGGGATTCGATCGTTCCCGGCGAAATTTGGACTCAAGTCGACCATGATACTAAGCATCGCCCTGACGATTGGATGGCTTTTTTGCTTCTTAACTGCTGGATTGGGCCAATTTACAGACAATCGCGACTACAGGTTTCCATATTGGATTCCCTGTGTTATATTGATGTGCGTTGTCAATTTGTATGTAATGACTTTCTTGGCAGCGAAATCCGATTCCTCTGAGATGGAGATGGAACGGTTCCAGAAAATCCTGTTCAATGCCTCAATGCTGACCGGTTGGGTATTGCTAGCGAGTCTTTCATTCACCGAGGCCACAATTCGTTGAGGAGTCATGCATGTTTCGTTTGAGCTCAGAATATGGCACGGCTGGGGACCAGCAACAAGCCATCGACATTTTGGTGGACCAAATAAGATCGGGTCAAGAGAGGTGCGTGTTGTTGGGAGTTACTGGCTCAGGCAAGACTTTCGCCATGGCTAACATAATTCAAACCCTCCAGATGCCAACATTGATTCTCTCCCATAACAAAACACTGGCAAGGCAACTTTGGCAAGAAATGAGCGAGTTGTTTCCTGAAAACGCCGTTGAGTACTTCGTGAGTTACTACGACTACTATCAGCCAGAGGCCTATCTGCCAAATCGCGACCTGTATATCGATAAAGAGCTGCAGATGAATGAGAGGATTGAGCAGGAAAGGTTCTCCACGGTGGCCTCTCTGGTGTCTAGGCCTGACGTCATCGCAGTTGGTACCGTCTCAACAATTTACGGCCTCAATCCTCCCGAGGTTTTCCAAGATAGGCACCTCCAACTGCACGTTGGCCAAAAAATGGAGCCTAGAGAGGTCGTAAGTGAGTTGGTTGCACTCCAATACAGGAGAGTGAGCGGGGATCTGTCTAGAGGGGACATCAGACTTCGTGGGGAGGTCTTGGACATCTGGATGCCCAGCAGGGATGACCCGATTCGGGTTAGATTTGGCTGGGACGGAGTTGAGCGCCTTCAAGTGTGCGATGCGGTGAGTTGGGAGCCATTGGATGACATCGAAGAGGCATGGATACATCCTAGAGAGTTCTACATGACGGATGAAGACAGATTCGCCATCGCGCTGGAAAACATAGAATCTGAACTTGAAGAACGTGCAACTTGGTTCGAGTCAAAAGGGATGGACCTCGAGGCACATAGAATCGAACAGAGAACAAGATTCGACCTTGAGATGCTCAGAGAGCTTGGATCTTGCAAGGGTGTAGAAAACTATTCGAGGCACTTCGATGGGAGAGATGTAGGAGATCGACCATATTGTCTATTGGACTTTTTTTCAACGAATGCTGAAAGTTTCCAAGGTGACAAGAACCGATACTTGGTAATCATGGACGAGAGCCACGTCACACTACCTCAAGTTGGAGGGATGTACGCGGGGGACCTGGCCCGGAAAAGGAATCTTGTTGATCATGGCTTCAGACTGCCCTGTGCATACGACAACAGACCGCTGAGGATAGATGAGTTTCAGGATTTGATACCCCAAATGCTCTATGTTAGCGCAACTCCGGGCGAGAGAGAATTTCGACATCTGGCCGAGGTAACTGGACAGGAAGTGCCACGAGAACTGATGCATGTCGCTTCAAAGGGAGGTGCTGGTCCAAGTGACATAGAAAAAAGGGAAGGAGGCGGCTCAATCGAGAGGCTGATTCGATCGATCGACGGAATTGCGCAGATGGAGATAAGGCCCACAGGACTATTGGACCCGAATATCGAAGTCAGGCCAACCGAGGGTCAAGTCCAGGATCTGCTCAGTGAAATTAACAAAAGGGTTGAGCGTGATGAAAGAGTTCTCGTGACAGTCCTTACCATAAAGTTCGCAGAGGAGGTTTCAGAATACCTACTGGGTATGGGTATCAAGGCCCATTACCTCCACTCCGAAATCGATACTTTGGAGAGATCTGAGATCATCAAGGCCCTCAGGCTAGGGCACATTGATGTCATTGTCGGAATCAATCTCCTCAGAGAGGGATTGGACATACCAGAGGTGTCTCTGGTCGCGATTTTTGATGCCGGGGCGCAAGGGTTCCTGAGGAACGAACGAAGCTTGCTTCAAACCATTGGGCGTGCGGCAAGGAACTCCAACGGGATTGTAATTCTCTATTCTGACAATATTTCACCCGCCATGGAGGGCGCCATAACACAGACCTTGGAGAGGAGGAAAAGGCAGCAAAATTACAACCATAAACATGGCATTACCCCAACCACAATACGGAAGTCATTGCCAACTCTTGGAGAGGAATCCTCTGACCTGATAGCCGGAGTTGCTGGTCGCGGTGTGAATGGGGGAAAAAGGCTCGTTGCTAAGAAACAAGGCAGTAAGGACATCAGTTCTTTTGTCAGAAAATTCGATCTTGGGACGGGGTCTTGGTCCTCTTCTGATTCAGTGCTTGATCTGATCTCCCAACCAGAGTATGATGTGTTTGACTCGATGGATGACAGTCAGGACAGTGGTCATTCGGATAGCGACCGAATAATCAGTCGACTGGAGAGTGAGATGAGGGCTGCCGCCTCCAGGTTGGACTTTGAAAGGGCCGCTGTAATCAGGGACAGGATAACGGAGTTAAGAGAAGCGACCAATTGAAATCTTGACCTTCGATCGAATGCCATGGTGAAGTATGACCCTGAATCGTTCAACCGCCCGGTTCGTGACTATTCCTTCCAAGACATTCGGAGTCCTGACCAACTGTTCGAACAGATGTCCGAGGCAGGAGGATTCACTGCAACAAAACTGGCGAAGGCGAGGGATATCCTAGCCAAAATGTTTGAGGATTCAGAAACAGAGGGTTGTGTAAATTGGCTATCTTTTCCCGCGGCCCTTTGTGCCACAGGCACACGGGGTTTCTTCTTAGAGCTGGTTAAGAGGAAGTTGGTCCATGTTGTCATCACGACTTGTGGGACACTGGACCATGATCTTGCGAGAACTTTCAAGGAATATTATCACGGGGACTTCAACCTCAACGACATTGCATTGGGCGAAGTCGGATTGAATCGATTAGGAAATGTAGTGATACCAAACGAGTGTTATGGCGAAATTCTCGAACATAAGGTGCTGCCATGGTTGGAGGAAATCAGTCAAGAGCGCTCATCCAGAGGAGACTCGGCCTGGAATGGATTTGGAACTGTGGAGCTCTGTTGGGCGATCGGTGACCGTATCGAAGATGACAGTAGCATACTTCATTGGGCTGCGAAAAATAGGATACCTGTCGTTATCCCTGGAATTACAGACGGATCAATTGGTGCTCAGCTGTTCATCCACAGACAAAGGAACCCATCTTTCATGATTGATGTCCTCGCGGACGAGCAGATTTGCTCAGACATGTCTTGGACCGCATCCAAGTCTAATGGGCTGATGGTTGGTGGAGGAATCAGCAAGCATCACGTGATATGGTGGAACCAGTATAGAGGAGGATTGGATTCTGCAGTAGGGATCTCTACCGCTCCAGAATACGATGGGTCCCTTTCTGGCGCAAGACTTCGGGAAGCGATATCTTGGGGAAAGATTCGACCTGAGGCGCCCCATGTTCTCGTCGAGGGGGAGGCTAGCCTCCTCCTGCCCCTTCTGGGATCGGCTTTGTTTCAGTGAGCGCCAGAGAGAACGTTCAAAGGGTGATCTACACTCCGGTGTGATATGTCTATTGCAGATATGGTACAGAAGATGATTGACGATTTGAACGAGACCATGGCAGATGCTGTGAAGTCAGACAAGGGCAACAACGCAGCAATGACTCGCGTCAGAAAGGCTATGCAGGCCGCAAAGGGCGCAGCCCAAGATGTGCGAATGCAAATCAGCAGCATCAGAAATGGATGATCAAACCATCACGTAAGTGTCGCTAGGACTCTCATTATTGACAGTCTGAGTGATCCTGACGGTCTCCAGCCGTTAGGCTCCTCGCAGGCAATCATGAGATCGTTCAATCCAGATAAATCAGGTCGCTCCGTCACCGCTGGCTGAGTTGAGATGTGAATCGGAGGCTCGGAAAGGGTCTCTGGGGTATGGATTCCCATGGTAGAGGCTCTGAACCTCTTCCAGAGGTGCAGTGCCTCAGAATGCAATGCTCCGTTTTCCCATGGCCTTCTACCAGCCATCTGGATAGGATCATCGGAGCAGGGGAACAAATTACGAACAACCATGGCCCTGATAGCGTTGGCTACGTCCTGAACAGGTAGCCAGTACCTAGGTTCTGGGGGATATACTGGAATTGGTTTGCCTGATATTGCATCTCTGATGATAGAGTGAAATAGCCCATCGCTCCAAAACACATCTTCGATATCTGTAACTACATCCCTTACGAAAATACAGGGGCTTGAGGTTCTTTGCTGTTGGCCGTTCCTCAAAATTGAAAGGTCCCGTGCCTCGACACCGATGCCGATCTCAAGCGGATTATTGCTGCCCTCTTCTATTCTTGAGATTGAAGTCAACCTGTCTTGAATAGCTTTTTTCATCGGCCCATTTGGGCCTTTGACAATTACAGAGTATTCCACCGGACCCTCCTCATATGTTTGCTGCTAGGATCTCCGGCTCTGATGATTCTGCCCCGAAGGACGTCAAGCATGATTCCACTATCGATACGATCATGTCAATTTCTTTGGATGTCAAGTAGAAGTGTGGGGTGAATCTTAATGCATTGCTTCCTCCATGTATGACTCCTAAACCGTGTTTTCGACACCACTGTTCTACGCCATGGGTCCCGATTACTGGAAATCGCATGGGATCTAGTTCTGCTGAGACGAGCAGGCCTGTTCCTTGTACTTGAGTTATGCAACCAGGCAGTCTACCAGAGAGGGCAACGAGTTTGTCAACGAACTCCTTGCCACGGTTTCTGATATTCGATCTGAGGTTTGAGTCCATTCGATTCAGTACTGATATGGCTGTCTCGAGTGCCCGGGGGTTGGTTGTCATAGTATTGCCATAAACCCCAACAGCGTAGAGTTCTGATGCTCTAGCACTCATCCCGAGCACAGAGAGTGGATACTGGCCGGCATTGAGTGCCTTCGACCATGTCTCGAAGTCTGGGACCTGGCAGTCCTCAAACCCAGGATAGTCTACTATGCTCAAGCAACCCTGGCCACGGATGCCTGCTTGTATTGAATCGATGAGGATTAGCGATCCGTGTTTGTTGGCAAGAGTAATGGCATGGTCATAGAAATCCCTATCGAGCATGAGGCCGGGATTGCCCTCCCCCATCACAGGCTCCATAGCGATTAGCTCTATGAAAGCACCTTCATTATCGGCATCTGAAAAAACATCTTTCAGGGCTTCAATATCATTTGGTGGGACGAACCTGACATTTGATTTTCCTCTGAAAGAGGCGAGTTTCTTTTGGTATTTCGGGAGACAGGAGCTTGATATGGAAGCAGGGCGATCAGTTCGGCCGTGGAATCCGCTATCCAACGCAACAGTCCAGATCTCCTTTCCTTCGTGCCGTCCTGATTTGTCGGTCATCAATCTGGCGTTTATGTCGGCGATCCGCATAGCAACAGTGACAGATTCGGATCCGCTGTTCATGCAGATGAACCGATCGAATGGGCAGTCGCCTCTTGTGTGTCCAACTTCGCGCTTCAATGAGTCTGCAAATCGCTTGTGGGTCAATGATGGGGTCATGACGTTGGCCATGACATGTGATCCGGACATTGACTCCATCACCTCAGTTGGATCGTGGCCCATTCCAAGCATACCATAACCCCCATTGTCATGAATTACAGCACCGTGGGTTGTGACTATCCATGGGCCTTTGGCCGCCAATGGGATGTATGGATTGACTGTGGATGGCTCGTAGAAATTAACGAAGTCTTTTTGCAATTCCATTGAAAATTGGGCTTCATCAAGCTCTAGCAGGAGTGTCTCCAAATCGTTGGACATTGCGTCCCTGGCGACAATTGCTTGATTCAACGCGATGTCGAGGTTGGGGTCAGAATGCAAAAAAGATTCGATCAACTCAGCGCTCAAACCACGCGTGTTTGCCATTCCTGAAGAGTTTCTCAACCGTGCGATCCTGGGGTCCATCGGACTTGGCTTAAGGGAGCGCCAAATGAAGATTCGCAATTCACGTTCGGAATAGTGAACATTTTGGAAATAAATTCAATTATACATGTATTGAGCATTTTCCATATATTTATTTTCTTTTTTTCAATTGTAAAATTAATACAGAATACAAATTTACAATTGAAAAATTGAAATTACTTTGGAATTGATTATATGCCGGTTTGTTACTCCCCAACTGTAGATCGAGGCAAGTGGGGTGTATGATCGGAGGCGAGGACATGAGCGAAAAATTGGAAATTCAAGAATTACTGCAGAAAGAAGTTTACGTTGGAGAGACCCTTGTAGGTGTGATTGTTGGGGAAAGATTCCATCCAAGAGATGAATTCGTCAAATCAATGAGAATACAGGTACTCGACGGGGTAGCGGAAGAATACATGCGCAAACCCGCTGACCAAGCGCCTTTACACAAGGAACTGGTTCACAGCATCAGACCAGACGGGTCCGTTAAGCTGTCAAAATCGATGAGAGAGTTGCAGAGAAGATGGAGGAACACGGTGAGGATCAACGAGCAACTCTGGGCTCCAGATGAGCTAATGGACAGGGCAGTTATGGACAATGATGGAGTCGACATAGGAAATGTGACCGACCTGATCAAGGTCAAAAGGACTTACAGAGGGGTCGTTGTAAACGTACACGGCGCATTGCAAAGGAGGATGAATTTACCTGATCAGATTGTAATTCCCGTTTCGCAATTGGGCAGAACAACTGCTTACCTTGATGAAATAATTCTCAGATGTTCAGTGAGTCGTCTGGTGACTCTCCCTAGCTACCTTCAAATGAATGACTAGATGGTGGGCATGGCAGGATTTGAACCTGCGGCCTCCCGGTTATCAGCCGGGTGCTCCAGCCAAGCTAAGCTACACGCCCTGAGCGGGTGTGCGTCTGGAGGGCCTGATTTGAAGGTGCCCATCGGAGAGAGCCTCACAAGGCATCCGGCAAGGTCTTGAGTGATGGGTTGCTGGAGCGATTCAGATGCCAGTCATCAGCGGCTCTTCTTGCCGCAATATCGCACTTTCTCTAGCAACGGAGCTAGGGATGCATTTCATTCCAGCCGAGACTCGTCGCTTCCCCGACGGGGAAGGTTACCTGAAAACCCCTATCGGTGAATTTGAATCGATAAGATCTGAGCCAGTTGTGGTTGTGTCCTCAACCTTTCCAGACAATGGAATAGTTCAGACAATTATGATGCTAGCAAATGTTGGGGACATACAGCGGGGGGACTTGACCAATCTCAAAAGAGAAGGCATTCAGAATTTGGAGGATGTTGGTAGAAGGGTGATTTTAGCAATCCCATATTACGGATATGCACGCCAAGACAAGAGGTTCTCCGCAGGCGAGGTTATCGCAGCCGGAGTGATAGCATCACACCTTTCTAATTCCTGTGACGGCATTGTTATCCTAGACATTCACGAGCCCAGAGTTCTCGAAAGTCAAGAACATCCCATAAAGTGCGTCACAGCGGTTCCTGAAATCGCAAGCTGGCTAAAAAAAGAGGTTAATCCTGACTTCATCCTCTCTCCCGACAAAGGCGCCGTGGAACGTGCCAGCAGAGTGGCGGGATTGATCAATGTCCCTTTCAGCTATCTCGAGAAAAGGAGGATAGATGCTCACACGATAGAACACACTCCCAAGGACCTGGATGTGTCTGGAAAGGTCGTTGCAATCGTGGATGACATGATCAGCACCGGAGGCACAATCTGTAGGGCAAGTGATGCATTGAGGAGGCAAGGGGCTCGGGAAGTCCATGCTGCATGTACTCATGGCCTGTTCACCTCGGGGGCTCTGACAAGATTGGCACAGCATGTTGATGGTGTCCACAGCACTGATTCTCTGGCGAATCCAAGAGCAGTTATCTCCGGTGCTCCAGCATTGGCCCGAGGAGTCAGGGACCTCCTGGCCATTCTGTGAAATTGTACATAGCCTGCGGTGTATTTATACAGGCCCTGTTCGGCGCAAGGCCATCGCAAGAGGAATGATCCGATGACTGTACACGTAGCCTTTGAGACCCCACAAGACGTTCATGAGATAGTTTACGAAATGGTGAAAGCCCTAGGTAAGGACGGACGAGGATCGCTGAAGAAGGGTGCAAATGAAGTCACAAAAGCCGCAGAAAGGGGGACTGCAGTAATGGTCGTAATGGCTGAGGATGTAAATCCCAGTGAACTACTTGCCCACATACCCATGATATGCAGAGAGAAGTCAATCCCGTTCATGTACGTACCAGACCAAGGATACCTTGCAGAGGCGGCAGGCATGTCAGAGGGAACGAAGACTGCGGCCATCGCAGTTGTAGATGTAAAGAAGGACGGTGAAGACCGTTTCAACGAAGTCAAGGGCCACTACGAGACTCTTTCAGCGTGAGGTGTGAGACATGTCACAAGAATCATGGCCGGCTGAGGTTGTCGAGGTTGTTGGTAGAACTGGAATGACCGGAGAAGCAACTCAAGTTAAGGTACGAGTTAACGATGCCCCCAACCCTAGAGACATTGGAAGAATCATCACTAGGAATGTCGTTGGTCCGGTTAGGATAGGTGACGTACTAATGTTGAAGGACACAGGTCGAGAAGCCCGAAAGTTGGGCGCACGGTAACGAGAAGGTGTGTGCTATGCCGGAAACGAGAATTTGCAGTTTCACGAAAGAAGAAATTGAGCCGGGGACAGGGATCATGTTTGTTCGAAAAGATGGAACAGTGCTATGGTTCAGAGACTCAAAGGCAAGAAAGAATCACATCAATCTCGGACGAAATCCTAGAAGGCTCAAGTGGACCCGAAGATACGAGAAGGGTGGAATAAAGTAAGGCCGTCCGATTTGATCTTGCTTAATTCATAATTTGGCATGGTCCTTTGATCGATGTCATCAAATACCGTGTTTTCTGATACCAGCCAATGAATAGCCTGTTGGGAATTCCCGGGGTTGGAGAGACTCTTGGAAGAAAACTAGCTGATGGTCTCGGTGGAGAGGCGGGGGCACTGAAAGCGATCCAAGAAAGGGATATTGCTTCCATCTCGTCGATAGAGGGCATCTCGGTTGATAGGGCGATCAAGATAGTCTCGGTTTTCTCAGGCGAAGGTGAAAGTGCCGCAAAAAATCAGTATGCCCAGCACCTTCACAATTCTACATTACAGGACATTGCAACCCATATCTCATCGTCTGCTGCGAGAAAGAAGCTTGGTATCCTTCAACCATTATCAGTGAATTCCCAAGAGGATATACTTGATAGAAGGAGAAGGGTCGAAGAGGCGATATCCTTCGTGGCAAGTTATCCTAGTGCAACAAGAGATTGGGTCAGGATCGCGAAGTCGGTAAAACCCTTGAGTAGATCAAAGAAAAAGGTGGACAGACTAATTGTGGTGCAGAACCCTGAGGAGTTAGAAAATCTCGGTTCCGCTGAGGATTTCGCCAGAATAGTGGTAAGGGGATCTGGAGAGACATGGAAGGACTACGAGGGCCTCCCCAGAGTTACGTGGATTGGGTCTAATCAACCAACAGAACTTCCCCCGGGTTGGAGAATATGTGACGTAGACGACAATCTATGGGAATTAATACCCGAGTTAGCATTGAGATTCGTTGATGAGAATGTCAATACAATAAACGCACTGATTGAAATTAGTAATTTAGACATTGGGAGAGACGTACTTAGTGAGAAAATAAGGGACGCACTCGATGGGCTAGAGGCTCTGGGAACTGTGCTTATCCAGGGCAATGAAGTCGACAAACTAGAGGAAATAAAAGATGGCCTTTGGAATGAAACTAGTAGGATTCAAGATAGTGTAGATGACATGATAGTAGCAGCTACCCAAGGAAGCAAATTATCACTCGATGGATCCGAGATGCTATCATATTATTCAGATAGTTCTGGCTTGCAAAATCGATTGAAATATGAGGTTTCTGAATCTATAGAATATGCCCTTGAAGAAGGGAAAAACAAACTTAGGGAGTACCTTGACTCAGTGGATATCAAAATACCAAGTGATTGTTTCCAGAGCGACTATCCGTGTTTGTTCAACAAGGAAACCATAGCGAGGATAGAAGAGGGGATTGATTTCCTGATATCCAAGGGTGAAGACGAATCAGTCAAAAAGAGGGTTTTGTTGATACTAAGTCATTCAGAAAGGATATCCAAGGCAGTCTCAGAGGTTATAGATTTAGATCTCTGGATTGGTATCGCCAGGTGGTGCGAATACCGGAGATGCACTCTCCCAGTTCTGGCAACTAGTTCTCGACCAAGTTGCAAAGTGAAAGGGCTACGCCACCCCCTATTAGGTGTTGATCCTGTGCCAATCGACTATGGATTTGGTAGTATGCCAGGTGATTCGTTTGATGGATCGATTGTTCTGCTGACTGGGGCCAACTCTGGAGGAAAGACCTCCTTGATCGAGGGGATTGGTATTGTTGTACTACTCGCGCATGCTGGATTGCCGGTCCCCTGTGATGAGGCTGTAATTTCACTGGCAGAAGAGATTCACATTATGTCAAAGGTCACCGGGACACAAAGTGCCGGCGCCCTAGAGAGGACGTTGATAAAACTCGCAACAATAGTCGGCTCCAGTTCAAGTAAATTCGTTCTTGCAGACGAGTTGGAAGCGATCACTGAGCCAGAAGCTGCTTCAGCGATCCTCGCTGGACTTCTTGATGTAGCAGCCAAAGATGCTGTGAATTCTATATTGATGGTGACTCACATAGGATCCTCAATCTGCGGGAAAATGGATTCAGATGCCAGAGTCGATGGCATCGAGGCAAAGGGTTTGGACGAAGAATTAGAATTGGTTGTCGATAGAGTACCACGAATAGGGATTCCCGCAAGGTCAACTCCCGAGTTAATTCTGAAAAGGTTGGAAGCCAGATCAAACGGATCCAAATCAGACATTTTCAAGTCCATACTTCAAAAAATCTGAGAATATTTACCTTCAAAATCATTTTTCTTTGAATAGCCTGTTCATTAACTCTTGATCATGTTTAATCGCGGTGAGTGGTACTTCCTCAAGAGTTCCCCTTTTGTTTCCGAGAAAAAGAAGGACTGCCCTAACAAACCTTCCCTTCTTTATCATGTTCACCATCTTCCATAATCGATCTTCTCCCTGGGTGCTGTGGGACTTAACGTCAAAGCAATCCCACCCTAGATGGTTCGATAACAACGTGTCGGACTCCGGATGTCCTAATTCGATGCACAAATCAAATCTTTGTAACAATTCCACTGCCTTTTCAATTGATTCTTCGCTAGAAAAATTGTACTCTTCCCCATGGAGTATCGACTTCATAAATGGGTTCGAATATCCTCTATTCTCAATGTAAGTGGAAAGTTTCCTCTCGTGGGTCTCAGCTAGATAGAAATCATAATTGTAATTTGATAGACAGGTTTCCGTAGGATCTCTAAGTGAACATATTGTCCTGACTTGTGGGTGGCTCAGAGCTGCCTCCAAGATGGAATAGCCCCCTGCTACCGATACAAAGGATATTTCTGTAGCGATTGCATCCTCGAAGAATTGTAAAGATTCTTCTTTGGAAAAACTAGGTAGATCAATCGTTGATCCAAATGGCGTACATGGCTTGCCATTGTCATGTTTTCTCCATAGCTTCTCGCCATTTTCGATGGCAAGATTGACCATCCTAGTGCCACCAGCTTTCCTAAAATGAAGAAAGACATTCAGTTTTTTTTCTGGCACATCGATCATCCAAAGTTTTTCGCGTGATGGTGGTTCATGTTACTCCGATCTATTTGATTGCAATATTTTTCGTCGACTACAATTTCATTTAGACTAACGATTCTACTATCTCGTCAACCGATTGGGACATCCCGCAATACGCGCATCGAATCTCTATGGGCTCGGATGAGATTACCTTGAGCCTGTGTGGAAGGGGTTCATTTCTGTTTTGAGTTATACAGTTGAAAAATGAGCACCTGGCTATGTCTATGAGCTCCGAGCCAAGCTCAATTTGACGTTTCTCTGCTACCCTGTAATTTCTGATGATTGCGATCGAGGCAGAGGGTGCAACGAGAGCCAATCTGTCAAGCTCTCCTTGGCTGAGTTCTCTGTCTTCGATCTTCAGGACGTCTTTTCGGCCTACCTTGCTGCTTGGAACGTTCATCACAAGGGAGATTGGGTTGGAATGAGTGCCATCGATGTGCAGCATCCGCATTACATGAACAGCACGTCCCTCTGGAATATGATCAATCACTGTTCCGTTGCAAATCGCAGAAACCCGCCTCATTTCACTCAATTTATCACCTCCGGGATTTGAACTCCAAGACTTCGGCACAGGAGGGCCATTCTCGTTGGTACGCCGTTGAATGCTTGTTTAAAGTACCAAGCATGACTAGTAGAATCTATGCTTGCGTGAATTTCATTCACTCGTGGAAGGGGGTGCATGATCATCATGTTTGAGTGGGAACTCGTTAGATCCTGTGAATTTAGGGTGTATATGCCTGCAACTTTCTCATACTCTGCTTCGTCGGGGAATCTCTCCCTCTGAATCCTGGTCATGTAGACTACGTCTGCGCTTGGAAGGGTGGATATCAAGTCCGATGTTTCAGACACATCGCAACCATCAGATTTCAGGTCCCTGACGATTTCCTGCGGCATCATGAGGCTTTCTGGGGAGACTAGAGTTAACGAGGCTCCAAACCGACTCAGCGCGCGGCTGAGGCTGTGGACGGTTCTTCCATATCTTAGATCCCCCACAAGTACTACCCGTAGGCCTTCAATGGTTCCATGCCCTTGTCTGATTGTGAATAAGTCGAGAAGGGTTTGAGTGGGATGGTTTCCAGCACCGTCTCCGGCATTTAGGATTGGTATCTCTACAGCATCTGCCGCATATTGCGCGGCTCCTTGTCTAGGGTGCCGGATAACCGCTATGTCCGCATATCCTTCTATCATTTGCATGGTGTCATAGAGAGTCTCGCCCTTCTTGACAGAGGAGCCAACTTCGCTAAGGTTTAGTACCTCCCCACCAAGCCTCTTCATTGCGGTTTCAAATGATAGCCTTGTCCTAGTTGAGTTTTCGAAGAATAAGTTCCCAAGGACCTTTCCTTCCAAGAGGGGGAGGTGTGTCAAACCCCTCGCAACCGGCATTAGTTTCATGGCGTCCTCCAAGAGTGATATCGATTCATCATTGGTCAAATCATCCATTGTAATGAGGTCCATGTTGTATCCCGCTTGCAATACGGGAGCGGTCCCTCCATATGCCTTGTGATAATTCTAGGTTCCAATGCCCTGTCATTTTTCAATAAAACTTGAGTATGGGCCTCTACTGGTCTTGTCATGGCTGAGGACATGTATTATCGAATGATGGGAAGTACAGGGTTACAGGTTTCGGTGCTATCCTATGGATTCTGGGCTACCTATGGTGTAAAGGAGAGCCTCTCCGGAGAAGCTGGCGTGGAAAGAGCAAAGGAACTGCTTAGGATTGCTCGTGAAGCGGGTGTAAATTGTTTCGATCATGCCGAAGCATACGGGACTCCTACGGGGGAGGCAGAGCGGATCTTTGGAATAGCGCTGTCCGAATTAGTCGAGGAAGACCCCATCCTTTGGCGGCGTTCGGACCTGGTGATAACAACAAAAATTTTCTGGGGAGGGAGCGGTGTCAACGAACGGGGCCTCTCCAGGAAGCACATAATGGAGGGTATGGACTCCTCCTTGGAGCGTCTGGGGTTGGAATACGTCGACATGGTATTCTGTCACAGACCTGATCCTCACACTCCAACCGCCACCGTGGTCAGAGCCATGACGGACATTGTAAGGTCCGGAGCATCCACATCATGGGGAACAAGTGAGTGGTCCGCACAACAAATCACCGAGGCCTTCTGGATCGCTAGGACCGAGGGGCTGGAGCCGCCCTCTTACGAACAACCACAATATAACATGCTTCACAGATTTCGTTTCGAATCTGAGTATTTTCCATTGTTTAGGCCGCCATATTCCATAGGCACTACAATTTGGTCCCCACTCCGATCTGGGTTCCTGACAGGCAAATACAACAACGGTATTCCAGAGGGGTCCAGAGCAACTGTTGAAATCTACAGCTGGTTGAAGGATGAGCTGAAGGATAGAGAAGAGAGGGGGGAGATAGATATCCTCAGAAAACTGGCTTCACTCGCCGAAAATGAGTTGGGATGCAGTATGGCTCAACTCGCTTTGGCATGGTGTTTGAAAAATAAGAACGTCTCAACCATCCTATTGGGCGCCACGAATGCTGATCAACTGAAGGAAAACTTAGGTTGCATAGATGTTGTTAAGAGGCTCGATGACGACCATATGGAAACGATAGATAAGATTCTTGGAAACAGGCCTGACTCATGGATAGGACCTGGCGGGGATGGAAATAGGGAACTCAAGACAATTTGAAGTCATTAGGTAAGAGTCCAATCAGAGAGAGAGGACCACCAGTGCCAATGCACATACGACAACGCCGATTAAGACCATGCTCTGGAGTGTTATCTCTGATTCTTGATTCAAATCTCTTCCCTCTATCATGTGCGAGACGACGGATTCAATCTCTTCATGAGCTGTCTCTCGATTTTCCCCTCCATCAATCTCAGAAGAAGACGGATCTTCTTCGACGATCTTTGGATCTTGGTTCTGGAGAATTCTATCGATAAGATCGGCTTTCTTTCCAGAGACTGGAAGCGCGAGATTCGAAAGTAAAATCTTCAACTCAGCCACAGTCATGGCCTCAAGGTCTTCTCTTCGCATCAGAATTTAGTTGAAGAGGCGGTATATATACAAAAAGGGACCAAATTACTCAAATTTGCTCATTTAACCAGGACCTCATCGTGCAGGACTGGCAAATGTCCCTGCTTGTAACTCCTCCACAAGTAGTGCATAATTTGACATCCTGGTTGGCCGTTCCATGTCTACTGTATATCTCTCGAATGCTCTCCAGGCTATGCAACAGACCGTGTCTTGCGCCAGGGGTATTGGTCTCTAGTGCCGCGACAATGTTTCTGCTGGTTTGGCGCTGGGCCCCCAAAGCATGTGGGCATTCTCCATGGAAGAATGGGAGTTCCAGAACCATAGCGAGTGCGTGAATTTCCTGCTCTGGAATCCATCGGAGTGGTACGATCCTTGGCGGCAGTCCCTCAATTGGATTGTTTGTATGGGGAGCGAGCCTTACTGACCTCTCAACCTCTCCTTTCTGCAGGTTCATCAAGATCGATTGTGCCATGTCGTCGAGATTATGCCCCAATGACATGACCTTTGCATTGGTTTTTTCAGCAAGAGCGTTCAAACTCTGCCTCCTGAATACGCCGCAAAATGAGCATGGCATCATTCCCTTTGCCTCTGGATTCTTGTCTGCGATTTCCGGCATCAAACGGACAACTTCATCCATTCGCTGGTATCCAATATCCTCGTAACCTACTCTGACCAGTTCTATATCAAGATTTGAACACAGTTCCGTGACGCAGTCTATCGAGGGGGATCGATAGCCGTCTATTCCTTCGTCCACGACCCCAGCAACTATCTCGATGTCTCTCCGCTTTCCGAGGATGTCATCCAGCATAAACAGCATGACTGCGGAGTCCTTGCCCCCGCTTACCGCAGCGAGTATTCGGAAAGGTGTTCCGTCTGGGCCTCTCGCATCTCTAGGAAGGGACAATTGGTTTCTCAGGTCCTTCGACACTCTTTTTCTTATGGAAGCTCGAAGATGTCTGCCACATAGCCTCTGACCACTATATGGTTGATGTATCACGCTGGGATTTTCACAACGGCTACAAGGCTCTACTTGCAGTCCGCACATGATTCTCCGCACCTGTAATTGTGTTTGAACGCAATGGAAGGAGGAGGGTTCTTGCACCCCACTCGCCAAGGATCGCCCATGAGTTCATCGCAGCCTCTACCAAAACCAAAATTGCGTGGTGGAAAGAGGTCGAGCCCCTGGTTGGAGAGGGTTGTGCTTTCCACGTACCTGGTTGGTTTCGTCATAATGGGCACCCGGCTACAGGAATGGCTTCCGTCAAATCTCGATAGTTACTCCTGTCTGATCTACCCTGTATTGGCGGTGATCTCCCTGTTCGCTGCGGAGTTTACGGTGCGTTGGGCTGAGAGGATTTTAGGAATACGATAGCCCTAACCCTCATTGTCAGAGGCAATATTCTTCTGGACTCCTCTGAATAACGACTCGAACCAGCCCAATACGAATTGCCATGGCACTAGGTACCTGGCCATGCTGAAGAAGAGAAGAAACAGGCCGGCAGAAATCACTTTTCCATAGGTCATCTGTAATTCCAATGAGTCATTTACCTGCTGACTCCATTGATTTGGTTGGAACTCGGAAATGACCGTAATCAAAATCTCATCGAAGTCCAATGCGACTGCAGTTAGTAAGGTTGCGAGTGAAACAACGCCGAATAGTTGGAACAGGTGAGTGTTCAATACTGTCTGAAACATCCTGATGTGTTCAGGGTCTGTGCGGGCGCTCTCCGGCAACATGGCCACATACTCAAACAAGCGTATGCACATGTGAGAGGATTCAAAGAATAGGAAAAGTACTACTGAGATTGTAATCAATTCAAATGCGAGGGGAGAAACCAGCCCCCCGAACATGGTGGATTCTCCGATTTGGGCTGGTAGTGGATTCAGCCCGATGCCTTGCACAGAGTCAAGAACAGCCTCGAATGTTAGAAGAGCATGGAATATTAGGAACATAACGATGTAACTCATTGTTGCCACAATCGCCCTCATTGATAGGTTCCAAATTCCAATCAGGCCGAACAATACGGGGGCGAAAACAACTCCCATGACGATGAATTCCGAAATCATCTGCATTGGAAGCAGGAGTCTGTCACCGTGGTTGAATATCTCTAGATCCTGGCCAAAGGGGACGTAGACTTGGCGGTAGGTGACCATCCCAGTTATCCATTCAAACAAGAATGGCCCTAGACCAAAAATTAGGGCAGTAGAGTAAATTCCAATTCTCAACCTTCGACGGAGTTTTGAGTCCCGAGTGGAAGCGATAGCATGAGCCCCTGTCAAAAGCAAGCAGAATACAGAAGGGAAGAGCAAGGAGGTGCTTCCGACTTGGCCGACTCCGGTAATGACATCTGGCAGTATGGCGTCCCTTTGGAATGACTGTTCGACATACGCGATACCGCGTGTGTGCTCAAATGCTGGACACCAATAGCTCTCGCCGTCAGCCTCATCAATGAAGTCTTGGTCACACTCCCCATACTTCGAGGTCATGGTCAAAATCAACATGGCCAAGGAGGCAGTTGCAACGACTTGCAACGCTAGAATCTGCCATCGTGTCCTGAGGGACCTCAACCGAAGGGTTTTGCCGTTGTTGTGCCCCTCTTCGCTCATTTTCGACACCTACCCCTTTTTGACCTGTAATAACGCCTGAGCAAGATCAATGTCTGGAACCCAATCTATAACATTGGCACCATAGCCGTTCAACGACATGAGCCTATTTTGCCGCTCCATCTTGAGGACCTCGTAGGCCATCCTTGGGATTCGACTCACAAGTCTCTCCAAATCGACTGAATTCGGAGAGAGCACGTAAACCGTGTGGCCGTGGCTCGACAGCGCTCTTATCGCAGGCAATGCGGTACCATCGCCTTCAAGGCTACTAACGACGAAAACAGGGGATCCTCTGTTCATCCTGGGTATGAGCGCATTAGTAACTGCCTGAATAGGCATCGAGCCCCCGGCTGACACGCCGGCTAGCAAACTGAGAATCTTGTATTGCTGTTTGTCACCGGCCTCTGCAGGGAGGTGGTCCATTCTCCTACCATAGGTTGTGAGAGAGACCGCATCCCGCCTTCTGATGAAGTGATTGGAAATTGATGCCGTTGCAACAGCCCCCATCTCGAGAGGGTTCTTCAGCACGGTACCGATCCTTGATATGTCCCTCGTGTCGAATAGGATGTGCACGTCTGTGACTGCATCCCTGACCTTCTCATTGACCATCAGATCTCCTGTTCTCGCAAATGCTTTCCAATTTATTGACCTGAATGAGTCTCCGGGCATGTACTCTCTCAATGAGTAAAACTCTGTTCCTTGGCCGGGGGTCCTCAGTGTAGTTGCTCCTGTGTACATCTTTGGGACATTGGAGCGGAGCAAAGCATCCTCGATGTCCCTGACTTGGGGGAATACAATTACGTCACTTCTCTTGTCCTCTACCCCTTCGTCGGTGAAGAGCCCGAAAACGTCCCTGTATCTCAGCGAAGTGGGTCCGATAGAGAAATGGCCTCGCAATGGGCATCTCACGGTGTATCTCAACACAGTTGATTGTCCAGGGCCCAAGTTGGCCCTGATCATGTTTATCCCTCTTCGGATTTTCATTTCATGGGGTACGTTGTCATAAATGTCCAATGTCTGTGTTCTTCTCCTTGACCGGTTGCTTATCGTGAGAGTGACAGTTATGTCGTCGCCCTTGTAGACATTCTCTTCGGACAACTCCCTCTCAACTGCCAGATTTGGATAGCCGCTCACCCAACTTGCCATGACGAGCAAGGAAACCATCAGCATTCCGAGAATCATCAGGTGGAAATGACTTACCATCATTCCAATCAGGATAAGCGAGATGCCCCCGACAAGCGTCATTGTTGCCTTCCTTGTCCACATTGTATTCACAGGTCCATCAAATCTTCATCAGGCTCATCTTCGTCTGGGCCCCACTCTCGCATTCTTTTGACAACTCCAACCAACTCTTGTGTTTTGTACCTTCTATTGTCGTATATGAAGCGAAGTAGAACTTGATCATCAACGAGGTCCTTGAGCTCCTCCGAGGACAGGGAGTCGAATTCCTCCCTAGTCATCGTGTTTTTGCTCCTTACCCTAGAAAGGAAGACCTGTCGAATTTTGTCTGGGTGTTGGTAGAACTCATACCTCTTTGCGTCACCAAAACCATAGTAGATTATCCTGAAGACGTGTCGCCAATCCTCGGGATCCTCCTTTCTGATCAGTACCACCTCCAACATCATGAAGAGCGCCAGAAAGAGGATGAGCATTGCCATCCAATCATTGGTGAAATACACTAGGAAGTAGTATGCTAGATTGTAGGTATCCGAAAGGGGATTGGTTTGTTGGTGTCGACTTTCATCAAAGATGACTATTGCATTCTCGCTCGGATTCAATGAGTCATTACCAACCAACAGGGCATCGGCAATGATATCCAGTGCCCAAAACCTATTGTCATTCTCAGGAACATTAGATCCGTCGATCTTCGAGGATGAGTAAATGGCATTGATCAGGAGTGATCCATCTGATGCGATGTGCACTTGACCAGAGGATGGCTCAGCGCATAATCTGGACGAGCATATTCTGGCATAGACGGCGAATGGCCCCTGCTCGTCTCCTTGGATCCCTGCCGCCTCGAATGCGGGCGTGAGGTCGCCATCGTCGTTTGAATCCAAGTAGGAGTCTAGTGTGGATGTAATGACAGGGTATCGATTTTCAGCGGGGGAAAACAAAGACTCCTTGTCGAAAGCAGATGGTTTGCTCGTGAGGAGGTCATAGCTTTCGGAGAAGTCATATGTTTTCTGCTCAGAGTCCCACCGATGTCCACACAAGCCAAATGAGTCATCAATTGGCGTGAAGCCTACGTTCTTTTGATCTGGGTCTGGGTCGATCAGATCGAGTATCAGATCACCGTCTCTATCTGCGAGGCATGGGTGGTAAATCGAGGTTGATCCTGAAGTTTGAGTTAGGTTGTAGGCATTGGTAACGTTCGTCCAGACATAGTTGTAATCCAGCTCCCTAGCCCACGCCTCCCCGTCATACAATTGATGATTGGAGAAGAGAATGTTGTATTCTTGGGCGAGGGCGGATGAGTATCCGAAGTCATCCATCAACAGCAGAGTACCTCCTGCTTGGACGTACTCAACGATTGCTTCAATCTCCGAGCCAGTGTATCCATCAGTGTCAGACAGTTCGACAATGGAGTCATCATCTGTAAATCGAGGCAATGAGATTGTATCACGTTCAACGCCAGATACCACAAATATTGTTTCCTCTGGGTTGTCGATCTCTGATAGGAGTAGCGGGCTCGATACCATTGCCGTGGTCTCAACCCCCATTGAGTTAATTTCCGATCTGAAATCGCCGAGGTCGTCCCAGTCGTCCCCATAGGCAGATTGTTGCGTTTTTCCATCGACTATGTATGTTGATGCAATGAAGGCAACCAAGAGGGTCAGAACAGACCAAAAAGAGAATTTGAGGAGTCTCTGTCGATTGGCTTGGTTGAAGATCTTTGATGTCCGTCTCGGCCCACTCATCATCGGTCCACCCCCCACGACAGGCGGAAGCTAAATCCGACTCTATAAGACGGTTATCCGACTTTGTTAGCCTGGTCTATCTCAAACGGATTACGTTTGAGAGTTCAAAAACCTCATTCTTTGGCACCTGCAAAAGTCCATCCACTGATGGCCAAGGAAGCAACGCGGGGTCGAGTTCCTCACTGATCATTACCAGTAGTGACTCCACCTCTCCCGTCCTTGTGTTGATCAGAAGGTCGGCAACGTGCCCTAGTGTGTCCCCTGCACTGTCCAGGATTGGCCGGTTTAGGATTTCGCGGCCAAAACCAGAAGCCATGATAATCACACTGACTCGATTCCCTGAAGGGAGTTGTTGCTCCTCTTGACTGATTCAAGGCCGCTGACGAGAGTCTCTTCCATCTTGGAGTAGTACTCTAGCATGTCTTTATTCACTGTGGGCCTCACTCTGTTCACTGCTTCTTCGAAATGGCTCTTTGACACTGTCTTCTTCCCTGCCCTCATTGCGATCAATGCTGCTTCTCTGCAGATTGCCTCGATGTCTGCTCCGGTGTAATTCTCGAGATCATCTGCGATGTCATCAAGCTTGAAGCGTCCCAGCGGCATTTCTGAGGAGTGGATTTTCAGGATCTCCAACCTAGACTGTCTGTCGGGGGGCGGAACATGAAGAACTCTCTCAAATCTCCCGCTCCTAAGCAGGGCTGGGTCGATCATCTCAGGCCTGTTTGTCGCTGCGACGACGATGACACCCTCCATGGACTCGACTCCATCCATGCTGGATAGGATTTGGTTGACCACCCTGTTCATAACGTCCGACCCTTCTCCAGTCATCGATCTCCGAACCCCGGCAATCGACTCAAACTCATCAAGGAAAATAATCGATGGGGCTGCTTGCTTGGCCTTTTTGAAGACCTCTCGTACAGCCCTCTCTGACTCCCCCACCCACTTCGAAATCATCTCGGGCCCTTTAATCGATATGAAGTTCGCTTTGGCTTCATTGGCGATCGCCTTTGCGATCAGTGTTTTCCCAGTGCCCGGGGCCCCGAACAACACGATTCCACGTGGGGGTTTTATTCCGAAGTGATCGAAAGTCTCGGGTTGGTTCAGGGGCCACTCAATGCTCTCTTTCAGGCGCTCCTTGATTTCATTCAAGCCACCTACGTCATCCCAAGAGGCTGTTGGAACTTCGACATATATCTCTCTTAGAGCGCTTGGCTCGATCTCCTTTATGGCCTCTCGAAAATCTGCCATCTTGACCTCCATCTTCTCCAACACCTCGGCTGGTATCTCGTCCTGATCCAGATCAATCTCGGGCAGATATCTTCTGAGTGCCTTCATCGCCGATTCCCTCACTAGCGCTGAGATGTCAGCGCCCACGAATCCATATGAGTTTTCCAAAAGCCATTCCATCTCGAAATCATCGCTTATCGGCATACCTCGGGTGTGTATGTCGATGATCTCCGATCGACCGTTCTTGTCAGGGACTCCTATCTCGAGCTCCCTGTCGAATCGGCCGGGCCTTCTCAGCGCTGGATCGATGGCGTCCCTTCTGTTGGTTGCGCCGATCACCACGACATTGTCCCTGCCCTGCATCCCATCCAACAAGGTAAGAAGTTGGGCTACGACCCGTCTTTCGACTTCTCCGCTAACGTCTTCTCTCTTTGGAGCGATGGAGTCCAGCTCATCGATGAAGATTATCGCTGGGGCGTTGGATGTGGCCTCATCGAAGATCTCGCGGAGTTGCTTCTCACTCTCTCCATAGTACTTGGAGATGATCTCGGGGCCGTTTATTGACGTGAAGTGTGCCTGGGTCTCAGCGGCAACAGCCTTGGCAATCAGGGTCTTCCCGGTTCCAGGTGGTCCGTGGAGAAGAACCCCTCTGGGTGGATCGATGCCCAGTCTTCGGAAGAGGATAGGGTGCTTGAGAGGGAGTTCGATCATCTCACGAACTTTCTGGAGTTGATCACCGAGTCCACCAATATCCTCATAGGAAATTGATTGAATGATACTCTCGTCCTCTTCATCAACGGGGTCCTCTTTGATCACGATCTCTGTTGAGGGCAATACCTGTACGATTCCCTTTGGCTTCGTGCTGACTATCTGGAATGGCAGTGCCTCGGCAAATAGAGTCATCCCGGGTATGAAGATTCTATCTCCTGACACCACTGGCCTCTTGTTGAGGCCTCTCCTAGCAAAGCCCTCGATTCCGGGGCCGAATCTAACCTTCTGTTGTTTTGCCATGACCGGTGATAGGACTAATTTCTCGCACTCCGTCACCTCGACCTTCCTGATGCTAACTCTGTCTCCTAACGATACTGATGCATTTTTCCTGATGATCCCGTCGATTCGGATTACCCCTAAATTAGCGTCCTCCGGCCTGCATCGCCAAACAATCGCGGCTGTTGACTTCTCCCCGTTTATCTCGATCACATCGCCTGGCTTGAGATTGAGTTCATTATCGAACGGCACCCTCGCCCTGCCATGTCCGACGTCACTCGGTATGGCTTTGGCTACACGTAGTGTGAGTTCTCCTTCCCCGTCTGTCATGGCCGTTCCTCGGAGTATCTGTTGGACTCCGCCTCCCTTAAACCCCAATACATTAAGTTCGGGAATCCAACGTTATTGTGTGTGAAATCTAATCTTCGATCTTAGCAGCATTCATTTGAGGGTTCAATCTGGGACAGGCATGACACATGTCCTGGCCGCAGACTTTGAGCAGATTCAGAACACCAATCCAAACGGCTCGCCCATGATCCGTGGATACAACATTATCAATGGTAAATTGGAGAGTGCTTCTGACGGGTCCACTTTCTCTTCTGTAAATCCTGCACTGCTTTCTGATACCCTCGGCGAGTTCCCTCTGTCCACGCGAGATGACGTTCACAGCGCGTTGAAGGCCGCGAGGTCTGCATTCCCATCATGGGCTGGGACGCCTGCTCCGACTAGGGGCCAGATAATCGGAAATATGGGCCGCTTGCTCATGGACAGGAAGGACGCACTCGTGAGGTTGGAGACAAGAGAAATCGGAAAGACACTGAAAGAAAGTGCGGGCGAGATTCAAGAGGCCATTGACACATGCCTGTTTTTCCAGTCAGAAGGGAGGAGGCTCTATGGCCAAACTGTGAACAGCGAGCTTCCTGACAAGGAGCTCTTCACCTACAGGAGGCCGCTTGGCGTCTGTGGAATAATTAACTCATGCAATTTTCCATCTGCTGTACCTTTCTGGAAGATGATTCCAGCTATCATGTGCGGCAACACTTGTGTTTGGAAGTCTCCACAAGACTCCCCTTTGCTCTCCTTCGCACTTGCAAGGATAATGCATGAGGCTGGGCTGCCTGACGGCGTGGTAAATCTCATCCATGGCAAAGGAAGCGGCGCGGGCCAAGATCTCGTTAACGCTGTGGACGAAGGGCTGGTCAACAAGATTTCATTCACAGGGTCAACGGAAGTCGGAAAGATGATTGGGGAGATTTGCGGTCGGAACCTAGTCTCTTGCTCCCTTGAACTCGGAGGCAAGAATCCATTGGTTGTAATGCCCTCTGCCAACCTCGAAAATGCAGTCGAGGGGGCCTACTGGGCAGGCTTTGGGACCGCCGGTCAAAGATGCACGAGCCTTGGAAACCTGATACTCCACGAGGGCATCTACGATGAGTTCATGGCCTTGTTCATGGAGAAGGTGAAGCAAACAAAAATAGGCGATTCTATGAAGAATCAGGACGTATTGTACGGCCCGATGCTCTCCCCGAAATACGCTGAGGAGTTTCTTCAAAGCCTGGAGGTGTGTGATTCAAGTGGTGCCGAACTCATCTTCGGTAAGGGTCGAATCACCAAAGAGTCAGCGCCAGTCGGCTTCGTCGCTGATGCCAATGAGGGCGTCTACATGTGGCCTCACGTCTACACTGGCGTCACGGAGGACATGGATTGCTTCCATGATGAGATATTTGGTCCTGCTGTCACAGTTGTCAAAGCTAGGGATTTCGATCACGCCCTACACCTGGCAAATGCGTCCCCTTATGGGCTGTCAAGCGCGATATACACTAATGACAGGTTGGAGGCCTACAGGTTCAAATCTGGCATAAAGGCAGGTATGACCGGCATAAACAACTCCACCACTGGAGCAGAGGCCCATCTGCCGTTCGGTGGTGTCAAGGGGTCAGGAAACGGCACACGCGAATCTGGGATCTGGGTAATTGAGTCCTACTCCTATTGGCACGCGGTCAACGATGAGCTTTCAGGGAAGCTTCAACTTGCCCAGATGGACGTAGATGAGGTCCACATCGAGGAAGCAGAAGTGAACTACGATTCCCTGGCTTGAGTGGTTCAAAGAACATTTCCAATTGGAATAAGTGAAAAGTTCTATTTTCCTCCAGCCACAAAGCCCCCCATGGTAAAGAGACTTGTGACGGCAGTTTTTCTAGGAGCGTTGATGATACTACTGTCTACTAATTCGTTGTTGGTGGACCAGGGAACACAAACAGAAGTAGAGATCCTCTCTGATGAAATCCGCTTGGAATCCATCTCCAGCAACTCTCCGGGCCAAGTTCTGGGCCACATTGACACCCATGACACACTCTCGATCGGAAGGCAGTTCGCCTGCGCCGTCACTGAGAACTCCAGCGTGGTGTGCTGGGGCAGGACAGATTACGGTCAAACCGGAATCGGGACCTCGGGATCCCAAGCGTACCACAACATGACCTATGTGGATGCGCTGAATGGGATGGGGATCGTGGAGGTCTCGGCACACCTCGACCACGCATGCGGACTTACCTCCCAGGGGGTAGTCTATTGCTGGGGAAGCAACCAAAATGGCCAGATCGGCAACGGGCAAGTCGGAGGGAACGTACTCGTCCCAACTCAGGCCCTGTTGCCACAGGGCGTCGTCGCAAAGTCACTCTCGCAGGGACCGAGTGCCCACACCTGCATAATCAGCACCGATGGCGACCTGTATTGCTGGGGCAATAACAACAGGGGGCAAGTTGGCAATGGTCAGATCTGCTTTGATTGGAATGGGGCTGTATTGTACACAAACCCATGCTACAATGGCCAATCTGGGATATTGACCCCTGAATTGATCGCCATGCCATCTGGTGTCGCTGTGACTTCTGTCAGCGTTGGAGGCGAGCACACGTGTGCCACAGGCACTGATGGTGGGGTGTATTGCTGGGGATCAGACATGAATTGCAGGGTCACTGGCGGAGACACCGTTTCTGCTGACCCGATAACCGAAGCTCCTGGATGCGGTTATTGGTGGTTATCAGATACACCACGCAAGCTTGCAATGTCAAACCCAGAAGTAACAATCCAGGATGTAGGGAACTTATCCTTCGTTCAGGCGGTCAACGGTTGGGTTTTCTCCTGTGCGATGACCGACACTGGTTCCGGGATTTGCTGGGGGGCAAACACCGAGAGCCAACAAGGGATCGGCAACAACAGCAACGAGCCCTTTGCCGTGGTGCCGACGATGATTCAAGGCCCCCCGGGGGAAAGCATGACGAGCATGTCCGCCACTACGGCCCAAGCATGCGCCCTGTATGACCAAACCGGAGCCCATTGCTGGGGTGACAACTGGGCTGGCAACACGGGGGACTACAATGGCTCGAACGACGTGATATGCAACTACCAATATGGAGCAGGGGGCGGTGGCAACATAAATTGTCAAGACCGTTCTGCACCCCATCAGGTCCACACAGGTGGGAATTACATGGCAGTGGTCATGGGTGCTGCGAACGCATGTGGCTTAGACTCATCAAACGACATCCACTGCTGGGGGGCCTATGCTTGGAACAATGTGAACCAGTCCTATCACCAGATCTGGTGGGGCACTCGTGTCCCGGAACTCATGCAGCTCCCCGGTACCGCGAAGATTGCATTAGACGACCTCGATTCAGATGGCGACGGGCTGAACTCCCCATTCGACCTCTGGCCCGAGGGTTGCCCGTCCGGATGGTACCAAGACGCTCCAAACTCGTGTGCCGAGGCTCCTGCGGGATACTATGCCGAGGAGGGGCTGCCGTGGAACCTCGTCATTTGCCCGAGCGGAACCTTCCAACCTGATGGTGGACAGCCATCTTGCATCGATTCATCCCCTGGCTACCACGTTCCTGATGAGGGTGCATACTCTCAGACCATATGTCCCGCTGGATCATACCAACCCAACTCTGGATCCTCGAACTGCATCCTCGCTGACCCCGGTCATATGGTTGAGACTCCTGGCAAGACCTTCCAATCCCCATGTACAATGGGCAGATACTCCTCAACGCCAGGGGCAACCTCATGCATGAGGGCGAGTCCTGGCTTCTACGTCGATAGCGCATCCGCTACCGAGCAAACACCCTGTCCACCAGGAAGCTACAGCTCCATGGAGGGCTCGGTCTCATGCTCCTCGACTTCGCCAGGGCAATACACCTCAGCCAATGCATCGACACAGCCTGAGTTATGCTCACAGGGGTCCTACCAGCCAGACGCGGCCAGTTCGAGCTGCATTCTTGCTCCTGCGGGACACTACGTCTCCTCAGTCGGAGCCACATCGTTCCAGCCATGCCTGTCAGGTGAATATCAGCCCCTCGAAGGTTCAACGGACTGCGAGGTAACGTTGCCGGGGTACTACACATCCGGTGCTGGATCCGTCGAGTCTGTTCCGTGCCAACCAGGCTCGTACCAAGCCAATAGCCGGGCTGACATGTGTGTTTTTGCTATCCCTGGGTCATATGTCAGCACTGAGGCCGCTGTAGAATACACGATCTGCTCTGTCGGAACCTTCCAGCCTAATCAGGGCTCATCTGGGTGTATGGTCGTAGAAGCAGGCCACTATGCTATCGGGGAGGGTGCTCAGAACCAGATTGCTTGTCCCGTTACGACCTACCAACCCATGACCGGTCAGACTAGTTGTATCGACGTTGAAGCAGGCCACTACACGAATCAGATGGGGTCCTCAGAGCAAGTCCCTTGTGAGCCAGGCACATACCAGCCGATGGTGAAAACGACCAGTTGTCGTGATTCTCCAGCGGGGCATTTCGTCCCAGGAAGCGGTGCTACTGAATTCATGGCATGCGTTGTCGGGACCTACCAACCAATCTCCGCCTCATCATCTTGCATCGAGGCAGATGAGGGTCACTTCGTGGATTCCACGTCCCAGCTAAGCCAGAAGCCATGTGAGAAAGGTGCCTATCAACCCAGTCAAGGCTCATCTGAGTGTCTTTCTGCAGACGAAGGGCACTTCGTCGATGCGATTGCTGCTACCGAGCAGACACCCTGTCCACCAGGAACTTACCAAGCTCTACAGGGACAGTCCTCGTGCACATTCACATCCACGAACTTCTTCACATCCGAGTCGGGATCTGTAGATCAGACCCCCTGTCCACCAGGACAACATCAACCGTTGACATCCCAAACGGAATGCGTCGAGAAGCCCGATGAGGGCGGCCTGTTGCCAGCATTGGGGCTGAATGCGGCCCTTCTCGCAATGGTCGCTGCTGCGATGGGAATCAGATCGAAGCGCGAGGATTGAGCAAATACCTGGTGCGCACGCCGGGACTTGAACCCGGGTAACGAGGTTGGGAACCTCGTATCATAACCGCTAGATCACATGCGC
>WTHQ01000004.1:0-12657 GCA_011523055.1 Methanobacteriota archaeon
TGTCCACACGATTAAATATGAACGGAAAGTCGGCGGCTTGCCCGGTGTGAGACATGACGACCGTACATGACATTCCTGCAGACTTAATGATACAGTCATTGTCTGCAAAGCTAGAGGCGGACAAGATCGTCCAACAGCCTGAATGGAGTGCATTCGTCAAAACCGGAGTTCACAGGGAGAGGATACCCGTACAAGACAATTGGTGGGCGATCAGAAGCGCTGCCGTACTTAGGAAGGTGACCATAAAAGGGCCGATTGGCGTTAACAGGCTCGCCCAAGAATTCGGAGGGCCCAAAGACAGGGGTGTGAAGCCAAACGCAGCTGCATCTGGTTCAAGGAAGATCATCCGAACCATACTCCAACAGCTGGAATCCGAGGGCCTACTGGAGACAAGAAAATCTCCTGGTGGGAATGTCAACTTGGGAAAGGTAGTTTCTTCCAAAGGACAGTCATATGTCGATGCGGTAGCACATGAATCGAGGGCCGAAGCAGAAGCAAGGTACCCAGGCCTAGAAAACTATTGAGGGAATTACTATGGCCAGACACAAGCCTTACGCAAAAAAGAAGCGACTAATCAAGGTCACGAACCAGAACCGGAGAGTTCCAGTTTGGGTTATGATGAGGACCGCAAGGAAGGTTACTACCCACCCAAAAAGGCACATGTGGCGGAGATCTAAATTACAAAGGTGATATCATTGGCGGAAGTTAAGGAGATGACCATACCACTCAGAGCCGCGTGGTCTGTTCCGAGAAGCCGGAGGGCAAATAGGGCCATGGCGGAGATCAAGAAACATGTGCATCGACACATGAAGGTAGGAGAAGAGGAAAGGATCTGGATCGATGAAGAGGTAAATCAGGCCGTGTGGGCACGAGGCATGCAGAAGCCGCCGAGAAAGATCAAGGTCATCTGCACAAGGGAAGAGGGCTTCCCTATTGAGGTAAAACTCCTGGAGTGAGACTATGGGAAATATCAGACCATCCTTTATCAAAATCCGCGCGCTTAAGCTGATTGAGAGGTACCCTGATCAATTCACATCTGATTTTGATGAAAATAAGACCCTCGTCGAGAGGTTCACTGATGTTGACAACAAGAAGATGAGGAACTGGATTGCTGGTTACATCACAAGGTACAAACAAAGAAAGGTGGATTAATCACACGCATTATTCATTCGCTCGACTCTATTCCACGACATGGGAGTAAGAGCAGATGGGCCACCTCCGGAATGGGCGAAGAACATAGTCACTATTTTGGTACGGCCTCAGAATGAGGGGAACATTGGAGCTGTTGCTAGGTGCATGATGAATTTCGGCCTAACTGAATTGAGAATAGCAGGAGAGAGCCCACCTATCTCCGAGGTGGGGAGAAGTAGGGCCAAACACGCACAATCGATACTTGACGCAACGCGATCATTCAACACACTGGACGATTCTCTCCAAGGCCTCTCCCTAGCCATTGGAACATCGGGCAAGAGGGAGCTCGGGGAAAAAACAGCCCACAGACATTTCCTGCTTCCCAACGAGTTGCCAAAGAGGATCCCTATCGACCACGGTAAGATAGGGATTGTCTTCGGTCCTGAGGGCAAGGGTTTGTTGAATAGTGAACTTAGGCTCTGTGATTTCCTTGTCACTATACCAACATGGGAGGGATATCCAATAATGAACCTCAGTCATGCAGTTTCCATCATCTGCTACGAGTGGTATGCTCAGATGGAATCCAGCAACCACCTTACAGGGAACAGAAGATTAGACCCTATGCTGAGGTCTAGGTTCAGGGATGAGGTCAGGAGGCTTGTGTCCAACATTCCGCTACAAAATCACAAGAAGAAGAGCATTGAAGATACAATTAACAGGATTGTAATGCGGGGACTGCCCAAGGACGAAGAGATCTCAAGAATTCTATCCGTGGTTACTGCATCAGCAGATTCCTTTGATCGGTAGTTCTCAGAGGTAATTTAATGTTAGAAAACCGAGTGATGATCGATGAGATATCTCAATTCGTAATTGAGACCATGTCTGAGATTGACGAATTTCGAGTCTTTCCAATTCACGAGCTTCGCAATGTAAAAATTGGTCTCCTTAGAATGGATTCCACCAGGAAGCACGCAGTATGCAGGTACCATCGGGGTGTTGACAAAAATGCAAGAAACGGGACCAAGGACGTACGATCCATCGACCTGCATCCACTTGTATTGTCAGAAAAATGGGGGAGTTATGCGAGATACCTGATGTTCCACGAGTACATTCATGCACTAGGAATCTCAAATCACGGAGCCAGATTCAAGAGATTGGATTCTACCTGGCCAAGACCAGAAGATAAGAATCTGGGCCTGGATTTTCACAGATTCGTATCACGAATTAATTTCAAATGGACATGGAAATGTCAATCCTGTGAATTTTCAACCAATCGAAGCAAGAGATCCAATGGAAGATACCTTTGTCGAAGCTGCAACAGAGTTTTGGTTGACTTTCCCTATCACTCCGGCTCATAGGATGCCCATGATTTGGGCGTCTCCCTTACGTTGAATGATCGTAGCCTCAAATCGTTCCCATATGTTGTTTTGAGATGGGGCTCTACGATGTAGTATGCCCATTTTGCGAGATTCTCAGCAGTTGGTATGAATGGTAGTGAGACTATTTTTTGGTCCTCCAGTTGTGATAGAGATTTGAGTACCTCGATATCTCCGTCATAAACCAAGAAGGCATGATCTACGACATCATGAATATGCTCCATCAATATAGATTTGACATCGGAGAAATCGATTAACATCCCCTCCTCAGATACACCCTTGGTGGTTACTGTCGATCCCACGAGCTCGACTTCCCATCTGTATCTATGGCCATGGAGGTTCCTACACTTGCTCTTGTGATTCGGGACTCTATGGCCCGTATCAGTTTCCACCCATCTCTTAATTTTCGTAACCATGATCGATGCTCTCCACGAATTTCATAGACACTGAGTTGATGCAGTATCTCTCTCCCCCATGCTTTCTTGGCCCATCGTCGAAGACATGTCCGAGGTGAGCGTCGCATTTGCTGCATTTTACTTCTGTTCGTATCATGCCGAATTTATGATCTGGCACCCTGGAAATATCAGCCGTCTCTAGCTCTGTGTGAAAGGATGGCCAACCACATGATGATTGGTATTTCATATCCGAGGTAAACAATTCCTTACCACAACAAATGCAGTGGTACGTCCCTTCTCTGTCTTCTAGGTACAGTTCCCCTGAGAATGCGGGCTCGGTTCCACCACGTCTAGTGACATTGTATTGCTCGGGCGTGAGTACGCTTTTCCAATCGGAGTCATTCTTCATGGTCTCTATCCCCACTATCCGCCGCCCATTCATATGAAACCTTCAATGCATGTTTCAAAGCCGCTTCCCACCCATTGGGGTACTCCAATGGGTCTTTCCTGCCTATGGCATGGAACGCAAGAATCCTCTCTATATCTGCACCGCTCTTACCAGATGGTCTCCCCATTTCGTCTGGGTTGTATGATGTATTTGTGTTCCTGAATATGGTATCGAAGTCTAGGCCGAGTGTTTCTGAATTACACAAAGCGTCCTCGAGTATGCTCTGTTTGTCCCCCATTATGTATGGTAAGTGAAAAGAAACATACTCACTCCCCCAATTGCCCAACGCGAATGCTTCTTGCAATGCTTCGTAAAATTCAGGCCGACAATCAGGGTATATTTCATGATCTCCGCTGTGAACCCCCAGTCCGATAATTACGCTATTTTCCCACTTTGTTGCCTCTGATATAGCGAATCCATACAAAATGGATGCAAAGATCGCGTTTCTATTGGGAACGACTGTTTGCTTCATCTGTTCTGCTTCATAGTGCCCTTCTGGGACCCTCATGTCAATGCTGGTGAGGGCAGAACGGAAGATTTCCATTGCTGATTTTAAGTCAACAACTCTGTGATCTATGTGATGCCCCTTGGAATATAGGTAGTCTATGTTCATCTCTGCCCTTTCTAGTTCTATTACATGTTTCTGCCCATAATCGTAGGATATGCATGATACTTTGTGTCCTTTGGATATTAGGTTGATTAAAAGGGCTGTACTATCCATGCCACCTGAGAGTGCCATCACTGCCCTGGTCATAATACTCCCATCCATTTGTGGGTCTGGAGGGAAAGCCGCCAACCCGGCGTTCGCTTAACAAGGGACTCCACCATCCTAAATGATGACCCATTTGACTCCACTGACTCCGCCTCCATATAGCAAGGTTGCAAGAAATGATGCTCGAAACCTGTTCGGAGTTCGTCATACATGGAGAGATCTTGGCCGCAGTAAACGACTTTCAACTCATTTCCGGATCTTTGTCTGATCACAGCATCGGGGTACAGTTGGTCTTTTGGAGAAACGCAAATCCAATCTACGATCGGGTCTACTGGTATTGTTCCGTTGGTCTCAATGGATATGTGTAAGCCGAGCTTCTTCAGTTCCATGCCGATGCTACCTAGATCTTGCAACGCAGGCTCACCTCCGGTGAATATCACCCTGTCACAGTTGTAGGAAGAGACCTCCGAAACGATGTCTTCGAGGTCCCTCATCTCGTATTCAAGAAAATTAGTATCACACCATTCGCATCTGAGGTTGCAATTTCCGAATCGAACAAAGACATGGGGGATACCGGTGTGATAACCCTCTCCTTGAACGGAATGGAAGATTTCTACAATGGGGTAAGATGGCATAGATATTATCATTCCTTTATTAGTTGCATTAGCTCGTTCCTAGCCTCTTTGTTATCGAAGAAGACGCCTTTCATACTACTTGTCACCATGGTGGAATTCTGCTTCATCACGCCTCTGCACTTCATACAACCGTGACTCGCTTCTAGTATCACAGCTGCGCCGAGAGGTGAAAGGTGCCTTACTAGGTCCTCTGCAATGTCCTTGGTAATCCTCTCTTGGTTCTGAAGCCTCTTTGAATGAGCGTCCAAGAGTCTTGCGAGCTTGGAAATTCCAACGATCCTTTCGACCGGAATGTATGCTATGTGACCAAGTCCTGAGAAAGGCTGTAAATGGTGCTCGCAAGTGGAATGGAACTCGATATCTTTCAACAAAACTATCCCGTCGTATCCTTCTGCATTGAACGTTGAGGAGAGAATGTTCGAGATATCTTCGTTGTACCCGGAGAAAATCTCCTCAAACATGGATACCACTCTTTCAGGAGTGTCCTCCAGCCCTTCCCTAAGGTGATCTGATTCATTTGTACCCTCAATGTAGTACAAGAGCGCTCTAACCGCATCTCTCGCATTTGTCATATCCACGATTCACACCTCATCCTTGACTCTCCCGTGCCGGATATCGATAGCATCAAGTTGGTCCAGCATTTTCCTACAGGCGGTACGGATAGCATCTGCCACGCTGACAAACTTCCCGTGATCTCCAACATGCTTCTTGAGGTCCTCCAGTAGATGTTCTGGGACGTCCAAGCTCACTTTAGGCATGGTTCGCCGACTAAAATAATGCATTAATATGTTTGCAGTATTACCACAGTATTATATTAGGATATTTTCTATTCTAGTCTTCATTGATTCTATGTGAATGCGAATTTCATTCTCCGGTGCCTTGTGATCAATCATTGCGAGGATTACGTCGATCCCGCCCTCAATTTTGCCAGCGACGAGGTAAGATTCATTGGATAAATTGCCAGTATCTTTCTCATTGACAAGCCATTCAGGAAGTTTTTGGTTTATCCCTCTGAGCTCATCTACATTTATCGATGGCTTCGATAGGGCCCTGAGCAAGTCAGATAGCATGTCCGCATGGGAATCAGTTTGGTTTTTCATGATTGCTTCTGAACGATCTCGATTAGGATGCCGCCAGTGCTTGATGGGTGTACGAATGCGATGAGCGTGTTACCGGCCCCTGTCATCGGTTGCGCATTCACCATGCGAATGCCATGCTCTTGCAAATGCGAGATCAGTTCGTAGATGTTATCCGTTCCTAGGGCTATTTGCTGTACACCTTCGCCGTATTTTGAGATGAATTTCCCGACTGGTGTGTCGGAGCCCATCGGCTGGAGTAGTTCGATTTTTGGTTGTGGTGCTACATCACCCCTCATGAAAGAGATATTCACTCCCTGGTCGACATTTTGGTCAGCACCAGTTTCTGTGAAACCAATTAGTTCCCAGAATTTTTTCGAGGTTTCATTGGAAACGCATGCTATACCGATGTGATCGATCCAAATTCCCATTCAAACCCCTCCTGGAGCCACCCATGTCCCCATTTTGTCCCGTAGGACAGAGCAAATCTCACCCACTGTGGCGTGGTTTTTACAGGCGTTTCGAATGTATTCAATGAGGTTGTCACCAGATTCAACAGCCGTTTCTAATTGAGATAATGATGTCCTGACCTTATCCTCGGATCTTGAGCTTTTGAGCTCCATTATTTTCTTTATTTGTGATTCTTGTGCGTCACTAGCTATGGCTTGTCCGGCTGGGTAGCTAGCTTCTTCCTCCACAAAAACATTCACTCCAACGACTCTACTTTCCAGATCTTCTAGTTGTTTCTGCTGTTTCCAAGCACTTTCGTGTATCATTTTTGCCTGGGTTCCCAATTTCACTCCCTCGATGGCTCCACCAAGTGAATCTATTTGGTTGACGACTATTTTCGCCTCCTCAATTATGTTGCGTGTGATATCTTCAACCAAAGGGGAGCCCCCCAGGGGGTCGACGTGTTTGGTGACACCGATCTCGTTGGCAATGATCTGTTGAGTTCTTAGGGCCAAAGTCGCAGACTCTTCTGTTGGTAGTCCCAATGCTTCGTCGTATCCATTGGTGTGCAATGATTGAGTACCACCTAATACTGCTGCCAGGGCTTGGAAAGCGACTCTAACGACGTTGTTTTTTGATTGTTGGGCGGTTAGGGTTACCCCCGCGGTTTGTGTATGGAATCTCATACGGGCTGATTTGATGTCGCTGAAATCGTAGCGCTCATTCATGATCTCATACCACAGGGTTCTCGCTGCTCTGAACTTGCAAACTTCCTCAATGAAATCATTATGGCAACCAAAAAAGAAGGATAAGCGGGGACAAAAGCTGTCGATATCAAGCCCTCTTTCAATGGCGGCATCAATGTAGGACAACGCATTGGAAATCGTTAGGCCAACCTCCTGGGGGGCAGTGGAGCCTGCCTCCCTTATGTGGTATCCACTAACGGAAATAGGATTCCACTTTGGAGTATGCTTGGAGCACCACTCGATGAGGTCAACAGCCAGTCTCATAGAGTGGTTCGGAGGATGTATGTATAGGCCCCTTGCCATGTATTCTTTCAGTACATCATTCTGTATTGTTCCAGTGAGTTTGTCTAGCGGAATTCCACTTTCCTCCGCAACCACGGTGTACATTGCTAACAAAACGGGTGCTGGTGCATTAATCGTCATTGAAGTGCTGACCTTGGATAAGTCTATTCCGTCGAATAATTCCCTCATGTCCACTAATGAGTCAATGGGAACCCCTACCCTTCCCACCTCTCCCATGGAGAGGGGGTCATCGGAATCGAGTCCCAATTGAGTTGGTAAATCAAATGCAACAGATAGGCCCGACTGACCCGACCTCAACAGAGATTTGAACCTAGAATTAGTGGATGAGGGATCGGAAAAACCCGCATACTGCCTCATCGTCCAAATCCTATCTTTGTACATGTTCGGGTGGATGCCCCTGGTGTATGGAGGACTGCCGGGGTTTGGTGGAGTGTTGTGGCTCATCAAAACACCGAATACGTACTAGTTTTCATCTCCTAACAGTGTAGTCGTCAATTAGGTCAATTAAATTGGAAGCCTGGTCCTCATCCAGTATTCCGTCTGCCACCTTTGAGTTAACGAACTCAATTGCGTGCGATGCAGTCTGTCTCTCGCCCTTCGCCCAAACGGACCCGATCAAAGAGGACCTGTGTTCCTCGGGGACCGAAATTTCGTCGAGGAGGCCTTTCATTTCGTACTTGTACTCCATATGACGGGCCCTGTTGAGCCTTCTCTCCCTGGCAGCAGGTTGGTAGGTCTTGTTTTTCCCTCTACCCGAGGACTTCCTTTTCTTAGGTGGTGGTTTAGATGATGAAATTGGTTTTTTAGGTTTTAACTTAGCTTCTTCAGATCTTTTCTTAGCCCTGTTGAGAGCTTCTTGGACCTCTAGGTCTATCGCACTGACGTCTTCTTCCGCATCATCGGAGACTTCGGTGACCTCTTTCTTGAGGCCTTGTGACTTCCTCCTCGGCGTGCCAAGGATCTGTGACTCAACGACCTCTAAATCCTGATCCTCTTGAGAGGCCTCGGTAACTATTGGATCGGTTTTTGCAGATTCTTGATGTTCAACAACCTCTGGCCGTTTTGGGGTGGGTTTTCTATTGACTTTTGGTAGTGGGGCAGGAGGGGTTACTCTTGGTGGTGCTTTCTTTGGTTTTTTCGGTTTTTGACCTCCTGCAAATACATTTGCAGGTGCTGCCTTGGGCTTCCTCCTCCTCTGCACTGTCGAACCAACCAGTCTGTTCGCGTGAAGGGGCCCGAATAAGGATATGGTATGCTAAGACCATGAAATTGGTGTCATATCGGTTCTAAGGGAGGGGTCAATGGCACTATTCTCCAACTTGGTTGCCTCGCCGGAATCTAGCATCCTTCGTCCCAACTCTGCGATCATTGTTCCGTTGTCGATACAGAGACGCCAGTCTGGCCAATGTGCAGAGCCTCCCCTCTCTGAGGCCATAGTCTGTGTCATCTCCCTAATCCGCTTATTACAGGCTACACCTCCCCCCAACAGGATTTCGGATTTCCCCGTGAGCGCCATTGCCCTTTCGCCAACCTCAACACAACTGGCGAAGGATACCTCTTGGAGTGAGTGGCAGACGAGTCCATGATCTTCGCCTCTGTTTGCATGCGAGATAGCTGCACCAAGGATTCCGCTGAATGCCATGTCGGTTCCATGGACCGCATATGGGAGGTCTAGTATCCGGTCTGGGCCGTTTTCCTTGACATACTCCGATGCTTTTTTCTCAATTATCGGGCCACCTGGAAACGGGATGCCAATGGCCCGGCCAAATTTATCCAGCATATTCCCTATTCCGATATCCAGAGTTTCTCCCAGCACTCGATATCTTCCCGAAGCCCTAGCTATGACTTGGGTGTTGCCCCCGCTCACATACAGCAAAACAGGATCTGAGCAACCGGTCATCCGCCTACCTATCTCAATATGAGCTACGCAGTGATTGACACCGATCAATGGAACATCCAGAGCTATGGACATGGACCTAGCGACGGATCCACCAACCCTCAGGCACGGGCCGAGTCCTGGGCCTTGGCTGAAGGCCACAGCATCAATCTCTCCTCCTGAAATCCCCCAATCATCCATTGCTTTCTCGAGTAATGTTCGTGATGAGTTGACATGGTGGTCTGCAGCTTCCCTAGGGTGTATGCCACCCTCCTCTGGCCTATACAGGGAGGAATGTGAAGGCAGTACGCTGACTCCGTCTGAGGAAACTGCACCGAACGAGAATGTGTGGGCCGTGCTCTCAATTCCCAGTATCAATCCCATGTGCCAAGCAACATGCTTGAGAATTAGAAAGTACGGGTCAAATCGATATGGAAACACCCCATCGCGTTACCATGGAGAACCATATACTCGTCCACAACACAGGGCAAGTAGCGACTCTTGACCATGGCGGGTCGGGTGAGCCGCTTCGTGGTACTGAAATGGTAGACAGCGATGAGTTGCTACTGGAACCTGGCACAGAGATTCTCTTCTCCAACGGCATGGTGACAGGCATCGAATCCAGTGGTACCCTGATTAGCGAGTGGGCAAACTCAGGTAGCGCTAGGATAGTCGATGCAGGGGGTTCCGCAGTTATACCAGCCTTCGTGGATTCCCATACACACTTGGTATGGTCAGGGGACAGGAGCGATGAGATCACCATGAGAGCGAGGGGGTTAGACTACTCTCAAATCTCTAGAATGGGAGGGGGAATAAGGAGGACTGTTTCAGCCACAAGAAACGCCACTAATGAAGCGTTATCCGAACTCTTTCTCAATAGGCTCGAGATGGCGAAATCCCTGGGGACTGGTAGAATGGAGACCAAGTCCGGATATGGCCTGGATGTGCAAAATGAAATTCGTTCATTGGAGGTTATGGATCAAGCTCAACCACCAATCCCCTCAGATAGTACTTGGCTCGGAGCACATGATTTCCCAACTGAGATTTCAAGGGGGAAATATCTGGAGCAATTGATCGAAGAACAACTTCCATTGGTCGTGCAAAGAAATCTTGCTGAGTACGTGGATGTGTTCTGCGAGCCTGGTTGGTTTACGAAAGAGGAGACGACACAGATATGTGAGTCCTCCAAAGAATCCGGGCTCAAGGTGAGGCTCCACGTTGATGAATTTCAGAATGATGGTGGGTTGGGTTTGGCTACCGATCTTGGGGCTGTAACGGCCGACCATGTGGCCAAGTCCGACATGGACGATAGAGCACATGCTAACGAGAACGGAGTGATGCAAACCTTCCTGCCCGGCACTCAATATGCGCTGGGAAACCGACTCGATCTCCCCCTCAGAGAATGCTTGGATTCTGAGATCGCCTTTTCAATGGCGTCCGATTATAATCCAAATTGCCCGTCCCTATCAATGTCATTCGTTGGCAGTCTCGCAGTACACAGGATGGGGCTGGACCCGCTTGCAGCACTTGTTTCGATTACGAGGAATCCAGGAACTACGCTCTCCCAGGTCCGCGAGAAGCATAACGGGACCATAGAGGTAGGAAGAGCGAGTACTATACTAATCTTGGAATCGAAAAACATCGAGTCTTGGGTTGGTTCTTTCGGTACAGCAACTAACCATATCATGATAAATTAATAATAACTAAACCTAATCGTAAATTATAATTTTTTAGTATACAGACTACATATAACGTAAAATCATAATATCAGAATTTTGCCACTTTCCTTATTTTCAAAATATTACTCATTCCTGTGCCGAAATTGGGGCCGATAATGCACATTATCAGCCCTAAACTAATACTCAGTAGAGTCCACATAGTCGCAGTACGTCGTTTTTCCGGAATCGTGCAAAATAACCCGTAATGCCCCCTACTTAACGCTCAGATCAAATATTACGTCATAGACAGTATCGGCATGGAGCTCACTGCATACTGCATGCGCTGCAAGAAGACCGTGGCCCCAGATAGCCACAAGATCATCACCATGAGCAATGGCAGAAAGAGGATGTCCGCCACCTGTCCCAATAATGGATGCAATGGGAAACTCTCGAAGATTGTTGGATGAGCTGGCACCCCAACATCAGAATGCTTCATGAGTGGAGTGGAACTCGCCATGTTCAGAGGGCTCGTGGTCTAGGGGTTATGACGTCGCCTTGACATGGCGAAGATCGCAGGTTCAATTCCTGCCGAGCCCACCAATAGTTTTGATCCTATGATTAAGATTAAATCAATTCAGGGAGAAATTGATCCTGAACGTGCCCTTTCCCTTGTTCTGTACCCTGTCTATCGTGATGCCCTCGATTGGGCCCGTGGAGGATAGGTGGGTCCCGGCACAAGGGCAAAGGTCGATCCCCTCGATCTCCACCATCCTGAGTTGTGGATCCTCTCCACCCACTCGGTCGATGATACGCTCCACGAATCTCTTGTTCCTAACGCGATCATCTGATGATATCTGGTCACGCCCCCACTCATGAACGTGGATCCTCGAGTCATTGTCGACCCAGTAATTGGCATCCTCTGAGAGTTGGTCCTTGTCGAACAGTTCCCTGTTCTCGAACTTCAGGTCCATCCTGGAGGTGGCTTGGTTGAGCTGGTTGCCGACTGTAATCGCGCCCCACCTCTCATTCGCAACGGCGGAGACGATGTGGGCGGCACTGTGCATTCTAGCCAGAGCGTTCCTCCTAGCACCATCAATAACGCACTCAACCTCGTCCCCGACCTCTAGGGTCGGATCCTCTACTGGGTGGATGATGGCGTTGGTGGCAGTAACCTCGCCGAAGGGGATGGATTCCCCATCCAGCTTGAGGACACCTGTGTCCCCTGGCTGGCCACCGCCCTTGGGATAGCACCATGACTCTGAGAGGACGACTCCTCCGTCGGGCAGTACATCATCAACCGCTGTTGTGAACGACGGTGGGTCGGTACCTGGGTGAAAATCCAAGTGTCGTCTGAAGTTACTCATTCCCCACACCACCAAGGAGAATCTTCGAGGCTAGCGTATTCGTGTCATTCGACATTGATCTGTCCCCAATCACAGGATCTGAAACCTCCCTGACCCGTTCAACGAGCCTCGCTACTCCAATACCCGGCTTCTCGGACCTGAAGTCCAGGGCGGCTGAAGCAACGATCATCTCATTGGCTATCACGCAGGATGCCAGTTCGCAAATCTCGATCAAGCGCTCGGTGGCGGTTGATCCCATTGAGACATGGTCCTCCTTCTCCGCGGACACAGGTATGTTGGTCAGCGCGGCAGGGCTGGCCAGAAGCCTGATCTTAGCCAAGGCAGATGCAGAGACATAGTGGAGTATCATCAGTCCGCTCTCTAGCCCACCGTTCCTGGCTAGGAAGGCTGGTAGTCCGCTCCAGTGGGGCGTGAGCATCTGGTTGGTCCTTCTCTCGGAGATGGAGCACAACTCGTGGATGGCGGATGCGAGAGAGTCGGCTGACAG
>WTHQ01000004.1:12757-24872 GCA_011523055.1 Methanobacteriota archaeon
GATAGGATCCTCTCCGCGCTCTTGGCCTGCCCAACTTGATTGCGAACTCCGTGGATCCTTGGGTCAAAAGGCGTGTGTGAACCCGCTATCGCCTCTACGCTCATGGCGCACGCAGAGTCGGCTGCGTGACAGAGCCTGGTCGCGAGGGTGGTCGCCTCGGCTAGGTACGCACACATCTGAGATGTGCCGTTGATCAGTGAGAGTCCCTCCTTAGCCTGGAGTATCACAGGACTGCGCCCTATGTCCTTGAAGACAGTGGCGCTCTCAGAGTCTAGCCACTGCCCCTCTTTCCTAGATTGAAATCTCCCCTCCCCTATCAGGGCCATCGCCATATGGGCCAGTGGGGCCAAGTCCCCAGATGCACCGAGGGACCCAATGGAGGGGATGATTGGGGCATGACCGTTGTTGACGAGGTCGATGAGCGTCTCTACCACCTCAACACGGATTCCAGATGCGCCTTTCGCAAGGGAGTTCGCCCTGATTGCCATCATCCGCAACACCGACTCAGGGCTCATGGCAGGCCCGATGCCGCATGCGTGGCTGAGTACAAGGTTGCGCTGTAGCTCTTTGAGGCCGTTAGAGTCAACGCTGACGTTTGATAGACTGCCGAACCCCGTATTGATTCCATAGACAATCGCGCCACTGTCTAGGATCGCCTCTACGTGTTCTCTGGATTTCACCATACTCTGAATCGAGGTTTCCGTGAGTGTCAATTTGACATCCTCTGAACCAATTAGCATGATTTCTTCCAATGACATGCTGCTTCCGTCTATTGATATCTGGATCATTGCCTACCCTCCATCATGGAGTCAAGGACCCCTGGGTCTACCACTGAGGGGTTCGTCACTTGGAGTCGAGAGTCATTTGCCTGCGCCCTTTCTATGGCCCACATGGCCCCCTGGTTCCTGGCCCAAGCCCGCCTGGCCACGCCATTGTCCACATCCCATTGCAGCATTGAGTCTGCGCGCTCTGCTGCTCTATCGGATCCGTCGAGCACCATCCCAAAGCCGCCGTTCATGACCTCGCCCCAGCCGACGCCACCGCCATTGTGGAGGCTCACCCATGTGGCGCCCCTTACCGCGTCACCGATGAAATTCTGCACGGCCATGTCAGCTGTGAACCTCGAACCGTCCCTGATATTGGATGTCTCTCTGTATGGGCTGTCAGTGCCTGAGACGTCATGGTGGTCCCTGCCAAGGATAACTGGAGCTGAGATGCGACCTGTTGACACAGCCTCATTGAACCTCCTTGCCATTAGCCTCCTGCCCTCCCCATCGGCATAGAGGATCCTCGCCTTGCTGCCTACGACAAGACGATGCTCCTCAGCCTCTGATATCCAGCGTATGTTGTCAAGAATCTGCCCTCTGATCGGCGTTGGCGAGACCATAAGCTGTTCATTGAGCACATCCAACGCGATCTCGTCGGTCACCCTGAGATCCTCGTCGGAGCCAGATGAGCAAACCCACCGATAGGGCCCGAATCCGTAATCGAAGCAAATCGGGCCCATTATGTCCTCCACGTAGGAGGGGTAGTGAAAGTTCCCATCGGTGCCCACATCAGCTCCAGCCCTGGATGCCTCGAGGAGGAAAGCATTGCCGTAATCCCAGAACTTCATGCCACGCCTGGTCAACCTCTTGATCGCCTCGCCGTGCTCTACCAGGGTCTCTCTGACGCGAGACCTGAAATTTTCTGGGTCAGATGAGATCATCCGCTCGGCCTGGCCATAGGACAACCCGCGGGGGGTATATCCCCCTAGCCAGGGGTTGTGCAGGCTGGTCTGATCACTGCAAAGGTCTGGCACAAGATCTGCTTCCTCCAGAGCTTCCAAGAGGTCGACGATGTTACCGATGAACCCGATTGATACAGGTTCGTGCGCAATTATGGCGTCTCTAGCCCTACTCACGACGAACGCCAGGTCATCGCTCATCTCAGTCAACCAACCTTGTGCGTGCCTCTTCTCCACAGCATGCCTGTTCGTGTCGGCTATGATGCCGACCGCCCCAGTGATCACTGCGGCCTTCGCTTGAGCCCCCGACATGCCACCCAGCCCAGATGTTACGAACAACACCCCACCGAGGTCGTCCTCAGGTGCCTTCCCTAGGTACATCCTAGCAGCGTTCATTAGAGTGATTGTGGTCCCGTGAACGATCCCCTGGGGTCCTATGTACATGTAGGACCCAGCGGTCATCTGCCCATACTGTGTCACCCCAATGGCATTGTGATATTCGTAATCGTCTTGAGTGGAGTGATTGGGTATCATCATTCCATTCGTGACGATAACCCGGGGCGAATCTGGATTGGATGGGAACAGTCCCAGCGGGTGGCCGGAATACATCACGAGGGTTTGATCATCGGTCATCCTGCTGAGTAGCCTCATTGTCAGAAGGTACTGAGCCCAGTTCTGGAAGACGGAGCCATTGCCACCGTAGGTGATGAGCTCGTGGGGGTATTGGGCGACATCCGGGTCGAGGTTGTTCTGAATCATGAGCATGATAGCAGCCGCGTCCTTGGTGGTGCAGGGGTAATCACCGATTGGCCTTGCCCTCATAGGGTAGCGAGGCCTGAATCTGTGCATGTATATGTGGCCGTAGGTATCCAATTCCTCCGCGAAATCCTTCGAAAGCTCTTCGTGCCACTCCGCTGGGAAGTACCGTAGCGCATTCTCGATTGCAAGTCTGAAGCCGTCTGAGTCGATCGATAGGGGTCGAGGTGGGGCGTGGTCGACCGTGCCATCCATTTCCCTCCTATCGGGGAGGGTGGTGGGGATTCCCTCAGAAATCTCATTTCTGAAAGCCTCAGTGTCGCTGATCAAAGCTCACCATCTCCCGTGATGATTGGAATCACCTCTCCCAGACTTTCGGCTATCGACTTATGTTCGGCATTGACCGTCGAGAGGTCACTTGGACTCAGGTACGGAATGTTAGCCTGGACGTTCTTCGACCCGATCACAGCCGCGGCCTTCAACAGCAACCCACTAGAAACGAGGTCGCTGTCAGCGTTCTTGTTGTGGTAGCCCGCAAGTTTGACGTGTAGCAAACTCGCCTCAAGGGCCATTTCCATCAACCTCAACGGGACCTCCGCTGCGAGAAGGGATGCTGATTCGATTGCGGCCTGTCTGTCATCCCTTTCCTGGGGGATCTTGTAGGCGGAAACAACAGATTCGTAGGCCTCACAGTCTGAATAAAAGCCCTCTAATGCCTTCATCTCAAATCCCTCTGTTGTGTCCAGGATTAATTTTGAGACCTCATGGCCTGATTCCCACTTTTTGGACTTCGCCGTTAGGTTCGAGACCATCCTCAGCAATGCGACTCCTTGGCCCAGGACTATCCAACCAACCGCTCCTCCACCGGGAGTCGGGGTTCCCCCAGATACCGATCTCAGCATATCTCCTACATCCATAGTCAAACCTCCCTGGCAGCATTGAGCGCCCATTCAATGATCCTTGCATTGGGATCGAAATCCCCTAGGGAGTCGAGTCCCAATCCCTCTATTGCCTTCGTAACGAGGACACTGTGATCCGCATCATACCCATGATACCACCTTCCGGCCTCTAGCATGGATCCGAGGGGCACGAGTCCGACAATCTCGCTGCCGAACACCTCCACACCGAGTGGCTCCACGATTGACTTGACAGTCTCGTACGCTAGGTGTATGCTTGTTTCACTTGGGTCAGAGAGGTTCATCGAGACCTGTGAGATACCGTGTGACTCCAAAGGCACCCCCATGCCCTGCACCGATGAGAGCAGGCCACGTACCCTGGACTTAGAGCCTGATTCAGACTTTATCGGAAAGCCAGACGAACGGATCACCTTGGCTGCGACGGTTGAGGCCGTCGGTACTTCTTCTCTTACGTTGACATTGTACGCTATCAGCACGGGTCTAACGCCGATGGCCATGGCGCCGAACTTGTCGTCTACTTCAGACCAAACTCCATTCCAGTTATCGGGAAGCCGGGTCTCGTCGTTGTTCCATCTGCCACCCAAGAAGCGGTCCTTCAGACCCTCATAGCCCCCCTTGCGGAGTGTGGGTAGTCGGGACCTCGAAGGCAAGGTCGCCGATCGACCATACCTGAACATCGAATGGGTTCCTTCGAATTCCTCGTAAACCTCATCAGCTACCCTCTGCGCATCCTCAAACGACGTTTCGCCAAGGGCTATGAATGGCATGACATCCACTGCGCCCATCCTCGGGTGATTGCCCTCATGCTGCCTCATATCGATGAGATCCGTCGTCACTCGAATCAGCTCTATGCTCGATCTGACTACCTGTTCATGGGAGCCGACGTAGGTCAGGACCGTTCTGTTGTAGTCTGTGTCAGGTTCAACGCCCAGCACGGTCGACCCTCCGGCTTCGACGGCCCTTCTCGCTGCTTGAATCACCTCAGTGTCGCGACCCTCGCTTATGTTCGGTACGGCTTCTATGAGATTCATCGCAAGTCCTCATTGATACAGTGAGTCTGGGCTGGTTTTGGAGGATTTTGTCCTCTCATTTTGTATCCTTTCGACTCCTTCTTGGAAGTTCTCCATGGATACCTTATCCTGATCTGAGGATATGGCGGCCATTGCGGCTTCCGTAACGGCCGCTTTGATCTCCGCGCCGCTGAAGCCCTCACACAACCTGCTGATCTTCGACATCTCGACGTCCCTCGCCAATGGTACGTTCGCTGTGTGAATCTTGAGTATGTCCTTCACACCGTCTCGATCTGGGGATGATATGGCTATGATTCTGTCAAACCTCCCAGGCCTGAGCAGTGCCTTATCCAACAGCTCCATCCTGTTCGTGGCCGCAATCACACTGATTCCCTCGCTGGGCGTGAATCCATCCATCTCAGACAATAGCTGCATCAGGGTCCTGTGGACCTCTCGATCACCCGAAGTGGTTGAGTCAAGACGCTTGCTCCCTATCGCGTCTATCTCGTCTATGAAAATGATCGAAGGGGCTCTCTCCCGTGCCATATCAAAGAGCTCCCTGACAAGCCGGCCACCCTCTCCAATGTACTTCTGGGCGAGTTCGGATCCCACGATGCCTAAGAATGTGGCATCAGTTGAATTGGCTAGGGCCTTCGCGAGCATAGTCTTGCCGTTTCCAGGTGGCCCCGAGAGCAGTACGCCCCTTGGGGGGTCAATTCCGAATTTCTTGAAAGCCCCGGGATTGGTCAATGGTAGCTCCGCTGCCTCCCTGAGTGACTCAATCTGCTTATTCAGGCCGCCCAACATGGAAAAATCAACATCGGGCCTCTCGATAATTTCAGATGCTGCGACGAGTGGATCCCAGCCATCATTGAGAACCTCGATGATCGATAGAGTGTCTTGATTCAAGGTGACCCTAGCCCCTGGGACAAGGGAGCTTGACTCGAGCCTAGGGTTGTATGTAACAAGGAAGACGGTCCCATTGGAGCTCTTCACGATCGCCCTGTCGCCTACGATGTCCTGGACGTTGCCGACGACCAGTGGTGGTGTCTTCAGATGCCTCAGGTCCTCCTCAAGCCTACTTGCACGCTTGGAGAGCTGCGTCACCTCGTTTTCCAGAAGGAGCTTCTCGGTCAGGAGTGTTTGAGTGCGCTCTGCGAGCATTTCGAAATCCGACCTCAGGGACTCGATGTCGTCCGTTGTTGTACCGCCCTCAGGACGCAGTGTTCCGGGTTGGTCTTCGCCCGCGGCTCGACTGGCCATGGTGGGGGGGTAGGTACGGGCAGTTGAGAAGGCTTCGGCTGGGTGGCATTGATGGTATATGGCTGATTCCAAGCATCATGGGCGTCTGCGAGCTGTGCGGTAGGGGCAATACATCAGTGTTCACAATATTCGTCTCAGGTGCCAAGGTCGCTGCATGCAAGACATGCAGCGAGAAACGTGGTGTCTCGATCCCGTCGAGAAGTACCGGTTCGCAAACGAATGCTGGTCCCAGCACAAGGGGTTCTCGGACAAGCAACCAGAGGTCGAAGTTCGAGGTTGCAGGGGACTTCCACCTAAGGATAAGGAACGCCAGGGAGAGAATGGGCATCTCGGTTCAGGATCTGGGGAAACGACTGAACATGCGGGCTCAGGACCTACAGAAGTACGAAGGAGGCAGCGTACCACCCGACAGCGTCGCAAAGAGGCTAGAGAGGGAGCTCAAGATCGAGATCATGGTCGAGGTCGAGAATGACAACTCGACGCCGATTCGAAAAGGGAGCGGACGGACGGTAACCATCGCTGACATGTTTGACGAGATGATGAGGGATTCATCCAATGGGTAGCCCTCGGTCATTGAGGATTGAGGCGATCCACCTAGATCAGGACGACCCCAAGAAATGCACGGCCAGGAAGTTGGAGCGGGCGGGGCTTATCAAGTGCAAATCCCGCATTTCACAGGCACCTAAGAGGGGAGTGCTCCTAGACCCCCTGGCGGACCACATCCTGTCCCCTGCTGACTCCCGACTGGTAGTGGGGGGTTCGCTTGTAGCACTGGATTGCTCATGGAAGAAGATCGAGGACTCGGTAAGGATGATCAAGCGAACCACGCGTTTGGAGTCTAGAATTTTGCCGATCCTGCTGGCTGGGAATCCTGTTAGTTGGGGTAAGCGGGGAAGGTTGAGCACGGCTGAGGCCCTAGCAGCTTCTCTCTACATCGTCGGGAAAAAAGAAGAAGCTGTTGAGCTTTTGAGGCCGTTCAACTTCTCTGACTCGTTCATGACATTGAACAAAGAGCCACTGGAAGCGTACGCATCGTGCGCCAATGGGAGTGAGGTCATCGAGGTCCAGTGGGAGTTCTTCGACCCATAGCAGGACCATCCCCCGGGTAATTTTCATATTCCTGCCATGAGAAACCATCGCATGAGCCCAGAGAACGCAAAGCTCCTGTTTGCCTACATGCAGCAAGCAGGACAAGAACTCGTAGGGAGGCTCCCAGAGTCAATTCGCCACCCCAATGGGAGAAACCCCTACGCACATGTCGCCATCTGCGTGAAGGATAAGTTCGGGTGCACCTACAAAGAGATTGACGACTCGCTGCTGGAAGAGGTCAAACGATACATCGACCAACTAGTGGAAAACCCCACATGAACAAAAGTCAAACTCCTAGCCAACGGACATCGAGGATTGGGTGACAGGGCTTAATTTCCGTAAGGTCGAGTTGTTTTGACTACCTTACGCTTGACCCAGGTTTTATGTGACCATCTGGCCTAATCAACCGCACGGAGCCACTCCCGTCATCGGCCGCGAGTAGCATTCCCTCTGACATCACGCCTCTGAGTTTTCTCGGCTCGAGGTTGGCGACGAAGACAACATGGGTGCCATCGAGCTCATCCTTCGTGTAGTGGTCCTTCAGTCCTGCGCAAACGGTCCTTGTCTGATCGTCACCTTCGTTAATCTTGACGACGTAAAGTCGATCTGCATTGGGGTGATCCTCCACTGACTCTACGACTCCGATCCTCAATTCAACCGAGGCGAACGTGTCGAAGTCAATGTAAGCCACACCCTCAACCGGCTCGTTTTGGTTTTTGACCTTGTCTGACTCAATTTCCCGTTTCAGGATTTCATCTAGGTCCAATCTGGAGAATAATGGCTCGACATCAGGCAGGATCTCGGGCCTATTGTCAGTGTTAAGAGCATCATCCCAAGTCTCCTCGCTGGATTTTCCAGCCTCCCCGATCATCTCCCAAAGCCTCTGGGACTGGAATGGCATGAATGGGTGGGTCAGTATCGATAAAACCCTCAGGCTGTGCCATGCTGCTGAAAGTGGTCGAAGCGCCTTCTCGCGCTCCTCTGGTTCATCGGCCTTGAGATACTTCCAAGGCTCCGCCCTCTGTAGAAACCCATTTCCCTCCTGGGCGATGTCCATGACCCTTCTGAGGGCCTCCTTGAATCTCTGCCGCTCCATCGACTCGATAGAACTGGTAACCTTGCCTTGGATAAATTGCATGAAGTCAGGATAAGCCTCTAGGCCAGGGTAGTCCAAAATGGGGTTTTTGCCATCTACAGATGCCTTTGAGACCAGTGTCAGGACGCGGTTGACGTAGTTTGCGTAAGTCCCTATCAGCTCGTTATTGACCTTGTCAACATACTCCCTCCACGTGAAGTCTGTGTCGTGGAGCTCTGGCATGTTGACTGTCAAGTGGTATCGTATTGTGTCTGGGTCATACCTCTCTAGGAATGTAGGTAACCATACCGCATGCTTCCTGCTGGTTGAGAATTGGTCTCCCGAGAGCATGAGGTACTCGTTTGAGGCCACATTGTCCTCAAGGTGCAGCCTATCGTTGTCCCCCCTAGCATTGTTCAGTGCCATTAGGATTCCCGGCCAAATAATGGTGTGGAATGGGATGTTATCCTTACCCATGAAGTAGATGTGTCGTTGATTCCCGTTCTCAACCCACCACTTTCTCCATGCCTCGCCCTCAGCGCCAGAGCTCTGGGCAATCCTCTCAGACCATATCCTGGCACAGGTAAGGTACCCCTGTACAGCGTCGAACCAGACGTAAACCCGCTTTTTACCCCAGATCTGATCGTCCAAGGGTATCCTCACCCCCCATTCAATGTCTCTGGTGATAGCCCTTGGGCGTAGTCCCATGTTTAGCCAATTCTTGGTCATGGACCGTACGTTGGGCTTCCAAGTTGATTTCCTATCCGCAGCATGTGCCTCCAGTTCCGGTTGGAGGAGGTCGAGCCTGAAGAACAGGTGCTCCGTCTCCCTAATCTCGACGGGGACGTCTGGGTTGAGCTTGGAGACTGGCTCCCTCAATTCATTTGCCTCGTAGGTCGCACCACATGCATCGCATTGATCTCCTCTGGCCCCCTCTGCGGAGCAAGCTGGGCAGATCCCCTGTACGTAGCGGTCAGGGAGGAACCGAACTTCACCCCCTTCCCCAACGGTGCAGAATTGTTCCATGGTCTCCTGTATCAGGTAGCCGTTTCCATGGAGCTCTAGGAGTATCTCCTGGACTAGCTCGTGGTGACGTGGATCAGATGTCCTCCCGTACAAAGCCCCTCCGTAATCGACTCCCCTCTCGTCCGCAGTCTGGTTCCAGGAGCATCCCAGCTTGACGAGGGATTCGAAAATAGCCTGATGGTTCTCATCCACCACAGATTGTGGGGACTTCCCGCTCTCATCAGCGGTAACAGTGATCGGGGTTCCATGCTCATCGGACCCACTAAGCATCAACACGCGTCTGCCCCTCATCCTCTCGTACTTGTACTGGATATCGGCTGGGAGGCAGTTTCCCGCAACGTGCCCAAGATGGAGTGGTCCGTTCGCATAGGGCCACGCCATGAAGATGGAGACATACTCCTCAGGACTACCCTCCATGTGACGGACCGCGAACAGCCACATATTTAGCAGATGGGCAACCCGCGGAACTCGGAGCAACGCCCCAACATGAACTCTAGGAAGATCCGAATCGCTCATTGGAGGAACCACTGACGTGACCCCAGAGGCCGCAATTCTGCTCTACGGGAGCATAGCACTCGGAGTTTCCTTCCTCTGTTCCATTTTGGAGGCCGTCCTACTCAGCACCACACGGGGCCACATCCTCGCCCTTCAGACTAGGATGCCCGTCACCGCACGAAGGTGGCTCTCCTTCAAGGATGACCCAGAACGGCCCCTGACCGCTATTCTGACCCTCAACACGATAGCTCACACAGTTGGCGCTCTCGGTGTTGGGTCCCAAGTCGAAAAGGCATACCCCGGTGAGTACGCCCTGGCACTCGCATCGACCATACTCACACTTCTGGTCCTCTTGCTCTCCGAGATCCTCCCCAAGACAATAGGGACGCTGTACTGGAGGCGCTTGACCCTGAGCTCAGGAGCCGTTCTGCATTCCATGACCTTCCTCCTGTGGCCGATTGTCTGGCCCATCGAGAAGACGAGGAAGCTCCTGCCATCCGTCAAGGAGGAGTCCATGACGCGTGACGAAATTTCCGTCATCGCCGACATCGCTGAGGAGACCGACGTTATCGATGAGAGGGAAGAGAGTGTGATCCAGAACTTACTGATGCTGAAGGACATGACCGTTGGGGCCATCATGACCCCCAGAACCGTGATGACCTCGGTAGAGTCTCATGAGACCATTGAGTCTATCATACAGAGGATACCAGTAATGGTGCATGGTAGGATGCCTGTGTTCAACGACGACGCAGTGGTCGGGATGGTCCTAAGATCCGACATCCTAAGAAGGGCAGCCGCTGATGAGTTCGAGCCAACGATGGCAGACGTGATGAGGCCAATCAAGAGCGTCCTATCGGGCAGTACAATTGACGCTGCGATGAGGGTCATGCTCGAGAACAGGGTTCAGATCCTCACGGTGGAGGAGGAGTTCGGGACGATAATCGGGTTGGTTACCATGGAGGACGTCATCGAGACCCTACTTGGAGTTGAGATAGTTGATGAGGCTGACATCGAGGGCATAGAGGATGGCGCAGTTCGAGAGGACATGCGAGAGCTTGCGATGATGCGACGGGAAGAGGAGTGATCCTCAGTCCAGGTTGACAGTGTCCTCTTCCTTCTCAGATAGCAGGCCCCTCTTCTCAGCGTAATCGCTGAGTTGGTCCAACCTCTTCAACCAGCCCTTCGAGCTGCCCGTCTTCGTGGACCTAACGAGCCAAACGCCGCCGAAGATCCTCTCCCATAGCCCCCTTTTCGCCATGGAGAAGCGGGTGAGTAGCCAATCGATTGTGAGGGGCAGTAGCAATAGGAGGCCAATGACCCTGAAGACCGCGGAGCCAGTTGTTTCCCCGAGGGGTGAGCCCAGGTCTGACAGTATCGTTAGGACCGTGACGAGTCCAATGAGTGCGAATGGGAAGTTAAGCCCCTTGAGGAAGGTATACGCCCATGAGGCGTTGTTGCCCTTCGATGTCACGAACTTCGTCCGGGAGACGATATTGCCGATAGTGCGGTTGAACCTCGAGGGTAGGAAGCCCACGTTCCCGAGGTAAAGGATCATACCGCCTATGATGAAATACGTGGCATCGAAATCCGTTCCCCAAGCGAATATGAACACAACAGGAAACATCCAGCCGTAGCCAACCAGTATATCGACAAACCTCCTGAATGCCATCTGCCCGCTCGTAGGCTGCTCGAAGCCAGAGGGGAAGGATGGTAGATCCGTGACAGGTTTGGGTTCCTTGGCCTTCTTTTCCCTGTCCTTTCGCCTGGAGAATCGTGATTCCCTCCTTGGGGACTCCTTCTTCTTGGGTGGGGTCTCTGCCTTGGCGGGGGCGGGGGTCTTGGCTGCAGCCTTCTTCTTGCTCTTCTTGTCCGGCTCATTGCCAGACTCTGCCTTCTCAAGTAGACCCATGTATATCCCTCACTGGAGTGCCTCGCCCATAATCTTGTAGTGCTCGAAATCATCGGATTGTGTGAATTTCTCGATCTCCGAGGTCGGCAGATCACCCAAGACCTCGTTGACCAGGGAGAAGAACTCCCTCCTCTCCCCCTCAGGTGCATGGTGCGGGTCGGAACCGACCTTCTTGTAGAGCTCGTAGGCCTCGGAATTGGTGAAGGATTCTATGAAATCGGAGCTCTGGTTTCCAAGTAGGTTGTCAACGATTGTGAAGAGCCTTGCGAAGTCATCGTTCGCCTGCTTCAGCATTGTGATGGCTTCAGCGAACTCTGAGAACTCCATGGTGCCGCTTTCATCTACGTCTGCGGTCTCGAAGAACTCCACAAGCTCCCACTCCTCGAATGAGGATAGCATCTCGACGCTTATTCCCGTGGCTTCTGCGACCTTCTCCACGAAGTGCTCCTCTTCCATCGATTCGATGAATTCCTCCAAGGTTAGGTGGTCGGTGTCCTTTGGTTTCTGAATCAGCTCAACCTTGGGGGCTATGTCCCTGACGACTTGTTGTTGCTCCTTCCTCATGACGATGATCTCCCTGTCCAGCTCTGATCCAAACCTGTCTGAGAACCTGTTAATGAGGGAGCCGCGTTCCCCCTTGGCGATCCTATCGATGTGGCCGTACATGCCGTCGAGCCCCTTATCTCCGATATTTGCCTCTTTGCGGGCGCTCCAGAGGGATTCCAAGTCGCCCTCGTCAGTGGCATCTGATCCCTTGGACCATTCTTGGTCGAACTCGCCCAATTCGGTTGTCTTGACTGGCGCCTTTCCGCCTCCAATCGGAACGAGTGCGTCGAAGTCCTCTGTATC
>WTHQ01000018.1 GCA_011523055.1 Methanobacteriota archaeon
GCGAACTCATTGGCCTGAATGGCAGTCATGATCACATTGTCATCGGCTGACGGATGGTAGACTCCATCGCCCGCTTCCATCCTGGTCCCTGCGACCTGGGTGTCGTCGCCCCAATCCTCGATGATCTCCTCGAAGAAGTAGTCGAAGGTGCCGCTTGCCTCGTCGGGTGCGTAGATTTCTATTTCTTCATGTGGAGCATTTTCCAAGCCTGGAACCTCGTCCCAGTAATCAGCGGGGTCGTCATCGGTGAAGATCGAATAGAGCTGGTCGTAGGTAAGGGATGTTGCAAAGTCGTTGGATGGGTGGGTGATTACTGCCAGTACGTCGAATGCGACGACCCACTTGGTCGGCATTACTCCCATGCATTCCTCCGTCGCGGTCCCGTCGGACGAAACTCCGGTTTCATCGCACCCGACCTTGGAGTAGTCCTTTCCCTTCATCAGCCTGGAGGCATCTCCAAGATCTGCCTCTCCGTTCAAAAGGGCATTAAGGCCGTGACTCGATCCGCCCCCAGACACAGAGACATCCGCCCCATCGTAGTCTTCAGCCCACGCCACCGCGAGCGGCAGTACCGTCGATGATCCGGTCTGGATCAGGCTTTCCTTTTCATCGCCACCAGTGCACCCAACCAACGAGGTACTAAGCAGCAGTGCAATCATCATTTTGGTTAACAGAGCGTTTTTCATTTCTTTCTCTCCGAAACGACGTTATGGATGCTTGTGATTAGTTCGACCTGAATATTTACAATAGATGATTGGAACCTATCTAGTCTCTATAGGCAGTGGATCTATTATTCAGAGAAAACCTATGATTAATCTAATAATCTTCTTCGATTGATTCACGGTGAGTTTGTATATTGATCAACACCTCTGCCATGTCTAGCGTGTAGGCGAGAATTCTCCTCATTGATTCAGACAATTTGTCAAAAAACAAAGCATCAGTTGCAGTCATCTCAGAGGTCCAGAGGCCTTCTTCAAATTCGTCTAGTGATCTTACAGCATTCTGGATTTCAAATTTAGAGTTTTGAATCTCCTTGATTTTTCTTTTCTTGAGATTGGCCATCAATGATTTAATTGATTTTTGCCAAGTGGGAATCACGCTTGCCGGAACCTCCCCTGGTGTTAGGATCTCAGGAATATCTTGCTCCAAGCACAAGTTGCTAATGATATAGCAGTGGTCACCAATTCTCTCAAAAATTCTCACAATGTTGGAAAGCTCTGAAGCCTCCCACCTATTTATCCCAAAACTTGTTTCTATCGACGCTGATTCAAGGATTTGCCCGACCTGCCTTTCCAACAATAACCTAAGGGCGTCGATCTCTTTCTCTCTCTCATCGCTATCACTGAGTAGTGATTTATCCCCTCCAGAAAGAACTTCTGATACGTCCCTGATCTGACTTGAAACAATGAGATACATACGATTTATGCTAGAGTGCAATGGCATTTCAGATGTGTTCAACAGGGCAATCATTTCAACAATGAAATCAGTTTCATGCGATATTTCAATGCCCCTCGTTGCCTGGATGAAGCGTCGTATTATTCTCCTATCAGAACGTTTGATCGCTTTCCTGCTAGAGAGTCTAATACGATCGGCACCAGAGAGATAAGCCCCAATGAGATGGTCAAACAGGAACTCTGATCCGATCTCGTCCAACTCAATATCGACCCTTCTCCTCTTTCGCACAGTAGTAGTCTCAGCGCTTAGCCTAAGGCTACCAGAAGGGCGCCATTCAATCCTAACTTCATCCCTAGCTTTGAGGCCATGTTGTGTTACCCATTTTTTCGGAAGGCTCACTATGTATGTGGAACCTCCGGTAATTTGTATTCTACGGACCTCGGACTTACCGCCTTCCTCTGGGTTCATGTTGTCCACGCCAATTAATAGAAGTATATAATTGAAATAGGCTCTCTATGCATTGATTCTATATTTAACTATATATATTATATATTATCAAGACTATAATCCATTTCTATTTAGGCAATATAGATGGCCGTCACTGGGATCATGCTTGTTGTTCTAATTTTGTCTTTGTTAGTATGTGCCTACATGGCATGGAATATCGGAGCGAACGACGTTGCGAACGCGATGGGCACGTCCGTTGGATCAAGAGCTCTGACATTGAAGCAAGCAGTGATTGTAGCAGCCATTTTTGAATTCGCTGGGGCCTTCTTTGCTGGCGACGCAGTAACGGATACGGTCAGGAAGGGGATCCTCGTTGTCGATTTCGATACTGTCACTGAGGTCTTCGCTAACGACCTGATGTACGGATTCATCTCCGCAATGATGGCAGCTGCCGTCTGGCTAACCGTTGCCACTAGACTCGGCCTTCCAGTGTCCACAACGCACAGCATCATCGGGGGCATCATTGGGGTTGGCCTCGTCTTAGAGGTCCAGCACCAAACTGATCTCATCGACTGGGAGGTCGTGAGGAAAGTGGTGATGTCATGGGTCGCAAGCCCATTGCTGGGCGCGACCATAGCCTTCTTGTCCTTCTGGATCGTACGTGAAACGATTCTAGAGTCAAAGAATCCCGAGGAACGGTCTATGTGGCTGGCGCCCATCCTCGCCTTCCCAACGTTCTTCGTCCTGGGGCTTGCCCTCCAGTTCAAGGCTCTCAAGGGGCTTTTTAGCAGGTTGGACGATGCAGGCACGCTCAACAAGTCCGAGTGGCTTGGGGTCAAGGAGTCTGGATCTTTCAACCCATTCACACCCTATTGCCCCGAAGGAGTCAATCTTGTGGATTACCCTGATTGCGCCGGTGCGATCTATGAAGGGGCATGGTTCCCAATCAATTCCATTCTTCTCGCGAGTGTTATTGGGGCAATAGCATCAATCACGCTCTTCCTGGTCCTCAGGCGGATCGACATCAACGAAGAGCGGAATGGATTCATGGGCGTCGAGAGAATCTTCGTCTGGCTGCAGATAATTACCGCCGCGTATGTTGCCTTCGCGCACGGAGCCAACGACCGGTCGAATGCAATAGGGCCCATGGCAGCTGTCTATCAGGTGTTGGAGTCTGGCGGTGAGTTGAGTGCTGAAGCGGCTGTCCCAGTTTGGTTGGTCCTCCTTGGAAGCGCTGGTATAGCAATAGGCGTAATGACTTGGGGTTGGAGGGTGATGGACACAATTGGAAAGAAAATCACGGACGTCACTCCCACGAGGGGTTTCGCAGCGGAATTCGGGGCTGCGACGACCATCCTGATCTTCTCGATGCCGTTCCTAGCCGTGCCTGTATCAACGACACACACCTTGGTCGGGGCGGTAGTAGGAGTCGGATTGGCAGGTGGTGCGAAGGCAGTTGATTTCAGGGTATTTGGGAAGATCTTCGCCTCATGGGTGGCGAGCATCCCTGCAGCTGGATTCGGTTCTGTTGTGATTTTCGTGGCGGTTGCATCCGATCCAGTGCATCTCATAGTCGTGTTGCCAATCGCTTTTGCCTCGGTGGTCTATGTCATGTGGGCAACAAGAGAAGGGGAGATTTACGTCGAAGATGCCTTGTCTGATGCCGGGGGATCGGGAGGAAAGGCCCCGACCCACTTCGAGCTCCTTCACACTCATGCCATCGCAGTTGAGGAGACTGTTGGTCACATGCTTGAAGCAGTGAATTCAGCAGCGGATGGAGTTGATCCTGAGACAGCGATTAAATCGACTGTCGAAGCAGAGCTTCGGGCTGATGAGATCAAGAATGAGATAAGGAAGAGGCTCGGATCCGGTCAAATGTCAGTACTACAGGGCCGAGAAGCAATGCTGGAGATCGTCTCGAAGCAAGATAGGATCGCAGACTACGCCCAGAACGTGGCGGAGCAGCTGTCCTTCAGAGAATTGTACAATGACAAGGAGGCGCGGTCCATGCTCAAGGAAATGGCTGAGGCCGTATCAAAAACGGCGTCACTGTATGAGGACACGATTTCCCACTTGAAGACGGTTGCCCTGTCGGGTTACACCAAGGCAGGTAGAGAGCGCCTTGGGGACTTGATAGATGCCGTTAATCTGGCGGAGCATAACGCGGATGTTGTCGAGAGTAGGGCAGCTGCGTACGTATTCAGCAACGGGGAGGAGGACTCACTTGCTGCAGTTCATATGTATAGGGTGCTACAGCGACTGGATGATGTAGCGAATGCATGCGAGAAGGCTGCGAATGCTCTGATACCCATAGTCTACGACTAATCTGTCCAACCAGATTCCTCGGTGAATCGACTCGGGCCGAGATCGCGTGCATTCGACAGGGCCCTCTCGAGAGCCAGCCATGCGAGATGTGCAACAATGACTCCAGTGACGAGGTCAAACATGTAGTGTTGCTTCGTGGTCAGGATGCTGATTGCGAGAAGTGTCCACTCAAGCCAGAGGATGAATATCGCAAAGTTCCAAGGGACTGGGGAAGATGCCCTCCTCCCAATCATCCAGTGGGTCATGACCCTGGCCAGAATGTAGGAATGCACTATGTGCAAACTCGGCCATGCGTTCCACGGGTTGTCCGAGGAGTGAATGAAGGTGAAGAGAGCGTCCTCCCATGCACTCATCGTGCCCCAATCAATCTGGTCTCGCATGTCGATCTCGGCCGGTAGCAAGAGGAATATCACGCAGCAGAAGGCTGTCACCATGATCATCATCTGAATCGTCAGAATCATCTCGATGCGTCCGCTGTCGTCCCTGGGGGCCAAGATCAACGTCGCAGGGTAGAAGGCGTACAACAGGGCATAGGGTAGGATCGTCCAGTTCCATACAGGTATCTGCCTGTCCAGAGCTATCTCGGGGTCGAACACTGTGGATAGGTAGGCCTCAGCGATATTGTTGGTCGAGAAGTAGGGCACTGCCACGAACACGATGCCAATGAGGAACACCTCCAGGGTCAGCCTGTGCCCGTTCAGGCCCCCTCTCCTGCGCCATGTACCAGACCAGAATCCTCCCCATGGCCTCATTCCGGTCATATCCGCCCACTCGAGGTACCGGCCTATCAATCCAGCACCTTGGTATGATGCGCTTCAGGGGCCTAGTGCAGGTCCGGCATATGCATTACCATGTCAGCGAACATCGAGGCCTCTCCCTGATTGTGTGTGACGAGGATCGCGGGGCACTTCCTCTCCTTCAGTATCCGACGAACGTCCTCCACAAGCCTCATGGAGAGTTCGGCGTCCAGAGCACTGAACGGCTCGTCCAGCAACAGCACGCTCGGTTCCGCCAGCAAGGCCCTTGCAAGGGCCACACGCTGACCCTCTCCTCCCGATAGGGTCTCGACGGACCTATCACCGAATCCTCCCAGCCCGACCTCCTCCAGTGCCGCTTCATGGCCCGACTCCGAAGCGAGGGACAGGTTTCCGGACACCGATAGATGAGGGTAGAGCACTGGCTCCTGGAAAATCATTCCGATCCCCCTGTCCTCAGGTGGCGTTCTGGTCACGTCAGCCCCATGCAGGAGTATTGACCCCTGATCGAGGTCATCCAAGCCGCATATGCACCTCAACAGGGTGGTCTTGCCGCACCCCGACGGCCCGAGTATCGCCATTATCTGACCGGGACCCAGGTTTATCGCGAGGTCTTGGAAGAGGGGCTTGTCGAAGCTCTTTGTGAGTCCCTCACAGGTCAGCATCAGAACATGCCCCCCTGCCTGTCACTTCTAAATCGCTCTGCGAGTAGGAAAAGCCCCATCGTGATGAGCATAAGGACGGTGGCGATGGAGTTGGAGGCTGGTGCGGACAGGGGGTCCTTCATCGGCTTGGCCCTCCATGCGTCGATGAGGAGCGGCATGGTGACCCAATCCGAGTTCCGCGCGATGATGAAGGAGGCGCCAAACTCGCCTAACGACATGGCGATCACGAAGACAGAGGACACCACGAGTGGCCCCCTCATCAGGGGCAGTTTGATCTTGAGGAATCTCGCATACGCCCCCATGCCCAGCACCATGGCGTTCTCCTCGTATCTCTTGTCGTAAGAGCGCAACGCGGGGAGGATGATTCTCACCACGAAGGGGGTGGTGAGCATCACGTGAGCCAAGGAGGGCAACGGCCAGAACTGATAGAGGGATTGAGGGTTTAGCCTGATGACCCCGACAAGGACCCCGAGTCCCACCATTGCGGCGCTGAGTGCGAATGGCAACATCGTGGAAATGTCAAGAGCCCGGGAGAGCAGTGGTTTCGTCTGCTCCAGCCGGTGTATGGTCGTGGCCAGGAGGTAGCCTAGGGGGAGTGCTACCAAGAGTGCGACCAGCGCGTAGCCCAGGCTGTTCGAGATCGCGTTTGACATGGGTGGGAACGAGAACGACCCATGTATGGCGGCCTCCCAACCATCCAAGCCCCACTTGAAGGCTGAGTTCCCGATGGTTGGGTCCCTTATCCTGAATGATCCCAGGACCACGGAGGCCAATGGCGAGATTGCGAAGACCATCGCCGGGACGAGGACCAACCATGCAGGCCAGCTTGGGCTATCCAATCGACGGGGGCTGGAGAGTCGCAATCTCGCCTGCCGATTCCTCTGTATCGCCGAGGTCAGCCAGAGGCACACGAGCAGAATGGTGAATTGGATCATCGAGGCCCCCATGACTATCTGCGAGCTCGTCTCCATGTAACCAGATATTCCCGCCGAGGATGAGACCTCAGCCATCATGCTCTCCAGAGTGTCGTCGCGTATCGTGATCCACCTCACCAATGCGAAGGACGTGAATGAGAACACGAATGTCATGCAGGCCGCTGCCGCCATCGATGGCAGCAGCAAGGGGCCCCACAGGTTCCTTATCCTAGAGAGTCGGCTCCTGCCGTTCGGGAGGAGTCTCAGCTGCTCCTCGAGCCGAGGGTCCATGGTGGAGAGCAATGGCTCGCAGAATCGGATGTAGAGGGCCATGTTGAACCATGCGTGCGATGCTATGAGCGTCCAGAACCATGTTCCCTCATTGGCCCTAATGTTCGCCCCATGGACCCCCACCAGCGTGAGTACCCCCATCGCCGCGATGATGGACGGTACGACGAATGGGAGCGTCAGCACGGCACGTATCCAGGGCTCCAACGGCCATCTGTAGCGCCCGAGAACCCAAGCCACCGGAAGCGCGACCATGGAGGTTAGGATTGTGGAGCAGGTTGCCTGAATGAGCGTGAACTCCAAAACTCCGGCAGAGATGTAGTTCTCCGACAGGGAGTCTATCCAGTCCCTTGGAGTTAAGCCCGTGACCGAGATTATCCTTTGAAGGGCGAGGGCTATGGGGGCCATCACCAGACACAGGTACGTCAGGACGGTGACAGGCCCTAGTGTTCCCCTCAAACTACCCACCCGAGGTCACAGCGGAGTTCCATCGGTCCAGCCAGGCCTCCATGTGGTCGTCGATGTCCTCCATGGGGATGGAGGCAGGATCAGAGGGAATCTGGGAGTTGGACCTGTACCCGTCTTCCTCTGGGAGGTCCAGCCCACTGAGCACGGAGTACATCAGATTCTCGTAGGGCATCATTGAGTTGACTTCGGGTGACACGAGGTACTCGATGAATTCCTGCGCATAGAGCGAGTTCCCGCCGCTCACAGCCGCAGCATATTCGACTTGGAAGAGTGACGTCTTTGGGATGTCCAGTGTGGCTGACCTCGTCCAATTTCCGTTGTAGTACGACTCCACTCCCGGGGAGTGGCAGTAGGAAACGGTGATGTGGGCGTCGCCGATGTAGCCCTCCGTCCACTCCCCGTAGCCGCCGGTGTAATGGGTCTCGTAGGCCTCTGTCCAGCCAGATGTGATCACAACATCGTTCGCGATCATATCCGACCACCAACTACTGAATTCGAGGCCGTCGTCTGACTGCCAGTCGAAGTAGTCAAGCGATGCGAGCATGAAGCCCCGCCCTGGGCTGCTCGACACCGGAGAGGGTAGGGCGACCTTCCCACGCCATTCGGGCCCAGTCAGATCCTCAAGGGTGCTCGGGACCGAGAGGTTTTCTCCATCCACCGCTTCGGTGTCGTAATTCAGGCAGATGTAGCCCATGTCGTACGGCACTGCAAGTGGCCCGTCGTAGGGCCCCAGTGGATCCATGGCGTTACGGCCTTGGGACGAGCCCGGGGCGTACATTGCGGATTTGTCCAGGTCCACCTCCTCCAGCAAGTCGAACTCGATTGCTGTCTGCAGATATGTGTTGTCGAGGCCGATCGCCAAGTCTACGTTGGTGTTTCCCCTGTTCTGCAAGAGGTAGTCCAAGATCGATCCAGCATCATCTAGTTTCAAGATGGTCACGTTAAGCCCGGACGCCTTTTCGAACTCAGAGATCATGTCATCGCTCAATGCCAGGACATCATAGGTCACGATGACGATCTCACCGTCATGGAGGTTGTCGGGTGACCCTTCATCGAGCATTACGCAACCCGACACTGGGGCAGTAATCAGCAGCGTCACCATCAATATTAGGTCGGGCTTCGTTGGATTTCTTTCTCTGTTTTGTTGGGTCATATATTCTCCCTCCGCTGGCATTACCCAGATCAGGTCAAAGGGTCGTCGCCTTTCGGCAACCTCTCAGCTCTAGGCTCCCCTGTGGATATTCCTCGGAGGGGTGCATATTGAACATTTTGAGGGGCTGAGTTCAATTTATCCTCTGTCAGGACCACTCGTCCGGGTCGTCCTTGCGTGCTTTCTTCCATTCTCTGTAGTGCTGCTTGCAGACTGAAAGCCTCCTCGAGTCCGAGGAGAGTTGGTCCTCGCCCCAGACGTCAGCAGCTCGGTCATATGCGATCCTCCTGCCGCCCATTGTCTTGTCAGCCCAGTTCTTGCAGCCTCTGATCTCGCATCGCAGTGCTCCAGATTTCTCCTTGCCATTCCCTGAGTCCTTCGGTTTCCCAGCTTGGGCGGCATCCTTCAGTTTCTTCGCTCGTGACTTGAATCCCATTTTCTTACACCTGAACTATCTCAAAAATCTGCCATCTCGAACTCTACATCAAAAATTCCACCAGGCCTGCTTAGGGTGGCCCTTCTGTCAGCACCGATCCCGATGCACTCAACTGGTATGCCTGTGAGTTCCTCTATCCGCTTGACGAATGATGCGGCTGTGTCAGGAAGGGAGTCAATCCACTTCTTCTCGTCGTTTGATCTCTGGGCTAATTCCAACCATTCGAGCTCTGAGATGCTATCGAACCCCTCGTGGACCTCATAGACTGGCCTGCATTTCGCCACATCCTCCGCCCTGGTGGGCAGTATCGTCATCGGCCTGCCGTCCATTTCGTAACCAATGCAGATCTTGATCTCTTTGAGGCCCGCGAGGACATCGAGCTTCGTCAGGACTAATCCTGTGAATCCGTTTACCCTCTGGGCCTCCATCAAGGCAGGGATATCCAGCCATCCTGTCCTCCTGGGCCTGCCAGTCGTTGTCCCGAACTCATGCCCGATTGTCGCCATGTGGCTCCCAGATTGATCGTCGGATGGGATCTCTGTCGGGAATGGACCGTTGCCCACTCTGGTGGTGTACGCCTTTGTGACTCCAAGGCATGCGTCGATGTGACCGGGGTGTATGCCAGCCCCGTGGCTCGCATTCGCCCTGGATGTTACTGAGGATGTCACGAATGGATATGTCCCTTGGTCGATGTCGAGCATGGCTCCTTGGGCCCCCTCGAGTAGCACGTCCTCACCGTTCCTGAGAGCTATGTCCAGCATAGGGCCCGTCGGGGCAATCGATTTGGAGAACCTACGGAGGATCCAAGTCAGGTCGGCCTCCAATCTCTCGACGGTGATGTCCTCTCTCACCCCCACCGAGTGGAGTTGTGCAGTCATTCGATTTGACGTTCCGACCATTGCCTCATGATCCGCGAGGATTCCCTCTATGTCTGCGAAGCGGATCCCGACCCGCTCGATCCTATCTCTGTATGCTGGTCCGATCCCCCTGCCCGTCGTGCCGACGACCTTGTCCGTTGAGTCGTACATGCGATGGAATGGGAGTATGACAGATGCCCGTTCCGATATGAACAACCGTGACTCCTCGGGGCGCTCGCCCGCCAACTCCCTCCATGAGTCCAGTTCACGCTCCAGTACCCATGGATCAATCACCATACCGTCGCCCAGGACGAGGTTGCAATGTGGAGTTGGCAGACCAGATGGTATCTGGTGTAGCTTCAGTGTGGTATCCCCTATCACGATCGTGTGGCCTGCGTTGTTGCCTCCTTGGAATCGGACGGTCCAGCCAAACCTAGGCGCCAATTGGTCTATGGCCTTCCCTTTTCCTTCGTCGCCCCATTGGGCTCCAAGTACGACGGTAGCGGGCACCGTATCGACGTGTTCAGCGCTTGGTGTATGAATCTATAGGTCTCATCCGATGAGTGGTGAGGCGAGCCTGTGTTTGGGAATGGATTATGAAGGGGGGGCAGGTGGGACGCCCTGATGGCACAGCGCTTCCCCATTGCTGAAAAGAGGCTTCTCAGGAAGTTGGTGTGCATGCGCTGTTCCGCCACTCACCGAGGCTACAGGGTCAAGGTGTGCAGGAAATGCGGCTACACCGGGCTGAGGCAGAAGGCCATGGAGAGAAGGGCTGGCTGAGTTGTCTATCACGATTGGCGCCACCGGATTTGCACTTTCTCTTTCCCTCATACTCGCCATCGGCGCACAGAATGCCTTTGTCTTGAGGCAGGGGCTGAGGCGAGAACACGTCCTCTTGGTCTGCTCGATCTGCGCAGTGTCTGACGCCGTCCTGATACTGTTCGGGGTCTTTGTCGTGGGGGATACGGTTGCCCAAACCTCATTTGATGGCCTGTTGAGAGCATTCGCGGTCTTGTTCCTGGTAGGTTATGCAGGGTTGAGGTTCAGATCCTCGCTGATCGGCACCCAGGGACTGAGCATGGAAACAGGTTCTGATCCAAGCTCCATAGGGAGGACGATCGCATTGACATTGGGTTTCACCTGGTTGAACCCGCATGTGTATCTTGACACGGTACTGTTGATTGGTGGGGGTGCTGTTGGGCTGGATGGCACTGACAGGATCCTCTTTGCGGGCGGGGCGATGGCGGCGTCATTCGCATTCTTCTTCGCCCTAGGGTACGGGGCGAGGAGCTTTTCGAGCTTCGTGACGCAACCGGTCGCGTGGAGGGTGATCGATTTCGGAATAGGCGTGACCATGCTGCTTATCGCAATCGGGGTGTGGACGGGGTAGTCACGAGTTGCGCACGCCATTCAACAGGGTCTCGAGCGCAGTCTGTATCTGGAGGCAGAGTGGACCGTAGTGGATAGGCAGGTTAGCATCATTGAACACCTCATCGAGCATGGAGGCAGTCATCCCGAGCCTCACGTCCATGTCCTTGGACTCATTGAGCAGCCATTTGTCGACGGCCTCCTTGACGGAGTTCCTGATGTTCCTTGGGACTTGGCTGTCCTCGAGTTGCCCGAGAACCGTCGCTATTTGTTGGATCTGGGCTTGTATGTCGGTCATCTGGTCCACCTACGCCCGGCCCAAGGGAGCCCTTGGCTTAACCTCATCCCTCTCGTCAATCGGAGGTCCATGATGCCCAGGGCATGTTCGTGTTGGCATGCGCGTGGGTCGCCCCCGCCTCGTTGATTCCTATCAACCCGACATCCGTCTCCTCGTCGAACCTGGTTGAAATTGCCGACTTGAAAGCCTCTGGCATCGTCTTGTCTTTCCGGGATATCTGGTCGTGGACCCTGAAGCAGAGCATCTCCCTTGTTATGGCCTCACCAATGCCTGTGGCGGCGACCGCGATGCCTGACTCGGCCCAGAACCCACACCCGGGCAGCGGTACGTCGCCCACACGCCCTGGTGGTCGATCGCTGCAACCTCCTGTGCTGGTGGCGATGGCGATCCTGCCTTGTGAATCCAGCGCTATGGCTCCGACGGTGTCCCCTGATTTGGCATCATCAGGGGGCCTAGGAATCACATCCGCCCTCGGGAAGCCCCTCTCGTCAGCCCAGGCGCGGGCACCCATTCCGGCCAGGCCATTGACCCCCTCATCAATGAGTGCTGCGGCCACCCTGACTGGATTAGGGGTCTCCGGCATCGACACGACGAATCCCATTTGCCCATCTCCAGTTTGAACGGATGCGTCCACGAGCACCGACCCGTCTTGTCGGGTGACGCTGCCAGTTCCCGCATTGAAGGCTGGGTCGTCCTCCAATGCAGCACAGACCATTACTGCGACCTCAAGGGCGGAGGCCCCCTGAGCAAGGCTGCGCCCCCCTGCGTCGACTGCTGATTGGATATTCGCTGTCTTGGCAGGATCTGCTCCCGCCCCCCCATGTGCAATGATCGCCATCCTACGCATGGTCAATACCCCCTTCCTTCGATGGAATGCGATATATAATGAATGCGAGGATCGCAATCGCCCCAGCCACCCTGAATACGGTGTGATAGGACCAAACCCCTGTCCCATCAACAGTCTCGGACCAGATCACGGCGGCGAGGATTGGTCCGACGATGCGAGACAGTGCCCCGAAGCCCTCCTGAACGCCCATGACGCTCCCTAGATCAAGGCCCTGTGCCCTCGACTCCTGGGTCAACATGGTCGATTGGGTGGGTTGGAACAAGCCGTTCCCCGCAGCAATCAGAGTCATTACGAGCAGACCGATGACCAGGGGAGTTGGTTTGAGGTACGGGATTGAGCCCAGGCCTAGGGCGGTCAGGATGATTCCTATGGCCATCAGGGATCCCGCCTCGTACCTCTCTGAGAGCTTCCGGATCAGGCCGCCTTGAACGATGACCCCGACCAGACCCACGTATGCGAATATGTATCCATTCATTCGCTCGTCGTACCCGAGGCCTCCGTCGGCGACTGGCATCGCGGTGAACAGGATGAAGGTCGCGTGCATCATGGTGAACGCGAGGAGGAAGGCGGAGTTGGTGTAGACGAGGCCCCTGACTGGTGCGGGCATGGTCATTATGGAATTCAGGTTGGTAAGTAGCCTCCCGATTTCTTTGGGCCCCTCCTGCCTCGTTCTCTTGTCAGCGGGCAGGCTCTCTGGAAGCAGCCGTATGGCTAGACCAAGTGAAACCGAAGATAGCAGGCTTGCGAACAAGCAGGGTAGGAAATAAGGGTGGTCGATCCACCACTGTGTTTCGAATGGGCCCCCGAAAGACCCCGCTGGGTCCGTCAAGATGCCCCCGAGCATCGGTCCGATCATGAATCCGAGGCCGAAAGATGCCCCGATCATCCCCATGCGGCCCGGTAGCTCCTCTCTTGAGCTGATGTCCCCGATGTAGGCCTTGGCAACTGCTATGTTTCCATTGCCCGCACCGGCGAGGAACCTAGCTAGCAGGGCCATCCAGAGGGATGTCGCTAGTCCGAAGGCGATCAGGAAAACGGTATTCGACAAGAGCCCCAGTATCAGGACTGGGCGCCTGCCATACGAATCTGAGACCGCCCCCAAGACCGGCGTCAGCAAGAATTGGCCGAGTGTGTAGGATGCCAGGACAATCCCGACCCACCGGTCCCTAGCCCCAACATCGGTGAAGCCGTCATTGGTCGCAAGGTCTTGGATGAAATACGTCAAGAAGGGTATGACCAGGGTGAAGCCGATCATGTCGATCAGGACAACCAGGAATAGAACTGTCAACGGGCCCAAGCTCCGTTGCGATGCCATATGCCAAACGTGAGCGAGATTGGGTCTTCAATGTGAGTGTGAAGACTCAGGCTGGAGTTGAGTCGGAGGTCGCTGAGAACGTGTCGATTACATTGGCAAGTCGCTCGACCAACGAGACCTTCTCCTGCTCTCCCACGAGCGCGTGCTCGAGCACCTCATCCAGGCTGTCGACGGGAATTATCTGGACCATCGATTCGTACTTATCATCGATGAGCACGTCCTGGAGGTTCGAGCGCGGTATTACCACTCGCTCGATCCCGGATTTGACGGCGGCTTCGATCTTGGCGGAGACCCCTCCTATCGGGAGGACCTCGCCACGCACCGACAGGGAGCCCGTCATTGCTAGGTTTTGATCAATGGGGAGTCCCTCGAATGCGGAGATGATGGCAGTGGCCATGGTAATCGACGCCGAGTCACCATCGACGTTGTGTGTTCCCGGGAATTGAACATGGAGGTCGTAGTCCTTGATGTCCTTGCCAGTGAGCTTCTTGACGACGGCGCTGATGTTGGTCACGGACTCCTTTGCGAGGTCAGACAGGCCACCTGTGGCGATAACTTGCCCGCTCCTTCCCTGAGAGGGCGTCACCATGGCCTCGACGGGGAGGACGACCCCGGAGAAGTCGGAGAGTCCTGAGTCTGCGCCGAGCACAGCCAGCCCATTGATCCTACCAATGCGGTGCCCCCGGTTGACCAGCATGGCATATTCCGATTGCCGCTCGAGGAATCGGTCCGCGATCTGTTGTTCCAGAGGCTTTGCGATTGCACGCGCCCTCGTTACATGCACCGTCGTGGTAAGCGGGCTCCCATCCTCTGATGCCAAGTCGCCAGCGATCCTGATTAGGCCTCCTAGCTCCCGAAGTCTGAGAGACAGCTTCCCCCTCCTACCGCTCCTTCGCTGGGCCTCCTTGAGTATCATTCCGATGGCTGGCCTGTCGAAGTGGGGAATGGCCCTGCCAGTGTCCCTCTTGGCCTCGTTCCTGACCTCCTGGGCGACGAAGCGGACGAGTTTCCTTCTGTTCCTCTCCGTGTCCTTCATGTCCGTGTTGACGTAGACCTCGTATCCGTAGCCGCGGATCCTGCTCCTGAGGGCAGGGTGCATTTGCTGTATGCTGTCTAGGTTGCCGGCAGCGATTAGGATGAAGTCGCTGGGCACAGGTTCAGACTTGGTTAGGGCGCCTGATGATCTCTCCGATCGGCCACTGATGGCGAGGGCCTTCTCTTGCATGGCCACCAGTAGGGCTTGTTGCTCCTCCATCCTGAGCATCCGGATCTCGTCGATGTACAGGACTCCTTTGTTGGCCCTGTGCACTGCTCCGGGCTCGACGCGCTCGTGCGCTGGGGTTGCTAGGTCGGCGCCGGATTGGAAGGGGTCGTGCCTGACATCGCCTAGTAGTGCTCCGGATAGGGTTCCCGTGGCGTCGATGAACGGTGCTTCTTCGCTTCGTTCGTGCTTTATCAGCAACTTGGGGATGTTCGACTCGTCGCCAGATGTCAGCCTAGTTCTGAGGAAGAAGTACCCGAAGATCAATAGGAAGGATCCGAATATGAATGTCAGCATGTCTCCGGTCTGGATCGTCGCAAGGAGTAGTGCAGCGCCGACGACGAGGGCGATAAGCAGTAGCATTTGATTTGTCTTCTTTCTCTGGGCCCGAATTGCGGCCTTCCTTTCTGATATGATCTTGTGGCCCCTGCCTGCCGGCACAGTCCTTACTTTGGGTTCGTTCTCGTCCTCGACGTTTCTGTAGACGAGAACGTCCTCCAGTTGCTCGGGGGGAAGGAATTCGGTCATCGACCTGGCTAGCATGGACTTCCCGGTGCCGGGTTCGCCGACCATGATGACGTGTCGCCTTTGCTCGGCTGCCTTTCGGACAACGATCGAGGCGGCATCTTGCCCTATGACCTGGTCGACGAGCCTTTCTGGTATCGGCACGTCGACGGTGGACTCAACCGGCAGGTCAAGGACCCACTCTTCGACAGGGGTGGTGCAAAGAGGGTCCTTATCCTCAGAAACACCGAATGCAGAGCCTTCTTCCCAGTCTGCTAGGGCATCTTGACTTTCATCGTCGCCTGACATGGTCATCCTCCGCTCTGGTTCCTGTGCGTGCTCCTTCTTGAAGGTGCGTTATCATCTGATTCAGCGCTCGCCGCGCATGTACTCCTCCCCGTAGTAGTACCACTGCTCGATGGTCCAACCGTCTGGTAGCCCCCCAGGGGGGAGGGGGAGGCCGGAGTTCATCGACTGGCCTGGTTCGATCTCGGCGTAAGTTCGCTTGGTCCTTGATTTCACCACGATGGTGCACAATACCCCCAATGCCGCCAGGACCATCACTGAGATTGAGAGTAGGGCGTATGGGTTGCCACTTTCACCTTCGCTGGCAAGGGAGTCACTCTCGTCTGACGGGGCCTCATCAGTTGGTTCGACGGCGAAGGACCTGAGCATGTCGGATTTTCTGTCGAAGCCAATTGAGTCCACAGCGGTCACGGTCAAGCCAATGTAGTCACCGACCCTCAGCCCGACCCCTTCGTTCGCTTGGATCGAGAACGGGTTGAAGCCGAAGGCAGACCCTGCATCTGTGCAAACCCCTGTGAGGCTGTTGCAGACCTGCCACCTGATCTTAACATCAACAAGGCCGTGGTCTGTGATCTGCTGGACGGTTATCACAGGGTTGCTACTGTAGTCTAAGGTGTCGAACGCTACGGATAGATCAGGTTGGGCGCTGGAGCCCTCCCAATACAGGGGGAGTGAGTCCACAACCTCGATTTCGATGACGTGGTGTGCAGATTCCCCTATTGGATCTATGGCCGTGACGGTGACCAACTCCACTCCTGGCTCGTCCCAGGACATCGTGAGGACGCCGGTCAAGAAGTCGTACCTCAATGAGCCCGCATCATAGCTCTCGACGTCTATCCAGAGGTCCTCGAATAAGTGGTCCACGTCGAAGACGTGTTGCTTAAGATCGAGGCTCGTGGCCTCATTTGTCTTAGTGACTATTTTTCGGATCCCATCTACGTCGAACCTTGGGGCGTCATTCACATCGTTCACGAAGAATGAGACCGCTGTTTCTGTGGTCTGGAATCCATCGGAGGCGCTGACGGTTACAGAGGCTGTCCCGACGTAGTCCTCATCGATCGCACTCACAGAGAGCGTGTGTCCTACCAAGATGGTCTCGAAGGCCCCTTGTGGCTGGACATCGACTATTTCGATGCTGAGCTGGCTAGGATTTGTGGGCTGGCCACTATCATCGGTGTCTGAGAGGAAGGAGGTCAGTATTATGCTGGTCGACTCCCCCTCGTCGAAGGATTGAGGTGGTATTGAGGACCACCTCGGCGCCCCGTTTTCTATCACGTTGAAGAGCAGTGTTCCGGTATTGGTGTCCTCTCCGTCGTTTATGGTGATGAAGAGGCCCTGTGGAATGGGTGAGCCAGCTGAGTCATAGAGGATCCTGTCGAATTCGACCAGGATTGACTCAGTCTCGGACTCCCAACCCATGAACTGAGGCGCACTGCTTGAGATCTCCAAATCGCTTAGCTGGGTCTCAGCATCCCGTATAAGGCCACTAATCGGAATGGATTCGAGTGTTTCCACCTTGACTGATGGCATTCCTGCATGGAGCGGATCGGTCGGCGAGACGACCGTAGGGATCGCGTTTTGAAGGGTGAAGGCAGACTGTGTTACCAACCAATCACTCGACTGCCCTCTTGAGTCAACCCACCTAACTCTCGTGTCATAGTCCCCTGTCTGAGCGTTGAGGGGGGTCGAAACCTCATTTGTCAGACGGAGATTTCCACCTGCGCCCACAAGCCCCTCTGAGGTCGTCCAGTCTGACGACCAGTCCTCGGCTGCGTGCAGGCTGTACTCCAGTGTTGCATCCATTGTTGTGATGTCATCCACGTTGTCATCAGGTATTGCCGAGAGTTCGAAGTTCAGAGTGTCCCCTCTGTAGATGACCGACCCACCAGCAACGGCCGGTCTAGTCGCAATGGGCGGCATGTCGTATGGGAGAAATATGTCTTGGTTGTCATTTGAGCCGACGCGATCGGAGTCGATGTTCTGAAGCGAGGCTCGGATGGATAAGGCTCCATTGGAAAAAGAGGAGAGGTCAGCCGTGTCGAAAATGGAGCTGAACCCAATGGATTGGCCAGGGGAAAGGGATGGGACGTCTTCGCGGTGGATTTCGATGAAGTCCAGCCCGTCCATGTACGAGAAGAGGATCTCGGCCCCATCAGGATGTTGCTCTGCGCCGTTGTTTGTTACCAGAGCGGACAGGGTTAGCTGGTCTCCAGGTATTAGCCCCGAGTGTCCTCCGGATATCTCCGACTCGAAATCTGACACGCCCAGGTCAACCAGTGGGCCCATGTCTAAGTCGATGGCAGCGTAGAATTCGTTGTAACTGGAGTGTGGCCCGTCCATCAGCGCCAGTACTGGCCAGAAATTTTCCCACTGGGAATGTCCGGATGAGGCTCTAACGAGGTTCAGAGGTTTGACCCATGTCTGTTGGACCGGGACGTTCCTATCTAGTGATAGCTGATGAAAGCCTGAGTTCGCAGAATTTAGGAGCCAGCCCCTCCAATTGTGGTGGGGCTTTACTCCGTTGTCGTATGCATCCGCACCAACCTTCTCAGTTACCGCCCCATAGACGTAGACCGATACCGAGGGCTGGGGGCCAACGTACTTGGCCTCGAAGGTGATGGTGACGTCATTGGTGGCTGGGTCCAGGGCCATGTTCAAGTCGAGCTGGAAGTCGTTCGAGGAGGGAGCCATGCAGCCACCAGAGCTGTATTCAGGATCGTAGTAATTGGACCCCCCCGCACCAACTTTGAGGCATGGTGAGGTTTGCTCGTCAGCGAAAGAGAACGTGGGGTAGCCGGAGGAGCCAGCCATAACGTGGCTCCTACGGTTGATTGGGGAGTCATTGGGCCATCCCCCGGATGATGATTCGTAGAACGAGACGTAGGTGAAATCTTCTGGGTTGGAGGTCTTGAGGTTGTTGAGCGACGGAGAGGCGCTTGACATGCAAGGCCCGCACCAATGAGCGCCCACGTATTCCCCGAATACTGAATGCCCTGGGCTGGTGGCCTCCATTTTCACCTTTGGTTCCCGAAGATCGCTCTGGGATTCACCGTAGCCAAGATTTGCGGTCGATAGGGACATCATCGACAGAAGGAAAACCACGCAAAGGGCGGTCAGAACAGATTCGTTTTGCCTCCGCATCCTGCGTTACGTGGGTGCCGTTAGTTATGAATGGATCCTGTAATCGGGCACACCTGAAACTCCGTCCTGACCGCAAGTGCTTGAACAAGAAGCCTCTGCGGGTGGGCATGAATCACGAGTGGCTGGCCCTGGTGGAAGAGGACGGGAGGGCATACTTGCTGCAGAGGGGGTCAGGCGAGGTGAGAGTCCGAGGGCTTGGTAGATTCAATGTCGACGAGATGCTGGGAGAAGTGGCCGTTGGGGACAACGTGAAGATTGGGCAGAAGATCCTCAGGGTCCTGAAGCCCGGCCTCCCCGAGGCTCGGAGGTCAATGAAGAGGAGGGCTCAGATCATACTGGCCAAGGATTCGGGCTACTTGATCTCAAGGATGGGGATTTCCGTTGGTTCAAGGGTGCTCGAGGGCGGCCATGGATCAGCTGGATTGGCAATGCACATAGCGTCGGTCCTTGGGGCGAGAGGTACGCTGATTTCAGTTGAGAACCGTCCGGAACACGCGTCAGTTGGAAAAGAGAACATGGATGTTCTCAAGGACGTTCTACCAGAATTCCCCGATTGGCATTTGCTGCACTCGGATGTAACCGAATGCCACAACGAGGTACTGGGAATCGTACCTGAGCTGGACGCTGCGATCCTCGACATGGCTGAGCCTTGGAAGGCCGTGAGCTCGATATCCGGGATCTTGCGCCCAGGGGGGAGGATAGGATGCTATTGTCCGACCAGCATCCAACTTGAGAAGTCCTGGGAGGCATGTGAGGAGGCGGGATTGAGCGTCGAGTGGGCAGGAGAGGTCATCGAAAGACGTTGGTCCAAAGCCAGCAGAGGCGGTGTTAGGCCAGGGAATCAACCTGTGGGCCACACAGCTTTCCTCCTGATAGGGGTAAACCTAGGAAGCCTAGAGGAAATGTAGGGCCGCACATCATAGGATCATTCCAATTCCAACATGATTCAAAACTGACTCCCTTCACGGGCCACCATGAGGGACAGCACGGATTGGGTGCCCACCAAATATCGATCGCACACGATTGGCCAGGTTATCTCCAGGGGGGAGAGCATGGTGGGCAAGGAGGTCACGATCTCAGGTTTCGCAGAATCAGTGAGGGGACGAGGTGGCGTATGCTTCGTCACTCTAAGGGACGGCACTGGCAGGATCCAAGCCTTCCTCAAGAGAGGTTCCCTAGACGATGCCTCCTTCGAGGCTATCCAATCCTCCTCCCGTGAGTCAACGATATCGTTCACGGGAACTGTGGCAACAAAGCGTCCCCCCAAGGTCCCAGAGGGCGCACCTCCCCCTCCTCCGGAGTATGAAGTTACGGTCTCAGCGGCTGAGCTACTTGCAACGGCACAGACCCCATTGCCACTCGGGGTCACTGATGAGGTCAACGTGGGACTGGACACAAGGTTAGACAATCGCCACCTCGACGTCCGTCGATCTCACGTCAATGCTATGTTCATCCTGAGGTCGAAGGTCCTGCAATATGGGCGGGAGCATTTGATCAAGGAGGGCTTCAACGAGATGAACAGCCCGAAGATCATAGCAAGTGCAAGTGAAGGCGGCACCAACCTATTCCCCATGATGTACTTCGATACCCCTGCCTTCCTCTCTCAATCCCCCCAGTTGTACAAACAATTGGCCGTTCTCGGAGGTTTGGAGAGAGTTTTCGAGATCGGACCTGCGTTTCGCGCTGAGAAACATGACACATATCGCCACCTCAACGAATTTGTCTCCTTCGACATCGAGGCGGCCTGGTGCGACGATGAAGACGTGATGGGGGTTCTGGAGAGAATGATTCACTCCATCTGGAAGTCCGTGAAAGAAAACGATGGGAGCCTCATTGAGTCCATAAATCGCCACAGGGCATCACAAGGTCTAGACCCCGTGACCGTGGAGGTCCCCGAGGTCCCCTTCCCACGAATTTCCTATGATGAGGCTATTGAGATCGTGAAATCGGGCGGTGGCGAGATCGAGTGGGGGGACGACATCGAAAGCCACCATTGCGACCTGATAGCAGCAAAGCACCCGGGCTTTCACTTCATCCCTAGGTGGCCAATGTCGATGAAGCCATTCTACATCCACCACAAGGAGGGGGAGATTGGAGCGACAGGGCAGCAGCTCAGCAGGGGATTCGATCTGAATTACGGTAGGGACGAAATGACCAGCGGAGGGCAGAGAGAACATAGGGTCGAGGTACTGGAACAGAACCTACGGAACATGGAGCTCGATCCAGAGGATTTCACCTTCTACACAGATGGTTTCCGATATGGTGCGCCGCCGCACGCGGGTTGGGGCCTTGGAGTTGCGAGGCTTTTGATGGTCCTCACAGGCGCGGGCAACGTGCGCGAAGTCGTCCTTTTCCCCCGTGACAGGTCACGGGTGACTCCCTGAATCAGAGAGCATGCATCTCAAGCACTGAAAGCTCGACGATCTCCAAGGTTCTTCGATGGGTCGCCTCGAGATCGACTGGTGGAGCGCAGCCCTCTTCCAGTGCCTGCTTCCACCGACTGGCGCACAGGCACCACCTGTCCCCGGGCTGCAGGCCAGGGAAATTGTACTCCGGGCGAGGAGTCGTAAGGTCGTTGCCCGCGCTGGAGCTGAAAGTTAGGAAGGCATCATCCACGACGACGCAGACCGTGTGGACGCCCCTGTCACTGTTGTCCGTATTGCAGCATCCGTCCCTGAACCACCCAGTTTTGGGATCCTCGCTGCATGTCTTGAGGGTCGTCCCCAGCACATTGATGGAGGGTTTCATGGAGACCCAATGAGGGTCTGTGAATTTCAATTGTTGTAGGGCATCTGGAACTCGGGAGGATTCCGAGCATTCGCCTTGATGCCGAAAAGGAGCCTGCTGACTTTAGTACGCCTGGCCCCCTCGAAGAACAGCCAACAGAAGATGATCGTCACAATGGTCGCCAAGAGGACCGCGGGCGCGTCACGTAGCCCGAGCTCAGAGGATATTCGTAGCCCTGCAAACACCAGGGGCATGTGGACAATGTAAAAGGGGTACACCCCTTCATTGAGATAGGCTAATTGCCTGCTTGGTCGGTTCAGGAAATGTGCTCCCCAGGAGAAGACAACAAGGCACCAATACCAAGCATGGAAGCTGTGAATCAAACAGGCCAACAAGGTCTTGGAATTGTGAAGAATGTGTGGCTCCTCCAACAGCCATCCACCATCCACCAACGGGATGCCTGTTGAGTGCTGTTCGAACCGGATCCAGACGAAGGCAACCGTGCTTGCCAGTGCCAGGAGAGTTACCTGTTTCCTCTTTGTCTCAAGGAATGAGTACCAACTCTCCTGAGCTGTGATACAAGCAAATCCGACTGCGAAGAATATGAAGAACCAGAACCACTCATATGCGACGCCGATGTAACCGGGGAAGAATGGCTTGAACAGAATCTCGGAGAGTGTCAGGACTAGGGGTACCACCAGAATTGGCCCCATCCCATATTTGATTGAGAAAAGATACCTCATCCCTCTCGCAGGAATGCCCTCGGGTTGGTTCCGAATGGAGTTGAAGAGGGGCGTCAGAATCAATGAATAGAGGAACAGGTTCCAGAGGAACCACAAGTGGCCCAGAGCGACCAACTTCCCGAACACAGGGACCCAGAAGATCAGTGACCGCCAGACTATCCCGATGAAGAAGGCCCAGGTCATCCCAATGGGATCGATGTCAATATCTCCAGATATGACCTGCCCAGCGAAACCCATCGTCCATGCACCAAAGAACATTGGAATCAACAGCCGACTGGCCCTTTCCCTCAGAAAGGCCTTCCAGACCCTCCTTCGGAAGGCAAATGCTGTCCCCATCCCTGAAATCATGAACAGTGCTGCTAGCCTCCATTGATGCATCCAATGGAGGAACATGCTTTCCGGTGTAACTGAATCCGCGCTGTAGTCGTTGTTCTCCTCGACGAATTCAAGACGGTCTTTTTCCGTTAAATCATCGATGTTTGGATTTATCTCCAGCCCGTATGTGGACCAATAGACCCCAATTGCGACGTGGAACGGCACTAGCAAGCCGAACAAGATGACTCTGAGCCAATCGATGTCGTGGCGCCGTTGAGATGTTTGGCTCATGGTTGTCTGTTTTGTTAGGCCGCAGAAAGAATATAGTAACTTATCCAATGAAGCCTTACATGAGGTCCTTGGTTATCCTCGTTCCAGTTGTGATGGCCATCGGGTTCATCCCCTTCGGGATACTGTTGTCAATGACAGTGGGCTCGGGGCCTCTATCTCTTGTGGCAGGAGCTCTGTACGTGGTTCTGTTCCCTCTCTCCCCGATTATTATTGGATTCTTTCTAGGTGATGAAAAGTCGGGGGCCAATGAGCCGATCTCCCGGGCAATGAGCCCTGATGTTGGTGAGCACAGGAAAGTTGAGTCCCTGAATGATGCACCCCCACGTCATGAAGCTGGGGGGTGGTGGGAGCCTGGCCCACCCGAAAATCATGGGTACCAATGACCCCTCGGAGGCTATTGCATGCCACAGGGGTCAATGCCGAATTTTGCCTTTCTTCTCCTGAGGGAACACCCATACGGAAGAGAGATGTTCAGGCAGTTAGTCTCATCAGGATTCGTTCCGAAGGTGATCATATCGGAGGACTCGGAGGTCGGAGACGAGGAACGTGATAAGTTCCTGAAGCGAATAGCAGGTCGGCCGGTCGCACCGGAAATCGAAGTCCAACTGGCTGAGCTGAAGTCCGAGGGGTTCGAGATACCTCATCACACTGTTGATAAGCACGATAGCAAGAGGATTATGCCAATCATCGGCCATCTCGAACTAGATCTGATTGTTTTTGGTGGGACCAGGATAATCAGGGGCGAGGTCTTGGATCACCCGATAGACGGCGTTCTGAACTCACATCCGGGGCTTTTACCCGAGTGCAGGGGGTCTGCCTCGCCTGCTTGGTCGGTCTATCACGACATCCCCATTGGTTCTTCGACCCATTTCTGTGACAATGGCATAGACACGGGCGAGTTGTTGCTCAAACGCGAGGTGCGCGTACAGAAGGGTATGACCTACGAGGACCTATGCTATCATACACTTGTCCTCTCAGGGGTCCTGATGAAAGAAGCCCTCGAGGCGTACTTCGAGGGGAGATGGGACGAGATGAGGCGTCCGCAAGGTGAGAGCGAGCATCCGACTTTCCGGAACGCGCCTGATGAAATCCTCGATGTCGTGAGGAAGAAGCTTGCTGACCAAACGTATTTGCATTACGTGGACTAGGTGAACCAAATGAAAAACAAGATATTGAACGAGGGCTTCCCATTCTCAGAGGAGGTCTTGTCTGGAAAAACAGCAGTCGTTTGCGGGGCATCGGAGGGCATCGGCAGGGCGACAGCGCTCCTGCTGGCAAGATCTGGCGCACGCGTGATACCAATCGCAAGGAATCAAAATAGACTCGAGGAGCTCATCACTGAGATGCATGGTACAGGACACAAGGCCTTGTCGATTGACCTCGAGAAGACCCAGGCAGTAGCGAAGGCTGTGGCCGTTCTGAAGGCCGAGCGCGCGTCTATACTCATCAACAATGCCGGCGGCCCCCCTGGTTCACCACTAATGGAGAATTCAATTGAGGACTTTGAGGCGCCATTCAAGAGGCATCTGCATGCATCGCATCTGCTTGTTCAGGGCCTCGCCCCAA
>WTHQ01000016.1 GCA_011523055.1 Methanobacteriota archaeon
CCATTCAAGAGGCATCTGCATGCATCGCATCTGCTTGTTCAGGGCCTCGCCCCAATCATGGAGCAGATTGAATTTGGAAGGATCGTGAATGTAATTTCAACGTCTGTTAGGGAGCCGATAGAAGGCATAGGGCTCTCAAACACACTTCGAGGGGCTATGGCCTCATGGAGCAAGTCCCTGTCCAGGGAGTTGCACCCCTGCATCACGATCAACAATGTCCTACCTGGTTACACTGACACAGAGCGCCTTGTATCGCTCTCAAAGGCCAGGAGCCTGAGGACGGGGCAGTCAGTGGAACAGATCTACGAAAACTGGAAGGGGCAGGCCCCAATAAACCGGCTAGTGGATCCTTTCGAGACCGCTTCTGCGATAGTCTGGCTGTGTCTGCCAGTGAGTGGTGCCGTCAGGGGAGTCAGCCTTGCGGTGGACGGTGGAAGAATGCGCTCCATTTGAGGCTGGATAAGATGGAATTCGACATATTCTTCTCTATATCCCAAACACCTGATTCAACTGGCTACAAGCCATCTGAAAGGGAGATGTTCTCCAATTTCCTTGAACAGGCAATAAAGGCGGATGAATTGGGATTTGGTGTCGGGTGGATTGCGCAGGCGCATCTGTCTACGGAGGTCCAGAAGAATAACTCGAGGCCTGTAGTTCCACACTACCCGGGCGAGATCGGGCTATGTACGGACTTCTTCCAGATTGCATCAGAGGTACTCTCCAGGACGTCCAAAATGGAGGTTGGTAGCGCGGTGATGTCCATACTCGCCTCTGGTGGGCCCATTGCCCAAGCGGAGAGGGTGGGGTCACTACTCGCCCTCCATGGGCTTGATCAGGAAGAGCGGCGCAGGGTCCACATCGGGTTTTCAGCGGGCCGATTTGAGTTCATGGCCAGGCCATACGGAATCTCGCCTAGGAATGAATTGGAGGAAGTCGCATGGCCGGCCCTTAGGGGACAAATCTTTGCCGAAGCCAGCGAAATATTCCTACGGTTGTTGTCAGGGGAGACGATCGACTCGACGATGATCAGGGAAACCGTGCTTACCCGCTCCAGCTTCCGCAGCGATGAAGATTGGGAAAGGGTTGGGGAGGCAGCAATGAAAATGATGGGCACAGGAGAGATTCCGGACTCGATCCAGATACCCAGGCGATATGAGTTTGAGTCCATAGCGACGATCCCCAAGGATTGGCGGAGGGACCTGCTGAACCTAGTACTGGGCAGCCACGATCCTGCCTTGCAGATAGAAGTCAATAAGTGGAGGCCTGTTCAGGTTTTCAACCTCAGCATCACCCCCGCCGATGTCATCGAAGAGACTCACAAAAGAATGAGGTCCAATTACCATAAGGACGGGGGCGCATGGAGTAGGTCAATGATGCCGAGGACTGTGATGGTTTTTCTCAACGATGAGGCGGGCCTCTCAGACGAGCAAAAATCAACTAGGGCTAAGGAGGAGTCGGAAGCCTCGATATCCACATACTGGTCAGCGTTGGAGGGGACCATTGATCCCGGTAAGGTCGAGAAGGCGGTGAACAACGCTGTGATCGGAAATCCGCAGGAAGTAGCGACTCAGTTGAAACTCAGGTACCACCCAGAGGATAGGATCATGTGTTGGTTTGATTTCTTCAACCATGATAGTGAAAGGGTCATGCGCGACATGGAGGCGTTTATGTCGAAGGTGGTCCCGATTGTCAATGGGGGAAAGTGATTGGAAATGGATCCAAAACAACGGCCCTCATCGGTTTCATCGGGTAGACCCGGATCCAGGGTCTATCCAAAGACGCCCATTGGAGAGAAGTTCGACAACATCGCAACCGGAAGGGACGTGGAATGGGAGCCACTGGTGGATTTCCGCAGAATGGACGTCTCAGAGAACACCATACACGGCGCGATCGCTTGGGCCCATGGGGGAGATATAATCCACTCATTCGGGGGGAACGTGTTGATCTACGGCAGATCGATGATGAAGCCCTTCATGATGAAGGTCTTCGCAGAGGCCTTGGAAAATGAGTTGAGTTGGGAGCAGAAGTCCATTTCATGCTCGTCTCACAACGGAGACACGGAGCATGTAGCAGCCGCACAGTCGATCCTGAATGAGTCCGAGTGGGGTTTGATGCAATGTCCCCTGGACGTCCCACTAGTACAATTCGGACGTCAGGTCAGGCGCCCTCGCCGCTGGTTTCACACCTGCTCTGGCGAACACGCCGCGGTCCTCAGGGGGATGCGCCTGTTGGGAATCCGGCGTGCTGGCTACACCCTACCCAACTCGGACTGGTTCCCCTTGTACATCGACGTCCTGAGGGAATACATGGAGAACCCAGACTGGAGCCCAGACAGGGTTGCAAAAGACGGTTGTGGAATGCCAACGACATCCAACACAGTCAATGAGCTGGCCATAATGTTCGCAAATCTCGCCTCGAGGAAGGACGAGGATTGGATCTGGGAAGCGATGAACAGAAACCCAGATCTAGTTGGGGGCTTCAACCGACTCGACTCCACCTGCCTCAAAGCAGGTGAAGGGAGGATCCTTGCAAAGGAAGGGGCGGATGGACTACTTGGAATCTCAGTAGTGCATGAGGACTGGCCAAAGGGGCTAGGAATTGTCATCAAAATCGCCCATGGATGGAATAGTCAAGCGACCTGGTACATCTCTAGGGCGGTACTCGGCGTGCTGGGAATCCATCTCAGAAATCCATATCCCCTGCACAGGCAGAAGGCATTCATAGTTCCCGGAATCGTCCCTGACATGTATTCGGAGGCTCTAGAGTCAATCGTCACCTGGGATGAATGGGACCCAGACAGGGACAGATTCTCATTAGATTGGAAGAAGTATGCCGAAGCATCAACTCGTTCAGACCCCTTCGGCAACGAGGGAGATGGTGGGCCCTGATGGAACTCAAGAATTACATTGCAGGGGAATTCAAAGAGAGCCTCTCCGGTGAATGGCTCGATGTTGAGGAGCCAGCGACTGGAAGAAAGTACGCCAAGGTCCCTCTTTCCAATGCTGAGGATGTTGAGATGGCCGTTGAGTCTGCGAGAAGTGCTAGAGGGCAATGGGGCGATCTGAGCTTCGAAGAGAGGTCCGACTGGTTGACTAGGATCGCTGATGGGCTTGAGCTTCGTAGAGAGGAAATAGCATCCCTCGAGAGCAGGGACACCGGCAAGCCGATCACCCTCGCCAGGAACGTTGACGCAGAAAGGTCCATTTCTAACTTCAGATTTTTCGCTGAGATGCTGAAAAATCATCGGGGCGAGGAATTTGAGATGTCTGACGCAATGAACTACGTATCCTCCAAGCCTGTTGGAGTAGGCGCTCTTATCACTCCTTGGAACCTTCCTCTCTACCTCCTGTCCTGGAAGGTCGCACCTGCCATCGGGATGGGGAACACCGTCATCTGCAAACCTAGCGAGCTGACGCCGATGACTGCAAACCTACTGATGGAGGTGATTGACGAGATAGGCCTCCCAGCCGGCGTGGTGAACTTGGTTCATGGGGACGGTGGCGGTGCTGGAAGCAGACTGGTGGGGCATCCCGGCGTAGATTTGGTTTCATTCACTGGCGGCACGGCAACAGGCGCAGAGGTCGCTAGGACTGCGGCCCCTCAATTCAAAAAAATAAGCTTAGAACTCGGTGGGAAGAACGCCAGCATCGTTTTTGGCGATTGCGATCTCGATGCGACGGTCAAGGGAGTGACTAGGTCTGCGTTCCTGAATCAAGGTCAGGTTTGCCTCTGCGGGTCCAGAGTACTGGTTGAGCGATCCATTTACGAGGACTTCAAGCACGAATTCGTTCAATCCGTGGAGGACCTTAGGATCGGGGATCCTGCCTCGGAGGACACCGAACTTGGCGCAATCATCTCCCGCGGGCACTTGGAGAAGGTGGAGGGGTATGTGGCCCTTTCAATAAAAGAAGGAGGCGTCTGCCTTACGGGGGGACCCGGATCCTCAGTCTCGATGGAGGATCGTCTGAAGGGGGGCAATTGGATGAGGCCGGTCGTTGTCGAAGGGCTGCCTGTGGATTCAAGGTGCTCGACAGAGGAGATTTTCGGGCCGATGGTCACGATCCACCCATTTGACGGAGAGGAAATGGCGATTGAGATAGCCAATAACACCCGATATGGACTCGCCGGCAGTGTTTGGACCACTGATCTAGAGAAAGGCAGGAGAGTGGCGGAGAATATGCGAACTGGTATGGTGTGGGTGAATACATGGCTGCACCGAGACCTAAGAACACCGTTTGGGGGCGTGAAGGACAGTGGGGTTGGAAGAGAGGGTGGAAAGTGGAGTCTTGGATTCTTCTCCGAGCCACTCAATGTATGCATCAAAGATAATTCAGATTAATGACGCCTCAATGTCTATACGTCGATCCATTCAATTAGCAGCATGACAGATTCGAATCCAGGAAGTTCAACGATTTCCTCTGGTGGCTTTGATGAGGCCAAGGCTGGTTTCTATGCGTCAATAGGTCTTGGCGCAGCTGTACTCGCCTACGCCATATACTTCGTCACGTTCGAGCTTACTGCTGAGAGTGATGTATCTTATCTCCTATTAGGAGGGATGCTAGGGGCCGTTGCCGTTTCTTGCATTGGATTCCACGAGTGGAAAATGAGGCAGAATGGAGTTGATCGGGAACAGAGTATGGTTGAGGATTACGTGGGCGGAACTGCCGTCCTATGTGGGTCCCTTGCATCAATTTGGCTCGCGAGGTATGCCGCATATGCATTCAAGCAGTACACGTCATATGAGGGTCAGATAATCGACGGCCAGTGGGCCCCCACTGTGGAGTTAGCACTAGTGCAAACAATAGGGCTGCTATTGGTAATGGAACTGTCGACCACTCTGATTCAGAGGCACAATCTGGGGACACTTCCCAGAGTTGTTGTGATATTGGCTCCAATCTCGCTGTCCTTGTCAGCGATTTCGATATGGGTTGACTACGCAGGGGGCATTTTCGATCAGTGGAACACTGTCTCACATGTGATCCTCCTGGGAGGAGCGATGGTTCACTCCCTGAGGTTGGATCGCTCGTTGCTGTACCTCATTTCAGCTGGGACAAGCATGGCGGTGCCCGTGCTTGTCGCGCTGAATCTAGGTGTAGAATCAGGAGGCTGGATGGTCTTGATGGTTGTCTTGGTGGGCATGACCGCCACAGACAGGGGCTTGAAGCGAGAGATGATCGAACAGAGTTCTGGGTTTGTTATTTTCGGGATCCTGGTGATGCAATTCGTAGCCGCATCTAACTCAGCTCATTTCGAAATTGGATCGTTCAAGGTAACCGATCAGCCATTCGGGCTGGCGTTCTGGCTTTGGGCCGCTCTATTGGTTGGTTGGTTCGCGCCCACCACCATGCAAAGGACGCCTGCGATGCCCATTGGCCTAGCTCTTGCGTTGGCTCTGTTGGAGGGCGAGGCCGCGGCAATTGCGTGGTCAGTCGGCATCGCGGCGTTTGTCTACCTTGAGACAAGGGACCATGCCCGGGACTGGGTTGTGAAATCCACGTATTGGGCCATGGTAGCCGCTTGGACGGTGTCCGCATTCATCGCGGACCAGGAGGGAGGGGTTTTCATTGAGGTTGGAGGTTCGCCTGTTTCCAATGCGTTTGTGCTGGGGCTCATACTTCTCCCGATTTTGATTCTCCTAGGAATGTGGAGTGAATCCAGGGGCAGATTTTCTTCCAGTGAAGGCTCTTCATCATCGATACTTGCTGGGGCTCTGATACCACTTGCGGACCAGTCTGGTTGGAGTCTCGTCATTCTGATCCTGGTCCTTGGATTGGTTCAACTCCGCAGAGCGGATAGAGAATTGATAGGGACCAAGGCATCGGGGTGGACCCTTGCCTCTGTTATCGCCCTCTTGACCGCAGTCTTTGTTTTGTCCATCCGGGACAGGGCGGAGGTTCCGATCGAGTTCGGAGGTGCAAATCTGCTGCCCCTCATGATTGGAGTGTTGGTCTACGTGGAGAGCAGGTCTAGGAGATGGGGAGAAAGCACGATACTGGCGTCTCCCACGGTAGTTTGCTCGTTGTCTTTGGTGGTCGCATCCATGGTTTGCCTGCCGGATGACGTCACATATCGTTATCTGGAGTTGTACCGTCTTGCCATTGCACATATTGTCATCGCCGGCGCGATTCTGGTAATCGAATGCGGCGGCAGGGGCGAAGTCAGTCCCGGCACCAGACTAGCAGGTGCAGTGACCATGACCATTTTCGCTGTTTTATCATGGAGCATCTTCAACATCAATGGTGGACTGGGGGTCATCGGACTCCCAGAGAGGGTTGCCAGGGACATCGCAGTAGTGGCGCCACTCGTTGTAGTCGATCGAATGCTTAAGGAAATCGAGGATCTATCGGAGCAGGCTCGGAGAATGGGGGCCTGGACCCTTATTGCACTGCTGGTGATGGGGGGTACTGACGTCTCAGGGGGGCTACTGGCAATACCAGTGTTCGCAATCGTTGCATACAGAGCCACAACGCACGTAAACACCGCAATACTGGTTCTCCTGCCATTCGTTGGGATCGTCTACGCGAACCTCTTGGAGACTTCAGAACTGCCCTCCCAGAATTTCGTCTTGTTGCTTGAGGGGATCCCCTATCTCAACGATCAGACTGAGTTTGGGCCTAGGTGGACATCCATGTTCATGGTTGCACAAATGGCCTTTTCATTCTACGCCATTCGATCGGAAGACCGCCCAATGGGCGAGACAAGGTGGGATCAAGAGCAGCTCCTGACGATCGGCATCGCAGGTATTCTTGCCTTCGCCTACATTATTCCCGATTTCAGAGTTGCATGGATTTTCATCGCAATTGCCATTACGGGATATTGCTGGAGGAGTGGAATTGTACAATGGTTCAACGTCGCACCAATCGCGTTTGTTTGGGGATTCGGCAACCTTTTCGATTGGATGGACGCGAGGGGGTACCTCATATCCCTCGCCTGGGATGAAATCTTTGCTTGGAGTTGTGTTATCGGAGCGGTAATATCCGGAGCACAGATAATCCTGCTCAGGACAGGCTCCCTAACCAGGTTCTACTTGCCAGAGGATGAACAGCCCGGTGATGAAATCGGTTTGTTCTCCACCGACCTTGGCGATGTAGTGGACCCACTCACCGTCATCTCCCTCGCCAGTAGGGCTTGGATGTACGCACTGTTGTTCCTATCTGCGGATATCGGCTTTGTGACATGGGTCATCTCATCTCTGCTGATGACCCTGGACGGAGTAGCCTCAGGTAGAAGGGCACTCCTATACCTCGGATTGCTGTTCCAAACCGTTGCTTGGCCTATCATGGTGTCTGAAGACCTTCTCTGGTCGGAAGCCCAGACAAGCACTTCCTTGTTGCCCCCAATCTCTCAGTGTCTGCTGCTCATCTATCTGGCGTGGAGGGGGCCCAGCTTAGTTGGGAAGATCTCGTTTTCAGACCACGGAGAGGAGATCAGTAAATTCTCGAGTGGCATGGCATTTGTCGTAGGCTACTGGTATTCCTTTGCTGGTTCAGCACTCCTCTTCCCCCTATTGGTGCTCGCTGTCTCTGCTCACCATTCGCTCGTTGGCTTCTCCATGGACAAGGCTTGGAGGCGTGGCTTCGGCCTGGTTGGCATACCCGCTGGTTTCCTAGTAGCAGTGCCGCCAGATGCCGGGCTATTGTTCCCAGTCATGCTTTTCGCAGCAGCCCTATCGTTGATCGGTCAGGCTGTCCTCTACGCATCGAGAGGGGGGATGGGCATCGGGACCGCCAAAGAGGGGAGCGAGTCGGTTGTCGAACCGATAGGGATAGGAAGAAACATTGGCAGCGACTCCGATTCTAGCTCAATCGAAACTGACGATGAGATCGGTGGACGCGAACCTGATGGGCAGTCAGGAGAAGAGGTCGACATGGAGCGAAATGAATCCCAGGAGGGGGGGAGCCCGATCGATGCTGGTAATCAGGATGGAATGGATGGTTCCGAACCCCCGTCACCTGAAGAGCCCGAGAACCCACCGGGGTCGCCAAATCCAGTAATAATCGAGGAGGGGAGATACTCTCTTGATGGGTCCTCCCTGTCAGTGATGTTGCACCCCCAGGTCATTCGAACGATCAGGAGCTCCATACCCCCCAACACCGACGGTGGCAAATGGAGGCCCGTTTTGGCTGTAGACCCAAATGGAGCGATGAATGTGCATTGGGAGCCCGTAGATTAGTCAGGAAAAACCTGTGACACGTGGCTTGGAATGGACAGGCCAGTTGCCTCGAACATCTCATGGATGGTGGACAACGGCGCTCGCCTGGATGTTGCCCTTGCCCTGGCGGACACCAAGGCCCAAGCGTTCTTCTTCCCGATCCCTGGTATGGAGGTCAACTGGGATTCTGTGACTTTCCGGGGATCCAATCCCACTTCAACGGCGGAGACGCTGCGTGATCCATGCCCTGTTACCATCACGTCTGATTTTGTCTCCAATGGGATCTGATACTGCACGCCGACCAAGATGGGATATGCCCCTATCTGGCGGCCAAATGTAATTCCCGGCGACCCATGATTGGATTTTTCCTTAAATTTAGGATCGAGTAGGTGCTCAGGCTTCCTTATTCGGTTCCCGAAGGACTCCCACCACACGTCCTTGAGCACAGTTCCAACGGGCAGCAGATTCTCCAACATCGGTGTGTCAATATCTGATCTGACTTCGTCCTTGAATCTTGAAAATGCATCCCTTGGGACCTCTTGAAAACCGTAGCCTTCTACTTGCCTGATATTTATCCTTCTGAGCAGTAGGCCAGAGCTCTTGATCTTGCGGAGCAGCTCCATGTTCAATCTGTATGTTTCCTCTGTCTCCCCATTCAAACCTGCGATGAAATTCAAACCAGGTAACAACTTAGGCAGCCCCCTGTCTCCCCTCTCCCTACCAAATTCGTTGACATGCTTCACGGCCCTGATGAGTTGATCTGTGTCGCAATTAAGCCAATTTTCTTCGTGAACCCTTGAATCAGCCGACTCCAGGCCAAAGGATAGAACTGCTCCGTCAGAAAGAGTTTCCAACATCGTTTTTGTGATTTGACTGGCCTGATCGAGATTCTCAGAAATTATTGACGGATTGGCGTTATCAACATGAAGAACCTCTATTCTCTCGTCCTCCCTTATGCCATGTAGGACCTCGGCTATGGGTTGGGGGTCGGGGATGGGATACTCTAGATCCACCACTCCCTCCGCTTTGTAGGTGTATACGTCAGTGGCGCCGCCTATTCTCACGTTTCTGACCCCAGAGTCTGCAGCGATCCGGACCTCTTCGATTACATCCCTCTCTTCTCTCCATATTGGGACTCCCTTTTTCGGTTCTATGCAGAATTTGCATCCCCTCTTGTACCGAACGCAACCTTGGTACAACTCCACCTCGTAAACAAGGGGGCCTGCATTGCCCTCTGCATCGATAAGATCCGGATGTTCAGTGACTGCCTTCGAGGCAGCCCCCTTCAAAGCCCACTTCTTCCATTGCTCGGGGGACCTCCGCTTGTGTTTCCACACGCCGGTTCTCAGGAAGTGGTCCAATGTAGCATCCGTATCCTGCACGGCCATGAACATATTTTTTCTGAGTGGAGTCCAACCTAACTGCCGCCATGCCCTGATGGCCCACCCCCCGAACAAAAGCGGGGTGCCATCAGGCATCTCCAGCAGTATCTGATTCGCCTCTCGCTGGCTTATGGGGGTGCCTCTCATGTACTTCCCTGGCACCACAGCACCGGCTAGGATGACAGCCCCATCGACATGCCCCAACCTTTGCGACACTGATTGGGAATCATTCATCCTACGCCTATCCAGCCGCCACTCATCGATCGTCATGTATGAGTACTCCAGACCCAATGATTCTAGGACTGCGCAAATGTACCTAATGTGGAATCCCACGTAGTTGGGGACCCCGAAGGCCGCTGGCTCATCCTCATAGCCATCTATGACCACCCAACGTCTCCCCATGGGTTTGCCGGGAGGCGTTCGCGCTTGATGTTTCACAGTCAACGCCTATTGCCGCGGCGTTTGCCGCCATCCCTCTGACTAGCCTCGACGACGATCTTCCTGCCTTCCAAATCAGAGCCGTTGAGGGCTTTGATTGCAGCCTCCCCAGCGGATTTCGGCGAGACGGTCACGAATGCGAATCCTCTCTTGTTGCCGGTATCCCTGTCAACCGGCATATGGAGGTCGACTACCTCCCCGTGTTCGGAAAATGTCGCTCTGAGCAGGTCCTCATTGACTTCTCTGGAGAGCCTTCCGACGAATAGCCTGAGTGGAGCGTTTGCCTCAGCCTCCTTCCTCATTGAGATCAGCATTTTTCTCTCTGCGGCCAGTTTGTCTTCGTCCGCTTCCCCTTGCTTCACCAGGTCTAAGCAAGCACTGCACCTAATCGGCTTCCCGGGTGTCGGTTTGAATGGGACTTTGGTCTCGGTCCCGCACAGTGTGCACTTTGCCTCATGCATTTCTCGTCGTGGCCGGTCCCTGCTTTGGCTGGATCTTGTCCGCATCGCCTCCTTGGGCATTTCATGAGACCACCCCCTTCTGTGATCGGCCACTGGTGAGAGGTAGGGCCTCGCCCCATCATGCCCGAGCAGGTTCTCAGCCTCCTTTGACCATCTTGTTCCTTCTCTGTTGAGCTTGGTTGTCTCTAGTCCGTTGAGATTGGTAAAATCCGAGGATAGGACCCTGTATCCCGTGTAATCGCACCTCCTGCAAATGACGTTGAAATCAGGCGTGGTTTCGTCAGCATGTAACGGACTACCACATGCCGTACACATTGCATGGAGCACTCCGAGTGTCGAGTCCGCCTTTGTTGTAGCGCGGACCATGGGTTCTGTAGCTGTGACTCGTGCTCTGATTATGTCCCTCCTCCTCATTGCATCTCCCGCTGAGGGCATGAACCTATCACACAGCTCTGTAACCGTGATGTCAGCAAACAACTGTTGGGCTGGGAGGGACTTCTCATGCATACCCTCCCTCTCAACGCTGATTACCCTGATAATCGCCACCTTCGGTTGAAGGTTGTGAACTTCCCCGATTATGTCGTCTCCGATCTGGAGTGTATTCACACCGGGCTGGAGATTGGATACCGTCCAACGCCCATCTTTTTCAACGAGGAATCCGGAGGTCAAGGCCACAACTCCATCCCTGGATATCGAAAGGCCATTTCCGAGCTCAGATGCAGGGTCTATGTCCGTAAGAGTCCCGGGAGTCACTGACACATCACTCGCAACCATGGTTAATGCCACCCTAGACTGGGCTATGAACGGTGCGGCGCCATCGCTTGCGGGGGGATGAGTCTCCACAGAGTCGCCTCAGTGGTCATTCTCCTTCTGGTGTGATGGGGGTAAGTAGCGCTCAGCTCAAATGGCATGGTGAAGACTTTCTCAGCACGCCAACCTGCGTTATGAAACTCATTCTCCAAGTGCTTTGCCCCACTGGAATGGAGGACGTAAGAGGGAAGGGCCAGATCCTTTATTGTCTGGATAAAGTCTGAGTCTGCACCTAGTTTTTGTTTGCCCCACGGTGGGTTACAGAGTATTACTTCTCCTTCAAAGTCTGGCAGCGCCCTGATATCCTTGCATATCGGCACGATCATTCCATCGAGGCCCAACGATTTCGCATTCTCGGTCATCGTTTCGATGGCCTGATCATCAATATCCACCATGATCGCACTGGACCCTCCGCACATCAGTGCGGCTAGGCCCAAAACCCCTGTTCCACAACCAAGGTCAATAACCCTAGACCCGGGCCCGAGGTCCCCAAATTCTACTGCTGAAAGGATCCATCTGGCAACGATATCGCCATGCGTAGTGTATTGCTCCAGGTCAATTTTCGGATTTCTGAAGCCAGCGAGTTTCGAGATCTTGATCGCAAGCTGCTTGAGCTTCATGATGTATGGCTGTGGCGCTCTCAATTCATACCTTTGCAAAGGAGGGTTATTCTCCACTTCTTTATGTACCTAGGACTGCGAAGTAACAATGTGGAACCCATCAGCATAGTACTGCTTGGAGCAGGTTTGCTTACCGGCGGGGCCATGGGTTGGCTCCTCGCGAATCAAAAATTAGGAAGAGAGATAATTCGCTCTGAGGAGCGATTGAGAGCTCAGGCTGATTCGGAGTCGAAACTCAAGGCAGAGATTGAATCATTGGCGATGGATATAGGAAGGAAAAACTCGGATGACTTTCTCAAACTCGCCGCTGAAAGGCTTGGGAACGTACAGACATCTGCGGAGAAGGACATAGAAGCCAGGACAAAGGCTGTTGAAGAGCTGATCACGCCGATAAGAAAACAGCTCCAAGACCTCGAGAAGGCGACCACCGAGATGGAGAGGAATCGTGAGGGAGCATATCAGGGCCTCAAAAGGACAGTCGAGGGTCTGCACAAAGAGACGGTTGGTTTGAGGGACACAAACGTACAACTGTCCACAGCTCTGAGGGGCTCGATAAAGGCACGTGGTAAATGGGGCCAAATGGCGCTGAAGAACATAGCAGAGTCAGCAGGCATGATTGAGCACTGCGACTTTGATGTCGAAGATACCCTAGTTGCGGGCAGGGGCGGACTGAGGGTCGACATGGTTGCAAGGATACCTGGAGGCGGGAAGATCCCTGTTGACGCGAAAGTTCCACTAGCCTCATACTGGGATGCATTGGAATCAGAGGATTTCGACCTGCGTTCCAGGTTAATGGAAGAGCACGCCAGGGCTGTGAAGAAGCACATCGACGACTTGAGCAACAGGAATTATTCCGATCTTGTCGAGGGGGCGGACTTCACAGTGATGTTCATTCCTGCTGAGCCAATTCTATCAGCGGCATTTGAGATCAATCCTAGCCTGCAGGAATATGCATTCAATAATCACATTCTCATCGCCACGCCTGTCACTTTAATTGCCCTACTTCGGACCGTGGGGATCTACTGGCAGCAGCAATCGTCCGTAGATAACTCTAGGGAGATTCTGGAGAATGCGAAGGAGTTCTATGATCGGGCGGCTAAATTTGGAGGTGACCTAATGAGAGTCGGCAATGGCCTGACTACTGCATTGAACGCGTACAATGAAGCAGTTGGATCATATGGCAATGTCATACCATCGGGCAGGAGATTGGAGGGGTTGAGGGTCGCCGATGGCTCTGCACGAAAGCTGCCTGAGATCCGTGGAATTGAGAAGTCAGTGCGCAATGATATCAAAAAACGGTAGGATCCACATGGCGTCGTATGAATGGAAAGACGGGCGGTTCCACAACGTGATAGATCTACCAGAGAATTACGATGTACGAGATTTCTCGACAGGCGACTATCTCCCATCAAAATCGGAATTCGATGTCGGGAAATACGATGAAATCAGACCTGGCATGTACAAAACCGACCTATTTGGGGGAACAAGGACGTTGCATGTCGGCATCGACATCGGCGGACCTGTCGGAACTCCTTGCATGTCCTTCGAGGAGGGTGAAATCGCATACTTCGGATACAACCCCTCAGATGGGGACTACGGACATGTCGTGGTCACAAGGCATGAGTTTGAGGGGAAGCCGATATGGGCACTTTATGGTCATCTGAATTCTGACTCGATCTTAGAAAAGCGAAGTGGTCAGAACGTAAAGCGAGGGGAGGTTGTCGGATGGATCGGAGACAAGCACGAGAATGGTGGGTGGGAGCCTCATTTGCATTTCCAGTTGTCCTGGTTCGATCCCATGACCCATGACATGCCGGGCGTAGTAGATCCACGAGACAGGGCTGAGGCCTTGGCCAAGTTCCCAGATCCAAGAATAGTTCTTGGGCCGATCTACTAGATCTCGCTAAGGTGTTCCTTGAGAGCTGGTATGGCTGCCATCTCTGAGGGATCGATGCCCCTGGAAACAGCGAGCATGATGGTGACCCAGTCAGTGATGTGGGACAAATAGAGCATCTGCTCCACCAGAGATTTTCCCTTCGCATTGAGTACAATGCAATTCGAGGCGTTTGCCTCCTTCTCGAACCAGTCTATCCGATCACTGGTTCTTGCCTCTTCATAATCGGACCTGAACAGCACCAAAGATTGGGTGCCGCCTGCTTCTTCGGTCCATGGTATGATCTCGTTGTGGTTCATCTCGGGCACCTCCGAGCACCTAGCGAAGGCATTGGAGTTCTCATTCAACTGACAAGAGAACCTATTGGCGACGCACCCCATCACCGAAGGGGCCACGATGCCGATTTCCGACCCCGAGAGGAGGTTTGCAATGTCCATCGCCTTGGAGCCATTCGCTGGGTCCCATTCCGCAGATGCGTCCCTCAATCTTGAAATCATCTCACTCAGCTCTTTATCGGCCGGTGCTGGCAGTAGCCCCATGCACCAAAGCACTGAGAGCTGGGTCCCGAAAAGGTGTCCGAACGCTGACCTGGGCATTTGCCCGCTCGGGACGGTTATGTGGATGGAATGCTCCGAGTCATCAAGCAATTCCTCGAGTCTACCTCCCGATGATATCCCGATTACGCTGCCACCTTCCCTCAGAGCCTGCTCCACACCTGTTATCGTCTCCTCGGTGTTACCGGAGTAGGAGGTCGCGATAACAAGCCATTCCGGCCCCCACCAGGACGGTAGGCCATAGTTCCTCCAGAAGTGGACGGGCAATCCCGCGGACCTGTCTGAAATAGCGGCTAGGTATGTTCCACCGGCCCCTGAGCCGCCCATCCCGATACAAATTACTCCGTGCCAGTCGTTTTCCTCGATTATTCCAATGTCTCTTTGGAATGCAGACTCTACGTCGTCCACGAATTTCCTCGTCCAACCGGCCATGTCACTTCGATCGTATTTTTTTAGCAACTCTTTGTTTTCATTCATTTTTTTCCACCCTGCTGGAAGTGTAAGGTATTGCAGTCCATGTATGGTCTATCTGTCCTATGGTCAACCTATCCTCGCCATCGTAGTCAAAAGGCAGGGCCACAGTGGTTAACTTCCACTCGTCGGGGATCATCACGTCTGCCGCAGACCCGTCCTTGTCCAATATTTGAACCGCAATCTGGTCACTTACTGAGCAGATTACCGAGGATTTTTGCATGTCCCTCCATGTTCTCCCTGTGCGTTTGTTGCCTTTCATCGACCCTAAAATGGGGCCGTCTTTTTGCCATCCGACGACCACCCAATTTTCCTCACGGTGCCTCATCACATCCCCTATTGAAAATGCGGGCTTCCTGTAGGACAATGTTAGCCTTGTGACCTCGGCACCATCCTTCACGCCTATGACTGTGGAGGTTTCCTTCGATGTGCCTCCAAAGCGGTTGATGAGTTTCCTGGACCACATCCTCGCCATGGACTTGGAACCCAGTTGAAGGTCCCATCCCCCCTGAACCGGTCCTTCATTGGTGACGAAGAACATTGGATCATCGGCGGAGTCTAAGATCATCTCGTCCAATGTCGCCCTGATTGATGCGAGTTCTCGACTGTCGAGCCTCCTACCTGTTGATCGAATCTGAAATTCCGCCTCGAAGTAAGACCCGTCCTTCCTTGAGCAGGTCTGGCAGACAACATCGCTTGTCTGTAGAAGTGTTTCATGAGTGTCCTCGAAGGGCAGTCGCTGGTAGTTCGCACTCACATGAATATGGATCCTTGTGGTCCTATCGTCAATGGGCTCTACGGAGAGGCTCACGTCGACATCCTCAGCATCCTGCAGAATTACCAGATTTTCCCGTACCCTCTGCTCGGCTATTTCTAATTGGCCCACATCGCTCCACCCCTTCCCTACTTGGTGGAGTTTGCACTTTGAGCATCGGGATTGCTGCAGCCTATCGGGGATCAATGACAGCTCGGTCCTACTTCTCAGGCAGTGTTCACACATTCGGCCCTCGTAAACGGGAGGCGGGGCGCCGCAAACAATGCAGAATTCCTGTGTCATCGCTACCCGCCGTCACTCAGGGGGAGGGGGTTGGACTTCAATGGTATTGGCCGTAGCCTCGTTGAGTAAACGCCGTCTGGAAAGTAGCCATCTTCCATAGAGCACGAGAGATCCGATCATAATGGAATATGCAATTGCTAAGTGGTACACTCCTGACATCATGCCACCTCGTCACTGGCATCCAGTACTCTGAGTTGCTGTTCTAATCCGGCCTCCTCTGAGTAAAGTCGGTTAGAGATCAGGAGGAAACCTATGAACAAGAGTGTCAATGAGATGAAGCCGGTGAGTAAAATAATTCGAATTGCTGGATCCAGGCCGGTGCTTTCGGATTCCACGATCACGATTCCCGGGTGCCTCTTCTGATAGAGTGTGGTAGCCACGGCTGTGATGGGAACCAACATGAACCCAAATAGGCCTACTGATGCGATCGTGTCTCTCGTTGTATCGTCGTCGAATTGAGATCTCCTCGCCATGACAATGAACAGGGCGACGGCGGTCAATAGGGCGAACGTGTTCAGTCTTAGGTCAGCCCAGTCCCAAGGCACCCCCCATTCCGCGATTCCCCAGATCGGACCAGATGTTATGACTCCAAAGCCGAACAGTAGTCCAAGGTCAGACCCAGTTTGCACCAAGCTCCATGCAGACTCAGATCGTCTGAGGTACCACCCAAGGGATCCTACAAACAGGACTGTGAATGCTAGGAAAGATGTCCATGCGAATGGAACATGCAGGAATATGATTCGATAGGCCTCCGGGGCCCTCCACTGATCAGGATTGACGTCTGGTGCCCAGAAAATGCCTAGAACAGATGTTATGATTATGCCAATGAACCCTATTGACATACTCATGATTGCGAACGAGGACAGGTGCCTCATGACCGTGCCAAGGCATCATCATCCATGAAGCAATGCATTTAGTCGGAAGGGATGAGAACCGCCGAGGCCCAAATACCGGCTGAGATTGCACTTGAAGCGATAATTAGCCCCAAAGGAGTCTCTAGCCCCAATTCCATAGTCATCCCATCCTGCAAAATCAAGGTGGTTGCATCAACCAGGATCAAGAATGGCCAGACAAGAATTACCATCATCAAAGATGCCACGGCCGCCCCCCGTCTCTTCAATCCAGAAACCAGGAGTTGGATTCCAGTGGATGCTACGCTAATATCGATGATTGCCAAGGCGGGCAGCCATATCCAAAACTTCGCTTCTGGATGAAGGTCTATGGAATCCGTCGAGATGATCGTGTATGCGAGGTAAGTCAGCGGTAGTGGCAGTAGCCAGGAGGACCCGACGATGGATGCCGCAGGTCGAATGGATCTCCCCATGTGGGCCCTCCACCAATCTCCTGATCGTCCTTCTGATAGCCTATCGATAATCGCAGGTTGAACCATGGTAGTTATGAAAGCCGGTAGCAGCAAATAGAATGATGTTGAGAATAATCCATCAGACGAGACAATGCCTGAGCCGATTGACCCAATGAGCAGGATGGCTATCATGGACGGTATCAGCCTCTTGATTGTGTCAATCGGATTCTTGCGTTCCAAAGAGGCTGCCCAACGGCAGAATTCCATGACCTTATCACCGCTGTTAATGGGAGTATCCTTTGCTCCATGACTCCGAGCTGAATGCTCTCCTATCACAGAAATTGTCTGATTCTCGATTTCCACGGAGCGATCCGCCATGCATGAAAGATCCTGGTCGTGAGTGGCGATGATGACCGTATGGCCTTGTGATCTGAGTTCCTCTATCGAAGACCTCAGTAGTTCCTTTGACGCCTTATCCATCCCCTCGCTCGGTTCGTCTAGCATCACTATCATTTGGCTCTCAGACTTCAATGCCGGAACCAAAGCAGATAGTACCGAAACCCTTCTTCTGAGTCCGTTTGAGAGTGTCGCCAGTCTGTCATTTGACCTGTGGAGGAGGGACCACTCGGCCATCATCTTCAAGATATCTTGGTCGCTCAGATCAACTCCAGCGACGGTTGAGGCTAATTTCAGGCGCATAATCACGGACTCATCAAGGCATGCTCCATCCGACTGAAGGGCTATGGTGAGCCCGGGCAAGGGGGCCCTCCGACCCTCGGAGTCGGATACTATGACTTCACTTCCATTTGTGGAGAGAGCCTTCACCTCACCATGTCTGGGTGGATGTAAGCCAGCCAAGGTCTCTAGGAGAGTGGATTTACCGGACCCGTTGTGACCTACAAAGCACACAACTTCCCCGGGGAATATTTCCAGGTCAATCTCCCTGAGGACAGTCTTCGACCCCCTCAGGACGGTACATCCGACCAAAGTTAGCAATGGTCTTGCCACGCCCTTTCCACCAAGCAGTATCCTTTCAGTTCACCGCATGGAGCCGGAGGGGCTATTCGATGCGGCTGAGTCCCCAGTACCAGGGAACTGTGATGGAGATCCTCTGGTCGGACTTAACGGGATTGGATTACCTCGCACTATTGGTCTTGGTCTCCTGTGCAGTAGGGCCATATGTGTACTCTATTCGATCAGGAGTTAGCATATCCTTGGCGACAGTCCTATCGCTGCTCCTGGTCACTTTCGCGACAGAGGCAATTCGAGTGTTAGGGATGGATTTCCAGCCATTTGCTTTCCTTTCGTTGATCCCCCTGATTTCTGGGGAGCCTGCCCTCATACACAGGTGGATCACGGCCGCCTGGCTTCACTCCGGTTGGATACATGTCTTGGGAAACGTGCTCGTCATAGCCCTCGTGGGAGTTCCGCTTGAACAAAAACTAGGGCCAAATCGATGGATTGCAATCTACCTATTGGGGCTTCTAGCTGGAAACTTGACGTGGGTCCTCACTCACGTCGAGGATCCGCGGCCCACTGTCGGAGCCAGTGGGGCGGCATTTGGATTACTGGGGGCTTACATGGCTTGTTGGCCGAGAGACGAGATTGAGTTCCCTCTGTTGTTCCTGATCAGAGCTTGGCCTGTGTGGGTTATTTGCCTGGTTAGGATAGGACTGGAGGTTTACATGGTTTTCGACCTATCCGTCCAGGACCGCCCTTCAAATGTCGCCCATCTAGCTCACCTAGGTGGCTTCCTCGGGGCCTACCTGATCTCTAGGCCCATAGCAAGGACAGGGGATGTCCCACTCGAAGACGAACTGGAGGGGCGGGAAAAGGGCGGCTTGAAGGACTTGGGGGCGGATCCGTGGCAATTGGCGGGGGTAGACGCCACTGAACCGGTAAAGAGGATACTACAGCGGTTGAGAGAGGAGGGGGACGAGGAAGAAACCCGACGAGCGTGGATCGAAGAGCTCGCAGAAAATGCGATTTGCCCGATCTGCGGTGGGTCGTTGATCGCACTTGGGAATCGCTCCAGGGATTATTTTGTGGCATGCTCTGGAGACCGCAATCATCTTTCATGGCCATGACGGAGCGATGACACATGGTACAGGTCCCAGAGAAGGGTATGTCCTCATTCGACGTGGCTAGGATGAGGGTTGAGCTCTCAGGAATGATAGGGTCGAGGTCTCAGAAGGCATACCAGCCACACTACGAGCAAGTTGTAATCAGGATGAAGGATAAGGGATCTCCGCCCGTGGACCTTGTCATTGTTCGTGGGAAAAGGGCCTACCTTTCCGGCCGTGACAGGCCGATGCCCCAGAACCCGTCCTCTTTTGCAATGACTCTGAGGAAGCACATCGGGAACGCGAGACTAGTCGATGTGGAACAAGAGGGGTTTGATCGGGTTCTGTATCTAAAATTCGAGCATGGAAGAGGAGTGGTGACACTGGTCATTGAGATGTTCAGAGATGGAAATGTGATTCTGGTCGATGAATCGGGGGAGATAATTCAGCCCCTGACGAGCGCATCCTATCGCTCGAGGACCCTCAAGAGAGGTGAGCAATACTCGCCCCCGCCCCCTTCATTGAATCCGAGGGAGATCAATGGCATTGGTTTCTTCGAAAAGTTCGGAAAATCGGATCAGGATCTCGAGAAAACGATTGCAGGCAGGGCGAACCTAGGTAGGTCATATGCCGGTCTTGTATGCAAGTTGTGTGGATTGGACCCCAGATCCAGGATTGACGAGCTCGATGACGGCTCCAAAGAGGCGGTCATCAAGACGATCAAAGACCTCATTGATCAGGCAGACCGGCCAGGGAAGGCGTTCGTCAATACTCACCCTGATGATTCGCACAATGTATCATTCTCACCATTCTCAAATGCCCCTGTCAACAACGTGATGAAAGCCGAGCTCGACTCATTGAGTGAGGCTATTGACCACGTTTTCGGGGAGCATGATGCCAACGCGTTGGCAAGGAGGATGACTGAGAAGGTAGAGGAACAATCAGGAGGGGGGGAGGAAGACAGGCTATCTAGAAGGGCAGCACAACAGCGAAGTGGGATTGACGCATTTACAGAGGAGGCCTCAGAGCTCCAAAAAATAGGATCGGATATGCTGACAAACTGGGCCCACTTGGAGGAGATTAGGACCAGAATAGATTCCCATATCAAGGATGTTGGCTGGTCGGTGGCAGCCAATGAGGCAAAGAGGTCAGAGTGGATAAAAGAACTCGACCCAGCGAAGAAAACCGCCAAGGTATACCTGCGTGATTCGAACAGCGCTCCCGGAGAATGTGTGGAGATCGAAGTTGAGGGGACAGTGCATCAAAGTGCCCAGAGATACTTCGAGAGGTCAAGATCACTGAAGATGAAGGCACAAGGCGCGAAGAGGGCTCTTGAGGTGACTGAGAAACGTCAAACAAAGATTAGCAGCAAGGCAGAGAAGGACAGATCCAAAGGTCGCGTCAAAACAATCAAGCGAACTAGGAAATTTTGGTTTGAAAGACATAGATGGGGTATAGTCGGCCCCGGCAGGCTAATCATTGGCGGAAGGGACGCCAGAGGGAACGATCTCATTGTCAAAAAACACCTCTCCAATGGAGATCTCTACTTGCACGCTGACCTTCACGGCGCACCATCCTGCTCCCTGAAGAGGCTCGATGGACTGGTGGAGAGTGAGTCAGACTCGAGTCATGACGAGGGGGTTGCAATGCTATCCCTCGTCCAATCCATTGAAGGGGCTCCCAGCGACTTGCAAGTTCTTGGAGAAGAAGAAAAAGAGGAGGCGGCGACAATGGCTGCATGTTGGTCAAGGGCATGGGGCGCGGGATCGGCTGCAGCAACGGCATACCATGTAAGGCCGTCACAAGTCAGTAAAACCACGGAAAGCGGTGAGTCGCTGGGCAGAGGGTCATTCGTCGTGAGAGGGATCCGAGGGTGGCATCGAGACCTCGTCTTGAAATTAGCGATAGGGCTGGGGACGGTAAATGGCGTGCCACTTCCAATTCCTGGATCCCCCCGTACCATCAGCTCAATTTGCCAAAGGTGGGTGGAGATTCGTCCCGGGAACATGAAAAAAGAGAAAGCTGCTTCAATAATATCAAAATCAACAGGCCTGGATCATGATGACGTGCTGTCAGCACTTCCGCCTGGCAACTGCGAGTTAATTGACAATGGCCTACTCACTTGGAGTTAGGTGATTAGGCGGCCATTCTCTCGCTGTAATGGCATATTGGAGGCTATCGACCCATCGGTCGTACATCCACTGCCTTTCTACGCTCTTGCCCTCCTCCCTGAATCCCAGCCTCAATGGGATGGCCATTGATGCTGAGTTGCCAACACCAATTTCGATTACGACGCGATTGAAACCGCAGCTGACCAACAAGACATCTACTATTGCCCCCACTGACCTTGTCATTATCCCTTTGCCCGTGTGGCCTCGATCGAGCCAGTATCCGATCCAACCCGTTTGGTTGCCATGATCGACTTGGTTCACGCTCAGAGTACCGACGATGGTTCTGCCTTGGTACCAAATCAAGAACAGTGAGCCATCTGTTTTTTGATGTCTGATCAGTTGCCCATGTATGAACTCGATTTCATCCTGAATGGATGTGGTCTCATCCAACCAGGGCAGCCATGCCCTCAGGTGTTCCCGATTCTTTTCGACCAATTGAAAAAGCGTGGCTGCATCGGACTCCGTGGCAATCCTCAATTCTATCTCGTCATCAACAGGTATGACATCAGGGATGTAAACCACGGTCAAGTGGTCCAGCACGGAGGATATCAATGCTGGCAACACTGTATCCCAACCCATAAGTCTGGAACGTCATTGGATGGGCATGGCTGACGATGGGACGGGGGGAGACTGGACTTACGGCACATACCTACAACTGGATGAGCTCCTTGGTCTGCAAGGCGAACATAGGGGGATTTGCAATGATGAGCTCCATTTCATAATCGTTCACCAGACCTTTGAGTTGTGGTTCAAACAGGTGATAAGGGAGCTTTCTGAGATCAGAGACTCTCTCGGCGATTCAGAGGTTCCGGAGGAAGCCATACCCTCATGCGTCCATGGGATGAGGAGGGTCACTGAGATCTTCAGGCTGATGGAAGGGCAATGGAGTGTATTGGAAACGCTCACTCCACAGGGGTTCTTGGCCTTCAGGGATGAGTTAGGTACTGCGTCGGGCTTTGAGTCCTACCAGATGAGGGAGTTGGAAATCATTCTTGGTTTGACCAAGTCGATGAGAGGTACGAACTTTGACCCCCTCGAACAATTCAGGAAGATAGCTGAGCGCGACCCCACACAGTTACATGCCTTGAACCGCCTTACCGAGGCCTCGAGGAAACCATCACTCTTGGATGCCGTCACCTCCTGGATCAGAAGAACCCCGATCATGGGTTCACGCCCTGGAGAATCGGAAGATGAAGCCATAGTGAGAGACTACATCGAGTCCCATCTTGATGCCTATTCAAAACACTCAGTGAGCCAGCAAGAGTCGATGATTAGATCAGGGGGCATGAAAAGAGAAATGATAGAGGCGAGGTTTGATTCATCAAGAGCTCAGGCCAGAGACTTCCTGCTGCCAGAGAATGAAGTCGACCGCGCTAGAGCTGGCCTGCTATTCATCGAATCATACAGGGAGTTGCCACTCCTGACCTGGCCGCGCGCCCTTGTTGACGCCGTTGTGGAGCTGGAGGAATCAATGGTGAAGTGGAGACACGCTCACGCCAGGATGGTGGAGAGGATAATTGGACGAAGATCTGGAACTGGCGGTTCATCGGGTGTTGACTATCTCGATGGGACTGCTAAGTACCGTATCTTCACAGATTTTTGGGCTGTGAGGACCGTTTTGGTCAGACCGGACATGAGGCCCCAGATTGGAAACCCTGGTTTCTATGGATTCACCCAAGGCTCATAGAAAGGCCGGCGTGGCGAACACAGGTGCTGCACCGAGTGGTTGAAATCTCTGAGATAGTTAGGGGTTACGTGCCAGAGCCTGTGATTGTGGGTTTTTGCCGGACTCCTTTCGGGAAATACAGAGGTGGTTTGTCGCACCTCAAGGCTACAGAACTTGGCTCGAAGGCGATCAGAGGTCTACTGGGGTCCTTGGAAATAGATCCTAGGAGCGGCGTGATTGACGGGGTCTACATGGGCATGGTTCTGCAGGCAGGGGCTGGTCAGGCTCCAGCACGACAGGCCTCATTGGGAGCGGGGCTCCCGTACAGTACCCCCGCAACAACCCTCAACAAAGTCTGTGGCTCGTCGCTGAAATCGGTCATGATCGCTGCAATGGAGATCGAGTCAGGGCGATCGGACGTAATCATCGCAGGCGGCATGGAGTCGATGTCGAATGCTCCGATGATTGCCATGGATGTCTCTGGGGGAGAGACTGTGGAGTATTCGAGCCTTGCCTCAATCCTCCATTTGGACGGTCTGACAGACGCCTTTTCTGGAGATTCCATGGGTATTTCTGGGGAGACCATTGCGAAGGAGGAGGGAGTGACCAGGATATCCGCGGATTCTTACTCCCTGGCCTCGCACGCCAGAGCCTCTGAATCGTGGTTCAATGGGTGGACCAAGAGAGAGATTACCCCCATCGGCGACTTGAACAGGGACGAGGGAGTTAGGGACAGTCCCTCGATGGAGGCCCTCTCAAAACTTAAGCCGGTTTTCGTAGAAGGGGGAATAGTGACTGCTGGCAATTCCAGCCAAGTGAGCGATGGTGCTGCAGCGCTTTTGATCTGCTCGAGGAAGGCAGCAAATGAGCATGGATGGCCAATTCTGGGTAGCATTGTTGACTTCGAAACCTCCGGCGTCGAGCCCTCAAGAGTAATGTCAGCCCCAATACCATGCATCGAGGAGTTGTTGAGTAGGGCTGGATTATCCTCCAATGATGTAGACCTCTATGAGCACAATGAGGCTTTTGCTACCGCCTCGTGCGCAATAAAGGGCCACTTCCAGATACCAGACGACAAGTTCAACATTCAAGGGGGTGCAATTGCTATCGGACACCCCTTGGGGGCGTCTGGTGCAAGGTGCCTGATGAGTTTGTTGAGTTCTATGGAGAGAACTGGTGGATCTCTCGGCATCGTCACACTCTGCCTTGGTGGCGGGAACGCAGTCGGCATGCTGGTGTCGAGAGCAGAGAATTGACTCGTCGGTGCCCTTATGAGCGGTGCACAATCGGAGGGGGTCATGCCTCGAGTCCACACTAGGTTCGAAAAGGCCCGAATACTGGGTGCGAGAGCCCTTCAGATAAGCATGGGCGCTCCTCTCTACGTAACAGAGGACGAGCTCCGTGAGAAGTTCATGCATGAGCTCGTTCAACTCTACGGCACCCACGAGGCGAAAATGAGATTCGTCCTGGACCCCTTGAAGATAGCCACGCTGGAGTACGAGACCGACAGGATTCCAATCGATGTAGATGCTGTCAGCGACGACTGATTCAAGGGGGTCGATTCGCCCGAAAGGGTATGATCGGGTCTCGGGTGGCTGAGCGCGTCCCTCTCTCAGCACTCGCAATTGCAATCCTCGCCGTCACCGGATCCGTAATCGCAATGGGGGGTATGATCAGGATTTACGATGCAGGGGAGTCCTGCCCAGACTGGCCGACCTGCTTTGGCACTTGGGGATTCGACGTATCAGAGGAAGAACAAGAATCCTGGTGGGAGGACAACCCCGATGAGATCGACTCGCGAGGTGCCAATCATCGATACACCACGTTCGAGATATTTACAGAGTGGTTCCACAGGCTCCTGGCAGGAGTTGTCCTGGCCCCAATGGTGGCCTTACTGTGGTTGGCCACTCGCAAACAGAGTGTGGACGGTGCTGTAAAATTCGCCTCGAGCCTGGGGGCCGGACTCATCCTCTGGCAGGGATTCCTCGGCTATCTCACCGTAAGGATGGATAACGAGCACTGGTCAGTAGCACTACATCTCGTAAGCGCTCTGGCATTCAGCCTGTCAATGATATGGTATCTCATCCTGAGGTGGCGCGAGACTGGAGGCGCTCCCTCGCAGATCAAGATAGTCGCAGACGATAGGCAAAGGAAGACCATTGCATACTCATCTATCGGTGCCCTAGCGGCGGTCTTTGTCGGGGTTTATGTCTCTACGACCAATGGTGCCAACTATGGATGTGGAGTCGCCGGGTTCACAGAGAGTTGGCCGCTGTGCCAAGGCCAGATCTTGGTGCCTGTTGATGATATCGCCACGGACTCCCAGATCATCCACAGGGTGCTAGTGGCCGTGGAGGGGGCCGGTCTGTGTTTGGCAACTTACTCGTTCAGGAAACATGCGAAATCTGATTCAAAATTTACAAGATTATCACAATGGACAAGCATGGCGACTTTCTTATTCATCTTCAATGCGATCCTAGGTGGCCTTTACGTCATCTCGTACGACCCACTCACAAATTCATTCTATGAAGTGCTTTCACTGATACACCTCCTATTGGGCTCGCTTGCATTCCTGACCCTGGCGACAGCATGGATCGCGAGTGGCTACGATCAACCCTCCCAATCATCCGCGGTGGTTGGATTCTCTTCATAGGTGGGATGGAATGTCGCCAAGCATGCTCAAATGGTTTCGTTTAACGAAGCCTGGTGTTGTTTTACTGCTCCAAATAACAGCAATCTCCGCAGTTGTGGTCCACGACCTCATGACAGAGGTGAGGCCTAGTTTCGCTCACACACTTGAAGCCTCATTAATCACCTTGGTCGGCGGGTACCTGACAGCCGGGGGATCCAATGCCATCAACATGTGGTATGATAGGGACATAGACCCCAAAATGAAGAGGACGAGTAAGAGGCCAGTGCCAGCAGGCGACATAGATGCGAATCATGCCCTTTTGTTTGGAGTGACGATTTCCCTCCTGGGTGTCCTCTGGTTCAATTACACGGCTGGTGAGGTCGCTGCCTTCTGGTCTGCCTTCAGTATTCTCTTCTATGTCTTTGTCTACACGATATGGCTCAAAAGAAGGACGGTGCAGAATATTGTGATTGGTGGTTTTGCTGGATCCACCCCGCCCCTGATAGGTTGGTTCGTCGCCAAGGGGCCCAGTGACCTCGATCTAGGTAGTCTAAGTGGATTCTTATCATCCATCTCCGATACAGGTAGCCTGATTCCGTTCTACATGCTCGGTGTGATTTTCATCTGGACCCCGCCTCATTTCTGGGCTCTGGCCCTGTACAAATCAGAAGAGTACAAACAAGTCGGAGTGCCGATGCTCCCAGGAGAAAAGGGAGCTGCGAGGACGTTGATAGAAATGAAGCTCTACGGGGTGTTATTGCTTCTGATTTCTCTATGGGGGCCTTACCTCTTCCATTCTGGTGAATTCAGCACAGAATACCTCACACTGACAGCAGGCTCTGCTGTAATCTCTCTCTGGTACATAAGAACGGTATTCTTGATACCCATAGATGAGGCGAAGGACGCAAACGGTCGCTTACCCACGGCAGCCCGATCGTTCTGGGTGTCTCAGTTGTTTCTGGGACTGGTTTTCATCATGGCTCTGGCTGCAGCCTCGAGTTTCAGCGGAGTGATTCTTGGGCTCCTGCTTTCCTTTGCCATCATTATCAGGAGCGAAAGCAGATATCGAGCCACTGGAGTTCCGTTTTCGTGATTATTTGCGAATGTTTCAAACACAGTCAGCGCGCTTGTCTAATTGGAGGAGCCACCGGTGGACCAACGAGATTTGATCTACGACTGGAACAAAATCGAGCCAGGGCCTCCCCGGGATCCCTCGGCCCATCCACATCCAATTTGGTTTGATGATGAAACCCTCCGCGATGGGCTTCAGAGTCCAAGTGCGAGGAACCCTACAGTAGAACAAAAGATCGAGCTTTTGGATTTCATGGAAAATCTGGGCATACAGAAAGTGGATCTGGGGCTACCTGGGGCCGGTCCGTTCCACTTGGATCACATAGACTCGATGCTAGGGCACATCAGAGACAATGACTACGAAATTCGACCAGGATGCGCCGTAAGGACTGTGATCTCGGACATAGCCCCTCTCGTCGAGCTTCAAGCCAAGCATGAGATGAAGATTCAAGCCAGTGCATTCCTAGGGACTTCGCCAATCCGACAATACACAGAAGGATGGACGATGGGCAAGATCATGCAGACCGCCGAGAGGGCTGTTGAGTTTGCAGTGGACAATGACATCCCAGTTATGTTCGTCACAGAGGATACAACAAGGAGTCGGCCCGAGGACATCAAGTCCGTATATACGAGGGCGATCGAGCTTGGTGCGGATCGAATTTGTGTTTGCGACACATGTGGCCATTCGACCCCTGGGGGCGTCAAGAGTCTGATGTCCTTCATTCAGAATGAGGTGATTCCTGACTCAGGTGTGAAAAGGAGGGATATCGAAGTGAATTGGCACGGGCACCAAGATAGGGGGCTGGGCGTAGCCAACAATCTCGCTGCGGTGCAATCTGGTGCCGATGTCATACATGGGACTGCCCTTGGAGTCGGAGAGCGATCTGGTAACGCCCCGTTGGATCAAACCCTCGTAAATCTGAGTTTGATGGGAGTGATATCAAACGATCTGACGAGCCTCAACAAGTATGTGCAAAAGGCGAATGAGTACATCGAGGTCCCTCTTCCAAAGAATTACCCTGTTTTTGGAAGCGACGCCTTCGAAACTGGAACTGGCGTTCACGCCTCGGCTGTGGTCAAGGCATTGCGAAAGGGAGACTCCTGGTTGGCCGACAGGGTGTATTCGGGGGTGCCTGCAGGGGATTATGGACTTGAGCAAGTCATCAGAGTCGGGCACATGAGTGGTAAATCGAACATCATACATTGGCTAGAGGCCAAAGAAATAGAAGTAGAGGACTCGCTTGTTGAATACTTGTTCAATGTAGCGAAATCCAAAAACAGGCTCATGACAGATGAAGAGTTACTCCTCTGCGTCCAGGCGCACAAAGAAGGGGTCTGATTTTTACTCTGGTGCACTTCGAGAACGATGTGCGAACCTCGGTTTTGATCGTCCTCCTCCTCTTGGTCGCACCATATGGGGGCTCAGCCGAGGGGGCCGAGTTACAGACATCAACCACGGTGGATCTGATTGATGGGTTGTCCCCGGTAATTCAATCATCTTTCAAGAGGGCGGTCTCAGAAGATGTCAACCTTAGTGAGCATACTGGATCTTGGATTATCCTCTCTGAGAAAAGTGAGGAGGAACTCGGACAGGTGCTCTCTGGTGGAAAGATTAGCGAAGTTGACGTCATCGATGGGGCTTACTTGTGGGTGCAGCATGATGAATCGAGCCAACTGGGAAATCTCCTTTCCTTGGAAAGATCTGGATTCATACAGCTTTTCGCCCCAGAGGAGGTGCATCGACAAACTCCTCGTTTTGTTCCAAACGACCCTGATTACCCCGACCAATGGCATCTGGACAACACCGGTCAATCAGGGGGTAGTGTTGGAGAAGATGTCAACATAACCGGAGCGTGGAATAACTTCAACGGGTCTGGTGTGACGATATCCATAATCGACGATGGCCTAGACCACAGCCATCCGGACATAAGCCCGAATTATCTCTCTTCCCTGTCCTATGACTTCTGTTCATCGGATGCGGATCCGCAGCCTGACGGGGACGACGCGCATGGAACTGCCGCAGCCGGGGTTGCTGGGGCCCTTGGCGATAACGGGGTTGATGTTGTTGGATCAGGGTTCGGGGCTAACCTCGCAGGCAGTAGGCTCATCGCATGCTGGTCACCCGACTCACTAGAGGCCCAGGCCCTCTCTTACATGCCTCAATCTATCGATATCTACTCGAACTCTTGGGGCCCCTCTGATGATGGAGCGACCCTTGCAGCCCCCGGTCCATTGACACTGGCTGCGATCGAGAGTGGGGCATACAATGGACGAGGTGGGCTCGGTAACATCTACACATGGGCTGCTGGCAATGGCCTCCAATCCCAAGACGACTCCAATGCAGACGGCTACGCAAACAGTAGATACACGATCGCGGTTACAGCGGTCGACCACAACGGAGAGCAGTCCTACTATGCTGAACCCGGGGCCAACATCCTAGTGTCTGCGCCTTCAAATGGAGCAGGAGTCGGAATAACGACCACTGATATTGTCGGCACCTCCGGGTATACGAGTGGCAACACTACCAATAGCTATGGCGGCACTTCGAGTGCAACGCCGCTTGTTTCAGGGGTTATCGCTCTAATCTTGGAAGCAAATCCCAACCTCACCTGGAGGGACGTACAGGACTTACTTGTGAAATCCTCTAGGAAAAATGACTTCAATGACCCATCCTGGGTCGAAAACCAAGCCGGGAATTGGTTCTCTCACAAATACGGATTCGGAGTGGTTGATGCAGGTTTGGCAACGGATCTCGCTGTTAACTGGACAATGCTCGCGCCCGAGACAAATGTGACCTATGGACCTTCTAGTTCCCCGATTCCAATTCCAGATACTGATGATTGGATTGTGTCGGATTTTGTTGTTACTGATCAACTAGAACTGGAATCAATAGACATAATCGTGGACATAACTCATCCGAATCGAGGAGATCTAGAGATCGAGCTTGTATCTCCGCATGGGACGGTTTCGACGCTCCGGTCCCCCAACTCGGACACCGGGGCAGACATTCAGGATTGGAGTTTCGGGTCAGTTGCACACTGGGGCGAGTCCTCCAACGGAACGTGGAGCATTAGAATCAAAGACTCCGAGCCAGGGAGCACTGGGGCCTTGAATACGTGGAGCCTGGTCCTCCACGGAGTAGATACCCAGAGTGATCATGATGGAGATGGTCTGCTAACCGTGGACGAGGTTGGAACCTATGGAACCGACCCATACGATTGGGATTCAGATGATGACAGTCTTAGCGACCCGGCAGAGCTTGAGAACGGAACCGACCCATTATCACCTGATTCTGACTTAGACGGCATTTCGGATGGATCAGAGATTTTGATTCACTTTACAGATCCACTCAACCCCGACACAGATGGGGATGGGCTACTAGATGGGCAGGAGATCATAATTCACCAAAGTGACCCCCTGATACCAGATATGGACAATGACAGTGATTTCTATTACGATTTCGACGATTGCAATGATAACGACCCACTCATCAACCCTGGGAGGCCCGAAGTACTGAATGGCCTCGACGACGACTGCGACTTTGACGTGGACGAAGGATTCAATTTCACCGACCGAGACTTCGACGGCTTGAAGGATTGGACTGAATTTCACGTCCATCAGACGGATTACTTGAACTCGGACACTGACGGGGATGGGCTCAATGACGGAGACGAGGTTTTGGTTTTCTCAACAGACCCGCTTGTTATCGATCTTGATTCGGACCAAGATGGCAGGTACTGGTTCGAGGACTGTAATGATGCGGACCCTATGATCTCCCCCGATGGCGTTGAATTCCTGGATGGCGTGGACAATGATTGTGATGAAGATGTGGACGAGGACTTCGTGGAAACGGATCTTGATCTTGATGGGGTTAGCGACTACGATGAGTACAACATACACCTAACAAATCCGGTTAACCCTGACTCAGATGGCGATGGGCTTGACGACGGTCACGAGATCACAACCAGCCTCACAGACCCACTTACCTTTGACCCAGATACTGACTCGGATGGATTCTATTGGTTCGAAGACTGCGATGACGAAGATTCCAGCACCTCGCCAATCAGCCCGGAACTTCTTGACAAAAAGGACAACGACTGTGATGGGTTTTCAGATGAAGATTACATCGACAAGGACCGAGATGGAGACGGGCTATCAGACTACGATGAAGTACATCAACACGACACAATGCCGTTGAACAGCGATACAGATGGAGATCTCCTTCTTGATGGTGACGAGATTAACTTATTCGGAAGTGATCCGAGAGTATTTGACGAGGATGGAGACCAGGATGGCTTCTACTGGTTCGAGGATTGTGATGACGAGGACTTAGCAGTCAACCCGACTGGCATCGAGATTTGGGACGGCATAGACCAAGACTGTGATGGAGCCATAGACCAAGGCATCGACAGATCACAGAAATTGGGTCACGCTGGAGGGATTCTACCCTGGGAAGCGTCGAACGTAACGTTCCGTTTGGGAGCTCCTGAGTTCCCCGATGGTGTAGAGGCGATCACTCAATGGACGATTAATGGAGTCATTGTTAACGAATCCGAGGACGGGAGCTTGGAGTTGGACGTGCTTGACTGTGCCGAGGTTGGTCTAGACATAATCAACACCAACTTGTGCGAGTCAACGACTCCGACCTACCTTCGACTCCACATACTCGACTCTGGCGTGGAAACAACCCTGCAATGGCAGATAGAGGTGAGGCTCTGGTCACCACCCACGAGTGTACTTGAGGACGCCTTGGCCCTTGGGGAGGCATACTGGCCCGCGATGACGGGGGTGATTTCGATCGGCGTACTTGCATTGTGCTCTGTAATCTTCTCCTCAAGGAGGAGGCAGGCCGTCTTGGATGAGGCAATTCTGTCCTATGGTGCTCCACAATCAGATGAATATTCTAAACTTCACAATAATCGGAAGGTTCCCGCCGCTCCTAACTTCAAGAGCAAAAGATGATCTCAGTCGTCTTCCTCTTCAAGCGCTGAGTCATCAACGCTCGCCCAACCGGCTTGGGAGCTCTCATCCGAAGGTTGGAGATCTATATCCTCAGTCTCATCCTCCCTCCATATCGGATCCTCTAAAATTCCACTTAACATCAATACATCGTCCTCATCTAGCCTGCTTCTGATTGTAGAAAGGCCCCTCTTCAATGGCAGCAAATGGCCTATCGGGGTTCCCGCGGTTACGAATGGGTGAGTGGCCATTCCGATTAGTAGCCCTCTACTAGGGGATCTAATCTCGACTGATTCCCTAGCGTGTTCAGGATCGGTGACCGTTGCGACGACCTCGTCGGATTCAATCAATGATCCAACGGGAGCCAATACGTCCAGCAGGCCACCATGGTCGGATCTGATCCAAACGGACCCAGAGGCGAGTAGGCGAAATCTCGGGCTGCTTGGGTAGCCTGGGATCATCCGAAGTGATCTGAGGGCGTTCAAAATACCGTATGTGGCTATCTGTACTGCATCTGAATCTATCGAGTTCGCGCCTCCTCCCTCAAATGTCACACATCCAATCTCGAATTCATTTGATATCCTCCTCAGGGAGCCCCTGGGCCCTAGTCCGTCTAGTAGAACCTCAGTACCAAACGACCTAGCTAGCATACCACTCTTTGGATGGGCTAGGTTCGCCCTGATGTGAGGTAGATTCGTTCTGCCGCTGGCTGCAGAGTGCAGGTCAATTACGTAGTCAGTCGTTTTGATTATCTTGTTCCAAATCCTATGAGCGATCCTTTGAGTGGTGTTTCCCTCAGGTTTACCTGGAAAGAAGCGATTCAGGTCTCTGCCGTCGGGAGTGTAGCGAGTGCTGTTTCTGTAGCCTGGAAGATTCACGATTGGTACAATCCTCAAAGTTCCAGACATTGAGTTGACATCGATTGCCTTTCCTTCTCCGAGGATCTGATTTGATTGAAGGAAAGTCAGGGCTTGGGGGCCTACAAGCTCATTCCCATGGACCGCGCCGAGTAGAGTGACCGTTGGGCCCGGTCTGACACCATGCACGACAGTGATGGGTACGGACCATGACTCGCCTATTTCCGAATCAATCAGGTTGAATGGGATCGTCCTGACCTCTCCAGGTTTAACCCCTCTCCGCTCGATTATGTGTTTCCCTTGCCCAGCTCGACGCGACCATTTTTCGGGAGAAGAGGTTTCCTCTTGCCCAGAGTCTTCTATCTCCTTGCGCCTTCTTTTCGGGATCTGGTTGACCACTTTCAACGGAGATCTCCGTCTCTTCGAGGGTCTCCTAGCACCCACAGTAGGGTCATTGGCTTCAACAGGATCGGTCAACGTGACTACGAACAAGGGGTGCCAGATAAGTGACACTGATGCTGCGGTCTATCCAAAACGGTTGAATTTGAAATTCTATCCGCCCCTGCATGGAAGACCAGCAGGGCGAATCGGTGCAGGAGAAATATGCAAAAAATAGCATCTGTTTCGGGTGTGGACCATCCAACGATGAGGGCCTGAGGATTCGCTCCTTCAGATCCGGGAACGGACTAAAAATGGAATTCAATCCATCTGAGAAACACCAAGCTTTCCCCGGCATGATTAACGGTGGGATAATTGGCACCCTGTTGGACTGCCATGGGAACTGGACTGCTGCAATCGCACTAATGGACAGAGACGGGTTGCAAGAACCCCCTTGTACCGTAACTGCCAGCTACTCTGTGACCCTGAAGAGGCCCACCCCATATGGTGCGAAGATGTCAATTAGTGCATGGGCAATTGACCCAGATCATTGGAATGACAGGGTCAGGGTCCTCATGAGGTTGGAATGTGAGGGGAAAGTATGCGCGGAAGGAGAGGGTCTGTTTGTAGCAGTCAAGCAAGGTCATCCAGCTTACCACAGGTGGACATGACTCTGCAAGGAAACGTCATCCTTTAGCGCCCTGACACTTAGAGAGGGTCCATGGTGAGCGGTGAGGGAGTCGGCACCGGTTCTTCTGAACTGGATGATGTCCTAGCTTGTGCCATAAGAAATGTCCTTGGCATCACTGATTTTTACCCGCCACAAGCTGAAGGGATTGAGCACGGACTGACGGGAAAGAATCTGATGCTATCGATCCCAACAGCGAGTGGGAAATCTGCAGTTGCATACGTCTGCATGCTCCAGAAAATTCTGAGAAGTGAAGGCTTAAGGGGGATTTACGTAGTTCCGCTGAAAGCCTTGGCCAAGGAGAAATTCACAGAAATCAAAAAGATGTGCGCGGAACTAAATCTGACCTGTAGCCTTGCGGTCGGGGACAGAGGAAGCGAGATTGGTTCGTTGGATGATTGGGACGTTTTGGTCTGTACCAGCGAAAGATTGGATTCCCTAATTAGGTCAAGAGGAAGCTTTCTCGACACAGTTGGCTGCATAGTCGTGGACGAGTTCCACTTGATCGATGACCATGGAAGAGGTCCGACCTTGGAGATAATCATATCAAGGGTCAAACATCAGAACCCTAGTTGTCAGATAATCGCACTGTCAGCCACAATCGGTAACGCAGATAAAATCGCGAAATGGCTAGATGCCAAACTAGTAACGTCCGAATGGAGGCCGGTTGAGCTGAGATCGGGAACATTCTCAGACCTTAATTTGAAAATTCACAGGGTTGACGGCAAGGATCCAACCGAGTTGCCCGAACCCAGGACAATAGACGGGAACCCCAACCACATGCTTCGTGCCCTGATCTCTGATACTATTCTGGATAATGGTCAGGCTTTGGTATTCGTTAATTCAAGGGCTTCTGCCCAGAAAGAGGCAAGGGAGCTTTCGAAGCACCTGATTAGGGAAGCAAGAGCGGGGAACCCCCAAATGGCCGAGGGCTCAATCACCCTCTGGGGCGAGGTTTCCTCGAAACTCGAAAATGTCAACGAGAGCACGAGCATGGGTAGGGCGCTCTGTGAATGTGTAGCTGGGGGCGTTGGCTTCCACCACGCAGGCCTTTCCCCCAGGCAGAGGGACATCATAGAGGAGTCTTTCAAAGAAGGCTCACTAGTAGCCCTCGTCGCGACACCAACGCTCGCTCAGGGCATCAACCTCCCCTCGAGGAGAGTAATTGTACGAGACTACAGAAGATGGAATTCCGTCGCTGGCGGATCGATGCCAGTAAGGGCCATGGAGGTAAGACAGATGATGGGCAGGGCTGGAAGGCCAGGATATGATCCCTATGGAGAGGGGATTGTAATCGCAAAAAGTCCCAAAGAGGAGCAGCTAATTATTGACAGGTATATCCTTGGCGACGTGGAACCCGTGACCTCAAAATTGGCCGTTCCAGGATCCTCGAACGCAAGAGAAGACCCTGCACTGCTGACCCACATACTGGCACTGATCGCGACCGGCGGCATCGACAACAGATTCTCACTGAGTGCCTTCCTTTCCATGACCTTCCTCTCCAGCACCATACCCAAGGAAGACCTCGAGGAGAGGATAGACAGATCGATATCCTGGTTGGTTGACAACGAGATGATCGTCAGAGTCGGGGAAGATGAAAGCGTCGCAGAGATGATATCTAGTTCGAGGGAGAACAAAAACGAAATCGATCCTTGGGAAGACAACGTCCCAAACTGGGCAATGGCTGCTAGGGGGATTGTTGACCTTGAGAAAATTTCCAATTCCTTTGATCACAGAAGGAAACTGTCACCAAGAAAGGGTCCTGCTGTCTTTGGTTTCAGTCGCGCTAGCTCGATCGAGGAAAAGCAACAAAACTCCATTGAGTCTCTGACCATGTCGTATTCATCGACAATGCTTGGAATTTCAGTTGCAAGGCTGTACCTTAGCCCATTGTCTGGTAGAACGTTGTGTGATGGCCTAATCCGGGCCGGTCAGATTTTGGAAGGAATTGACAGCGTTGGCCAAATCTCCCCATTTTCATTGATCCACCTAGTATCTTCGACTGCGGACTTTCAAAGATTCTGGGTCAAAACTAGCGAAGTTCACGATATGGAGGTTGCTTCTCATGCACACGAAAGAGAGAAACTCCTGCCTATTGATCCGATGGATGAACTAGAATCGGTAAAATCAAGTTTAGTTCTTATGGATTGGATGGAGGAGGCGAAAATGTCTGATCTGGAAAAAAAATGGGGCATTCAACCAGGGGACCTCAGATCTAGAGTTGAGGCTGCCGAGTGGCTCCTCAGATCGTCAATCAGAATATTGAGTGACTCAAAACGTGATTTACTCAGTGATGATTCATTGGCCTCGACATTGTTGCAAATCCTAGGAGAGGCGAGGACAAGGATACAACATGGCTGCAAATCCGATATTATCCCTCTTGTGGGAATCAGGGGTGTTGGCAGAAGCCGGGCTAGATACATGGTCACGAAGTTATCCGTTGAGTCGGTGAGGGATGTGGCCTCGATGACTGACCGTGACCTAGAGAAATTGGCTGGTGGGCAAGGATGGAGCATCAAGCTAGCCTCAGGCATAAGGGAAGAGGCAAGAAACATCATAAGATCGAGCCCTGGAAAGAATTGATTATTCCCCTATCTGTCAAAAGGGCATGGAGAGTCCGGTTCCGTGGTTTCCAATTTGGGGATTCCAACACGATTCAATAGAATCCACTGCCGGTGTCCTCTCCTCGTTTGTCTGCAATCGCCCAAATGATCGCTGGGGCCTCATGCGAGACGGGGCTGTAGCCAGCGATCGGCATGCATGGGCTGCATGGAGTATGTTGCGAAGGTTGGAGATCCGTGGCGACTGTCTCGCTCGATCTCCAGATACGGAATTCCTTAGGATAGTAGCGGGAACTGGGCAAATTTCCGAGGGGATCAAGAGAGCAGGCCTAGCAGTTGGCAGTGGGCCATCATGGATATATTTCCTACCATTGGTTCGTGGCGAGTCCCCCCTAAATAATGATGAGATCTCTACTGAGATTTACAACCAAAACACCTCAAAGGCCTTGCATTTGATTTCAAGCCTTGGAGGGGAGTTGTTGCCTAGGAGACCTGTTCCATCTCAATCGGGGTTAGCGCAAATCAACGGGACCTGGATTGAGGGTTCACATTCAACTCTAGAAGAGTCGTTTATGTCACATCTTTCAAATTCGATAATTAATTGAATCAGTCAATCTGATACGTGAGTTCAATTTGGGATGACCAATGTCAAGGTTCTACGGCTATGGTGTCTGCTCTGTCTGTGAGGTTGGTTGCACTAAGGGCAATTATATTGACCACTCCGGAGTTAGATACTGCTCTGCTTGTTGGACAGAAAAGGAAAATCCTGACCATCCAGATCTGGAAAAAATGAGGAAGGAAGTCAAAGAAGCTGCTGAGCAATGGAAGCGACAGAAATACACCAAAGATGATGGGCCATTGCCAATAGGCCCATATTCTCATAGAAACTAGGTGTGATTGATGTTTCCGCTAGGCCAGGACTTCGATGCGACATCATGGGCATCACTTGAACCCGTGACGAACGAGTTAATATCTCGTGAGATTAATTCCACCGATGAGTTGGAGGTATTTTTCTCGGACATCTCGGATATGGCAGAACATGTCTCAGAGGCGGGGGCAAAACTCTACATCGGAATGACCTGCGATACAGAAAGTGAGGAAAAACAGGCCGATTTTCTTGAATTTGTAGAGAACATAAGACCCAAGATGTCAGAGATTTCAAATCAATTGGACCTGAAGATAATCAATCTAGACTACCTAGAACAACTACCTGAAAGATATGACCTAATCATAAGGAGCATGAAGAACTCCATTGAACTATTCAGGGAGGAAAATATCCCACTGTCGGTTCAGTGTACTAAGCTCTCAACTGAGTACCAGAAGATTGTAGGTGCGATGACTGTCGAGTTTCAAGGCGAGGAATATACTCTGCCGCAAATGAGGCGCTTTCTCGAGTCCAATGACCGAGAGGTGAGGCGTGAGGCTTGGATTCTGGTCAGGGAAAGGAGGATGCAGGATTCACAAAGGATCACTGAGATACTTGATGAATTGATTGAACTCAGACACAAGATAGCTCTAAATGCAGGTTTTGAAAATTACAGAGATTATGCATTCAGATCAATGGAAAGATTCGATTACACCCCAGCAGATTGCTATGAGTTCCACAAATCAGTTGAGACCCACTGCATGCCGGTGATTCATACTATCAACGATAATCGTCTTATTGGATTCGGGTACAACAAACTCAGGCCTTGGGATGTAAACGAAAAATCCGGAGACTCCCCAGATGTTCAGGGGAGGGGTGCACTCGTCCCGTTCGAAGACGTCTCCGAGCTAGTCTCCCTGACATCAGAGGTTTTCCACAGGTTGTCAAGCGAGTTGGGTGGAATGTTCGATAGGCTTGTCGATGGAGAGGTGCTTGACCTAGACAGTAGAAAAGGGAAGGCTCCTGGAGGGTATCAATACAACCTAGAGAAGACAGGGTTACCTTTCATTTTCATGAACGCCTCTGGGCAACAGGGAGACGTTGAAACCATGATTCATGAGGCTGGTCATGCTTTCCACAGCATGTATTGCAGTGATCTTAGACTAATCCAAGAGCGGAATTACCCTATTGAATTCGCTGAGGTAGCCTCGATGTCGATGGAATTGCTCACACAGCCGCACTGGGGCGTGTTCTATGAAGACGCGGAGGAGTGTCGCAGGGCAAAGAGAATGCACCTAGAATCAGTAATTGGACTCCTTGCATGGATTTGTAGAGTAGATGCGTTCCAACATTGGATGTATGAAAATCCCAGTCACACACACCGTGAGAGATCGGAATACTGGTTGAAATTAAGGAGTCGATTTGGCCCTAGAACCGATTGGAATGGCTTCGAGGAGGACGAGTCACTATTTTGGCAAACCCAAGGCCACCTGTTCGGCGCCCCATTTTACTACATTGAGTATGGCATCGCACAGCTTGGTGCACTTCAGATCTGGGCGAAGCAATCTATCGACCCGCAAGGCGCTCTTTCGGATTACAAAGCAGCAATGATGCTTGGAAATACTCGGAGCCTACCAGACTTGTTCCAGGCAGCGGATATCAAGCTGGGCTTCGACGAACATCACATTGGGAGCCTGGTCGACAAGATTAATTCTGCACTAGTCTCCTTGTGACTGATCATTCCCTTATTCCCTCTGCGGTCACAGAGAATACGGCCTCTCCCTCTGGCAAGTTCGGGCTATCAATGAGTCTTGCAATTCTGCGGCCGCCCTTGGATTTTCTCAAGTAGAGCCTGAATGTGCTTGCGTGTCCTACTATGTGTCCCCCTATGGGCTTTGTCGGGTCCCCCCACATTGCGTCTGGCCTTGCATGTACTTGATTGGTAACTAGCACGAGTGCGTTATTAACATCCGACAATTGTTTGAGTTCCTTGAGATGTTTGTTGAGTTTCTGTTGCCGATCTGCTAGCATCCCCCTGCCTACGTACTCAGCTCTGAAGTGGCTAGTTAGAGAGTCGACTATAACCAACTTTACGTCCATGTTTTTTGACATCCGCTTGATTTCATCCACCAATAACATTTGATGAGCAGAGTTGTACGCCCTAGCTACGTGTATCCTGTCCAGCACCATACTGGGATCAAGTCCGACCCCCTCGGCCATCTGAGCGATTCTTTCTGGTCTGAACGTGTCCTCTGTGTCGATGTAGAATACCTCCCCATCGAATCCCCCTTGCGACAAGGGTAGTATGGTATTCACGGCCAGTTGGTGTCCGACCTGCGTCTTGCCACTCCCGAACTCTCCGAATACCTCAACGATCGCTTGGGTCTCAAATCCCCCGCCCAGTAATTCATCCAATGCTGACGATCCTGATGTTAGTTTTTGCACCTCGGACCTTCTCTCCAGCAGAGAGACGCCGCTGACGAAGCCGCCAACGTTGGCCATTTTCTTGGCTCCAGCAATAATTTTTGAAGCCACGGCCTCTCCTAGCTCAGCTTGATCTCCCAGCTCTTTTGGACTCATAACAGCGATCGTCATCAACTCATCGAATCCAGCCTCTCTCAGCTTTTCTGCAGTCGCTGGCCCAACTCCTGGTAAGTCCTCGATTTTGGGTTCTTCCTCTTCCGCGTCGATCACTATCTCTTCCTCACTGACCTTCTGGGTTGTCTTCTTGGATGGCATATGGTCAACTGGATGTCGAAGGTATATCAATTAAGCATCGGCCCCAATCACATATTTCCCCCGTTAAATCCTTTCAATCTTCTCTGTGTGCCTCATTTTTTCAGTTTCACTTCAGGTTCAATATTACCTGTAAGTGGTAGCGGATGGTGGATTTGAACCACCGGTCTCCGGGTTATGAGCCCGACGAGATAACCTGACTACTCCAACCCGCTAGCCCTATCCGGGGTGATCGATTATTTGAAGCGAGCGGGGGGCTCTCTAACTGGTGGACTATCAAAACAGTATTGGGGCGGCTATGTATGGGAATGAATGAGAGATGACATGAGTGGCAATATTTTAGTCCAAAATGCCACGATGATCCTACCTAGTAGTGAGGCGATAGGGGATCTGCGGGTACGGGCAGGAATTATCGATAAGATAGCACCTGGAGGCGGGCTTGAGCCTAGTTCGGACGAGACTGTCATTGACGCCTCCGGACTACACCTTCTGCCTGGCGCGATTGATCCCCACGTTCACTTTAGAGACCCTGGTCAGCCAGAGAAGGAGGATCTGGAGTCTGGCAGCAGAGCAGCAGCATCTGGAGGAATCACATCATTTCTGGACATGCCGAACAATATCCCCAATGCAATTGATAGACCAACAATACAAGCGAAACTGGACCTGGCAGCCAGGAAATGCGTAACTCATCATGGCTTTTTCGTGGGTGCCACTAGAGGGAATCTAGCTGGCTTGAAGAGTGTTGAGGGGATGGATGGTGTTTGCGGAATCAAAATCTTCATGGGAAGCAGCACCGGTGATTTACTCGTACATGAACAGAGTGATCTGGAGAACATTTTCTCAAACACTGGAGGAATAATCGCCGTTCACGCTGAAGACGAACAGAGACTGCAAGATCGGTTTGAACATTACAAGCACAGGACCGACATCGCGGCGCATGCGGAATACAGAGATTCTGAGACTGCAATGATTGCGACGAAGAGGGCTGTATCATTTGCAGAGGACCATGACCATCGTCTACACATCGTTCACCTAACTAGCGCGGAGGAGGCTGATTGGCTCGCTACAAAGAAGGGAAGGTTGATCACGACTGAGGTTTGTGTACAACACCTCACTTTCGACGATAAAGATATGGAAACACTCGGCACAAGAGGTTTAGTGAATCCACCAATCAGATATGAGGAGGATAAGGAAACACTCTGGAGGAGGCTCCATGACGGGACCATCGACTGTGTCGTAACCGACCATGCTCCCCACACCCTTGAGTCGAAGTCAGCGGGTTATCCCAAATCCCCAGCGGGGATGCCGGGGGTAGAGACGTCTCTCCCTCTTATGTTGACTCATGCGGCCAAAGGCAGGTGCAGTGTCAGAGATGTAGTGAGGTGGATGTCAGAGGGACCTGCTGGTGTCTATGGAATGGATAAGAAGGGGTCATTGATTGAGGGGCATGATGGCGACCTAGTGTTAGTTGATCTTGAAAATTGGAGAACTGTGACCGACTCAGATACTTGGACCAGGGTTGGATGGACCCCCTATCATGGAATGGAGATGACCGGTTGGCCTTCGTTCACGATCGTCGATGGAAGGATCGTTCATACCAGAGAATCCGGAGGCAACCTGAAAGGTCGCTCTGTCAGTGCCTCTGGTTCTACTGGAAGAGCGTTGAAGTTTCGTGTTATCTAATCTTGGCACTCGTCACCAGCGCTTCCTTCACAATCATAATCTGTGGAATCTGCATCCTCTGATTCTTCCATTTCTTGGCTAAACGGGTTTTCTTGGCCGGGGATAAGTAGAGTTTCAGTGGTCGAAAGGTTCTCTGTACTGTGTACCGAAATGCCCAAGGCAGAGAAGGCGTAGACAAAATCACCCATGAAAATGGATCTTCGTATGCTAGTTGAGTAGCTGTGCCACCAAGTTGTGTCTCCGTTCTCATCGTTGTAGAATGAGGAGTGGTCAATTTCACCATGCGAGCCTAAGCTCAGATTCTCTGTATCGATATCTATCATCTTCAGCACAGAGACGTACTCATACCCCGAGTACCCGTCTTCATCGTAGACGTACCGATAGGTCGATAGGGGCACAGCGAGGATGGAATCGGGAGGCCAGAATGTGAATGCCTTGTGTTCGTACGTCGCCTCAGACCATGACCATGTCCATCCGCAGTATCTTATGTCCTCGCATTGGCTATCGGAGTAGGCAGGGGTCAGCTTCATCGAGTCTGCTAGAGTGGGGCTAGTGGGGTCACTGACGTCGAACAAGGAAACCTGGGTCGTTGACCAATCAAGGCCTAGTCCGCCTTCCCCCGGCCCTATTCCAATCGTCAATAGGGTGTTTTCGTTGACAGGATGGATGTAAGTCGATACCCCTGGAACCTCCAGTTCCCCGAGAATTACAGGTTCATAGGGGTCAGATAGGTCGAGGACCCACAATGGATCTATGGTCTCGAAGGTTACGAGGTAGCCTCTGTCCCCGATGAACCTCGCACTCCATATCCTCTCTCCGTCTGCTATTCCATCGACAAGGCCGATTTGATCTAGGTTTCCAGACCCATCTGGGTTGAGTATGGTCACTCGATTTGAGGGTCCTGTGAAGGTGCTAAGGCCTGTTTCTGGATCGATTTGATCCATAATCCACCACCTCCCCCACGCATCGGTAGTGGATGCGACCCTGATTACACCCTCGTATTCCGATATGGAGAATTGGTCCTGGACTGTCCCAAGGACCCTACCAGAGGCAACGTATGTCGTATAACCATGGTCTGATATGTCGAAAACATGGATGTTCGTGGCATCCTCGTAGTCATCATTGCCCCAGAACCACCACCAGTCATTGGCGGGCTCAGCGAAAACTAGGGCATCCTGAGAAGAATATACGTGGGCCCATGATGACCCTATGTGGTTCACCCTCATGTTCAGATCCTCATCACTGAGGTCCATTGTCGCGATTGTGAGGAAGCCCTGTGCGACGCTGTCCGAGGAGGCTGAGTATTCTCCGCACTCATCATCTGAATACGGGAGGGTTGCGATTGCGCCCTCCCCCGTCATTACGTATCGCATTGGAACAAAGTCCTCAAGCGTTAGCGATTGTATCCTATCCCGGTTGTTTGATAGTGTCTCCAGCAGGGACTGGTTCCAAATCTCCATCTTCTCGGCCCTATCACCCAGGTTCCAATACTCCGCTGGAAGGTCGACATAGTAGTCCAGCCCCTCTATATTTGGGGTGTAATGGGTCACGCTCCTTACCGTGCCTTCTACAAGCCGAGCGGTATTGAAGTACCCCTCAAAGTAGATGTCATAATCCACCACTGGGCTAGACTTGTCTTGAACATCGACTACAGAATACTTGACTAGGCTGGATCTGAAGTACTCGTAGGAGTATGTCTGGCCGTCGTGCTCATAGCTGACTTCTCTTACAAGAAGCTCCCTCATTGGATGATCTTTGTCCAGGTCTGAACCATAGACCGAGGAGGCGACCACGATTGTGTCGCCTTCGATCATCATAGACAGAGGGGTGCCTTCCATCTCCAACGTACTTATCATCTCTATCTGACCAAACTCCGGTATCCCGAAGATCAACAGAAGATCGCCGTTCAGCATGTATGTATGGCTGCCGTCTGTTTTGAGGAAGTCAGCCTCATCAACTCCCGATTCCTGGTTGTTCGTGCCTGAGAATTCATCACTTCTCGCCATTCCTGTTGTTGGTGTAGCTGAGGACCCTCCATCGGCCTCTGCAAACGCCACATCATCCGTGAAGCCGAACCATGGTTCCACCCAGTGGTGATACGAATGTTGATCCAAAGTGGTAATCATCTCATCCAGGAGATTCTGCTGGAGAGTCATCAATAGGCGGTCACAATCGTCGAAATTTTCTAGAACAGCGCTGGTCCGACCCCGATCTGGCAGCTCTAATCTGGGGTAATCTTTCGATTCTGTGCCATCTGGGTCAGTCAGATCTACAGTAGAGATGCATCCCTGTAACACCAAGGCAAGCGTAATTACCGCAGTCAAGTACTTGTTCATCAAATAACGCATCAGGTTGGGGGATATATACAACATGGTACGCTGATTTGACATTGGTTTGCACTGAGGATCGACCTGTCAAACCAACATACCAACTACATGATACCGGAAAGCCGGGTGCAGTGGCTGATGAGGGAGGTCCTGCTCATGCGGCTGGCGATCACTATCGCCGCGTCCATGATCATCTTCGGATCGGGGTTGATCGACTTCTCCGAACCGGCACCAATCACCAATGCGGAGGCCGAGTATGGGTTCGATGCAGTTGCCATTCCAGAGGCCGATGACTCGTCAGAAGACGTAGCCAGGAACGACGAAACTCCGGATGATCATGCCAGCGGACTTCGATCTGCAGCTCTCGGAAGTGGCCTAGCCATGTTCTTTTCCATTCTCTTTGGTTCGGCCTTCCTCGAAATCATGAGAGTGGCTCTTTTGGGGGCAATAATCACCCCTCTTCTGTCGACAATGGTTACTATCAGGGATGACCTGCTGACGAGGGGTAGGATACTCGGTTACCTGGAGGCGAACGCAGGAATCCATTTTTCTGCAATCAGGGACGGGCTAGGTTTGGCAAACGGGGTAACTGCGTATCATCTCAGAGTGCTTGAGTCGAGGGGGGAGGTTATTTCGTGGAGGGATGGAAAGTTGAGGAGATATGCATTATCTGGGTTGACTTCCGAGGAGATCAGTCGGATCAGGAACCCTATATCCGGAACTAGATTGGCAATTCTGCAAGTACTCTCTGAAAGTGGCATGGCTGGAGCCTCAGGAAAGGAGGTACAGAGGCGGTTGAGGATTTCCCGTCAACTGTTTAGCCACCACCTTAGGGAGTTGCGGATGAGTGAAATGGTAGAGCCCGCTGAGCAATCGAGAAGGCCGAAATGGAGGGTTTCCAACGATGGCTTGGACCTATTGGCCACATCTAAGAAAATGAGTCAATCCCTCTGACCAGAAGCCACGGATGACTGACCAGGCTTGTGTACGGACGTTTTACGAACTCTCGGCCCCTCTGGCCACACAGGGAGGCATGGGGTGTGACTGGACCGAAAGAGGCCTCGTTCACTGATGAGGATCTGTTAATTTCAGCCAGGACAGTCGTCAGGTCCTGCCTGGAGGTCAGGGAGCATGAGAACGTCCTGATTGTCACGGACACTGAGACCTCCAGGATTGCGAGGTCGATCTATGAGGCTTCTTCAGAGGCTACCTCAAGAGTGTTGATGATGATGATGCCCGAACTTGAGGAAAAGGGGATGGAGCCCCCCATGCCGGTTGCAGATCTCATGAGGAGGCAGGATGTGATTTTCCTTCTTACTACAAAGTCAATGACTCACACCAGAGCGAGGTCGGTTGCATCTAAGGAGGGTGCCAGGATAGCCTCAATCCCAGGCGTCTCCCCTGAGTCGTTTGCTTTGGGGGGCTTCACAGCAGATCATAATGCCATGGCTGCTGAAATTACTAGCCTAGGGCCCAAGCTACGCCGAATTCGTGAAGTGAGGGTAACCACTGACATGGGGACCGATCTTCGGTTTCAGCCAGGCAGTCGATGGGTACTCGAGGACACTGGGATATGCACTCGCCCCGGACAAGTGAAGAACCTTCCAGCTGGAAGGGTTTTCGTGATGCCCAAGGAGGGAACTGCCCAAGGGAAAATAGTCATTGATGGCTCATGGGAGGGAAGGAGCTTGGACAATCCCATCCAGTTAACCATCAAAGATGGTTTGTTGGTCTCCGCAACGGGCGATAGCGCTTCAGCAGAGATCGAGTCATTTCTTGAGCAATCAGCAGAGGCCCTTCGAGGTGGCAAGGGCCACTTGGTCAGAACCTTCTCGGAGTTCAGCTTCGGCATGAACCCGAGGGCCAGAAGGGGCCTTGGATTGTTGGAGGACCAATGTTGGCGTGGTGGCGCGATGTTCGCATTCGGAAACAATACGGTACTAGGTGGTACAGCGAGTGTTCACACTAACATCAGGGGGCTCATGACAGTGCCTACGATCGAAATTGACGGAAAACCCCTGATGACGGAGGGGAAATACACACCGAGGTTGACATGATGAGGGTGCTCCTGTGGCTCAATTCAAACGCACCGTCTAGGAAATTGATCTCCCAACTAGCCGATGACGTGGATATCGTTGCTGGCGTGGATGGGGGATATGACAGAGCCTTGGAATGTGGATTCGTACCTGACATGGTAATTGGTGATCTTGACTCAGTGCAGTCCAGTTGCGAAGGGATACAAAGAGTATCTATCCCCGATCAAGAGTCGAGCGATTTGGTTAAGGCAATTACATATTTGACGGAGGCAGGATATGACGAATTCGAAGTAGTTGGGATCGAGGGGGGCCTGGAGTCGCATCAACTAGGGGTTTGGGGGGCGCTCGTCGATGCCCCCGAAGGTGTCGGCATCCGACTTCACACCGACAGATCTGAGATCATTAGAATAAATCCTAACTCTCCTCCATTCAGGGTTGGGGTTCCGATTGGTTCAGTATTCTCCGTATTCGCCTTGCAGGATTGTCAAGCCGTCACTGTGGAAGGGGGCAAATGGAACTTGAAGGAGGAGGATCTCAAACTTTCAACGAAGGGGCTTCACAACGTTGCAGTGGCTGAGTTCTTGTCCTTCTCAAGCGACGGGGTCGCTGTTGCCATCATCAACAGATGACGGGGGGTTCCTTGACAGCATAATCGCGATTGGCAGGGTTCTTTCATCAGACTCCAGGAGGATCTTCATTATCACTGCCAATGGCACCCCAAGTATCATTCCAGTCAGGCCCCATGCCCAATACCAAAACGCCACAAGGAACAGCAATACTATGGGGGACATGTCAAGCCTTTGGCCCGCGAGCTGGGGTTCTACGAAGCTACCCCAAAGCTGTTGATTCCCCATTAGAATAGCTACGATGGCGATGAAGCCGGCGAATGGGAGTTGAATGAACGCCAGGACGATCGGGGGTACGAACGAGAGGAGCGCCCCCAGATAGGGTATGAAATCTAGGATGAAAACTAGGAAGGCCCACATGAACGCACCAGGGATGTTGAATGCATAGAGGGCGATCCAAGCGACTAGAGCTTGGCCGAATGCTACTGTTGCTTTCGTCTTAATGTACACGTTGATGTTCTTCTCGGCCTTGCTTGCTATGTTGTCAAAACGATTCGCCTCGTTTGGAAAGGCAGCCATAACCCTGCCGGGAAGAGATTCGGCCTCTAGGATGATGAATGCCAAAAAGATCAGCACTGTCAGCATGTTGGCGGTGAAAGAGGCCAGAGAACCTATGAATTCAGTCACTAACCTGTTTATCTCCTCGATAGAGAGGATGGTCTGCAGCCCCTCTAGATCAATGCTGTAGCCGAAAACCTCCAGTTCCTCAAGCCAATTTATCTTGTCATTGAACTTGGGTTCGAGACTGGGGACCTCGGATGAGAACCCGGATAGGCTAGAGAAAAGAATCTGGCTCACTAGAATAATTACTCCCAAGAATGCCAGCATCACACCGGTGTAGGACAGCAGGGGGTGTCCGATCCTCCTCTCCAACCAAGCCGCTGGCGGCCTTACTGCGAAGAAAAGGAATACTGCAACCACCATGGGCTGGATTATGGCAGCGAGCTGTTTAATCGCGAGAACAGAGACGAATAGTAGGACTGCAAGGTTTGTTGTAGTTCGGAGTCTTAATCCACTTGTTCCCAGCCGCGACGCGTCACTCATGGTTTTATGAATGAGTACTTCAAAATGAAATGTTCGCCGTTTTTCTAGATAACCAGTGGTTAAGTGTGAGTGTGGACTAGCGCGCCCATGGGAGATGGTCCACTTGACATTAGCGTCACGGTCCTGATTCCCACAAGGAATGAGGAAGAGGCCATACAGGAGACGATACGATCTGTCCCCAACAATGGCTGGTGCAAGGAGCTAGACTTCCTGATTATCGATGCTGACTCAAGGGATAGGACCCGCGAACTTGCCGAGGCTGAAGGGGCTAAGGTGCATATCGAACGTAGAAGGGGTTACGGCAGGGCCTACAAAACTGGTTTCCCGATGGCAAAGGGCGAGGTTATCGTCACAATGGATGCCGATTGTACATACCCGGGCGAGGAGGTTCCCGCTCTTGTCAGGAAGCTGGTAGAGGATGATCTAGACTGGATCACCTGCGACAGACTAAGCTTGGCGGAAGAGGGGTCGATGTCAGGGCTCCATGGGTTCGGGAATTGGGTCCTGTCGACAACTGCGAAAGTTTTGTTCTGGTACGGTGTAAACGATTCCCAAAGTGGAATGTGGGTGTTTCGGAAGTCGATATTCAACGACAAACGATTGAGGCCCAGGCATGATGGAATGCCCCTTTCCCAAGAGTTCAAGATTCGTGCTAGAAGGTACCTGGATAGGGGAAGAACCGCAGAAGTCAGCGTCCCCTACCGAAAGCGCGTGGGACAGGCCGAGATCAACACTTGGGGCGATGGACTTCTAAATCTGAGGTTCCTGTTCACCCATCGACTTGGCCTGACAAAGCAAATCACTGATTGGGGGCCTGAGGAATAGTCATCCATTTGCACAGGGGACTTACCATGGGATCAAGAATCAGGCCCACTTTGGTCTTGGAATGCGGCCCATGATTCTATCTCGGCGAGATCTGACTTGATCGATGAGCGCCTGGAGAATGCTGCGTACGCCCCCAAAACTACGATTGCCGTTAGTCCTATTCCGGCCAGCTCAAGCATCTGGATCAGCAACAACGAGTCGTCCTCACTCGATTCGATCGGGATGGTCTCCGTGATTGTCGGGCTAACCACGTCCCCATCTCTCGCCCAGACATCAACCCTGACCCAGTCGCCTCCATCTGGTGAGAATGAGAAGCTTCTGGACCAGATTCCATCGTCTGCTGTCTCATCCCCATTGGCACCATCGTCATTAAGCTCTACCATAATGGGGTAACCACCTACTGTGAGCGTTGCTGAAACCTCGTTCGTGGTTCCGTCCAGATCCACCAGTGAGGTAGAGATATGAATCGTTTGGGCCACCCCCTCGATCAGAGTTGAAGGTGATATCTCAAGAGAGGAGATGGTTGGTGCGCTAGACCCTACCATGATTGAGGCAGCAGTTTGATTTGAGAATCCCTTTGAGTCAAGAGCCCTCAATCTGATGATGTGGGGCCCAGGAGGTAAGTCGACCTCTAAGACCGGGGCGTTCCCGAGTATAGATCCGTCAGACAGCGACCACTCGATCAGAACGAGATCATCGTCATGATCGATGGTTCCGAATGAGTCCAGGGTTATCGCCTGTCCAGGTGGTATGAACAGTCCGTCTGAGGGACTGGAGATCACTGGAACGGGAGGGCTTGGTCTGACTAGGACCGTCAGGCCTGTTGAGCGTTCCATGCCACTGGAGTCAATTGCCTTGATCGTGAGATTATGCTCTCCAGCAGGCAGATTGTGCATGTGTATGCTTCCTGTTTTGATGCCCTCGGCGATTGGTTTAGTCAGCTTGTCAGAGGCAATTGTCACGATGTACTCATCACCATCAGCATCGAAAGAACTCCGGAGATCGAATGCCACCGGTTTGTCTGACTGGAATACCTGTCCTGGGACAGGGCTGTCTACTACGATGACAGGAGGGGATGAATTGACCGTGATGTTGGTGGTTGACTCCGAAACCTGGCCTATTCCATCATCCAGGATGAGTCTGATTGTCTGGTTGCCCGGCGGGAGCCTGGACTCGAAATTCCAATCTGTTGAAAGAGGCTCTAAGGTGCCGCCAAGCATCCAGGTCACCGAAACCAGATCGTTGAATCCAGTCCCTTGGGAGCACAGAAAGCCCACGCCGCCGTTTGGGAGGTTCGAACATGGCATGTCCCTATCTCCGGACCCAAGCGAGTTGAAGGCGATCAACTCTGATGAGTCGGTAACGTGGCCATCCTCTGGGAATGCAATTCTCGATAGCGGGTTGGAGTTCATGACCTCGATGTAGAATTCAGCAGACTTGGATCGGCCTTGATTCTCCGGGCTGTCGTCCCACGCCTGAAGGGTAATTGTGTGCCCCCCCCTGGAAAGCCGACCTTCCCAAGAGACACCATCTACCTCGGCATTTCCACTCCAAATAGCCCCTTGAATGTCTGAGGTAATTGAAAGATAGAGTCCGTCTCCCTCGGGATCTTCAGTTCCTAGGAATGTAATTACGACCATGTCGTCTGATGTCGGACCGATCCGATTAACTTCGTACTCTATGTTTGGGAGTTGATTGAAGTGGTCTACCCTGAAGGTCCATGATACTGGTTGGTTCGAGCCATCGCTTACCTGGACGGTGACGGTGAAGGTATCGTCCTGGGGGTCGAAGCCAATTTCATGTGCTCTATCGCACGGGGGTTCAAGGGAAATATTCGAACCATATCCAGTTAGGATCCAACACTCAAGGATGTCATCTTCTGGATCTGAGGTCCCAGACAGGTCAATCGTCGCGTTCGCTGTCATGCCAAGACTCATGATTCCAAAGGGCGAAATCTCTGGCTTTGCATCGACCGTCATGGATGGGGGGAGATTTAGCAGTGTTATCTCTCGTTGTTCCACAGTGCATCTACCCGTGGAGTCACACACAGTCAAGGCGACAGTATGATCTCCATCACTAAGGGTTATGGTGGGGTCAGAGGGATCGTTTGCGACAAAGAAAGCTGTTCCGCTAGAGGAGTTAGCCAGGGGCCCGTCAATCGAGCTCGTCCAACTAAAGGAGAGTGTGTCATTATCCATGTCCCAGGAGTCTGTTGCATTGAAGACCACTCTCTGGGAGCTCCCGAATACTGAGTTTTCTTCTGGGCTTGACCAGATGATAAATGGTGCCTGGTTCGGTAGATCTATTGAGCACACAATCCCAAGGTCGCTGTCAAGTTGGACTTGTTCCATAGTCGCATGGAATCCCTCGTATGAGCAATTTGCAAGGACGTTGGCAGTCTGGCTCCATCCGTCGGAGCTCGTCCAAGACCTGCCTACGTATGGCCCAAGCATCGAGGTGCCTGAGTATGGTAGCGTATGGATAGAGTCCTCTTGAAGCTGATCGAACTCGAGGCTAATCGTGGCAAAGGGTATGCCGTATCCGTTCTGATTGGTGACTTCGACATCTATGAACCAAGAAATCATGAGTGCATCACCTGAGTCATCCGAAAGGGGTGTTGATAGGTTCGTAGATGAGACCCAGTTCACATTACTTCCCGAAGACAGCGAGATGGTCGATGCACCCGGAATGGAAGTATGGACCATCGTGGTGTTGGAGGAAGAAAATTCGATAGTCTCGCCACCAAGGCACGAAAAGGAGTTGTCTCTTCCGTTCAATTGGGTGAAGTTGTAGAAGGAGGCGCAGCCAGTAGTCAACTCAAAACTACCGCCTTGGATGCTAGATGGGACTAGTCCACTTGCGGACCAATCAAACGAGGAGCCGATGAAATTGACATCAGTGAGATGGCCATCAATTGATTGGAGTGAAACCTGTGAGTCAGAACCATTCGAACTAATGTCCGCAGTGCTAATCTCTATGTGACCCGGTCGCTGTATACCAGATGCATCGGCCATTATCGCCATTCCGGAGGATGGATCCAAGGTCGTAATGTTCTGGAGCATGATGTCGATGGAGTCCTTGATTGAGAACCCGGATCTATCACTTATTGACGTACACGAGACGCAGGCCACGTCCTTCCCGGAACTCATGACATCATTTGACCTGATGAAGAAGAAGCCCGCACCATCTTGGTCGGACGGGGCCCCTTGGCCGTTGAAGCTGGTGTTCGCATTCTCGATCCTTACGTTTGACGAGTCCGTGACTTTTACTCCAGCGAGTTGATTCGAGTTTGAGCTTACTCCGGTTACCTCTGGATGGAACTCTCTCAGGTCTATGCCAACGCCCCCTGATCTTTCCGCTGACCAATTGGTCCCAATCGCGCCTCCCTTCCATAGGAGTATCCCCGATCCTGCGGATTCTACGACGCTGATGTCGTCTAGTCTTACGGGCCAGCTCGCACTCCTGAGGTATACCCCAGAGGCATCAGGGGAACTGATCGGGATGGTTCGTGAGCCATCGCCTCTAGATATCACGTTCTGGAATGTTGATGACCCGTCAATCATGTATGCCTTCAAACCCGGTGCGTGGTTCTCTAGTAATTCCAGGCCGTCAATTATAGCTCCACTTGTGTTGAGTTCCAATCCTGAAAGCCCGAGTCCGGGTGTTTGTGCAAATGGCCCTCCAGTTCCAATTATCGTCGTGTTCCGGATAATCGCATTTACACTGAGCTCGTTCCACTTGGATCGATTGTACTGCTCAACCATCATGCCTCGGTATTTTGAGTTTGAGATCGTGACGTTTTCCAACGTGGGCCTGGTCGTGAATCCTTCTGAAATGTGTCGTACATAGACTCCATTGTCTGAGTAGTCCGTTTCAGAATCTTTGATCAATATCACGGAATCCTCCACCCATATTCCGGTAGACACGGCTAGGGTTGCACCCGAAACGCTCGAGATTGACATGTTCGAGAAAAGACCCCCTGATCCTCCCCAGACATTGAGAGCTCTCGTGATAAGTCCATTGGCGGACAGGCCATTCACGATGGGAGAGCTGCCGCTGCCTACCGATAGTCCAATCCCGTACCTCCATGTGTTGGATATTCCATGCACATCTTGGCCACCTCCATCAATAGTGAGATTATTGATGATAGGGTCCGAACCAGAGAACATGTCAACACCAACAAAATCTGGGTTGAAGATGGTAATGTTGCTCAGAATAGGATCTGAGTCCAATACAGATATTCCGTACGAGTTGTTTCGTATGACAAGATTTGAGATGCTAGACCCGAGCCCCCTGCTATCGTCCAGAAATCTAATTCCATTGTGCTTTCCCTCTATCGAGTTCAGACTCACTGGGTCTTCGAATTGCCCGACTATCGTGAGGCGTCCCTTCACATCCAGAGACTCCCCATCACCCAATCTGATCTCCGTTCCGGGGTTGACGTGAACGACCTCGTTACTCTCGACGACCACCCCGTCCGGGAAATTTACAACCCCAGACCAGACTGATGTCGATGTCTGAGGTGTCCCAATTGGTGACAGGAAGGATAGCAACAACAGTGAGAGGACAAGGGAAATCCCTCTCGAGGGCCCGTGTTGGCTCCGATTTGCCATCGGCTCCCCTCCGAGGGGCTACGTTGTATGCTTTATGTTTCGATGATCCGTGATAAGCCAAAGGGAGGCATGATAAACACCAGGTCCTCCGGCTCGATCGAGGTTATAGGCATGGAGACAGCCTTCGTCTTGATCAAGGCCCTTCCAATGATGGAAAAGGAGGTGTATGCTAGCCTCCTGCAAATGGATGCAGTAGTCGAGACACACTCGGTATACGGGGAGTATGACCTCGTAGCTAGGCTGGACTTCAGTGACTCCAAGGAAATGACCAGATTCTTGATTGAGGATATGAGGACCATCCCTGGCGTTGTAAAAACCGAGACACTGATTTCTGCAGAGGTGTGATTATGGCTGTCGGGTTTGTACTCATTACCACCTTACCCGGGGAGGAGGTGTCTGTCAGGAACAGTCTTGATTCAGTGGAGGGGGTAGTCGGAAGGTGGGTTGTTTTTGGCAGCCACGACCTACTCGTCAAGGTCGAGGGTGCCAACGAGTCAGAAATCACCAGAGTCGTGATCGAGGAAATTCGATCTCAGAAGGGGATAACCAACACGAGGACACTCATTGGCGCGGAGATCTGACTTCTCCATAGATCAGTTCGATGAGCCTCGAGGAGGCATTGCTACACCCGCAGGACCTCAGTAGCGAAGCTGCCTCTGACCAGTAGCGTAATCTTTGGTCTCGATCATAAAACCCCCTCCAATACCAAGAGAAAGCCTCTATTCTGAGGTGCTCCCTCCTAACTTGGATTTCATCTCGTAGGAAAATTGACTTGTGGCTTGCGATCAGCCAGTCAGGGGAAGATTGCCCTAGTGCCGCAAACACCCAATGAATGATCCTCAACTTCTCGTATTTTCCCTCAGTCTCGTAAATTCTCAACTCTATCTCTTCGTCGACGATATCGTCTATGGTTCTCAACCTGAGGCGGAGGTCTATCTCCTGGAGCCTCCTGTGGCCCTCTCCCAGAAGACCTGCTATTTCCGATCTGAGTGAGGCTGCTGTGATGGCATCCCCTAAATTTGATGCCACGAGATATTTCAGAATCAAAGATGAAGAAAGGAGTGCCCCATCCAGTTGTCCTGGATCGGCCTCTATTCGATCCAGCCTCTGGACGATTCTATCTCCAAGATCCTTGGATATGGGCCCTGGCAGGCGATCATCATACAACCTAACTGCCCCTCGGACCAATACCCTCGATTTCTCGGGCTCGTCTAACATCGAGAGCAGTGAATTCTCAGCCTCGGAATATTTTGATTCTTGGCCGAGCAGCCTGAAGCCCTCCATCTCAATCCTCAAACGATCCACCTCCTCGCTGAGTCCCTCAGAGATCCCCAGTGCCGTCTTAGGCTCACCTAGGGCCAAAGCTGCTTGGGCGGAAAGTATCCTCAGGTCATCCCTCTCCTCATGATCCAGTGCATCGCTTAGGAGCGTGGATGCCGCGGCTGGGCCCAGTTTTTCGAGCACTTCTTCCGCCAAGCTGTTTGAGATGCTCTGGCCCGAGAGAACTCTATGGTGCATCTCGTGCCCCCTGGCCTCGATGCCCTCTATCTCGGACCATCTCTCAGATAGCCGCTCGTGGATTGATTTGACTTCGGCTTCATCAAGCGAAGCTTGACGAACGTGCCTGATCAGGTGATGCGCTTCAAATCGTGGCCCGCTCCATTTTAGTATCGCGGCATTATCCAAATGGTCTATTGATCGATTGGAGATGGAATCTCCCCGACGGACAGGGAAGGGCTCAATTGTCAATTCATCGAGTTCCTCGGCCGTGTCGGGATCCAGCCTATCTAGAATATTCGAGGATACGAAATCTGCAACAGGAGTCCCAGGAGCGGGAACCTCGTCACCCTCCCTCCACATCTGAATCGCAAGGGGATGGCCTCCAAGCGCAATCGCAACTTGCTTCGCTCTAGGTTCCTCCAAATGGGTCGCAATTCGAGTTGCTACCCCTATGTCCAACCCCTCGAGTGTGACTTTCTTTGCATTTGATAGGGAGGAGAAGGTGCTCGGGCTTCTTGTGACGAGGATTATTCTCAAGCCATTGACGTTCTCAATCAGAGTCTTGATGTTTTTTGCATGCCTCCTGTGTATCTCCTGAGCCTCGTCAAGAATGTATACTGAGTCCGGATCCAAGCAGTCTTCCAACTTTTCTAGATCCTCAGAAACCGGAAGGCTCGCCCAGGAGTCTATCAAGGACATCGTGCTTGTCAGTCGGCTTCCCTCATGCCACCTAACATCCTTATTCTGACCTTGGAGCCTCATCCCCACCATCTTTGCAACTGATGACTTTCCGATTCCTGGGAGCCCTGTGATAATAACCACCCCGGGAGAGTCCAAGATTCCACAAATTTGCTCTACCTCAGAATTCCTACCAAACAGAGTTGGGCCTTTTTGAGACTGCTGTTTGGCCCCCCCTAATCGGTGAGCGAGGTCCAGACCCCTCTGAGTAATCAACAAAACCGTCCTCTTTCTTGCTTCACCGATCACATTGCTCTTGATTCGATCGAGTAGACCTTTCGATTCAAGGCTGGAAACAGGATTGTGGAGTGCAGAGCGGACTACTCCAAGCCTCTTCGCAACTTCTGGAAGGGAGAGCTCTGGAGGGAGGTCTCTGCGTAAGTTTCTGTCCACTTCAATGTCTGCCAAGGCGGCCAGCAACCTTTCTTCCGGCCCAGTCAGCACGAACGTGGGAAAAGCCATCAGTTCATTTCCCTTGGCCTCAGAGGGACAACAACCATGGCAGTCGACCCCACAAAGCTCGATCTCCCAAAATCATCGGGTGTCTACATTTTCAAGGCGGTGGATGAAGAGGTACTGTACGTCGGGAAGGCAACGAATATCAAACAACGTGTGAGGTCCTATTTTTCACCTAATCCGGACAGAGCGATGATTCCGACTCTAGTATCAAAATCTAGCGACGTCGATTTCATTGTCACAAGCGGTCCAAGAGAGGCTTTGGTGCTTGAGAAACAGCTAATCCAAAAGCACAAACCGAGATACAACTCTGCATTCAAGGACGACAAGTCCTACCCTTTCATCGCGATAACTGATCACAAGTTGCCTCGAATCCTCTACACTAGAAGGCCCCCTAAAGGCTCAAAGGTCTGGGGGCCCTTCCCTGACGCAGGTGCTGCCAAGGGCGTGATTAAATTACTGAGAAGGCAGTTTGGAATAAGGGACAACAAAGGAAATCTGCCATTCGGATATGAGGAGTCGAATCGAACGGATGACTATCCAGACAGAATCAGATTAGCAATCAGTGTACTTGATGGGAATGCCCGGCTGGTCATCGAGGATTTGCAGAGACGCATGGACACAGCGTCAGAGAACCTACAATTTGAGTTGGCCGCCAGTTTCAGAGACAAAATTGGTATCGTGCAGAGGACCATATCAAACCAAGTGATAAAGAGCAGATTCTACACAGACGTACATGCAGTAGGGTTTGCCTCCAGACAGGATTTCGGTCAAGCGACGATAATCCAAGCCGAAGAGGGCGTCATTCAAGGGCAAGTGAATTACCCCATGATACACAGAGGCAGAATCTCTGACTCGGTTTCCCTGTTGCTCGTAGAACACTACTCCAACCAAAAACCGCCCCGTATTTTGTTGGTTCCGACAGAGTTGGACGAAGGTCTTGGACAATGGCTAACCAATCAACGAGGGACCAGAGTAGAAGTTCGAGTGCCGCAAAGAGGGAGGTTGTCCAAGCTTCGGGATCTGGCAGACAGGAATGCAGAGATTCAGTTGGAGAGGTCACTGAGCCGCTCCTCTGGTAACATTGAATATCGTGCCGCATCTGACGCAGCAAAACTACTTGGTTTGGAAAAGCTAGAACATGTAGTGTGTTTTGACATGGCTCAACTGCTTGGCGGTGATCGGGTTGGCGCCTCAGTGGTGTTTAGAGAGGGTCGTCCGAATAAATCCGAATATCGGACTTATCGGGTCAAGAATGACTCAATGGATGATCTGGGAATGATGAGCGAAGTTGTGGAGAGGTGGGTCAAGAAACTCGAAGAATACCCAGACCTCCTCATCCTCGATGGTGGGAAGACCCATCTCTCAACCATATCCAAAATGCTTGGAGATACGGGCCATGGGGGCAAATTTCCCATCATAGCTTTGGCAAAGAGAGAGGAGAAAGTATTCATGTCCGACGGCAGGCAATTATTGATGGACAGACGTGGTAGAATGATAATCCACGCTCGTGACGAGGCACATAGGTTTGTCAACACCTTTCACAGGAAACGAAGATCAAAGGGGGCGCTGAAGAATCCATTGGAGCATGTGGATGGTCTTGGCGCAAAGAAGATCCAAACACTCCTGAGATATTTTGGCGGCATGCAGCAGATCAGACATGCAAGTCAGGGGGAGTTGACGGCCATACCCGGAATAGGGCCTGAGCTTGCAAAGAGGATCGTTGACTCATTCAGCTGGGATTGATCTCAATCTAATGATTGTACCCATTCCATTGTTGCATCCTCTAGTTCTCTCGCCGTATTCCTGCGATTGATGATCTTCCTCCTCCACCTTCTCCAGAAGAGGAATGAAATCACGGAAATGATCAGAATGATGTACGGGGTCATTTCCATTATTATGAACTGCCAGCCAACCTCCAGTGAGAGCGTGACCGTATCGGATTCCAATTCACATTGATCCTGCACATTGAGATTAATGCACTCATATAGGGGAGTTAGGTAGAACAACGTATCTCGACCACCGTACTCAATCACACTGGCTCTCGAGAGGTCGCTTTCGAATTCAAGGACCTCAAATCCGGGGGGCAACCGGATCTCCTCTACCAAAACAGGTCGTAGGTCGCCAAAATCGGTGCTCTCGTCAATTGGAGTAATCCCGAGTCTTGTTGAGAATGGGCCAACGCCAGTCTTTCCGACGCTTGGACTCACGCTAGCAACCATGGAGTGAAACACTCCTTGGAAGATGTTCCTCTCACTCAGTCTGAAGGAAAGGGAGTCATCCGACAGGGTGACTCTCAATTGGGCATTTTCAATGGAAACCCCAACTTTGAATGGATCCAAGTCGGATAAGTACGGAGATTGGGCCGGTTCTGCATTCTCGATTTCAATGTCGATAGGCATTCTTGAGAGGTCAAAAGATGGCTCATATTCCCCGAATTGTAATATCTCGACGTACTCGTGTTGCATGTTACTGTATTCCGTGATTTGAAGCCTTACTCGATCGGCGATCTCGTCCGCGAGCTTTGTCATACCATCGTTGGAAATGTCCAACTCTATTGGGTGGTTGTCATCAGGGAATGGCGAGTCGATCCTACCAAGATCTGTTCCATTCAACAAACCTCCCTCAATTCTATCTCCAACACTGATCAGGTGCCTTATCAGATCAGAAGGAATTGGAGAGGTCTCCAACCCCTCGATCCCAAGGTCGACGTCTATTCTGTGGATGTCCAGAGTGAAATCAATGTCTATGTCGAATATGACAGACGATGACAGTTCTTTGAGAGATATCTTCTGGATATCCACGAAAAGGGTCGAGGATATGCAGGTCGATTGATGGGACTTGCAGAGTATGTCCCAGCTCTCATCAGTGCAATCAATTGACTCCAGGCAGATTGGATGTTCCCAGTCGAATGGTCTTGTCCCAGCAAGGCTGATCTTTTGATCGCTATTCTGATCATTCACATTTATCGTCAAAAGACCTGGCTCCCCAGTCCCAGAGGCTATCCAATTCGGTAGCTCGACCTTCATAGCCAATTCCGAGTCTGGAATCGTGGAGGAGAGTCCCTCGTTGACCCACGATAAATCATGGGTCAGATTCAATGTCCCCACGGATGCAATTCTTGAGAGATCCTCATTAGACAATGAACTGAAGTCGAGTTCACCGACATCCAAATCACTGTTCTCAATGAGTCGCCCGAGAAGTCCCGCGAGGTCTAAGGAAATAGGATTACTCACTGCTGAAATATAGATTGGAAAGGTTCTATTCATAGCGTATGGACCTGAAATGCAATATCGATTTACGTCCTCTTCTTCACAACCTGAGGTTGGGCCGTGCAGGAATTGTATCCCCCCGTTATCTGTGGTTTGGGAAAAGAATGGGCTTCCAAGCTCAATTTCGTTACCCAGCATCTCGCTCAATGACTCCGATATGCTCTCCATAGGCAATCCATCGAGCAACCTCTCCAGTCCGATGTCAGTCTCCTCATCCAACAGCCTAAAGCCATCCGAAGTTATCCACGGCATTTTGACCCCCTTCTGACTAAAATCCACTGACCATTCATCCAAGGTTGACTTGTCTATATGGTGCAATGATATCTCTAGCCCGAACACCACATTGTTCGTGTCCTTGGAGTCTATAGTCAGTTCTGCCTTGATCCCCGGTGCCTCAATGGATCTCAGGTCAACGGTCTTGGTTTCACCCTCGAGATGTGTTATACTCGTATCCAAACTTAAGGACAAAGGCGGGGATGACTCATCGTCGTTGGTTCTGTCCATTCCGACAACTGCAAACCGCTGCAAGAGTCCCTCAGGGGATGTTCTGGATGCTAGGGTCGTTCCATTTCGAGAGATGAAACACTCCGAGTACCCAGGGGGGATCAAGGCCATCTCCATTGATTGGCCTGCCTCCACCACCAAATCGAACACCAAGTCGACCTCCGCGCCCATCACAAGCAGCCCAATTAACGCCCTCTCCAGATCCCCTCGCGAGTCATCCATTCCGATCGATGAGGCGTTGACGGTGACCGACAGGGCTGATCTGATGCAGATCGGTGGGAAGAACGGATTGTTATCCAACTCAAGAGCCTCGTCTGCTGAGTCCCTTGATGAGTCTGCCGTACAGGAGATGTCGTCCTCGAGTGTCCTTGGAACCACGCTAACCGTATTGGTCACAGGCAGCCCAATTGACTCGAAATTATCACCTAGAACATTCATGACCATCTCGTCGGCTTGTGTGAACATCCTTTCGCTCACTGTTTCCCCGTTCCCGGTCTGCTCGTTGAAGAAGTTCCTGATATGGTCAGAGGGTATTCCATCCTGAGTTGTCGAGTCTCCCCCTAGGTCGATCTGTTGCAAGCCCAACTGGTCCCTTGGAAGCTCATGCAAGGCTATGAAGACCTCTATCCTAATCTCCTCAGCACTCTTCATCTCTAGCATCACAGATATCTTCGACCAATGATCACCGGTGGTTTGATCCAGCGAGGAGTCGTAGTCGTCGCAGATTCCCCCTGGCGTTGAGTTGGTGTCACAAAGGGCGTTCTCAACTTCGGAGGCACCTGGTGGCGGGTCCGCGCTTACTGCCGAGATGCTCATCATGAGAACAATGGCGACCGGTAGCAATTTCCCTGTCACGACCCCATCAGGTTGGGTGACCGTCTTTATGCTCACCCCTTCACGTTTGAGCCATGAGCAGGGTTATTCCCGCGGAAGGCCTTCGTCAAAGATTGCGGTCTTTGACATCGGATATTCAGTCGTTGCGATCCAGGATTATTCCAGATGACATTCCCAAAAAATGGGAGAAATTCGATGATGTGGCAATCATCCCCGGCAAGTCATTCAGGGACAGTTACTGGGAGGAAGTTCCCAGCGACATCCTATGGCAGGAGGTTGCGATGGCGATTGGCGTAGAGCGATTGTACCGAAAGGGAGAGGTGGGCGGACCCAAGAGGAAGCCATCGATCGAGCCACTGATCGGTTCCTCAAGGGGATCATGGGTCGTTCGGAAGGAAAATGGCCTTCGGTATGGATATGACATAATGAATTGCATGTGGAGCGCAGGCAATGTGAACGAGAGGAAGAGGATGAGTGAAGTCTCAAGTCCAGGAGAGGTCGTTTTGGACCTGTTCGCGGGTATAGGGTACTACACACTGCCGATCCTGAAGTCATATCCTGACACGAGTGTCATCGCTTGTGAATGGAACAATGCCTCGATCGAAGCTCTTCGCTGGAATCTCTTGGAAAATGGACTTGAGGGTCGTTGTCGTATAGTAGAGGGTGACTGCACTGAAACAGTCCACAATTTGTCGTTGGAAGTCAACAGGGTTGTACTGGGGCTCCTGCCGGACTCCAGTTTTGCGATACCAACTGCTGTTGGGGCGTTGAACCCAAACGGCGGCTTGCTTCACATACATGCTTTGGCCAGACCTGGTGGATATGATTCATTCTCAAAGGAAATTGAGAGGATTATCTTCGATTGTGATAGTGGCCTCAACATTAATTGTATTGATGTTTGCAAAGTGAAGAGTTATGCCCCCAGATGGGATCATATCGTATATGATGTCAATCTGGCTCAAAGAGAGGACCAGATGGTCCCAAGGAGTTGATCTAGTTGTCGGAATGGCTGTCTCAGGCTTCCTTGGAGTACAACCTTCAATCTCTCAATCAAAGGGACTCCTACGCTGGAGTTATTTTCATTCCAATCAAAGTCCTATCACAGATTATTGATTGGTCCTTCCAATCTCTCCCAGATGAGATATTGGTTGGTCTGGACATTGACACATCGAAATCCCTGGACAGGGGCTTGGTATCAAAGTACACGGGATCGATGTTCGAACCAGATTTATTCGCGGGGCAGGGCATGTTCGTCAGTAAGCCGCATCTTGTCAATCGTGGTGACTCATATGAGGTGCATCACGTTCCAGAGGAGTGGGTGGATGGCATCTTCTCCGAGGACAGGGGGCCTAGGGGCAGTAGGTTTACGCATTGGCTGCACACCCACCCTAACGCTCCGGCAATTCCAAGTGGGGCGGATGCTGATGCTGCTCAGTTCACTGATGGAGTGGACATGATCCTGGGCGTATGGTTCTCCCCAGAGGGTTCTGCACCATGGTTCGAGGATGTCGATGGGGTGAGGAGGCCCCTGACAGACATACCTACGGCCTCGGAGAGGAGGGTTCTAGGCATTGCTACCACAGGACACCTAATACACGGCGTTGAGCTAATCGCCTTCCATAAGCGGGGTCTCGGGGTGAATGTTGTCATTTGCGATAACAATGGGTTACCGATCGAGTAGGATCGCTTCACCTTAGTTTTCCATTTATTTCGTCTTGTGATGGTGGTCTAGCCAACCATGCCAAAAGGACGTAAAACGACAAAGAGACTACAACAGCTAACACCATGGAGCTTTCCATGAACCACCGTTGCTTGCAGATGAGATATTCGATTTGCAAATAGATGAATGGATATATATAGAAAATCGTGGATGAAATCAACTCTTCATTATACTGTCTCTGTAGTACTTCAGTTCTGAAATTGATCCTCGAATGTCCTCCAAAGCCTTGTGATTAGGTGGCTTCTTGTGCCTTGGTAGGTCTGGGAACCACCTTCTTACTACCTCCTTGAATGAGGAAACATCCACGATACGATAGGATAGGAAATCATCTAGCCTTGGCATCTCCCTCCTGATGAATCGACGATCATGATGTACAGATGACCCGGCTAGGGGTAGGTTTGGGGGGCAATGCTCAATCAGGAAATCCAGGGTTTTCTCCTCAGCCTCCTCCACGCTAACGCCCCCATTCCGGATCCTGTCAACTAAGCCGGAATCAGTGTGTGTCCTCGTATTCCATTCGTCCATCTGGTCGATCTTTGTGGGGTCCTTTGGGACTATTGCCAGTACTGGGCCCTCGGCGACAACAGACAGATCGGCCTCGGTAACGATTGTTGCGATTTCTATGATGCAATTCCCATCATTTGGGTCTAGTCCGGTCATTTCGAGATCAATCCAGACAAGGCGGCTTTCTCGCATGGCCACCCTATGGCGAAGGAGCCACATAGCCATTGGCTCTTGGCAACCAATCATAACCTAGGTCAATGGGGTAATCTTGTGTCAAACGTAGGCTATCTTGAGCTGTTACGCAGTAATTCTGCATTTAGGAGGCTTTTCGCGGCCAACATGATCTCATTCATCGGTGATTGGTTCACGATCATCTCGATGTTTCTGATAGCTGGGGAGGTCAGCGGCGACTCCCCATTAGCGATCGCAGGAGTGCTCGCGGTAAGAAGTCTGACCCATGCCCCCCTAGAGCCGTTTACAGGCATGTTGGCCGACAGGTACTCCAGGAAGGGATTGATGGTAATCGCCAATGGGGGCTCATTCGTAATTCTTGTCTCTTTCTTGTCCTTCGACCTGCTTGGCAACCTGTGGTCAGTATATGCTCTGACGTCCATGCTCGTGCTAGCAAGGGTCCTTTTTGACCCGGCCGAATACGCCTACCTTCCCAACATCTGTGACGATGATGAGCTTTTGACTGCAAACGCGATGGGGAGTGCTGGATGGTCGGCCTCATTGGGTATTGGAGCTGGATTGGGTGGCTTGACGATCTCGGAACTTGGCGTCTATGAGGCTCTTTGGATCGACACGCTAACCTTCTTGGTATCAGCGATTATTTTCTCCAGTCTACCCGCAGGTGGGCCTGAGAAGGATGGGGATCGCGATGGCGGATTGTCAGACGTGTTGAGCGATATCAAGGAGGGTTGGAGGCACATAAATGACAATCCACCCGTGAAGAGGGTGGTTTTCGCGAAAGCGATGTGGGCTGCTGGTGGAGGGGCACAAGTCTTCCTTCTGATTCTAATTGGCATGGAGGCTGGATTCGGGTCAGTTGCCGCGGGATCAATTGGTATCCTCTACATGGCCCGAGGTTTCGGATCAGGGGCCGGGCCAGTACTTGGTAGGGGCTTGATGAAATCGGATAATCTGAGGCCCTCTCTATTGGGTTTGACTATTCTCTTCGCAGGAGTGTTTTACCTCGCAATATCCTTTGTCGATTGGACTTGGTTCATCCTACTGCTAGTTTTTCTCTCCCATGGGAGCAGTGGAATAAACTGGGTCCTTAGCACGACGCTTCTTCAGGAGCGAACAGAAGACGAATGGCGAGGTCGTGTAGCTGGGACTGATTATCTCCTGTTGACGGCCATGATGGGGTTCTCTGCTTTAGGTGCAGGCATGGTGCTGGAAGGCGGTTTCATGAGCTTGAGAGAGACCATTGCCTTAACAGCAATCATTCAGATCGCGATGGGGCTAGTGTGGCTGGTGTTCGCGACTCCTCGGGAAAGGGAGTTGCTCAGCTAACCGACCCAAGGCTAACTATGTTTATTCCTCCGCCCATCCCTGAGTGGACGTCACAGTAGTAGTAGAGCGAACTTGGGGCGTCCAATGGAACTGTGAAGGTCAACACGCCTGATGTGGTACTCACACCATTCGTATATTCGTTGCCCTCGGCGCTCGTACCGATCGTGAATGGATGGTAGGCTAGGGTAGAAGAGGTAAGATCGAACGTATAGGTAAAGCCACGATAGAGTGTTACAGTGCCCTGTTGAATCCCATCTACGTAGTAATCCATGTTTGATACTGTGATGATCATTTCCATTACAACTGGCATGGAGCCAGCTGGGCCCTGTGGGCCTTGTGCCCCATCAGC
>WTHQ01000006.1:0-15950 GCA_011523055.1 Methanobacteriota archaeon
TAGGAGGTGTATACATGACAGGACAAATTGGAAGGTTGGGGTTGGCAGCAAGCGCGGTCTCAATAGTCGCATCGATCTACATTTACTTCATGCATGATGGCGGCAATGCCGATCTGGGCATATTCGTAGGTCTCTGGGCCCCGACCCTGATCCTTTTCTCGCAGGAAATAGACAAGATGATGGAGCAATGAGCTTTCTCTTATCCATGCTCATCGTTGGGCTAATCGAGTGATTCGTAGATGGATTTGTAGTCCCTGATCATCCTTTGGCCCGTGAAACGGGGTCCCACCGAGATTGCATTCTTCATCACCCTGGTCCAATTCGACCTAGCGGAGGACCACACTGGGAGCACTTCACTTTCCAAGACTCCATAGAGCGATCGAGCATCCCGCTCATCGTCCCTGTCCTCTTCCTTTTTTCCGATCCCCCATCCATTCTCGCCATGTTTGCATGCCTCTGGCCACCAGCCATCGAGGATGGAGAGGTTTGGCACGCCGTTCATGACGGCCTTCATCCCCGAGGTCCCACTGGCCTCCATGGGCCGAACAGGCGTGTTCAGCCACACGTCCACCCCGCTGGTCATGGCCAGGCCGGTGGCCATGGAGTAGTCCTCCAGAAAGGCGACAGGAATGTCCTCTAGCTCCTTCGCCGCGGAGAAGACCTCCTTGATCAGCCGCTTGCCCCCCTCGTCGCGGGGGTGTGCTTTCCCCGAGAAGACGAACTGGATCTTGCCGCCCCCGATTTCATTCAGCCTCTTGATGTCCCTGAAGACCAAGGAGGCTCTCTTGTAGGTGGCGAATCTGCGTGCGAAGCCGATCGTCAGCCTGTTGCCGTCCAACTCCACCCCCGTCATCGTCATCGCCAGCTCCCTGAGAACCGCCCTTGACTCGGCCCTTGCCCTCTCGAGGCCAGTGTCGCTGAGCGTGTGGGCCATTTCGAGCAATGCCCCATCTGCGCGCCATCCGGCTAGCTCGTCGTCATACAGTCTCGCCATGGGCGGGGAGATCCAAGTGGTGTGATGGACCCCGTTCGTGATCGGAGCTATTTCTGCTTCAGGGAACATCTCGGAGGCGACCTTCGAATTGAGGTGCGACACGGCGTTGACCCTCCCTGCCATCCTAATGCCGAGGTGGCTCATGGAGCAGAGCCCCTCGTGAGTTGCCATCCGCCGCTCGTCGTCCCCTATCAGGTCGCCCGTCACCGCATCAACAAGCTCCCAATCGAACTTGTCGTGGCCTGCTGGGACGGGGGTGTGGGTCGTGAAGAGGGTCCTCCTCGAGCACTCCTCCTTGGTCCACCCCTGCCTCATCATCTCGAGACCAGCAAAGGAGCAATGCCCCTCGTTGAGGTGAAGCCCCTTTATCGGCCAGTGGCCAAGGATCTTGAGGGCCCTGATGCCCCCCACACCCAGGAGGTACTCCTGCCTGACACGCATGTCGTCTCCGCCAGAGTAAAGCCTGTCTGATAAGTTGAGGTGAATGGCATTGTTTGAGGCGTGTCGCGTGTCTAGGAAGTAGACTGGCACCTCATGCCCCTCGATACCTCGGATCACAGTCTTCCAGATCTTGGATTTCAGCGAGTGGCCGTCGAGTGGGACCTCCAAGACCAGCCCTGTGTCCTCTAGGTGCTTGTTGGGGTCCAGATCTGGGTAGGTCTCAGTCTGGTTGCCCTCAGCATCCAGGTGCTGTCTCCCATAGCCCTCTCTGTAGAGCAGGGTCACCGCCGCGATGCCGATCCCCTCGTCAGCAGCGGATTTCAAGTGGTCCCCGGCGAGCACGCCTAGCCCCCCAGAGTAAGTGTGTAACTCGCTGTATAGGCCAATCTCGGCACTGAGGTATGCGATGGTCACGGAAAACCCCCTCTAGTCCTCGGACCCAGGCATTGTCTCTGGGACTTCCCCCTGGGATCTTTGCCGCCTCGTGGTCACCACCGCCGATAGGGCGACCACGACCACGAGGATCGACAATAACGCCAGGAGGGCCGACTGCCCGCCAGATTCATCGTTGTCCTCGGGGCCTTCTTCCTCACCTCCTTGGTTTCCGCCAGAGGCGTTGGACTCCAGACTCCCAGACTGCAGGATCGTCTCCCTTCCCTGGTTTCCAGATAGGTCTGTGAAAATCACGGTGATTGAGTGGTTGCCGATGGGGACCGGGAGCACGTAGTCGTGAACGCGATCGGTGGGGTACTCTGCACGTGAGATGTTCGTGCAGGAGGTGTTGGTGCACACCTCGATGACGATGGATGAGGGCTCCGTGGTGTAGAATGACAGCCGGTAGTTCCCTGAGTCCTCCTCGTAGGTCTCCCCGAGCATCTCAGGGGCACTCTGGTCATGGTCGGCCCCCGTCACGAACTCCACGGACTCGGATGCCCCCTCGGCCATCACAGTCGCAGTGTAGGACGACCCTGCCGTCAGACCGCCAATTACCCTCAGGTTGTCAGACGTCGCGGAGGCCCAAGCCTCATCGATAACCGTCCCTGACTCACCAGTCACCACGACCCTCATGTCACCGGACTTCGCGGTCGACCAGGAAAGTAGTGCTGATGACCCCGAGATGCCGATGGCATCTAGGCCGTACACCTGTTGCTCGATCGGTGGCAGCTCGACGCCCTCCAATTTGGCGTAGGACATCATGTCAACGTCATATGACCCGAGCATCGACTGTTGGTCGATGGACTCCGGGAGCAGCACGTCCCAGATTGTCGGATGGTACTTCTCGAGGTTCTCTGCGTTCGGCGCGGCCCCGCCCCCTGCGGTCCATGTCGAGGGCGCCTCGTCAACTGCCCGTAGCTTCCCTTGGCCGTAGCCATCCTGACTCCCGACAACGATGAGGAATCTTGACGAGGCGAGATCCCCTTGTAGGATGTTCTTCGAGACCGTCGCGACGATGGTGTCCGTTTCGGGGTTCCCGTTCGCCTCGATGCCAGTTGTGATCCTCGTCGAAGAGTCATGGGACACCCCATACACTGGCCCTGCCTCGCCGACGAGCATCACCGCTGACTCCCAGCCCCAGTCAGGGGAGGTTTGCGCATAGGTGCCCGGGAGAAGGTCGATCTTCCCCCCTGGAGCTGAGTCGACGTATATCTGGATGTTCGCGTGGGACCAACCCCACATCATGTTCCAGCCATTGGTTATCTCTGCCATCTTGATCGTGAAGCGTACATTCCAAGCGCTCTGCTCTATCGTCACGTGCTCGAGATCGAACAGGCCCGCCCCTGGGTGGAAATCCCCTGCGAGGGGGTAGGCATAGTCGCCATCACCCGTCTCGTCCCCGACGGGGTCGGCCATGTCGAGTATCCTTACCCATGACTCCAGGTCCGGCATCGTGACTTGGACGGGGGGCGAGGGCGCCAACTCTGTGTCCTGCCCTTGTCCAGCCGCCCTGCTCTCGTAGACGCTGGTGACCACGCTCATTCTAGTGAACCCGTTTGGCTCCAATCCCGCCGTGGTCCATGGGATCCTCACCTCAAAGACATCGTCTGCAACGACCAGGCCGAGAGCACCTTGCTCGTAGAGTGTCCACTCCTCATTGCCCTGGGAGAGGAAGGTGTTGTAGGTCATCCTGCCGTCGTCCCTCAACTGCCCGAAGTCGAACCAGAGCATCTTGGTAGTGGGCATGTTCAGCGCCTCCTTTCCGTAGTAGGTCTCGAAGTTGGCACGGGGGACGTTGTTGTCCACGGCATTCGGGTCCATGATGTAGATCTGGATGTGGGGCGTGCCTCCGTACGTGTTCTGAGCCAGGAACGCGTCGATGCCATCGACTTCGATCTTCATGTGAATGTCATTCGTGTCGTAGCCTATCTCCAGGCCCGTTACGCCATGCACTACAGGATCAGAGCCGACGTCGTACTTCGAGGAGGACTCCCACTCGCCCTCGAAATCGAGACCGTCGTATAGCGGCTGCATTAGGCCCGAAGAGTCTCGAGTAGGAGTGGCCACGAATTCTGACAGGTCTAGTAGGTCCGGAGGCAACCCCTCGCCTAGGCTCTCGTAAATCGTCCTCAGGTGGGTTCTGAACAGAGCGTCGAACTGACTGTCATCCCCGGAGTCCTGGTCAGCCCCGTACCACCAGAACCAATCGCTGCCCTGTGCAGCCATAAGTGCGTGCCTGGCGTATGGTAGGCCAGGGTGATCAGGCTCCTCGTCCAGGACTCGAAGGTAGGTGTCGCGGGCCGCGACAAGCCGATGCCAGCCCATGGTCTCTTCCTCCTCCCCGGCCCATGTCCTGAGGTCCCCTTGTATCCATGACCCTGTCCCAAGCTCCTGAAGTCGAGGTAGGTGGTCAGCACCCTTCTCGTCCAAGTACTGGCCCGGGGTCATCGTCCTGATGGTTGGGTGGTCCTGCAGGGCGTCGAACCAAGCGTGCAGGAACGCCCTGCCATTGTCCGTGTTGCCAAAGCCGCTCATGAACAGCCAGTTCTCTCCATCTGCGGCGACGGTCAGGAGTTGGTCTTCAGGGTCGCCCCCTGAGTCGATGATGTCCTGTCTCTTTGCCTCGACCTGTGAGATGAAGTCGGCGACCGCGTCTTCTACCGACATGTCACCGTAGGTGAAGCTTATTCGATCGGAGAGGCCAGTCTCTCGGAACACCATCATCAATTCCTCTTGCCCGGATTGAACCATCCAAGGTGTCGTGATGTCAATGGTCGATGCCTGCGAGGGGCTGCCCCCTCCTGCCTTAACGGACTGCGCCAGAACCTGCTTGTCACTCACGGCCCACTGAATGCCATTGGAAATCATAGGGGGGACTACGAGTTGGGAGACAGCCTGCTCTGAGGGCCACATGCCAGTGGGCCTGATGCCCGTGCTCCCCTCGAATAGGTCCAAGCCCTCTGAGACCTGGTCCTCGACGTCGCTTATCCACGAGGTCTTCTCAACAGGTATCCCGTCCTCGTAGGTCCAACCCGGCATTGCCAGTAGTGGCATGATCGGGTGGTATTTGGGGGTGGTAGTCAGCTCGACTTGCGAGGTGTTGGCTAGGTTGGAGTACAGGGGCATCACATTGAGCATCTGTTGGCTTTGGTAATCGAGAACCGTCGCGAGGTCGTTTGTGGTGTAAGGCGCCTGCTTTTCGAAGATTGATTGCATGTCCGTGCTGACAGCGTTGTTGGTTAGCAGGTAGTCGTATTCCCCCCTGACCAAGGGGCCGGAGTTTTGGAACAAATGGAAGAGGACAGTGAGGTCCAGCAGTTGCTGGGGGTGGAAGATCAGGCCTGACTTGGGCGACCGCGAGTCGCCCGGGACAGGCACGTACTCCCTAACGAGGGCGGAGTCCCCATTGTCCAAGCCGTTTCGCAAATCGCCGTAGGACTGACTCGCAGGCGCCATCCACCCCAAGTCCGGGTGCCCACTGTCGACGCCATAGACCCAAGGCTGGATCCGGAAGTACTCGAACATCATCTGGGATAGGTCCCACTCGCTCAGGTCCGTGGGGTATCCAGTCGCAAACCCATCAGAGTCCGTGACCCAGTTCGACCTTGCAAGCTGAAGGTGGAGGTCCATGGTGGATGGGAGGGCGTAGTCCTCCAGCTGCTCGATTAGCGAGGGCACGACGTTGTAGGTGATGTTGGTCCCTGGGTACATCCCCAATATCCCGGGGCTGTCAATGTACTCGTGACTGCCATGCACCCTGACCCAGGGAAGCTCGTAGAACCCTGTTTCTATGTTCTTGTAATATGGTTGGTGCATGTGGAGGATGATTGCCAGGTTTATTGGGCCATGGTCGTCGTCTGGCCCCGGACCCTCGTCCGCGGAGACCAACCCTCCGAGTGGGACGAGTAACATCATCGCTGCCAGGAAAAATCCTCTCATTGCGCCTTTCTTCGTTGTTTGAGAATCACCAATCAATCTTTGAGCCCCCTCGGTCAAGTTTTCGTATGCCGCGGTGAATGTATCAACTTTGCACTACAGAATTGGTACTTCGATCAGTCCCTCTAGCGCCATTTTATTTGCCTTCAACCTAGCATGAATGCTGTGAGGACCAGTGGAATACTACTCTCGATCCAGTCCCTGCCCCATGACAAATCGCCAGGCTCACTTAGAAGGGCCTGCTACGACGCCATCGAGGCCTTCGGCTCACTCGGCCTTGGAATTTGGCAGATCCTACCACTGAACCCCCCTGACTACGTTGGCTCCCCATACGCAAGTCCATCAGCCTTCGCAATCGATCCAGACCTCCTTGGCCCATTGACTGGTGATTTGCCAGACCCCGCCCCCGAAGAGGTGCATTCTTGGAGGGCCTCAAATCAGTGGGTGGAATGGTGGTCTCTATACCGTATTCTGAAGTCAAAGGACAGTCGAAGTTGGACCCACTGGGGTGAGTTTTCTGATCCCGACGAGGAAATGCTGGAGTCCTTGAAGAGGCAGAACCACGATGCGTTCACGAATGAGATAAACACCCAGTGCAAGCTCTCTAAGGCCATCGAGGCCATAGAGCACGAGGCGAGGTCAAACGGGATTCTTTTGTTGGGGGACATACCGTTGTATGTCGCTCACGACTCTGCGGACGTATGGTGCAAGAAGGGGCTGTTCAACGTGGGGTCTGATGGGGCCCCTGTGGAGTTATCCGGGGCCCCTCCTGATGATTTCAATCCAAGGGGGCAGTTCTGGGGGAACCCGACCTACCGTTGGGATGCTCATGAGTCCACGGGATTCGAATGGTGGAGGGAGAGGGTGAGGGTAGCCGCATCGAGAACCCCTGGCATAAGGTTGGACCACTTCATCGGGATCGCGGAATACTGGGCTATACCGGGCAACGCAAAGGACGCAACCTCCGGGACGTGGAGGAAGGGCCCAGGGTCCAAGCTGATCTCGGCTATCTCGGGGATCGCGGACTTCGTGATAGCCGAGGACCTCGGGATGGCGGGGGATGAGGCGATCAAGCTCCGGGACAGGCATGGCCTCCATGGGATGTCGATCCTTCAATTCGGATGGGGGAGCGAGGCCCCCCCACATCATATCGACCACATCCCGGAGCGGGTAGTGGCCTACACGGGCACCCACGACAACAATACCTTCCAGGGCTGGTATTCCAGTCTGCCGGGGCAAGAAAGGAAAAGGGTCAGGCAGAAACTGCGCTGCTCCTCGGCGAACGTGCATTCGGAGGCTGTGAAGAGGTTGATGAACACTAAAGCGGAAATCGTCATCATCCCACTTCAAGACGTTTTGGGCCTCGGCAGCTCTTCTAGGATGAACACACCCGGGTTGGTCAGCAAGAGGAACTGGTCGTGGGTCTCGCCGGGGGACTGGAAATCCACGCTCCGAGACTCGTGGTTCTCCGAATCGGTGAAAACATCAGGGCGCTTGCCGTGGTTCAATGGATGACAACCTCGTGTTGGGAATCGACATCGGTGGGTCGTCCGTGAAGGGGGGAGTTGTCGATGTGTCACGTGGCTCCATGGCTTCCGATAGGTTCGAGATCCCCCATCATCCCCTCCCGAAACTCACAGTACTGACCTCCTCGATATGTGAGATACAGAAGAAATCAGGATACGAAGGCAATCAAGTAGGAATCGGCTTTCCCGGCGTGGTATCATCCAGCAAGGTGTTCAACGGACCAAACATAGATGAGGGGGTTTGGGGAACAGTGCTCCGTGACTCACTGGGGGAGTCCGGGCTTGATGGCACGTTGTTGAATGATGCCGATGCGGCACTGTATCACGCCATAAGAAACACCGAGGCCTGTGTGGGTCAAAACACAGTCCTGATGATAACGATAGGAACCTCAATTGGGACAGCACTCGCACAGGACGGCATATTAGTCAGAAACCTAGAGCTTGGCAGGATCTACGACGCTGATGGATATAGGATAGACGAGAGTGCCAGTCAACGATCTAGGTTGGCGAACAACATGTCAACTGATGACTGGATCCGAAAACTCTCTAGCGCGATCCTGCAGGTCAGCCTCTCCACCAACCCCGACATGATTCTTCTTGGCGGAGGAGTCACAGAGTCCCCACAAGGTTGGTTCGATAGAATCCAACTGGGCATCCCAATTCAAATCGCGCCTGGGTCGAACAGAGCAGGACTAATTGGAGCGGCTTGCTGGCATCGCGACGTTAACCGAAAGGCCCGTTTGTGACTTATAAGACGACAAAAATGCACTAACATTTTGATACCTAGATAGTATATATTCTATGGCGCACTCGCCGCGCCATGGACAACAAGATACTGTCCCTCTTGCTTAGCATGCTGATGGTCTCAATGGCTGCTGCCGGTTGCTTGGGCGGAGATGACGATGACACGACAACGACCGACGTGGAGGGCTGCACAGACAGCACCGCCACAAACTACGATGCCGATGCAACGGTGGATGACGGATCATGCACCTTCCCAGCGGTAACCGGATGCATGGACTCAGAGGCCAGCAACTACGACTCTGCTGCCGTCGAGGACGACGGATCCTGCGAGTACAGCCTGACCGTATGGCACTCCTATGCGCTCGACTCCACAGAGGAAGAGGCATTCAACAACGTAATTGCGAACTTCGAGGCGGCTTATCCAAACTACAACCTGGATGTGCAGTACGTCCCCTTCGACGACCTAAAGCCACAATATGTAACCGCAGCACAGGCAGGCTCCGCGCCTGACGTGTTCAGGCTACAGAACGACGCCTTGGGAGAGGTAGCCGCCAACACAGTGGGTGGGGTCTCGATCATCGAGGACCTCGCACCCTACATGACGCCCGCAGAGCTCACTGCCTACGGCACGTCCATGTCCGGTGTGACCGTCAACGGCAAGATCCTAGGTCTGCCCCAGTCAGGCGACTCCTTGGCCCTTTACTACAACAAGGACGTACTCGACCTCGTTGGCGTCGACTACACGAACATCTCATCCTGGACCTTCGAGGACTTCTACGGCGCAGCCGTCACAGTAAGCATGGCCTCGGACGACCACTGGGGTCTGTGCTTCCCGTACAAGTCAGCCTACCAGTTCTGGCCATGGCTGACAGGATACGGGGGAGCCATCTTCGATGACCAGGGCAACCCCACGATCAACTCCGCGAGCACCGTCTCCGCTATCCAGACCATACAGCTAGCGCTCTATGGCCAGCCTGCAGGCGGATCCGGCCCGCTACCAGACGGTAGCGCTCCTTCCGTACTGAAGCCCGGCTGCGACTGGGGCAACATGGAGGACATGTTCAAGGACGGCGAGACCGCCTTCATCATACAGGGCCCATGGGCATACGGCGGCATCGAGGCCTCGAACGTCAACTTCGGACACACGGTCATGCCACTGTCCGTCCTAGGGATCCCATTCAGCCCATTCGTCGGGATGAAGGGATGGTCCGTCTCATCCGGGTCGGACGCAAAGGGCGCCTCTGTCGTATTGACCAAGTACCTATCGGGCTACGACAGCCAAGTCGAGTTCGCCAAGACGGCAAAGCTCCTACCTGTCATGCCATCCGTCCTTGAGGACCCAATCGTCTCAATGGACTCCGTGGTCTCAGGATTCGGTGCTCAGATGGCCAGAGGCTTCGGCGCGCCAGCATACGCAGCCATGGGCTCCATTTGGGGCCCAACCGACTCAATGCTCGCTGATGTCTTCGACAACGGCATGGCCCCAGAGGACGCCGCAAGGAAGGCGCAGGCCGCCATCGAGAAGGCCCTCGGACTTACCTTGACGGTTGACGACGACGCCGATGATGACGGATACTCCATCGACGGAGCCAACGCGGACTGCAACGACAACGACGCGACAGTCTACCCCGGAGCCGATGACCCAGAGGGAGACGGAATCGACCAGAACTGCGATGGCATCGACGGAGTCGATGTATCCGTGACTGTCACCCTGATGGTGCACACTGACGACAGCAGTATCACTGGTGTGAACTTCAAGGGAGCCTACGCCGGCTGGGCCCTAAGCGCAGGGTCCCAAGACGGTATGATGTGGTCTGTTGAGATAACAGTCAACCCGGGCACCTACGAGTGGGGGGCAGAGGACCAGAGCACTAACTGGCTCGGTACGAACTGCGAGGATCTCGATGGGACTGTATCAGACGACGGTAGCAACTGTGAGTTCACAGTCGCATCCGATGGTACTGTCACCGGACAGACCAAGCTCCATGTCATGGTAGCTGCTTGAAAGAGTGGCACAAGCACCATAGAATGAGGTAAAACGCAACAAGGAGCGAGGGCGATGGGGGGCAGGTTGGCGGTTACATCCGCCATTGCCCTCATCGCTCTCCTCCTAACTTCCAGCACCGTCACGGGCGCCCCGCCATTGGTCACTGATACCTCGATCGACGGCGACGTCGACCTGAACAACAGGGTGAGGTACGGCTTCCAGGCCGTGGATGGCTCCGAGAGGTACAACATCCACTACAGCGATGTGCCCTTCACAGACCTCGAGGAGAGCTCCTACAACGGCAACTCCGATCCAGGGCCACAGGCCTGGATACTCGTCTCACAGGATCCAGCTGACGATCCTACGTCACCCGATACCCTGAAGTTCCTCCTCTGTTGGTGGTCAATGGACGGCCTTCCCGATGACCTGGGGGGTGATTTCCAAGCCGATCCGAACTGGCAGGAACCCACCTTCCTGGTTGGGATGCCAGTCGTGCCGCCCGAGGCAGTCTCAGTGGTCTGCGACTTGCCAGGGGTCGTTAGGGGACAGGAGGTGTACATCGCAACGGTATCTGTCGACGCCGATGGCGATTACACCGGGGACGGTCTCAACGTCCTCTCAGCGATAACGCTCGCTGAGTCTGCGAAGCCCCCCGATCCCGACATGACATCTGTTTACATCGCGATTGGGGTCATTGTCGGAGGCCTCTGCCTCACGGCTGGCGTACTCTATTTCCTCTCCCCAAGCAGGAGGGAGAGGGGCGGTTACATCTTTGTTCTACCAGCGATCCTACTGCTTGCCACTCTGACGTTCTACCCCGTGGGGTATGGCATCTACCTGTCCTTCACCGACGAGTCCGCTGAGAACTACGGGCAGGGGGAGTTCGTTGGGTTGGACAACTACGAGACGCTCTTCTCCGATGAGAGGGACTACGATGGTGACGGTGACCCGGGCTTCTGGAGGACATTCACCTTCACGTTGATCTGGACGTTCGGCTGCGTCGCTATGCACATGCTTCTCGGGGTCATGTTCGCGATGCTTCTTGAGAGTGGCATCATTGGGAAGGTCGCATGGCGCACCATCCTGCTGATACCATGGGCCGTGCCAGGCTACATCTCCGTTATCATGTGGAGGGGGATGCTCAATAGGTTCGGCTGGGTAAACGGGATACTCACGTCGGACATCGACTACCTCGGGCTGGACAACTGGGCGAAGTTCTCCGTGATTTTCGTCAACATTTGGATGGGGTTCTCATTCATGACCATGACGACGTCTGGCGCGTTGGCTGGAATACCCAAGGACATGTACGAGGCAGCCAACATCGATGGGGTCGGGAGGTACCATCGATTCCGCCACTTGACCCTACCCCAGCTCATGCCCGCCTTGGTGCCCTTGTCCCTACTTGGGATGATCTGGACGTTCAACCTGTTCCACGTCATATTCCTGATGACCGGCGGTGGCCCAGATCGCTTCTATGGGGAGCCTGGTGTCACCGACATACTGGTCACCTTCGTGTACGACGTGGCCTTCATCGACGGGGAGTATGGGCTTGGGGCCGCGTGGTCCGTGGTCATCTTCTTGATGCTCATTGTTTTCAGCACCGCCTACCTAGTGGTCACAAAGGGAGGTGAGGTCGAGGGATGAGGGGCGATCTAGCCACCAAATGGTGGACGCCGGTTAGCTTGAGGGGCGTCGTCTCCTTTGCGTGGATCAGCCTCTTGATCACAGCGTTCATGCTGGGGATATCATGGATGAGGGGTGACGACCATGGGACCACCCTATCGCTCATGGCATTGATTGCGAACACAGTGATTGTCTGGATTCTACCCGAGGACGTACCTGCACGCCCCGTGCCTGAGAAGTTCGGGCTATTCCTCGTGTGTGGCGCCTCCATGGCAATACTCTCGGTCATCTACCTGTCCCACAGGTCTTCCACGACGATCGGACTAACCCTGGTGGACTACTGGATGGCATCCCCATCCATGATCGTGGGGGCAGCTGCGGTGGTGGCAGCAGTCAAGTCATCAAGGTGGTTCATGGGTAGGGCGACCACCTCGGAGGCCCTCGAGGGGCTGGCTAGGTCGAAGAGGCACACAGGGAGGATCACCCAGGCGGCGAAGCAGATCGTTCTGCTCCATCTCGGCATCTTCGCCGTGCTTCCCCCCCTCTGGACGATCATGCTCTCACTCTCCCCCGGGAACTCGCTCAGCATGGACTTCTCAATCTCATCCGCCACACTCGAGCACTACAGGAAGATGTGGGAGTCTGAGCGTTTCTGGGGCTGGCTATGGAACTCAATAGTGGTCTCGGTGGCCACCACCATCTTCGGATTGACCGTAGCGTTCCCCGCGGCATACGGCTTCTCCCGGTACAGGTTCCATGGCCGGAAAATCGGACTATTCATGTTCCTCATCGTGCAAATGTTCCCCGGGGCACTGATCCTCGTGCCCTACTTCATCGTCATGAAGGGGTTCGGACTCCTGAACACCTACATCGGGCTCGTCATCGCCTACTCCGTCACAGCATTGCCACTCTGTGTCTGGCTGATGAAGGGCTTCTTCGACACCATACCAAGGGAGCTCGAGGAGGCCGCGAGGGTCGATGGCTGCAGCCAAATCCAGATATTCACGCGCATCATATTCCCCCTCTCTCTCCCAGCAGTCGCTGTAACCTGCCTGTTCTCGTTCCTCGCGGCCTGGAACGAGTACCTCCTCGCCCTCACCTTCCTATCGGACACTGACAGGTACACCCTGCCAGTGGGGCTTGCCTCGATGGTCTCGTCCGCACAGGCAGGGGACTCCTACTGGGGCGACTTCGCCGCGGCCTCGATACTGATTAGCATCCCTGTGGTCCTTTTATTCATCATGTTCCAGCGATACCTTGTGGATGGCATGGTCGCAGGAGCCGTAAAGGGGTGATTGTGAATGGCTGGAGTCGGTTTTGATGGTGTTTGGAAGGAATATGACAGTGACAGCGTGGCTGTGAAGGACCTCACCATCCAGGTCGAGAGCGGAGAGTTCGTCGTCCTCGTCGGGCCGTCAGGATGCGGCAAGACCACCTCACTGAGGATGCTCGCGGGGTTGGAGGAGATCACTGAGGGCACCATAGAGATCGATGGAGTAGTCGTCAACAACCTTCCACCTAAGGCGAGGGGCATTGGGATGGTTTTCCAGTCATACGCACTCTACCCGCACATGAGCGTCGAGAAGAACCTGTCATTCGGCCTAAGGATGCAGAAGGGAGAGGGACGCCTCGGGAAATCAGAGGTCGACCAGAGGGTATCAGAGGCAGCGGAGCTCTTGGGGTTGAGCGAATACCTCGATAGGCTCCCCAAGAACCTCTCTGGAGGGCAGCGGCAGCGCGTCGCATTGGGGAGGGCCCTGGTAAGGCGACCGAGTGTGCTGTTGATGGACGAGCCCCTGTCCAACTTGGACGCGAAGCTCAGGAATCAGATGCGGATCGAGCTACGTCGCCTGCATGAGGAGCTTGGCACCACTACAATCTACGTGACACACGATCAGGTCGAGGCGATGACCCTCGCCGACAGGCTCGTCATAATGAACGAGGGGAGGGCACAGCAGTTCTCGACACCGCTAGAGGCCTACCATAACCCCTCGAACACCTTCGTCGCCTCCTTCCTCGGCACGCCCCCGATGAACCTCGTCGAGGGGACCGCGTCGAATGGAGTCTTCACCTACGCCGGACCCTCGGGCGAGAAGGACCCGCTCACCAGGGACCTGCCACAGAGGTACTCGACCTACGAGGGCCGCTGCACCCTCGGGTTCCGGCCGGAGAACACCGGCCTCAAGATCGGCGAGGAGGGTGGAAAATTCACAATAGCCGGGTTCGAGTCCCTCGGCTCTGAGACGGTGGTCCACCTGGACCATGGGGATCTCAGGATCTCCGCCGTCTGGCACAGGCCCGGGCCGGAGGCGAATCACCAGATCACAAACAGAAGCACATCAGTCAAGGTAGTGGTCGAGGACCAAGACATCAGGCTCTTCGACGAGACTGGCGCTGCAGTCCAATCTTGATGGTGCTGATTCCCATGCTCTCGGAGGCTACATGGGAGTCTGCAGTCGTCTACCAGGTGTACTGGCGCTCCTTCCTCGATGGTAATGGGGATGGGGTTGGGGACCTGAAGGGTCTCCGGTCGAAGGTCGCTTACCTCTCTTCCTTGGGCGTTGACGCCATTTGGCTCAACCCAACATACCCGTCTCCCCAGGGCGACCATGGCTACGATGTCTCGGACTACTTCGACGTCGACCCGATCTTCGGAACACTTGATGAGCTGCGGGCCGCGATACACGATTTCCACGAGGAGGGAATCAAGGTCCTCCTTGACATCGTCCCCAATCACGTCTCCTCACAACACCCCTGGTTCAAAGCAGCCATAGAGGGAGATGAAGATGGGCCAGAGGAGTCCAGGTTCATCATCCGGAGCGGGAGTGGGCCCAAGGGCGCAAGCCCCCCTAATGACTGGAAGAGCATTTTCGGCGGACCAGCATGGTCCAGGTTCCCACAGAAGACAGCGGACACCCAGAGGTGGTACCTGCACATGTTCGACGAGTGCCAGCCGGACTTGAACTGGGAGAACCAAGAGGTGCATGAGAGGTTCGAGAGGATCCTCGAACATTGGTACGAAATTGGAGTCGACGGATTCAGGATCGACGTAGCGCATGGGCTGTACAAGGCACCGGGCTTCCCTAACATGGAGACATTCGATGGCAACTGGTCAGCATGTTGGGACCAGCCAAAGGTACACGAGGTCTACAGAAGCTGGAGGAGGATATCTGACAGATACGAGCCGAGGAGGTTCCTGATCGGCGAGATCCACACCTCCTCCAGAGATAGGCTACTGGATTACATCGGCAAGGACCAACTGGACGCCGCTTTCGACTTCTCCTTCCTCCACCAGCCATGGTCGGCAGAGGGGTTCATGGAGAGAATTGCGGAAAACCTCCAATTGGCGGAGATGTCGGGTTCGACGCCGGTCTGGACGCTCTCTAACCATGATGAGACCCGCCACTGGACCCGCTACTGCACGAAAGGGAAAGGGGAGCCGACCGGAGAATTGGATTGCGGCACCCGGTACAGGTCCCTCATATCCCTCATGGCGAGCCTGCCCGGGAGGATCTTCCTCTACAATGGCGAGGAGCTGGGGCTGCCACAGGCCGAGGTCCCAGACGATTCCAGGCAAGACCCTGCGTTCTTCCGCCAGCCGCCTGATTCCGACTACAAGGGGAGGGACGGCTGTCGGGTGCCCCTCCCCTGGGAGAGCGAAAGGGATAACGCAGGGTTCTCCACAACGGCACCCTGGTTGCCGATGCCAGTCGGATGGCACCGATATTCCGTGGACCTGCAGGATGAGGACCCTGAATCGATGCTGAACTACTACCGGGGGCAGATCGAGATGAGAAAGGCAGAGGATTGGATGGGGAACGGGGAGATCTCTGATCTGTCATCCAACGGAGGGGTCCTCTCCTTCGTCAAGTCGAGTGGTGGCCTCAAGGTGATGGTTAACCTCAATTTCAACGATAGGCCAGTCCCCATGGACACGGGCGAGGTACTGTTCAGAAGTAGCAAGTCCAGCCTGGTCGAGCGTGACCTCGGCCCAGGGGAGATCGCCTTCCTAATCCTCCATGAAGGCGTATGACCAGTCATGGGGGGGCTTCAGGGTCCTCTTCACCGATCTCGGTGAGATCCACCTGAGGAGATTCAATGGCCCTCCGGCCTTGTCGTTGGTCCCGCTTGCTCGAGCCCCGCCAAATGGCTGCTGCGCCACAACGGCCCCTGTTGGCTTGTCGTTGATGTAGAAGTTTCCAGCAGAGAACCTCAACGCCTTCGATGCGGCCAGGACATCCTCCTCATTCGATGCGAAAATAGA
>WTHQ01000006.1:16050-19555 GCA_011523055.1 Methanobacteriota archaeon
GCCCAAACCGATGAGGGGATGTATGCTCTGCTGGCTGCCGAGCATTTCTGCCCTTGAAACTCGAAAGCGCCCCTGAGCAGGGCCACTATCAAGCCCTCCTCGTCGCAGTCTGGGTGGGCTACGATGAAGTCCTTGCCCCCCGTCTCGCCAACTATCCGGGGGTAGGATCGAAGGCCGTCCAGAGATTCGCCGATCCTCTTCCAAAGCCCCTGGAACGTGTCCGTCGAGCCAGTGAAGTGCAGACCGGCGAAATTCGGGTTGGACATTGCCACATCAGAGATGTCTGGCCCCGAGCAGGGAACGAAGTTGATGACCCCAGGGGGTAGGCCAGCCTCCATCATCAGGCGCATCAGGACGTAGTTCGAGTGGTATGAGTTCCTGCTCGGCTTCCATACGGATGTGCACCCGACAATGGCAGGCGCGCTAGGAAGGTTCGCAGCGATGCTTGAGAAGTTGAAGGGGGTAATCGAGAGCACGAACCCCTCGAGTGGCCGAATTTCAGTGGAGTTAATCACACCCTCGGGTGAAACGAGGGGCTGCAGTTGATCGTGGAAGCCCCTTGCGTAATGGCAGTTGAACCTCCAGAAGTCGATTAGTTCGCAAGCTGAGTCTATCTCAGCCTGGTACGAGGTCTTCGATTGGTTCAACATGGTTGAGGCGTTGGATCGCATCCTCCATTCACCAGCCAACAAATCAGCTGCCCTCTCGAAGATGGAGCACCTCTCCTCCAATCCGATCTCGATCCAGTTCTTCTGAGCGTCCACCGCAGCCTCGCACGCCATTGCAATCTCCTTCTTACCTGCTAGGTGCACGTTCGCTAGCACGTGGCCGTGATCATGCGGAATTACCTGTTTGACCAAATTGCCGGTGCGGACCTCCTTTCCTGCGATGATGCAGGGGATCTCTGCGACCACGCTCATTTGAAGGTCCAGCTCTTCTTTCAGGGCCTGGCGCTCCGTGCTCCCCTTGGCGTATGTCAGTACGGGCTCGTTCATGGGGTGGTCTTGCATGGTGCGGTCGAGGGCGAATCCATCTAACATGGTTGCGTTCGCGGAGGATCGGGCCTATGACGCTGGCTTCAGGATCCTCGTCTGACTGCGACAGCAGCGATCAAAAAGCAGGACAGAAGAGCAAATAGGCCGATTCCAGGAAGCCCGTTCTCCTGAATCTCATCGAGGGGCGAGGGGTCAAGGTAATCGCAGATGCCATCTCCATCCGAATCAGGGGGGGTGGATTCTGGGTCATCCGGTTTGTACTCGCACTCAACTTCTGTCTGATCGGGCCATCCATCGCCATCATCGTCCCCATCTTGGTTGTCCCCTAGCCCGTCTCCGTCTAGGTCGCTCCATTCAGCTGCATCTAGAGGGAATTCGTCCCCATCATCAGGAAACCCGTCTCCATCTACGTCAATATCCAGCTCATCGCAGATTGAGTCCATGTCCAAGTCAGGTGGCACCGAAGTTGGATTAGTCGAATAGGTGCCGCATTTCGTCTCCATCTCGTCAGTCCAACCATCTCCGTCGTCATCCAGATCAGCGATGTCTCCGACTCCATCCGAATCTAGGTCCGAGTGCTCAGTTTCGTCAAGTGGGAACGCATCCACTTCGTCCGGATGGCCATCTCCGTCATCATCACCGTCCTCTTGAAGATCGGTATCGCAATCCATCAACGTGAAGTCCGGGGCACCATCTTCGTCTGTATCGAAGAATGCACACGGATCCCCTGGGAACGGGTCCTCTTCGTCATTCACGCCGTCGTTGTCATGGTCCAGGTCCATATGGTCGCAGATCCCATCACCGTCCGAGTCCCCGGGCACGCTTGCTGGGTCGTTTGGGTCTGTGTTGCAATCTTCCTCTATGGAATCCAGTATGCCGTCACCTGGGTAGAAGCCCTGCCTGCATACCATCGACGTGGGGCAAGTGTCGTCATCCAGATCCGCATTATCGCCTGTGCCGTCCCCGTCGTTGTCAACGCTTTCCCCGGGATTATTTGGATAGGCGTCCGCCGTGTCGTTCACGCCATCGTTATCGTCATCGGGGTCCATGTTGTCACCGACCCCATCCGAATCGAAATCCTCCCACTCATATGGGTCGTCGGGGAAGAGGTCGATTTCGTCCTCGACCCCATCCCCATCAGAATCGCTGGCATGCACCGCCGTTGCCGTGTGGATGACAATAAGCAGGAGTACCAATGCCGTCCAGGGGTGGCGTCTCACGTCTTGTATGATGTGGTTAGGGCTCATCAAGATCACCCTTGACTGGGGGGTAGTAATTTAGGACCTCTTCCACTAACCTGCGATATGAGCAATGAGTCGTCAGCCAACAAGATCCTGGACGCGGTCAAGGATTCAGGGGAACACTATGCATCCTCCTTGCCCATGATCGCCAGTGAGAATATCCTGAGTCCACTCGTCGCCCGAGCAGTAGCATCTGACCTGCACGGCAGGTACGCCGAGGGCCTACCCGGCAAGAGATACTACCAGGGGTGCGACGACTTCGACACCATAGAGTCGCTTGGAATCGAGTCTGCCAAGAGAGTGTTCAACTGCAACTTTGTCAACATCCAATCTATCTCGGGAACTGTCTCTAACATAGCCGCGTTGAAGGCACTATCGAAGCCAGGGGACTCAATCACGGCCGTCTCAACAGCAGACGGGGGCCACATATCCCACGCCAATATGGGTGCAGTGGGCGTAAGGGGCCTTGACCTCCACACCTATGCTTGGGACGAAGACAGGATGGAGCCGGACATCGATGCATCTGCGGACCTGATCAGGGAAGTGGAGCCCAGTGTGGCTCTCTTTGGCCAATCGGTCTTCCTTTTCCCAACCCCTCTGCAGGAATTGGCGGATGCCGCCCACGAGGTGGGCGCATCAGTCATGTACGACGCGGCTCACGTTCTCGGCCTCGTTGCGGGGGGTGTCTTCCAAGACCCACTGCGAGAGGGGGCCGATGTGATGACGGGATCCAGCCACAAGACATTCCCCGGCCCTCAGGGCGGCTTTTTGATCTCGGATTCCGACCAAGAGAAGTTCCAAAGGAAGCTGAACAACTCAGTCTTCCCCGGAACGTGCTCCTCCTACCACCTGCATCACGTCGCTGGGAAGGCCGTGGCTCTATCCGAGTTCGAGGAATTCGGGCAGGACTACGCACGGGATATCGTATCGAACGCTAGGGCCTTGGCTGAGTCCCTGGCTGCTCGGGGCTTCGACGTGTTGGCAGAGGACAGGGGCTACACCGCCAGCCACCAGGTGTTGACGAGGCATGGGGAGGCTGACTCTGGCGCTGGCAAGAGGGCCGCTAGGACCCTTGAGGACGCCGGTATCATCACCAACATGAACATGCTACCTGGTGACACCAAGGCACTCTCCCCGTCTGGGCTGAGGTTGGGCGTACCAGAGCTCACACGCCTGGGCATGGGCAAGGATGAGATGGACGAGGTGGCCCACTACTTCCAAAAGGTGCTTCTGGATGGCGAGGATCCGGCCTCTGTCAAGGCGGATGTC
>WTHQ01000006.1:19655-22806 GCA_011523055.1 Methanobacteriota archaeon
CCAATGTGGCAGGGACGGACTCCTACCAACTTGAGATTTCAGTCCTCGAACCAGCTCCGGGTCCCTTTGGGTATCAGAACTCGCCAGCAGAGGTCAGGATCGGAGAGGAAGTACGTTTGTCACCCACTCCAGAGCCAAGCGGGGACTTCGTTTGGTCGATCCAACCAGAGCTGCCCAGCGGCCTCGAGATAGATGATAGAGGGGCGATCCACGGTATCCCGACTGGGGAGACGGGTTGGCGATTCTACGATGTCACCGCCCAAAATGGACAAGGCCAATCTACGGCCACCATCCAGATCAGAGTACTCCAAAATCCCCCTGATCAACTCGAGTACTCGACCTCGGACGCACTCCTTCGGGTGGGGCTGCAAATTGACCCAATCCATCCCTTGGGGGGCTACTCGGTCGATTCATGGTCCATCGCACCTCCCCTGCCTCCAGGTATATCGATCAACCCCCAAAATGGGACGATATCCGGGACTCCCTCCTCCGTGTCACCCCAGAGATCCTATGTCGTCACGGGAACGAACAGCGGGGGCTCCGCTCAGTACACGCTGACCCTTGAGGTCAGGATCCAAGCTCCTGTCGGGATCCAATGGCCGGCCTTCGAGATCCCCCTCATGAAGGGTAGCCAGGTGAGCATTGCCCCGATCAACCCGGGCCCCATCGTAGAGAGTTGGTCCGCTGACCCTGCCCTGCCTGAGGGGTTGGAATTCCTCGAAGACGGGACCATCCACGGGTCGCCCACTGAACGCCACCCCTGGACCTTCCATTCCCTATGGGCAAACAACTCCGGAGGCTCGCTCCAACAGCGCATATGGATCTCGGTGATCGACGTGGAACAGGATCAATCAGACCTGACAGCCGGCTTGGGTGTGGTCGACTATCCTGGCTACGCTTCACCGATTCTCCCCGTGGGGGACTACGCCTTCCCCATCGCGGTAGCGGGGCCCGATAAAATTCCAGTGATTTCGGGGGCCCATGTCGGAAAGGGGAAGATGATTGGGTACGGACATGAATCCTGGGTCGATCTTGATTCCAACCAGACTGCACTTACCTTCGCATTGAGGGCGGTCGAATGGGTCTGCGGTCCAGATGCCAACGTCGGGCTCGCTGTAGGTGCTGGGTTCGATGCATTCTCCGATGAGCTGGAGTCCGAGGGCCATGACCCAACAAGCGCCCACCCGGATGACTTGACTGGACTGGATTGCCTGATAGCGGAGTTCTGGAACGGCTATGACGAGTCGGATGACCAGAAAATCATCCAATTCCTCGAGGACGGTGGCGGATTGATCATGGGCGGACACTCGTGGTACTGGTCTTACTCGAATGATGACCCCGCGCATAATTTTCCAGGGAACAGGATATCCGAGGCCACAGGTTTGCTGGTGTCCAACCAACCAACCTCGCAGGACGTGGACTTTGATTGGGGCCACCAACCGCTCATGACTCCGAGAAATGCGATACTCGCGTTGCAGAGCCACAGCACAGGGGGCCCCACGCTCAGCACTGAGGACTCAGGAACGATCTACCTCTGCCTTTCTCCATTGGTATCGTTCGTTCCACACGACTATCCTGGTTTCTGGCCGAGCCTGCATGAATTTGCGAATCAGTCTGGATGGTCCGTCATAGAGGCTAGCTCCGGCCATGAGTTCGGCCTTGACGCCATAGAGGACGTTTCCATAATGGTTGAATCGGGACTGGTCTCGATCCTACCCCCTGGTATGCTTCCCGTCCACCCAAGCCACCAAGAGTTCCCCGGGCCGGTCTCCCCTGCCGCACCAAGGGTGCAGTCCAACCTCACTTTCGACTCAAACCAAACGGGGCTACCGCGCGAGTTCGGCCCTGCCAACCCAAGGGCCATGATCCTCCACTCTACCGGCCTCTATGCCCCCCCTGGGGAGGCAGTGAGCATAACTGTGCCACAGAGCCTGGTCGATTCAGGCGTCATTGTGCAAGTCGGGATTCACGATGACACCCTCTGGCACAAAGAAAAGATCTGGCGGTTTCCCTCGATAGTCAGGACCTATCCGGTCACGAGCACCGAGCTAGTCGTGGGAAATGCATTCGGTGGGCCGATTTTCCTCGCCTCACCCCCTGAGGCCCCCCTTGGGCTAACATGGGCTGAATTCTCAGGCGCTGTCGAGGCACCGATCTACCATCATGGTGCCACGAGCCACTCGGACTGGCAGGTGATAAGGAACAGGTCGGTGCCTTGGGCTGAGATCTCCAGTGACCAATTCATCATGTCAGTTCCATCAGAGGACATCAGGGACCTGGACGATCCATCGGACTTGATGGACTTCTGGGTCACAGCGCTTGAGATGGAACATGACCTCTACGGTTTCACCCCTTGGCCCCGGATCGAGAGGGCGGCCTTTGACATCCAGATCTCAGCGGGCTGGATGCACTCCGGGTACCCCTTCATGGCCCACCTCGTGTCAGCCGAGGAGGCGGTAGACCTGGGGCACATGGAGTCGGAGGGCAGCTGGGGAATGTTCCACGAGCTGGGTCACAATCACCAATGGAACCCTTCTAGACTGCCCGGTACCACAGAGACCACCTGCAACTTCGCTAGCGTGCACCTGATGGAGGACCTTGTTGGGCGAGACATGGGCCACTCAGCGATCTCAATGGAACAGAGGCAGCAACGGATGGACTCCTACTTCCAAGACGGGGCCGACATCTCAGACTGGAGCGTCTGGACGGCGCTCGACACCTACCTGATCATCAAGGAGGAGTGGGGTTGGGCCCCTATAACTGAGGCATTGACCATCTACTACACCCTTCCCCCTGCGGAAGTCCCCTACTCAGACGAGGAGGAGTTTAACGCCTGGGTTCTGCACCTCTCCTCCACCACGGGGTATAACCTAGCACCTTACCACGACGCCTGGGGGTTCCCCCTCACTGCCTCAACGAATTCCCAGCTCCTCCAGTACCCTGTCTGGGTAGATGACCCCGTGAGGGGGGACTATGTCCCATTCGATCCCATCATCCGAAACCTCTCCTCAGGCTCCATCACAAGCAGCTCCTCGCAGATAGACTGGCAGGTCTACGACAATGGGACCGATGCCACGGTGACACTGTTCTACGGCGAGTCCGACCACGGTACCTCCGCGGGCAATTGGCCCCAGCAGGTGGGCCAAGGGGT
>WTHQ01000006.1:22906-25219 GCA_011523055.1 Methanobacteriota archaeon
GAGGCAATGCGCTCGCTCCAATTCAAGTCGCTCCCGATGTAACCAGGGAACAGAGTGGGCCAAATCAAAAGGGCGACCAGGAGTGAGGCTCTGGCATAGGGCTCCAACTTGAGCGTGAACGGGGCAATGATGGCTGACACAGCGAAAAGCGTCAACACCCCTGGGGTCGTCGCGTGGAAACTCCCGCCATGATTGACATGGAACAGTAGGTTTACGACTCCTTGGAACAGAACCAGCACCAAAGCCCGGGGGATGATCCACCCAACCCAGCCCTTCGCATCACGACTCTTCCTACTCGCGCTGATGTGGATCCCGAAGCCAGATGCCGTGACGAACAGGGGGGCTGCCATGCCACCAATGGCTGCAGCGAGGAATGCCAATGGGTGATCGATGTCAGCCGGCCCAGTTGGTAGGGCAGCCGCCGTATGGACTTGGACCATGCAGAGGATCGCAACTCCCTTCATCCAATCCAGGTGCTGTATCCTTCCGCCCACAAACTCGCCTCCTCAGCCCTCATGATCACACCGATGGCAGTGAGGTGTACGAGCCCCTCCTCCCTTTTGGTCTGATTGTCACCAGAGGCCCTCGGGAAGGGGCATGAAATTCAACGCTCACCAATAGGGAATCAGGAAACTTCCTCGCCGGTCCACCTGCTACCAACGGTGTGTTCGACATCCAGCTGGTCTAGGATCCTGGCCACTACGAAGTCAATCAGGTCGTCGATCGTTTTCGGGTTCTTGTAGAATCCCGGTGATGCTGGAAGTACGACGACACCCCATGAGGACAACTTTGCCATTGCTTCCAAGTGGGGGGTGGCCATGGGCGTCTCCCTAGGGACTATGATGAGTTTCCTCCTCTCTTTCAAAGCGACTATTGCCGATCGGGTCGCTAAGTTATCGGATATCCCTGCAGCGATCTTGCCAATCGTGGTTCCGCTGGCAGGGCAGATCACATATGCATCGAACCTTGCGGAGCCGGACGCGGACTTCGCAGCGAGGTTTTGGTTCTCTTCGAGCCTTATTCCATGTCCTTCTGCCAAGTCCTCTGGCGTAATCCCACATTCTAGTTTCAGGTTGATAGCTCCCTCCCTTGTTACAGTGAGGAAGATGTCCCAACCAGCATCTACGAGCGCCTCGATCAGGCGCACGGAGTATTGCGAGCCAGATGCTCCGGTTATTGCGACGACGGCTGATGGCATGATGGACGGGTTCGACTTAGTGACTTCAAAGGTTGCTCTTCACCCTAGCTCATGGATGAGCGCTTCGCAAAGCCTCTCGTACTGCTCGATGTGATTGTACAGATGGGCGCTTATTCTGAGGTATCTTGCGGAGTGATTCTCCCAACCTTGAACAGGAACTTGGATGCTGTGGAGGTTGTAGAGGCGCTCGTGGAGGGGGTCTGGATCAGGGTGTGTGGGGGTGCCAGGGATGATGAAAGCTGCCATCGAGGTTATGAAATCCTCGGAACAAACGGGTTCAAGCCCGACCCTCTCCATGATCATCGACCTAGCAGCGAGGGCCAGGGAGTTGTTCCTCGCCATTATCTCCCCCCACCCACCTTCGAACAGCCCTCCGAGATAGTCTATGGCAAATGGGATGCACATCCATGCCGTGGGGTCCAGGGTCCCAGTCCAATCGAACTCGAGTCGAAATCTGGGCCCCATTCTGTCGGGTAGGCTGGCCCCATGGCTTATCACAAGTGGACGGAGGTCAAGCCTGTCGGACCTGACGTGTAGGAACGCGGACCCCTTGGGGGTGCATAGCCACTTGTGGCAGTTGCCCGTGACGAATGAGGCATTGAGCTTGGCGATGTCGAGGGGGATGAGACCAGGTCCGTGTGCCGCGTCAAGCAGGGTATCGACCCCCATATGGTTCAACACATCGACCAACTCAGCGAACGGAGTCATGATCCCAGTTGGGCTTGCCACTGTGTCTATCAGTGCGAGCCTAGTGTTCCCAGTCACCTGGCCCACGAACGCGTCGATTACCTCCTTCTTCGAGGTAATCGGGACGCCGATCTTCACGACATTGACAGAGAACCCCTTGGCCGATGCGTGGTAGTCAACGGCATTCTTGCAGGCCTGGTAGGTGGTGTCGGTCACCAGTACCTCATCGCTCTCGTTGATGTCCAATGAAGAGAGGACTGTGTTTACCCCCGTGGTCGCATTGTTGACGAAGGCCATCCCATTAGGATCTGCATTTAGGAAGTCGGAGAGCCGGACAACCGCATCTGCCCAGAGCCCCCTGCCGATTCCGTCGATGAAATTGACTGGGTCAGACTCCATCATGAAACGTAACTCAGTTTGACGGTTCA
>WTHQ01000006.1:25319-62762 GCA_011523055.1 Methanobacteriota archaeon
ATGAAATTGACTGGGTCAGACTCCATCATGAAACGTAACTCAGTTTGACGGTTCAATACCTCGACAGGGCAGGCTCCGAATGAACCATGGTTGAGGAAATCCACCTTTGTATTGAGTTGCCATAGATCGGCAAGGCCAGACCTATAACCCTCCTCACTCATGTTAGGTCCCCCCAGTCCACAGGAAGGGAAAGACTCCTCGATATGGAATCAGGAGCGGTCTCGGATAGAGCCTCGAAGATCCTTTCCCTGTCGATTAAGCGACCCTCCAGGTCGTGGGTGTGCCCGAGCCTGTGCAGCGAGGTCGTTGTACCGGCCGAGAGGCCGCAACACTCCAGGCCCTCAACTCTGCCCTCAGGCGTCTCAATGTTGATTGCGATTCCGTGCTTCGATACCCAACTCCTGAATGAGAGGCCCACGGAGCAGATCTTGTGGCCATCCACCCACACTCCGATCATCGCAGGGTCCCGATACCCCTCTATTCCACAGTCGCCAAGGGCGGCGATGACCCAGTCCTCCATCCTTGAGACGATCTGGGGAACCCCCCTCTCACCTTCGGACCATTTGACCACGGGGTACACGACGAGCTGCCCGGGACCATGCCATGTCAGGCCGCCCCCCCTGTCGACGTCAATGGTCCGGTAGCCCTCCGCTGTGACCCGGTCCTTCCTGGCTCTCGGGCCCATGGTCACGATCTCTGGGTGTTGCAGGAAGAGTATCGTGTCGATGACACTGTCTGAGATCCGCTCTTTCCTAAGCCGATCCATGGCCTTGACTGCCTCGGGGTATTCCACAACCCCTCCCAACACGGCCCGTGCGACACGCATGGCAGGGGATGTGCACACCCCATTTCAAGGGGGGCCTTCAGGACGTGTGAATTGCATGGCCGAGAGTTTTGAGGACGCTCTCATGGAAGGCCTCCGTCATAGTGGGGTGAGCGTGAACTGTGCCCTCGATGTCCTCAAGGACGGCCCCCATCTCTAGGGCCAGCACGAATTCTCCATGTAATTCAGCCACATGGCTCCCGACGGCCTGGATCCCCAAGATCACGTGATCGCCCTTTCGGGCTGTGACTCTGATGAATCCAGCGGTCTTCTCTGCCTCTAGGGTGAGCGCCCTGCCGTTCGCAGCTAATGGGAACTTGCCAATGATCACGTCCTCGCCCCTCTCCTTCGCGGTATCCGGATCCAACCCCACTGACACGATCTCTGGCTCTGTGAAGATGATCGCCGGAATGGCAACCTTGTCGAACTCCCTGTCTAGTCCTGATATCAATTCGGCCACCATCTCCCCTTCTGCACTCGCCTTGTGTGCCAACATTGGCTCGCCTGCCACGTCACCTATGGCGAATACTCCTGGCACGTTGGTCCGGCACCTCCTGTCGGTCCGGATGAATCTCCCAGTGCTGTCGAGTCGAACTCCTGTGTTCTCTAGTCCCCAGCCCTGCAGGTTGGCCTTCCTTCCTACAGTTACGAGCACCTTGTCTACGTCCTTGGACTTCTCCTGACCATCGATTTCATAGCTCAATCTTGCCATCTTCCTGCCGCCATCTCCGTCGATTATCTCGACCCCCCTCGCAAGAGCACCTCGGTTTATGACGACTCCATGCTTCTTGAGCCAGATCTCAAGTGGCCTCCTGATTTCCTTGTCCATCATCGCGAGTATGTCGTCCATCCCCTCGATAACAGTGACCTTGGAGCCGAGTTTTGACAGGGCGCAACCCAGTTCGAGTCCGATGTATCCCCCTCCAACTATAGCGACCTCTGCCGGCAGCTCTTGGAGGTCCAATGCCCCTGTGCTGGAAAGCACCATGTCCTCGTCGCATGGCATGAACGGGAGGTCGATGTGAGTTGACCCAGTCGCGATGATCACGTTCTCCGCCTGTATCAACAAAGATCCTCCATCGGAGTCGACAGAGCAGGTCTTGGGCCCGGTGAACGTCCCCCATCCGTGAATCACCTCTGCTCCCGCAGATTTCAATAGGGCCTCAACGCCTTTGTTTAGCCTGTCGACGATGGAGTCCTTCCATGAGACGAGCCCCCGCATGTCAAGTTCGGGCTCGCCCTTCACGGTAATTCCCATGTGACCACCGTCCTCCGAGTGCTTGGACAGCGACTCGAACCTCTCAGCGGCATGTATCACTGCCTTAGAGGGGATGCAACCCCGAATCAGGCAGGTGCCACCATACCTCGATCCCTCGACTATGACTGTGTCGAGGCCCAGTTGTGCGGACCGTATTCCCGCGACATAGCCACCAGGGCCTCCGCCGACCACGAGCACCTGGCACTTTCGAACTTCCGACATTTTGTTGCCTCACATGAATATTAGAGCGGGATTCTCTAGAAGCTTCTTGAGGTCTTGGACCAGCGCCGCCCCGTCCGCCCCGTCGACGATTCTATGGTCCCATGAACTGGAGAGATTCATTATCCTCCGGATGACGATCGACCCCGCCTTAGCAACCGGCATTTCCCTAGCCTTGTGGACCCCTAGGATCCCAACTTCGGGATGGTTGATGATTGGAGTAGCCCCAAGCCCACCGTCCCTTCCGAGGCTTGTGATGGTGAAGGTTGAACCAGTTAGATCCTCCAGCGTAGCAGTTCCGTCCCGGGCAGAGCCTGTGACCCTTTGCATCTCTGCAGCTGCATCCCACACGTTCATGGCCTCAACATGCTTTACCACGGGGACGTAGAGGCCCCTATCGGTCTGGGTGGCGATTCCGAGATTCACAGCCTCGTGCTCTGTGACTACCCCAGCCTCATCGTCGTAGACCGCGTTGCATTTGCGATTGCGGTCAAGTGCCTTCGTGAGTGCGAGCATGATGAACGGCAGGTATGTCAGCTTGGGCTGCCCCTCCTCCCTTTCTGAGTTCATCAGTTGGCGGAGTTCCTCTAAGGCGGTGACATCTACCTCCTCGAAGTAGGAGAAGTGGGGGATAGACGATGTTGAAACAACCATCTGCTCGGCAATCTTCCTCCTCAACCCAACAACTTTCACTTCCCTGGTTCCTGTCTTCCTAACTGATCGAGTTGGGGACGGGCCAGAGCCACCGGTGGCGATTGCGGCATCGAGGTCAGATTGCTGGATCCGACCCCCTCTACCGCTTCCGGCAACATTTGCCAGGTCGATGCCGGCTTCGCGGGCACGCCTTCTAACTGCAGGGCTGGCAAGAACGGTGTTGCTGGCTGACTTCGGTGTTTGAGAGGGCAGCGGTTCGGGAGCGCGCGGTTCAGGGGCCGGGACTGGGTCCTCCGTTTGTTTGGGTGGCGCTGCCCCCGGCTCCTCGTCTTCTACTTTGGCACCGGCTTCGGTTTCAACGGGCGCCTCGTCCACCACGTCTGCTTCATCAGAGTCGAACTCGACCAGGACTGCACCGACTGCAACCATGTCTCCCACATCCCCATTCAAGGAGACAATTGTCCCTGAGTAGGGCGATGGGATGGTCACAGTGGATTTGTCCGTCATTACGTCGACAATGGCATCGTCCTCGGAAACAGACGAGCCAACCTCAACGTGCCACGTTACAATCTCCCCTTCTACGACCCCTTCTCCTATGTCCGGAAGCTTGAACGCCCTTCTCGCCATGATTATCCCTCTAGTGTTCCACGTATGGCTTCTGCGATCCTCTGCGGACTCGGCATGTAGTCCCACTCAGTGGTGTGCGGAAACGGAGTGTCCCAGCCAGTGACCCTTGCAACTGGCGCCTCAAGGCTCCAGAAACACCTCTCTTGGACACTCGCTGCCATCTCTGCGCCGAATCCACTCGTCTTGGGGGCCTCGTGAACGATCACGCACCGCCCGGTCTTCTGAACGGAGTTTACCACTGCGTCCTTGTCCCACGGTACGAGGCTCTGGAGATCGATTAGGTCGCAGGAAACTCCTGACTGCCTGATGGCCTCCTCGCAGACGTGTACCATGGTCCCCCATGCTATGACCGTGCAGTCTTCTCCCTCGGCGGCCATCCTCGCCTTTCCGATTGGCACTGTGTAGTGTGAGGGGGGGACCTCCGCCTCTGGGTGGCCGGACCAAGTGGGGACATTGTGCGGATCACCGTAGAACGGACCCCTGTAGCATCTCTTGGGCTCGAAGACGACAACCGGGTCCTCCGATTCGATTGCCGATATGAGGAGGCCCTTGGCATTGTAGGGCGTTGATGCGTAGACAACCTTCAGGCCTGGCGTGTGGGTGAACTGGGACTCGGGAGACTGAGAGTGGTGGTGACCGCCTCGAATCCCCCCTCCTGCTGGGGTTCGGATTGTGACTGGGGTCCAGAACTCGCCACCTGACCTATGCCTGAGCTTGGCGATCTCGTTGACGATCTGGTCGTAGGCGGGGAAGATGTAGTCGGCGAATTGTATCTCGCACACAGGCCTGAGCCCATTCAAGCCCATCCCGAAGGCAATCGCGGCTATGCCCCCCTCCGACAGGGGAGTGTCGAAGACCCTGTGGGCACCGTGCTTCTCCTGCAATCCATCAGTGGTCCGGAATACGCCACCGAAATAGCCCACGTCCTCACCGAAGACCAAGACGTCCTCGTCCCTTTGGAGCATGTTGTCCAATGCTGAGTTCACAGCCTGAACCATGTTCATCTCTGCCATCTAGAGGCCCCCTTGTAGGTTCATCTCGTCCCATTGCTCCTTCAAGTGCCAAGGGACATCTGAGTACACTTCGGTGAATATGGTGTCTGAGGATGGATATGGCCCCTGCGCCAGGTCCCCGAACTTTACGGCCTCCTTGTAAGCGGCCATGACCTCTGCGTCGATCCGGGCCTCGAGGTCCTTCTGCTTCTCTTCTGACCATGCGCCAACTGATATCAGGTGATCCCTGAGTCTGTGTATGGGGTCCCCGCCTGGCCAGACATCGGGCTCGTCAGAGGGCCTGTACCTCGATGGATCGTCGCTGCTGCTGTGGGCTCCGGCTCTGTAGGTGAGGACCTCGATATGGGTAGCCCCCAAACCAGCAGAGGCCCTTTCTCTAGCCCACTTCGTCACTGAATAGAGAGCGAGGAAGTCGTTCCCATCAACCCTCAAACACGGGACGTCGTACGCGAGTCCTCTGTCGGCGAATGTGCTGCTGCCACTCGCGAGGTTGGCATGCGTAGATATCGCCCATTGGTTGTTCACAATGTTGAGGATGACTGGTGGGCGGAAGACGCTTGCGAAGTTCAAAGCGTAGTGGTAGTCCCCCTCGGCACTGGCTCCGTCACCGATCCACGTGATTGTGACCTCATCCAGCTTCTTGTAGGCCGAGGCCATGGCGACCCCTACGGCTTGGCTGAATTGAGTGCCAACTGGACTGGACACGGAGATGTAACGACCCTCTCGGTAGGTGTAGTGGACCGGCATCTGCCGCCCCTTCACGTTGTCCTCGACGTTGCCTATGCAGTGGCAGATCATACTCACCATGTCTCTCCCTCTTACGAATTGTGCGCCTGGTTGGCGATAGGTCGGGAAGACCCAGTCCTGGCTCTCCAGCGCCATCGTCTGGGCGACGGCGATAGCCTCCTCACCGAGTGATCTCATGTAGAACGAGAGCTTCCCAGTTCGCTGCATCTTCATCATTCTGTCATCGAAGATCCGCAATCTGACCATGTGCTCCAGGCCTAGGAGGAGGTCTGCCTGTGAGATGTTAGGGTCCCACTCGCCAGAGCGAGAGTCGTCATCGCCAAGAACTCGAATCAGTCCTCTGGAATGGGGGGCAGTGTCCTCTGCGTTGCAGGACAGTGGATCGAGCATGGGTAGGTCAGAGGGTGAGTAGGTCCAATCGTCGAACGAAGCAGAGTCACCGGGCCTGAAGGGGGCGGATGGAACTCTGATAGGACCCTCACAACCGTCATTGGTCATGTTGTTATCCCCTCCCGTCCGATCTCGCTATTTAGCTGTTGAAGAGAGCTGATGGCGGATCCAGTGGAGTCCCTCGTGACCACTGGCTCAGCCCCCTCAGACTCTTCAAACAGGAGCCCGGCCCTATAACTGGATCTGACTAGAGGGCCACAGGCTACAGCTTCGAAACCCATATTCCTAGCCTCCTGGTCCCACATAACGAACGACGAGGGTTCGGGGAACCGATCTACGGGGAGGTGTCTCTGGGATGGTCTCAGGTATTGCCCTATGGTAATCATGTGGACTCCAGCACCTCTGAGTAGCCTCATCGCGTCAACGACCTCTTGGTCTGTTTCCCCCAATCCGACCATTAGGCTGGACTTGATTTTCAAATCTGGCCTGAGCCTTGAGGCCTCAGTCAGCACCTCAAGTGATTGGCTGAACGAGGCCCGCGGGTCCCTGACGGCCCCATCGAGTCGAGGAACACACTCTACGTTGTGTGCGAACACCTTGAGTGGCAGACCATCAAGGAGGCCCGCAAGCGCCTCGAGATTTCCATCTAGGTCGGAGCATAGTAACTCAAGGCCTACTTCTGGAGACCTCTTGTTGACTTCCAGTATGCAGTCTCTGTAATGACTGGCCCCCCCGTCTGCGAGGTCGTCCCGGTTTACGACGGTGATCACAGCATGGGACAATCCCATTCTACTCACCGCATCTGCTAGATTCATAGGCTCATCGATGTCAAGGGGCGCAGGCGACTTTACGGTATCGACCGCGCAGAACCTACATCCGCGAGTGCAAGCCTGTCCTGCGATCATGAATGTGGCGGTACCCCTGCTCCAGCAATCATGTATGTTGGGACAGCGCGCCTCCTCACAGACAGTGTTCAGATTATTGCCCTCTACCCTTTCACGCGTTTCTTGGAAGACTTTCATGGCTTCTCCTGAGGGCAACTTTGTACTGAACCATGTTGGGAGCCGCTTTCGTTCTGGCCGCCCTGCGCCAGTGGAACGGGTTGATCCCACCAGTGGCAGCTTACGAGCCATGATCAGCCCCGGATGGGGAGGGAGATTAACCATTGCCTGATGGTGCGTTAGTGTTGATCAGAAGAATAGAGCTAATTTTTTGATCCGCATCGAGTAATGAGAGTTTTACGAAAACCCCTTGCGATTGAATCCGGGGTGATTCTTTGGAATGAGTTCCTATTAGGAAATCCAACTGAAATGATTGCAAGAATTGAAAATTAAATTGGGCACAATAAATTACGACCATATAAATTACGAAACTAACCGCCGTGACCATGGACGGAGCTGTGATCGTTACGGGTGGCTCTCGCAGGATCGGGAAAAAAATATCCCAATTGCTGTCTTCTGCTGGCTTTCCCGTCATCATCCACTACAATTCGTCATCCAGTGAGGCCGAAGAACTCGCATCGGAGTTACGAAGCCGAGGGGGCATGGCGGAGACCCTCATGTGCGATCTGTCAAGCACCTCAGATCTCGAAGACATGATAGAGAGAGCAGATGCGATCTTCAATGTCGGTATCGCGGGCTTGGTTAACAATGCTTCAATGTACAGCTATGACGATGTAGATTCGATCGATCACCGATCTTTCTCCTCTCACATGTCCGTGAACGCATACGCCCCACTAACACTCTCGACGCAGATGCACAAGAGAGGCAGGGGTTGGGTCGTGAACATATTGGATTTCAAGGTCGAGTCACCAAATTCCGATTTTCTTTCCTACACGATTTCCAAGTTTGCACTCGCTTCGGTAACAGACATTCTGGCTAGAGAACTAGCACCTGTTTTGAGGGTAAATGCCGTTGCCCCCGGGCACACACTGACCAGTGACTACCTAGATGAAGGAAAACTAGAATCTACGAACTCATCAACGCCTCTTGGCGTAGGCCCTTCCCCCGATGACATAGCGGATGCAGTACTCTATCTGGCGAAGGCAAAGTCGGTTACCGGGCAGACAATCTTCGTTGATGGGGGAGAAAGGTTCAGGCAACAGCCAAGGGACCCTGCGTTCAGTGGTGATAGAGAATGAAGTCAAGCGCCGAGATGACGTATGCAGCACAGACACTAGGGCTGACGGAGTGGGGGACCATCCGAATGGAGGACTTAGTGAAACAAATCGACATCGGAGTTCACGACCATGAGAAAGGAGTCGCCCAACCAGTTCGCTTCGACATCGAGGTCCTTGTTTCCCAAGCAAACGATTTCGAAGACACAATCGACGATGTACTGGACTATGAATACCTAGAAGGCACAGTACAATCAATCCTGTCCGAGTCGCGAGCAGAGTTGCAAGAAACCATCGCAAAAAAAATACTAGACAGGGTCTTGGAACCGAGAACGGCTCTAGCGGCAACAGTTTCACTCACGAAAATCGAGGTCATGGGTTTTGACAGCAACCTGGGATGCACCCTTGCAAGGATAAAACGTAGCGGAAAGTAGCTGGAGAGTGGTGCAGGGGGTGGGATTTGAACCCACGAAGGCCTTGCCACCGGAGCTTAAGTCCGGCCCCTTTGACCGCTCGGGTACCCCTGCGACCTGTCCGAGGCCAGTCTCAGACTTGAATCAAACCTAAGGGGCCCAATAACCGACACGGATATGGCTCAGTGGGTGAGAATCCTTTAACCCCAGACTTGACACCAACTTGCATGAGCAGTGGAAACGGAACATACCGAGCCACAAGGACTCAGGTGGTTGCATTGGCCATCGTTGTCCTGTTCCAGTTGGGCGCCACGCCAATGTCCTCATTGTCCGAAGAACCCCAACAGAAGATGGAATCCAGTGCATCCACGCAGATAGAAACGTACTCCTTGTACCTCACAACAGGTAACAATCTGTCAACTGTTTTGCCATCCGAAGGTGGCCAGCTAGAGGCCTCGGCACTGGACACCTCCCTTCGATTCACAACAAATGATTTGATGCAGACCATACAGGTAGTCGGCGACAAGAGACAGGGATCCAACGGAAATAGCCAATACTACATTCCACTGAACATCTTCCTGAAGGCAGAGGGGCCACAAAACTCAGAGGTAACTTGGACTTTCAGTCTTCAGGCCGGTGGCTCAACTGTGGCAGAAAGCCAGTTGGAGAATCAGGCTTGCTCTGGCTTCGGGGGGTGCGACTTCGAACACGAGGCCATTGACGTGTACCTTACCGGATCAGGCGCGAGCTCATTCTCTGTGTCGGAGTCGGACGAGCTCGTCCTGATCATCAGAGCCGAAATGACACAATGCAACGGAGGCCTCTTCGACGATTGTGAGGCGAAAGTCGCGTTCAACCAAATCAGCGGGGACACAAGGTCATCCCTGATCGAGTTGAGCACGAACGCTGTCTCCGACACCGTCTTCTTCGTCCAGAGGCCTGGTGACGAGTTCATCGACGGTGCTGTTGTCGATTGGTATCCAAATGACGTCATCGGAGACCGGGAAATGCAGTTCAGCTTCGACGTAAAGAGCGCATTCGGAAGGAAGGACATCGAGTCAGTCGAATTGAGGCTGAGGTTCACCGAGACAAACCAATTGATGCTTGAGAAGGACCTGGAACCCGTCGACAACAAGATAGAATGGACCACAGAGGGGCTGTTCGGTAGATTCAAGTGGACGTATCAGAGCGGTCTGGAGTCGGGCGACTACGAGGCCGAGCTCAGGGTCACCGACGTTCAGTCAAACGTCTTCGTCATCACCCACGAGACCATCAAGATGAGCGAGCTCGGAGTCTCGCTGAAGCACGCTGACGAGAGGGCAGTAGAGTTCATCGCTCCAGGCGCGATAACGCCCATACCCCTGCAACTCATCCACCGAGGGGATGCAACACTGTCGATGGACGTGGATCTGCAATTGCTCACAACGCTGGGATCGGACTGGCTGGTCGAGTTCGACAGCCCAGGCGGCTACACAATGAATTCCGGTGGCACCATCCTCAGCCCAGTATTGACAATCACCGCCCCACTGGACCTGAGCTCCGTACCTCCGGAGATTAGGATACGGGCAATCGGCGAGGCTGAGGTTGGTGGCACGTTCAAGAGCGTCTCAGACACTCTGGAACTCAACATTGAGAAGTTACAGGTCTACCAACCCCCCCTCGTGTCAGTTTGGGACGAGGAGAAGCAAACACTGATCGCCAACTCATCCATCCCGCAGATAGATCCCAGCGTGCCTAGATACGTCGAGGATGGCGAGTTCAACTCGTTCTTGATGGAGATCTTCAACTCTGGATTCACGTCAGACTCCTTCAGGATCGATGTACTCGAGAGATCCAAGTCCATCATTCAGATTTTCGACAACCAAACCGGCCAGAGAATACTCGAGGACGATGATGACGGAACATTCCACACGAACTCCCTTGATCGACACAACACCCAGACCATCAGACTCTCAATCAAGCCATCCGGGGACAGATCCGATCCGGATACTGGGATGGTAAGACTTGAGGTAGCCAGCATGAACAACAGCTCACTGAAGACCATTGTCGAGTTCACCATCCAGAGAACATTTGGCATACGTGCCGAGGTTTCCCAGGACTGTGATGGAGTCCCCCTTGGGTTCATCGAGACGGAAGACTGCTCCTCGACCTCCCTCAGGGTCAGAGTAACGAATAGCCTCTCGGGAGAGTCCGCCGCCGCGACGTCATGGCTGATCATCAACCCAGCATCGCTTTCAGAGAACACCGATCGCAATCAGGCATATGGAATCTGGACCTACAACATCATCGACAGCGCGGGCGCCAATGCACCGAAGGTTACCCTTGGCCCCGATGACTTCGTCGAGCTGCACATGACGATAGAAATGACATCGCAGGTCGTTGAGGGCAACCACACCATCTTCCTCCGTGTCAAAGAGGACGTCCCGTCCAATGAGGATGAAGCAAGGTACTTCGACCTCGCTATTACCCTGAATGTGCAGGCAGACGACCCTGAGTTGGAACTAGTGCAGGTGACCTCGAACCGAGGCATCGCCCCTGGCGACGAGTATGCGTACCAGATCAAGGTCAAGAATAAAGGAAACAGCCCCCAGACAGTTCTGTTGAGCGCCAGCGTCGACCAACAGGGGTGGAGCGTTGACGTTGAGGGCCCCTCCGGCTCACCTCTCGTTCAGATCCCAGCCTTTGAGGAAGTTACGTTCCGAATCAGGGTCACGGCTCCCGCCAATGCAAACAACGGGGACAAGGTGCCCGTGACCATCGAGGCCAGCCCCTTCGCGACCGACCAAGCTTGGGCTGACTCCTACACGGCAGAGCTCACCCTGACCATGGTCGTTAGCATATCTTCCATCATCGATCTCCTTGTCAACGAGGTATCCCACCCGCGAACATCGACGATCGTTGTCCTGGGGATCGCGATTCTACTGCTGTTTGCGGGCTTCCAATCTCGTGGTAGCCGTCGTAGGGTGGCAGCACAAATGGCATTGCTTGACGCCCTATCGAACGAAATCAATGCGCAGCCCAGTGCTGTGGTCGAGATCCCGAGCGAAGTTGAGCCAGATTACGAAGATGAGATGGACGATGACATCGAATTGGTCTGATCGGGGTCCGAACAATGCTCCATTCCTCTTAAGTGCCTAACCGAGGGGAGTACGAAGTATGAACCGTCCACATGGCTTACCGCGACGGCGGTCCGCTGTTGCCATAGTGGCTCTGATGATGCTTTCGACCGCATCCATTCTTCACATCGGCTCGATGCGTGCTGCAGCCTCCTTGGATGCGGATGGGGACGGTCTCGCATACGGTCTCGAATTTTACATCAACACACAGCCCCAGGACTGGGACAGTGATGACGACGGTCTGCCGGACGGGTGGGAGTGGAAGTATGGCCTAGACCCCCTGTCCCCCAATGACCTAAACGGCTCGACAGGAGACCCGGACGGTGACCTCCTCACCAACCTGAACGAATACCTGTGGGGCATACCTGCTGGCTGGGACGACGTCTCCACCCCCTCCATTCTGGACAATGGTGTCTGGTGGAACGGGACCGTCCCGGTAAGCAACTGGGACGAGGAGTCAGCCATGCAGATCATCCAAGGAAACGGTTCGGATGGGGTTGACGAGGACCCCGCGGGAAACTTGTGTACAAACGGGTTTGATGATGACTTCGACGGGCTAGTTGACTCTGCTGACCCTGATTTCGATGGAGACGCAGATTGTGCCTCCAATGATGACGACGGAGACGGATTGATCGACGAAGATGTCGACGGCTGGGACACGGATGGAGATGGCATGGACGATGGCTGGGAGATCGCCTTCGGCCTTGACCCAACCGATGGCACGGGGGAGGATGGGGCATATGGGGATCCAGACAACGACGGGTTGCTCAACCTCTGGGAGTATGTCAACCCCGCTTGGTCGACAAGGGACGGCTCGACATTCCCGCCCACCCAGTACTTCCAACCAGGCCCCGATAACGGAACTGAAACCGAGACGCCATGCGACCCCGTGCTTGCCCTAGGCCCAGGGGGGTGCGCCTTCCTGACCGCTGAGGTCGACGGCATAACATTCACCGACCCATACTCCAACGACACCGACGGAGATGGTTTGAATGACTCCAGAGAAGCGTTGATACTCCTGACGGATCCAACTGCAGTCGACACAGACAACGATGGCATATCTGATGGCGTTGAGGTCAATGGGTCGTATGGCAATCCCCCCCTCGGATCTGACCCAAGGAACAACAACACCGATGGAGATCCATTCGACGATGGCGTGGAGGACTCAAACTTCGACGGGAACGTGGACCCAGGGGAGACGGATCCGACCAGAATAGAGGACGATGGGGATGCTGACGAGGATGGCATACCGAACTACATTGAGAACATCACATGCACTATGTGGGATCTCCCTGACACGGACTTTGGCGGGGTGAACGACGGTACTGAGGGGGACTCCCATGGCACAGACCCCTGTGCGAGCACCAGCATCGTGAACGCAACAGTGGGGGACTGGGACCCACTAAGCCAGCAAATTACGCTAAACTCTTCCTTAGGCATCCCACCCGGGCCCAACTGGCGAAGCCCGGATGCCATGTTGGGCGTGTACATCACCCAGTCGGGGGCGAGGACCGCCTTCACTTGGGCCCGGGTCGACAACCTCACTCTGGACTTGGTTCAACCAAGCCCGCCAAATAACACGGTTTGGATCAATGTCCTCAATGGCTCATGGTGCTGGAACAACACAGCCGGCGTGGTGAACGATCCGTGGTGCGACGACGATTACGCCGACACAGACGGCGATGGACTCGCAGACTGGGAGGAAGTACTGTCCGTCTACGGCTACCTCTCAGACCCCACCTTGGTGGACACTGACTCGGACGGTGTGGACGACTGGACCGAGGTCTGGCTCGATGGGACCAACCCCGGAGAACCATGCTCCAACAGGTTGGATACTGACTCAGATGGACTCAATGACTACTTTGAGAACAGCACTGGGTGCGACCTCACATATGGCAGTACGAGTCTGACCAACGGCTCCACCGATGGCTGGGTGACCCTCTGGAATGTCTCGGACTCGGATGAGGGGGGAGTCGGGGACCTCCAGGAGTACCTTGACGGCACAAACCCGCAGAACAACCCATCGGACGATCAGAACCCTCTGGACACGGATGGTGACGGCGTGCCTGATCTGAATGAGGAACAAGGGGGCACCGATCCGGAAAACCCCGACACAGACGGGGATGGCATACCCGATGGCGAGGAAATTTTCCTCGGATTGGATCCTCTGAACTCCTCCTCCAATTGGGGGCCCAACGATGTCATAGCCTTCGCATTCAATGAGGCTGATTCAGCGAATGCCTCGATCACGCCATTCTACCGTTGGTACACATTCGATGAGTACCTGAATGGCTCATGGGGCCTCAACCAGTCCGCGTACGGTCTCACCCAGTTGCAACTCAGCCAGGATATCCAAGGTGGCATCGCAGATCAATCCGCATGGGACGGGGGCACAAATCTGTGGGAGATCACATACATCTACCCTGGCTTAGGGCAACCAGGAAGCCAAGCGATACTTCCCTACAACCTGATCAACATCGAAAGCATGGTTGAGCCAGATGTAACCATTAACATCACGAACTCCACCAGGGACCTGCTAATCGATGACTCGTTCTTGAGCTCGTTGAATGTCAACGTGCCCGACTACAACCTTTCTGACATACAAAAGCAGGAGTCAATTCCCTACGCCGGGAGCCCATATGCCCTGAGCTACCCGGTTAATGATGACACAAATCGGACAATGGAGATATCCAATCAAGTCGTAGCGGCGTCAGGGGCCTTCTCAGCATGGGACAAGATAGAATCGATATCCGATTTCCTCACCAATGGGAACTCGACGGTGCAGTTCAATTGGTCGTCCTCTGGCTCTGGTTTCAATCAAGCTTCCCAGGGTCCCGATGGCCCCCGTGACATCTCCAGATGGATACTTGAGGACTCCAGGCTAGGCTCATGTGACGAGTACTCCACTACATTCGCGTTGATGCTTCGTACCCTGGGGATCCCGGCGAGGAAGGTAACCGGCCTGTCCGGGGGCGTGCAGGACACCGACCGCACGGCCCACACATTCTATGGTAGGCATGTCACCTCTTGGGTCGAGGCCCACCTGCAAACAAATGAGAATCTAGGCGGGGTTGACCTTGGCTGGCAGCCATTCCAGGCCTGCCCCCCCGCACCGCCGATCTCCGTCTTGGACGTCAACAGGACGATTGGTACCCACGACAGGAACGCTTCAGAGGAGCTTTCCTTCCAAGCCAGGATCGTCTACTCCGAGAACGGAACCCCTGTCCAGAACGTCTCAGTCAGGACTCACCTCATCCCCCAATCCTTGGCCCTGAACCCACCTTTCTATGGATCCCTATCCGCATTCGGCTCGGCAGAAACGAACGAAACTGGTTGGTTCACAATCACCTCAAACACCTCCTCTGTAACCTACTCCCGCCCTGGCCTGGCTGCCTTCGTGGTCGAGGTTTTGGGTGCGGGATCAGTGCCCTACCTCGTGATGACCAGCGAGACGGGATTGGCACAATCGCCAGCCGAGGCCTGGGGGCTAAACCTCACCGACGACCCCTCCATCACGATCTCTGACCCCCAACCGATAGAGCTGCCATCTGTCGGCGCCGGCGTTACGACTGATCTCGAAGGCAGCTTCATGTGGGAGAATCCGGACCTCTCCGATCCCAGTGACCTCGATGATGACACAAGCGGCACTCCCGCCTTCGAGATTTTCTTGGAGTACACCACCGTCACCGAAGGGGTGGTCAACATCTCAACCAACGTCTCCGACCTCGGCTTCTTCCAGTTTCCCATCACGATAGGCGAGAACGAGCCGCTTGGGCCTCTGGACGCCAGAATCTGGTTCCCAGGGTGGAGAGAGGATGGTCTGCCCCCGTCAACCGCCGCAGCGCATGTGAGGCCGATGGGCATAGACTTCCAGATGAACGTGACACTCGCGCCCGACCTCGTCCTAACCTTGGAGGGCGGATATGCAAACTCCAGCCTCCTAGGCATCAATGAGGACGTCAACATCAATGGATCTGCGCTCAGCAGGGGCGACACACCGGAGCCGATGAATGGAACCCTCTTCCTCGATATGAGGTCAGCCGAATCGAGCGGTAACTTCACTCCAATCTCCTCATGGACCCTCAACGACTCGAGCTGGTCCCAACAGCCCGGTGAGTTCCAGATAACATGGAACTTCTCGGAGAACCGAGTCCCGATTCCATCTGGGCTGGTAGATGTCAGATTCAGATACCAAGCCGACGGACTGTTCGCTTCTGATTTCGAACTATTCGAAGACACATTCGGGATTCTAGGCTACTTGAAGATAGAGTACGCTCTCGAACCCTCGTTGAGGGGTGTTGAGGCCACCGTCGAGGTCTCAATGACGGACCACACGGGCACGCCCCTCCAGACCTACCCAGGCGTCTTCTCTCTCGACTACAACGGGAGCAGCGCCTGGACCCAGAACACCTCCACATCTAGTCTGGAGGTCGTTTGGACCCCAGGTGATTCCGTCAATACCCCTGCGGGGGACTATCCATGGGTCCTCAACTATAGTGGTTCCCAGTACATCAAACCGTTGTCCAACGTGGATAGCCACAGGCTGCAGGCCTTGACTCAGGTGACCTGGTCACTGGACCGGGACTGGTTCCACAGGAACTCAACTGGCTTTGCCAATGGGTCCCTCATCGACATCGGGCTTGCTACGCCCGTCACAGGGAACAACACGACCGTATCACTGACCCTTTCCATTCCCGATGGGAGCGGCCAGGGAACTTTCCAGGTGCCGATAGGGGAGGGCGAACTGGACACGGCGACGGGGGACTTCTCCGTAGAGTTCACGGCCCCGAGAAGCATACCCTCCTCTGTGTACGAGATGCAGATAAACTTCGACTTCTACATGGGCCAAGATGGAGAAGGTCCGTACTACGTCATGCCATTCTCGGGCAACCTATTCGAGCAGATGGGCCTTGAAAGCGAATTCTCAATCGCCCCCACGCCCCAACAGGTCGAGGTGGTAGCAGGAACCGAATTCCAGGTGTCAGGCAGGGTCACCGACGCAGCAGACAACAGCGCCCTTAGCGGTGTGGAAGCCTTCCTGTGGCTCGACCTCGGGGGCCTGAACGAAACCCTGCTCGTATCCAGCACCACCGACCAAAGCGGTAATGTCACCCTGAATGCCACGATGCCGGCTAATACGCCCCCAGGCATGATGAACCTGACGATGATCGTACTCGATGACTTGGACGATGCGATCGATTCCGAGGGAGCCACCAGGAGAACTGGGAACCAGTCTGGGCTGGTTGCAATAGTGATTGTACAGAGCGGAGTGTCGATCGAGTCTGCCCCAACCAGCGTCATCGCAGGTCAGAGCTTCTCACTAGCCGGAAGGGTAATTGACGACGTCGACTCCAATCGGACGGTAAATGGTCCGCTGGCCCTCCAAGTCAGATTCCTGAACGACGAAAGCGAGACCCTGATTCAGAGCGTCCTAACACTGGCCAACGGCTCATTCTCCTTGACCGTCCCCACCGATCCACAGTCCAATGGAATCACCAGCGGCAACAAGACGCTCATCGTGTCCGTCATCAACGGCTCCTCGCCGTACTATCTGACCTCATCGGGAATCACTGACATCCTGGTCATTGGGGTCACTCAGTTCACCCAACTGAAGCCGAACCTCCCCACTACTGCCGACAGAGGTGATGCCTTCGAGTTCTCTTCGATCCTGGTGGAGGCGAGCAATGATGACCTCGGCATCGAAGGCGCCCAAGTGACCGCTCGATTCCACCACACATGGGTCGCCCCTGAGGTGACACTCTCGAACGGGTCAGCCACATTCCAGTTCCTGATTCCGCCAGAGCACCCACTCGGCCTCATCCAGATTCAATTCTTTTTCAACGGCTCCTCGACCCTCCTTCCAACGAACTCCTCTACATTCAAATTGACCGTTAGATCGGAGACACAACTGTCGATCAACCCAATTACGGGGAACCCAGTTGCGGGTGGGGCGTTTGACATCACTGGAACACTACTAAGTGGCAATGGGAGCACTCTGGTCAACAGGGTGGGGACACCGCTTTCCGTCGCCCTCAACTTCAACCTGGATGGATCTGACGATGGCTTCAGCATCAACTCATTCTCCATACTCTCCAATGGCTCATGGTCGGTCAGGATGGTTCTTGACTCAGACACCCCGAGGGGGAATCACCTCGTGGAGGCAACATACCTACCTGCAGTACCGTACTTCCAACAGAGCGAGGCGTCGGCGACATTCGACAGTCGTGGATTCACGTTGACGACCATCCTCGCCCCCTTGGATCTCGATCCTGATGGCAGAACTGTCAGAGGGGAGGACATGACCGTCAACGTCTCCCTGATAGACAACACCGGAAGCCCAGTCGCCGGATCCACAATCTCCTTCACGGTCAATGGGCAGTTCAACGGAACGGCCCTCACGGACCAAGAGGGGTTGGCGAGCTACACCTTCACGGTCGACGAGAGGGAGAGCATCGGCTTCATGGATCTCTCCGCGACATTCTCCGGCCTCGCAGGCACCACTGGCCTCTCCAGCAGCACCGACTCGACCAGAGTGATCATACTGGCCCCCACCGTGATCGATATAGCCACGATATCGGGAAGCGGAATAGCAGGGGAAACCATAACTATCGCAGGGACCCTTTTGGACGAGCACGGCGAGATGCTCATCGACTCGGACGCACCCTCATCCGGCGTCGTGCGACTCTCGATCGACGGGGTCCCAATGGGTCCAGAATACACGGTGCTCACAAATCAAAGCGATGGGAGCTGGACCATAACGATACCAATCCCCATCGACGTTGAGTTCGGCTCCCACAACGCTACTGTGGATTTCCTCGGTGGGTTCACCTGGGTTGATCCAATGGGCCAAGGGGACACTCTGAACCCAGATTTCTACCTCCCATCCTCAGCCACGGCGGAGTACAACGCCACACAGACCTCGCAGGTCATCATCGTGACCCCCCCAACCACGATCGACAGGAACGACCTCCTCCTGATTGAGGGAAGGGTCACCGACGGCATAGGCCGGGTTCTACCGGGCCGCTCGATCTCAATATCGATCGAGGGAACGTTCGTCACCGACTCCATCGCTGATACCGAGGGGAACTTCTCGGTCTACCTGCCAATCCCCTCGGACATGCAACTCGGTCCGAGAGTCGTGCGAGCAGCCTTCCTAGGCGAGGTTTTCGTCCTCCCGTCCAATGGGAGCACAGTCTTCACTGTCTACGCCCCCACCACAGTCACGCTAGACCGACTCTCGCCTGCCGCCGTCGGTGACCAAATAGCAATCAGTGGAGCCGTGACGGACAACCTTCCTGGTGGAATCCTCCCGAACCACACTGTCGAGGTCATGGTCGATGGGGCATTCATCGGTGCTACGTTGACTGACCAGAACGGCACATGGGAACTTGCCTGGACAATCCCCGAAACTCTACTGGTGGGCAACCACTCAATCGAGGCCATCGCGCCACAGCAGGGATACTACCGCCAGAGCACGGTCGAGGGAACCCTCTCCATTGCTTACCACACAGGCATCTCACTGGAGATCGATCAGCCCTCCGTAACGCGGGGAGACGCATGGTTCGCGACGGGGAGGCTGTATGATGACGATACAGTGGGAGCGCCAGGCCTAGTCGGACGAGAGGTCCACATCCTACTGGACGGAACGACTGTTACCACGGTGGTCACCGGCCCAAGCGGGCTCTTCTCATTCGAGCTACCCGTGGAGATGTCGATAGATAGAGGCGAGCACGAGATCGAGCTGAACTTCGATGGCGAGGAGCTCTACCTCCCGTCCTCGACGGCAACCCCCGTCATAGTCAGGGCAAACCTCGAGGTCCAAGTGATTTGGTCAGACGCCAGCGTGATCAGGAGCGACCCCAACAACCCGATCATTATGGAAGGAAGGGCGATAGAAGTCGGGGGCGATTCTGAGATCGTATCACAGATCGACGTTACCTTGAGTTGGAACGGACAAGCGAGGCCAGCAACCGTCAATTGGGATGAGGCCACAGGCCATTTCGAGATCGATGCTCCCTCGCTTGAGTTTTATCCAGCTGGCGATTTGGAGATGACCATCACCGCATCGCCAGAGGCAGCCACGTACCTAAATGAGGGCAGCGTGAACCACACGATCCTCATGAAGGTGCCCGTATTCTTCGCATTCGAGCCCTCCTCATTCGTGATCTACGACGGGGACCGATCCATAGAAGGACGGACCATCGTCATAGCTCAGGATACCAACGCTCCCGTAGAAGGCGTGGCGATTACGGCCATGTTGGTGAATGAGACCGGGACGATCTTCTCTGTGACCAAGACCACAGACAGCGATGGTGTTGCAGACTACTCCTTCGTGACCGAGTCCCCTGTCCCAGCATTCTCCCAGAGCAGGCACTGGGGGGCCCTGGCCATTGACTTCACCACGGATTCTGAGATACTGGACCCTCAGGACAGAATTTGGTTGACAGTGGCGCACGGTGGGCTAAATGTGACCTACTTCGTGGAGGAGGCTCCAATCCTTGGTGAGCAAGCAATAGCGATCGCGGGGATCGCCTTCATCGTCGCGATAGCCACGACAGTCCTGATCAGGCGGAGGAGGTCGAGGAGGTTGCGTGAGTTCTCAAACATATTCGGATACGCTGCCGAGCTCCTGGCAGCAGGCGATGAGATCAGGCAAGCCATCTACAACTGCTACGAGGGACTGGTGTCTGTTCTACAGAGAAGGGGTTTCCTCAGAAGGGACTTCGAGACAGTTAGGGAGTTCGAGATAGCCATTAGGCAAGCCCTTCCGATAAGGGACGAGGCCCTAGTAGCCCTTGACAGGGTCTTCGAGGAGGCTAGGTACTCCTCGCACGAGCTCGGCGAATCGGAAAGGGAGAGGGCGAAGGCCGCTCTCGCCGACGTGCTCAGAGCGATAGACGAGCTAAGGGATATACCAGACAGGGTCCCAGAAGGCCGTGAGGATGAGGCCTAGGCTCAATCGAACAGGAGGCCGACCCTGCCCTCAGAGGCGACAGCCCCCAATAGGGTCGATGCGTCTGCGTGTCTGAGCAACTCAAGTTGGCCACTAGAGTCACTTCTCAGTAGAACCTCGACCCCGTGTTCGACTTCCCTCTGGAACACGCTGACCTCCCCGTTCATGGCAGTCTCGATGTCAACGACCTTCCCACTAACTCGCCTCGCCTCGCTCCGAAGGTCCTCGTTAAATTGAATCTTAGAGGTAGGAATAGAATCTTGATGAAGCTTGGTAGCCTCACGGAGTTCCGGAGTTTGCAAGAAAGCCTTGTGATTGGCCTCTGCAGTTGGTTCGAGCCCCAACGAGCTGAGCGAATCGCCCAAGTAGTTTGATCGGGGGTATTGAACCTCGACTGGCCTCCATTGCATGCTATTTGCCAAGTGGCGGCCTCCAATAAACTATGTCAGGGGTACCTCATGAAGAATCTGCGTGTTAGGCGACCAGTCATGTCCGGGTCTGTGGATGGGATTGTAATCAAGTCGTTTGGCATCAGCTTGGAGTACGACCTGTTCAATAGGCGATTTTCGAGAACCACGAGAATTGCCCTGTCCTCCTCCTTTCTGATTGGCCTTCCTAAAGCTTGCAATACGCTGTTCACTGCCGGTTGCGAAGAAGAGTAGCGCCACCCCCTCTCCCTTCCGAACCGACTTGAGAGATAATCGACAGTTGCCGTTTGTCTTGATGAGGGGGGAGGAAGTGGGAGCCCCAGGGTTATGGCCGCGGATAGAACCCCGCCAGAGTAGTCTACCCCCTCTGAGAACCTACCGCCCATCACCGCGATCAACGCTGTCTTCTTTCCAGGGTCGCCCAGTCCACTCAGGATGTTGGTGACGTCCTGTTTGCTCATATCTGCAGATTCCATTTTTATGCGGAAAGATGCAGGTACCCAGTTGACGTTGTCCACGAGCTCACCCAACATGTTGTAGCTCGGCGCGAAAATTGCAACGTTACCAGGACACTCAGTGAGCACCTCGGATATGTGCTCCCTTATTCGATATAGGTTTGACTCACTTCTGGAGGTGTATTTCGTCGTTACGTCCGAACAGATCAAGATCGGCCTTTGATCAGTTGGGAAAGGAGAACTGTAGCTTCGCTGAATGCTGGAATTGGGAATGGCCCCCAAGAGGTCAGCATACATGGATGTTGGATGGAGTGTTCCCGACATGAAGATCGACCCGGCGGACCCCGAGATGACTTCAGATGAAACCACAGATGGGTCCAACAGACAGCTAGTGACTCTGCCTTCTTCCCCCAACACGTCGAAAACAAGGGCCATGGCATCAGATTTTTCAAAACGCACAAGCGCTTCGAGGAAGGACAGCAGCCTGTAACAAAATGTCCCATTACCCTCCTCTTCCTCATCGACCTCGACTTGGACCTCGTTCAGGATCTTCCTCATCGAAGCATATCCAGACTCCCATGTCGTCGCTTCCTTTAGCGAGGATTCCCATGCTGATTTTAGGACCTGTAGTAGATCTCCTACCTCGACCAGAGCGTCTGAGTTGGGATCTTCGCCGACAAGCACCTTCTTACTATTCATCCAGTTCGCAACTCCTGATTCTGCCCGCCTCAGCCAACCAATCAGGTTGGAGATCTGATCCAGTGATTCCTCGGGGGCAGAATCCGCAATGCGGGATTCCAGATATTCCTCCAATTCAAATCTAGCAGCCCTCATTCCTTTCTCAGTCAGCCTCATCTCCAGGCCCATTTTTATTCTATCAGGGAGATTGTGCGCTTCGTCGATTATGATCAAAGTTGAACCAATTTCAATCGACATCGAGGGCAATGAGGATTGACTCACAGATTCCACGAAAACATGGTTGTAGTCCAGAACGATTACATCAGCCTCTCTGGCAGCCTCTATGCTGCACATGTAGGGACAGGTTCCTTCTGCATTGGCATATCTGATCACCTCTTCCACGTGTCGAGGCTCCCGGAGTATCCATTGTTTGAGTTGGGATCTTCTACCTCCTTTGGCCTTCTCTGAGACCCCTTCCTCGCAGAAGCATTGCCTATCCACCGATAGCTTCCCGCACATCGACTCTCTTCCGATGAGGTCCACTATGGAGACGCCTCCTTGGGCATTAGTTTCAATCCCATTCAATTGGCGCAGGGTTTCTACGACAATCTTGTGTTGACTCTGCCTTCCAGTCAGGAACAGGATCTTCTCGACACCATCGATTTTTTTGGCTGCGGCAAGGGCTGAGGCGAGTGAAGCAGCTGTTTTGCCAAGTCCTGTGGGAGCCTCGGCAATCATTGTTTTCCTATTCTCCAATGCAAAGAAGGCGTCGGCCATGAATTGCCCCTGCTGATCTCGAGCAAATGAGTGGGCGAAATGTTCCATCCAAGGAGTGGCCTCATCTCCAACCATTGTTGTCGCACTGAATTCGGCCGGCCAATAAGATTGGGATTAGTGCGAGGACTCAGGTCAGCAGTGCTTGGACATGTTCACACTTCGCCAAGGGTCCTTGTCAGACACCCTGGTCGAGGGTTTCTGACCCAATCTAGAGGATAAACCCACGAAATTAACAGAGGGTGTGGAGGGGCGGGAGTTCCGCCCCCCCACGACATCCGAGTGCATCCCATCCCCACTCATTGTCTCCACCTCATGGTGTTAGTGAATCGTCATCCTCGTTGGAAATCTTGGTAATTCGATCCTCGATGATCTCGTCAAGACTGTTCGCGAGCTCAATTTCCCTTTGCATGTAGAGCCTCGCCCCAGCTTGGAAAACGGATGCTAGGTTCTCCCCTCTCAGGGCGCAGAATCTTTCCAACGTCTTGGCCAGGTCTGCTCCTACGCTGATTTCGAGGTTTGTTCGATGATAATCTCCCTCAGAGAGGAATCTCCTGACCGATTCTCTGACTACGTCAGATCGGTTTCTGAAGCCATCTGTGCCAATCCGCTGGTCCAACCCCAATATCTGCTCCTCAGTAAGCCGAAGCGAGATGAGGGCTGTTGGTGTTGGCATGGTGATCTATTCCTTGAGCCGCGTGGGCGGTATATCAATGTATCACAAATGTAAGACAATTGTATTACAATATTCGAATCATAATTTCCTATCCCTACATGTGGTGATTTGAAATGCGAGCCAATGCCCGCTTGTGGTGTGAAGGTCATCAACGATGCAATCCATGGAGATTTTTCCATAGGGGGCGTCAGGGAAGAACTCCTCGCGACCCCAGAGATGAACAAGTTAAGTCACATCAAACAACTTGGCTTAGCCCATTTGGTGTTCCCTGGAGCACACCACACTAGATTCGAACACTCTCTAGGTGTCTCCCATGTGGGCGGTCTGATGTCAGATGCAGTTGGTCTGGAAGATTTTGAGAAAGATGTTATTCAGGTGGCAGGGATGCTGCATGACGTGGGGCACGGCCCCTATTCACATACTCTTGAGCACATCCTCCATAGCCGAGGGGGGAAAGATCACATGACCATAACAGAGGGGATAATAACGGGCTCCTATGACGTTGTCGATGGATCAGAGAAAAAATCAGTTGAACCCCGTAGTACGATACCCGAGACATTGGAAAGACACGGTATTGACCCCAAGCAGATCTCGGAGCTTATTCGGGGGCCAGGGGCCTCTGGGACCGAGAGGAGCTTACTCGATTGGAAGGAGGGGTACGAGAACTTCCAATCAGAGGATGTCACTCTGGCAAACATGGTACACGGCCCTGTGGATTGTGATCAGATTGATTACCTCATGAGGGATGCTCACTTCACCGGGGTGAGGCATGGGGCCATAGACCACATGAGGCTGATCAGGTCTCTTCGGCGGAGTGGGGGCAACATCGCGGTGGATGAAGGCGGACTTTCAGCACTAGAAGGGATGTTGATGGCTCGAGGTCTGATGTACAGTGCGGTTTACTTTCACAGGGTGACGAGAGTAACAGAGGTGATGCTTTCGAGGGCTGTTGAGAGGAGTGAAGACAGGCTCCCTGACGCTGAACAGATGCAGAGAAAAGTCGATTCAGAGATCTGGGCACACTTGAATTCCGCCGGGAAGTACGCCAGGGATATAGTCGCCCGTCTAAAATACAGAAGGCTATTCAAGATCGCGAGGACTTTCCGCAGGGACGAACTGACACAAGAGCAGATAAAAAGCCTAGTTGAAATTGCCACCAATGCCGACTACAGGCAGTCCGTGGAGGATGACTTGGCGGCCAAGGCTGGACTTGAGCCAGGGTATGTGGCAATCGACGTTCCGAGCGTCAAACTCCTCCTATCCGAGCCAAGGATGAGCCAAGTAGACATCCGAGTTCTTGGCGATGACGGCAGGACGAGATGGCTGAAGGATCACACACCAATAGCAGACGCCCTGAAGCGGAGACAGGTGAGCCAAGCAGCGGCCTACGTCATGACGCTACCGGGCAACCAGGACAAGGTCTCTGAACTGATAGATACACACCTTATGTGAGTGCAAACGTAAGGATGGATGAGCATTATTCAAAAGGCGAGTTGCATTCCGCGCGAGCGGAAGTGCCCAAATCAGGAACCTCCGGATTAGATGTGATTGAGAATGAATGATTCGATGAATGAAGTTTATACTAGCGTTTTGACCAGGGATCCGGATCAACCCGAATTTCACCAAGCAGTGGAAGAGGTCCTAGATAGCCTCGGCCCTGTCATTGAGAGAAGACCAGAGTACGCGCCTGTCGTGAAGGCAATCGTCGAGCCAGAGAGGGTGATCCAGTTCAGGGTTCCTTGGTATGACGACAATGGCGACCTCAATGTCAACAGGGGTTTCAGGATTCAGATGAACGGGGCAATTGGGCCCTACAAGGGAGGTCTGAGGTTCCACCCAAGCGTAAATCAGTCTATTCTGAAGTTCCTTGCATTCGAGCAGGTGTTCAAGAACAGCTTGACCGGACTCCCGATGGGAGGAGGAAAAGGAGGTTCAGACTTCGATCCCAAGGGCAAATCCGAGGCCGAGGTGAGGCGCTTTTGCCAATCATTCATGATGGAGCTATGGAGACATATTGGCGCTGATCTAGATGTCCCGGCAGGAGATATCGGCGTTGGTGGAAGGGAAATAGGGTACATGTTCGGGATGTATCGGAAACTCGCGAACGAATTTACAGGGGTTCTGACAGGCAAGGGGATGGCATATGGCGGCTCATTAATCAGGCCCGAGGCAACAGGCTACGGTACTGTCTATTTCGCTAGGGAGATGCTTTCAACCAAGGACAAATCATTCGACGGGGCCAAAGTCGCCATCTCAGGATCTGGAAACGTCGCTCAATTCGCCGCGGAAAAGGTCCTCGACCTTGGAGGGAAGCCAGTGACGTTGTCAGACAGCTCCGGATTCATTTACGACCCCGATGGCATAGATCGTCAGAAGCTGGCCTTCGTTATGGACCTGAAGAACAACAAGCGGGGCAGGATCAAGGAGTATGCCATCGAGTATGGCTGCGATTACACTGAGACGCAGCCAGAGCCAAATCTCAATGGCCTATGGGGCGTTGAGGCTGACATTGCGCTTCCCTGCGCTACGCAGAATGAGATGAACGGTGAGGAGGCCAAGATGCTTGTGGATAATGGCTGCATTGCCGTGGCAGAGGGTGCTAACATGCCCTGCACTCCGGAGGCCATCGAGTGCTTCCATCATCACGGCCTGCTCTTCGCCCCCGGGAAGGCCTCGAATGCGGGCGGCGTTGCAACATCGGGCCTCGAGATGAGCCAGAACAGCCTCAGGCTCAGTTGGTCCCGGGAAGAGGTTGACAGAAGGTTGGAGGAAATCATGGTAAACATACACAGGAACGCCTCCGAGACCGCCAGGGAATATGGAATGGAGGGAAATTACGTGGCAGGTGCCAACATTGCTGGTTTCCTCAAGGTTGCCGAGTCCATGGAGGCCCAGGGCCTCCTGTGATCAGCTCTGTTTCGATCCGGTGATTTCGCAAGGGGACAAGCAACATTCATTCGCCTCCGACAACCGAGACTCGACATGTCCGAGATGATTTATCATGGCAAAGTGAAACAGTTGTGGTCAACAGACGACCCAGACGTGATTGAATTCAGATACACAGATCAAATCTCAGTATTCGACCAAATCATCCCCAGCCTCATCCCAAGAAAGGGCGAGTCTTTGAACCGGACTTCCTGCTATTGGTTTGATTTGGTCAAGCAACAGGGGATATGTGATACTCACGTGTTGGACATGAACGCACCCGACAGGCTGGTGGCAAGGAGGTTCGACGTCATCCGCGAACCCGGGGCGATATCCCAAGACAGGCAGAATGTCTTCGTCCCGCTCGAGGTCATCTGCAGGCACTACTTGGCCGGGACTGCTTGGAGGAGGTTCAAGAGAGGGGAGCTCACACCACAACAGCTCGGTTTCGATGAGAGTAACCAGGTTTACGAGGGAGTCAAACTCCCCACCCCATTCCTGGAGGTTTCGACGAAGTTCGAGGCATTTGATCGGAACTTGGATCGAGAAGAGGCACTTGAGATTTCAAACCTAAGGCCAGAAGAGCTGGATGCGATACTCGCCATTGTCCTTGAGATTGATGAATTGATCCAGGAGGAGGTCGGGAGCAGGGGGCTGATCCACGTCGATGGGAAGAAGGAATTTGCACTTGGTCCGGACAGGGTCCCCATTTTGGTCGACTCATTTGGGACCCTTGACGAAGATAGATGGTGGGATGCAGAATCCCTGAGAGAAGGGAAGATAGTCCAACTCTCAAAGGAGTTCGTGCGCCAACACTACCTCGAGACTGGGCACCATGCGGAATTGAAAGCAGCCCGAGACGCTGGTATCGAAGAGCCCCCCATCCCCCCTCTACCGGAGCACATCATCGCCGAGACAGCGGATCTGTATGCCACGATGTACGAGAGGCTAACGGGCCAGAAGTTCTAGCTGTGGCGCCTCATCAACAGACCAACCCCATACTTCTCCGCTCCTCGTAGCAAGTTGTCTAGGTGACGAATGCCGTCCTGCACTCCGCCATCGAACAGCTCATCTGCCTTGACACCCCATCCACCCCTTCTTATTTCCCTTCTGAGCTCTCTGATCTCGGAGTGAGTAATCCAACCCATCAGATGCAGGCCGTGTGCTCCCTTGTCAAATCCTGACTCTCCAAGGAATTCCGGCAGGAAACCTAGGGTTAGTTTCGCCAGCAGATCTTCGATTGTTCCATTCGGGGAATCAACATACTCGATCAGATAGGCTATCGCATTACCGTCCTCCGTTGGCCATCTCCCCAGCTTCTCTCTGGACCCCCTCCCTCCATCCAATGATTTACTGGAATCCCTGAACAGCTCCCAATCAATACACGCCAAGAACAGCATCGTGGCCATATCCATGGGGGCTGGCTGCCCCTCGACGAGCCCGTCAAATTCCGGCACGCCGTTGGATATGTACTTGATTTCCGAGTGATCTCCAGACTTCGAGGCCAGAATGGCTTCAACTATTTCAAGTGGGTCCGCCGAGATGGCGTCGAACGTGAAGTAATCAGAGGGTGGTATGTAGTTGTCCATATCGTTACTTGCCCCCAAGCCGCCTCAACCTTCTCTCAAAGTCATCCATGTCGCCGCCATCGAGCCCGGAATCCTCTGTGGGGGGCTGCTCTAGGGGGGGCGCAGTTGGCTCAGCGGAAGCCTGCTCCTGGTCTTCGACGACCGCAGCAACCTTTGGTTTGGCGGGCGTCTTTTCTATTGCTTGTCGCTGCCTGCTCTCCCTCTCAAGAATAATCCTCCTCGCCATTTCCTCGAGCTCCCTCTGCTGCCCCCGCGAGCGGGAGCTGAGGATGAAAATCCCCCCGATTATGACGACTATGATTCCAGATATGGCGCCGGTCCTGAAATCCTCGTCCCTGGAAGTCGAGTCTGCCTCTCCTGCGAGAATTATTCTCATGAGGTCATCTGAGTCATCAGAATCCAAGTCCCATGGGAACTTGCAGGCCAAGGAGACAGCCACCTCCACCCCATCAACCAATGAGTCAGGCCTCTGGATTAATGGCTCTGGGGCGAACGTGCCGGCGACATCTATGGAATATTCCCTATCTTGAATGCCGGGCGCCTGGAGCAGGACCTTGCAATCCAACCCATTGTATGACTGCAGGCCATCCCGTGAGATCAAGACCCTAATCCCCTGACTTTCCGTGTTGGGGTCGTAGGTCGGTGGGTCCAGTTCTAGCCCCACGACCCCAAGATTCCAATAATCGGGGTGCCTAATTTGAACATCCTTATTGTCGATCAACAACAGTCGCCCATATTCGTCATAAATCCTGACAGAGATGGTCTTGATGCCCGGCGAGGGGGTCCAATCACCGAATGTCATGTTTAGATAGCCGAATGTCCCGCTTTCAAGTGTCACGTTATTGCTTTGAACCAACCTACCTGTCTCATCGATCAACATCCCGTAGATTGTGGGCCCATCGTCCCCCACCCCTATCAGGCACTCGGACCCGATGCTGCCATACGAACCATGGATGGAGCATGAAGCAGACCTGCTTGTGGAAGCTATGATTTGAACTTTGTAGGACAGGGTTTCGACCCCGTCGATGATAACAGTCCCGAATTCCGTCATTTGGTCATCCTCTGGAAGTATCCAGAACCCCAACGGGTCCCATTCCAGCATGGAGTTGGTCGCGCTGTCCATGACCGATGATGTGGGACCAGTTCCATGGATCTTCAGAACCCCAGATCCCCCCTCTGTGATCATCGAGACAGGCGAGCTCGACCATGAGAAGTTAGCATTGGTAACGCTTAGCATCAACTCCCTCTGATCGCCTTCCTCGTTCAATGCCGCAATCCTGAGGATGAATGGCGCTCCATCCCAATTCGAGGGCGGAATCAGGGAGATTGGGACGCCCCGGGTCTCGCCTGCCCCCATGGCCATGGTGGTGGGCCCCTCAGAAAGCCATCCTTCCGGAATGCCAATCACGCTCAAATTGATCAGAGTTGCAGCGTTGCCAGTATTTTCGATCCAAGCCAAGGGCAGTCCCCCATCCGAGGTCACCTTCCAAAGGTCATCCCCTCCAAGCTCGAATGATCTGCTTGCCTCAACTCTCGTCGGAATTGAGATCTCAGTGAGGCCAGATCCATCGAAGTCTCTTATCCTCAGGATCAAGTCTACTGTGAGGCTGTTGAGGGCATTCCCCGGGGGCGTGACATTCAGATAGATCCGCTTCGTTTCTCCTGGCAGCATCTCTTCCAGGTCCTCCGGGCCTTCGACAATCCAACCCTTCTGACCAACAACTTGAGTTGAGATGAATGGAGCGGATGCGGCGTTCCCGAGTTGTAGAAGGTCGATTGCGAGCAAAGATCCAGAAAGTGGTATCTCCAAGTCCGCGTCACCAAAAGTTGCGCCCCACGCCGATCTCCTTGTGATCTCATACTCCAAAGTGGCCGTGGCCATCAATGCGCCATTGCCTCCATAGACCTTGAATGCCAAATGAACGATCGAGCCATTGTTGAGTGTAGGGGGAATGGCGAGGGTCGTTCTGATGGTCGCAGCCTCCCCTATTTGCAAAAGCCCGGTCTGGTTATACGGTGAAATCCAACCATCTACGATGCTATCGTCTAGTGTCAGTTCGATTGAAAGGCTGGCGCTGTCGAGGTAGTTTCCCTGATTGGCGGCTGTGATCTGGATATCGATCACACTCCCTGGATCGGCAAGCTTTGATTGGTTCATCACACTGACTCCCTCGGATAGCACAGTCTGTATGTCCCATGATCTATCTTGTAGCGCTGAGATGTTGTAGGTCACGGAATCTGAGGTAGTCCCATCCAAGGTTGACCCCATTGTGACAGTTATGAGGATCGGGCGTTGGGCCGGCGTCCCCTCGGCCAGAGTTATGGAGACGGGTACAGTCTGCAGTTCCCCTGGAGACAGGGATGCGGATTGAATGGCTGTTGAAATTTCGACGTCGGCAACGCTCCCGTCATCCTCGTACACAGCGGTCCAGTAGAGGGCGTACTCGTCATCACCATTACCCGAATTCCTCATCTTCAGTACAGAGTTGAAAGGGACGCCCACCTCATGGGACATGCTTTCCGAGTCAAGTGGATCAGCCATCTCAAGGCTCGCATCGTGTTGCTGTAGAATCTCTATCGAGAAAGAGATCAATTCACCCGATGCCCCCTCCTCTGACAAACCCTCGAAACTGAAGAATCCTGGTTGCACGTATTGTAATTCGATATCATGCTCCAAGTGCAATACTGCCTCGATTAAGTTACCCGCCGAGCCAGATATCTGGATATTGTCTCCCACGATGGCGAGATTGCTGTCATCGCTAGACCAGGACCAACCCGGGAGCGACATTCCAAGATCCGAGATGGACCAGTTAATGCTGTCAGAACTGGTTGGGAGTGCTACCTTGATCGTGTAATTCGCTTGCCCAGGCACCATCCTCCTGTGTGGAGGCTCAATGACAATGCTCGATGAGGTGAACACCAAGTCAATTTCGTCACAGGCCAGGTCATCTCCCTGGCCAACGCACAGCTCCAGCAGTGTTGAGACATTCTCCCCGTATTGGACTCCCTCGGGCACTTCCAGACTGGCATACACCTCCATGGTGGAATATGGTTGAAGTGACATGCCGATGATCTCATCGCCAGTGGCAGGGTCATACAATCTGAGATCATCGCCCCACTCGGTCGAACCCCATGTGCGGAGTATTTGGTTCTCTGCAGCGTTGCCAAGGTTTTCGATCATGATCCAGGCCATGGCACTTGTTCCTGGGAAACCTACTCCTGAGGACGAGGGGAGCCCCTCTGGGCCCAAGATGGATAGCCCCCTGGTCCTATTGGCCTCGACAGGGAGGATTCCAACTATGCTGATGGTAGGGTCGGAGTCAAGGGAAAGCGTCAGCGTCAGAATCCCCTCGTCGTCTCCACTCGCTGTGGTCGGTGCAGAAACTTCAATCACAGGGCTCCAAATCTGACCTATTCCAAGGGTGATTGACTCCATGCCGCCCGGGGTGCGGTCCTCCCAGTCCCACCCCTCGGGAAGCCCTGAGCCATCGACGTCCAGCGACCAAGTCCCAGACTCCCTCCCTGTGGAGATGATGTTCGGACTAACTTCTGTTCTCCCCCCAGGATCCACCCTTGTTGGGGTGGAGGGGGTGGAAATAGTCGCATTGTAGGGGGGGACTATTGAGAGAATGACCTCGTATGCGTCATTGTCTTCTCTGGCTTGGGTCAGGTTCCTCATCGGATCCAATACGAGAACGAACTCGTGACTCCCAAGGGCTCCTGACCAAGTTGTTTGGAAGGATGCGTCTGAACCCGTTCCTGACGGGGCCACGGGGTCGAGGGATTGGGATCTGAACCGCTCGATTTCAATACCATCGGCATAGAGGACGGCATCAAATCCCCCTCCCGATTCAATGTTGCCGCTATTCTCAAAGAAAGCCGTGATCAACACGTCCTCACCAGGGTCTGGCTCTGATGGATCAAAGACGATCGCTCGCCCATCCTGTAGCGGTCTGACGTCGGCAATACCATTGGACACACTGGCAGTGCCTACCAGCGCGTCGTAAGATGCATCCCCATTCAAATCGGCAAGCACGATCTCCGACCAGGTTCTATGCGGCAGTTCAAGGGGCTGCGTCCAGTTCGAGTCAGCTCCTGTGGGCGACCCAGTTTCACCATCAAACGCATGCAGGCCACGTCCATAAGCGACAAGTAACTCCGGCGGTCCTTGTCCGTCAATGTTGAGCGCTGCCGGAGGCGAGACAGCGATTTCGTCGTTCAGAACTCCATCTGGGTTCACTAGATCGAGCGTCCTCGACCACTCCATAACAGGTACTGATTGATTTAGGTCGTGGCACCCTGCGAATCCACTCCTCTCTTGGGTCAGACCCTCGCTTGTCATCGTCCAAGTCGTCCAACAGAGGTAATCCAAGACACCGTCATTGTCCGTGTCCAAGGGGAGGGGGGGTGCGTCTGCGTAGCCGTCAATTGCGTTGACTGACCACAACTCGGTCTGGCCATCTGAGACCTCCAGTGCTCGGAACTCCGCCCCATCAGCGTTGCCCGTGCCTCCAAGGTCTGTTGGTATGGTGACGATGACCTCCAGCGCGGGGTCGGCATCGAGATTCCCCACAACGGGGCCGGGCATGCGCAAGTGAGGGACGTTCGAGTCACCGTCTGTGTTACCCATCGAGCGGGGCGACCAAGCTTCGTTCCCATTTGCCCCGTCAAGCTTCCAGAGCCACACTGCTCCAGTGGCAGCGTCCGTCGTTGTGATCAGGACATAGCCGGTGGATGTGTCGGTTTCCACGTAGGTGGGGTCAGATGGATGGGTCCCCTGGTCGAGGCTGGCTGTCCACATGGGGGCAGTTGGTGACGTCGATCCCAACTCAATCGCTAGCACGTTGATTTGCTCGTCAACTTCATTCCAGACAGACATTGCTAGTTCATTAGCACCGTCTCTATCCAAGTCCGCGAGCAGCAACTGGGTGGTTGGTCTGTGCCCAGAGATGGAAATCGAGGGGGAGGGGCTCGGCCTAGAGATGGCAAGATCGGAATCTGACCAGCTCCATAGTAGCTGATCTGAGTGCCCCCCTCCAGGCGACCAACCAGTCAAACCACAGGTTAGAGTGGGAGAATACACCCGTAGGTTGAGAGAACCTGAATTGTCGTCGTACGCGACGATAACCTCGATTCTACCATCCAGGTTAATGTCTGCTAGTATGGGACTGGTCTTCACCAGTTCAGTCTCCCCCAAATCGACCTCCCAAGCAATCTCAGAGTCGTCTCCGTCGATTACGCGCAAGTAGGATCTATCATTCGAGGCGGTCTGAAGAATGAACCCGAACAGGGAGTCGTCCCCGCATCGCTGTTCCGCGCCGATTTCTACCTCAAGTTGGTTGTGGAGACTGGCAACCGGTGTACTGAGTGCATCATTTCCAAGATCATAGCCACCAAAAGTCCAATCAATGACTGGGTTGTTAATTGTCCCCAGAGAAGTCGCTAGGCTCGGCTCGCCACCTACTGAGCCTCCGCTAGGGCCGTGATCGACGTTGATCGGGACTCGAGAGGGATTCTGTCCGAATTGACCCCAAACAGGGGACTGCGGGTAGTCGTACCAAGGGGGGACCTCCCTTCTGATGGGGTCCTCGTGCCCATTGAGATTCACTCCTACAGTGGTGTCCGAATCAATTAATGGGAGGCAATATGAGAGTTGTAGCAGTGCAACCAAAACAATAGCCCGGACCAGGCCATTGTTGCCCCCACCTCTCATATCCATGTGCTAAACAAGTTCGTAGGCAACTTCAAAGTTCGCACAACCAGTATGGGATTGGGAAGGATTGGGGCTATTTTGGAGAGGCGTCGAGACCTCAGCGGCCATCGCGCTTATAGGGGGTCGCGGTTCCGCCCGACCATCGGGATCTCCTCCAGAGGCATCGCCTGTGAAGGACGGGAACCTTCTGACGGCGCCAGCCGTGGAGCGTCCCGAGGAACGGACGTGAACCAATGTACACCCTTATCACCAAGGAGGATACCATTCGTATCCCAGCCGAGTATATCAGAAGAGGCAGAAAATTGGAGGATCATATCGACGAGCTTGCACACCAGGCGTTCGAAGGCCGCTTTGATGAAGATGAGAATTACATCCTGTTGACATTTGATCATGAAACAATGGGCAAGGGGAAGATCATCCATGGTGATGGAGCTATTTACCAAAGGGTCAGATTCAGAGCTCTGCTATTCTCAATGGACACAAATGAGATCGTCGATGGGGCGGTTTCTGAGATATCGGAGTACGGAGCATTCGTCAGAATTGGCCCAATTGAGGCACTACTCCACAAATCACAGATTCTTGATGAACCCATAAACGTGAACCCAGCAGAGAGAAGGATTGAAGGGGCCAAGTCTGGGAAATTAATCGAGGTTGGAACTAACGTGCGATCGAGAATTGTTTCCAAGGCCATAAACCAGAATGACCCCAGATCCAGCAAGATCGGCCTGAATTGCAAGATGGCCGGGCTGGGGGCCCACCAGTGGATCGATGGAGATGATTGAACATGCCTAAGCAGCCCTTCGCCTGTGGTGAGTGCAACCGTATCCTGCCGGATCCAGAAAAAAAGAATGAGGTTCCTCAATGTACCTCCTGCCCAAATGCTCCTGTCACAACGGACTGGCAGGGTTACGTGATTATTCTTGACCCTTCGAGGTCTGAGGTCGCCCGTCGACTGAACGTGACTTCCTCAGGGGCGTACGCACTCAAGGTAAACATCAGGTGAGGTTATGGCAATGGAGATAATTGAGAGAAAAGACAACCCGCTGTTAGGGAGGGTGGAAATCAAGTTCGTATGGGACCATTCAGGTAAAGGTACCCCCACACGAAAAGAGATGGTAATCGCGGCTGCGAAGTCTGAACCGAATGCTGACAAAAATCTAACGTACATCAAGGATGTCCGGACAGTATTCGGCAAGGGACGGACTGAGGGATACGCCCTGATTTACCAGGATGAGGCCACTGCCTCGATTGAGCCAGGATACGTAGCAGAACGACACAAGGATCTCTTCGCTGAACCTGCAGAAGGGGATGGAGAATAGAGGGTGAGATAACCATGTCAGACGGAAAACCAAACCCAAATTCAAGGCATAGCAAATACACAATAGAGGGTGACAAACTAGTCAGAACAGCACCATTCTGCCCAAGTGAAACATGTGGGGAGGGAATCTTCCTCGCAAAGCACGCAGACAGATGGTCCTGCGGGAAGTGCGGCTACACCACTGACGAGCCCGGCGAATAGCCCCATTCGCTCAGTTCCCCATCATTGCACAGGCATAGGCCACTAACTAGCACACCAAGGCCAATTTCTCTTCGTGGAAAGGTTTCAAGCTTTGATGAGCCGAACGAAAATGCTCCATCATGTCTCCAACCGGTCCACCGAAGCTCATCTTCAGTGCAAAGCGCGTCCAGAACAGGACCGGGTAGTTTCTTGAAATCGTACAATACATTGAATTCATTGTCCACCAACATCGCTCTGGATCCACGAGTCATCACAAGGGTCCCCCTGGTGCCGAGAGGAGCTGCCCTGTAGACTGGATCCGATATTTGCAGGAACCCTCTTCTCGAGAGCGCGCCTTCACCAAGTGAAAGCATCAACCATTCCCCGCCTTCAGAAATAATCTGTGCGAACCCTTCATTCGTGGTAATCGAGGCTATCCCATCGATTAGGCCAGCACCAACCTTTCTGCTCCACTTCGGGTAGCTTGCCCTCCAATTCTCATCCACGCTGATCCCTTCGCTGTCCTTGTTGATCCTCATTGAGTAAACGCCCAGCCCTTTCAGTGAGAAGATGATATTGTCTTCGTGAGATTCAAGCGCTTCAATCGTACCCTCCAAGTCCCGTTGCCAAGCCAGTGCCAAATCAACTGGATCGCCTCTTAGACCGTCATTCTTTCTAGCCGTGGAGAGCTCTTCTTCAGTTGCCGCGACGTCTATGATCCCAATATGAGACCCTGCCTGGGAACCGTAGTCTGTCGAAGAAACGATCACGAATTCTCCGCTGGCGGAGCTAGAATGGATAGGGTAATCTTGTAAGCGGAATATGCTTGTTGCGCGACCTTCAGCGTCAATAATTTGGATAATACCGTCACTGCAGATCACAACATTACGATCTTCGCCACGGTGAAATCGTGAGGGCAAGAATTCTTCCATGGAGCTCCGTAAAGGAGGGGGGCTGTTGAACCTGCGCTCATTAGATATATGACCCATCACTGATTTCTAAACATGGCAACATTGCTGCTGGCGTCATCAGCAGACCCAGCTTCCGTGGCCCTTCATGGTGCCTTGATCAACAACAGATCATGGAACGAGCGTGAATGTCCAATTGGGTTGTTGTTGGAGTGCACTCAAGTCAACTCATTCGTTCTTTTGATCGATGACATCCATGTGAGTGCGGATCATATTGACTCCAAAGTCAGGCCGCATGCCTCCAAAGACATTGACAATGTTGTGGTGCTGTCAAAACACTACTCAAACTCTGGGAGGCCTGCTATGACGGCCCATCCAATAGGGGTGACCACTGGCACAAAGATCGGTGAGGAGGGAAAGTCAGGCGGCAGGTTCGGAAGCCTGGTCCCCCCGCACCCGAGAATGGCATCCGTGGTCCGCTCGCTCACCGAAACTGCTGCCTCCAGACCTCGGTTGAATGGATTTGATATCACATTTGAGGCCACGCACCACGGGCCATTATTTTCCCTCCCAACAATGTACGTTGAAATCGGATCATCCGAGGTCGAATGGGCTGATCCAGAATTGGCGGAAATATGGATGTCAGTGCTTGATAAATCCCTATTCGACCCCTCTTGGGATCCAAGTGAAAAGTGGATGATATGTATCGGGGGCGGTCATTACGCACCACGGCACAAAGACGTGACATTACGGTCTGATGTGGATGTAGGCCACATACTCCCAACTTATTCTCTGCCCTCGGAATCGGATGACAATTCCCAGGCCAACTTCCTTAGAGTCCTTGACTCAGCGGTTAAGTCGATGAGAAGCAGCAGGCCGGATGCTGAGATAATCTCACACTTCGACCGGAAATCAATGAATGCATGGCAGCGAAATTGGATCTCGTCCCGTCTTTCCCAACATGGAATAGATGTACTCCGTGGGAATCAAATCATGAACAGATGAGAAATCGTCAAGTGCCGAATCGTGTAGACTCAACTATGAACCTGTTTGGCCGAGTCATCATGGCATTCATGCCAATAACTCCCAGGGCAATCGTGAGGTTCTTCTCCAGGCGATACGTCGCTGGAATAGATCTACAGCATGCAATAGAAGTCATGCATGGAATGGCATCAGAAAACACGTCATTCACGGTAGATGTCCTTGGGGAGGATATTGAATCCATTGAAGAGACAGAACGATTCGTGACAGAATACCAGCGCCTCATAAATGCGATTTCCGAATCAGGCGTTGATGCCCACGTATCACTGAAGCCGACTGCCTTTGGATTGAATATCGACTATGAACAAGCACTATCCAAGGTATCTGATTTGGCGGAACTGGCCAGAAAGCATGACATATTCGTGCGGCTTGACATGGAGGACAGCAACCACACGGACCCAACTCTGAGGATGATCGAGGATCTCCATG
>WTHQ01000035.1:0-5165 GCA_011523055.1 Methanobacteriota archaeon
ACGCCTCGACCCTGTTGCTTCCCAACTCACTCGCCATGATGATTACCCCACAAAGCATGCACTATTCAATCCGATGGAAAGCGATCGTTGATATCTAGCACATAGGGTGCGGTATACATGCCAACTGGCGGGGGCATGCTGCCAATGGGGGGGGCAGCCGACGTAATTGAACAGTTGGTAAGGGAAAATCCAAATTTCAGTCGAGATGAGCCTGAGATTGCTGCAAATATCGGACAACAGATGTTCCACATGGACCTCCCTATACTCCCAAGAAGCGCCAGGGCAAGGATTCGGGACATTTCGTCGAGGGTCCGACCCGAGAATGCCGTACTGGTCGGGGGAGGAATAGGCCACCTTGCTGCATGGCTCTTTGATGCATGGGCCACTGGAGAGGAGAATCCCCCCTCATCATTCAAAATCGTAGAGGAGGGAGGTAAGTTTGGGGTAATTCTGGACCGACTAATAAGGAGGTACAACGCAGCCAGTTGGGCCGCAGTCATCTCCACCCCATGGAAAGAGCTCGTTGCTGAGACATCGGCATGGAACGCTGCATCTGCGTCGATCGATTCAGCCTCAATCAGCAGAGCGCCACTTCCATCTCCAACTGGATTGGTTGTTATTGACGTCCCTGAAACTGAGAGGCCTTCAAGCCTCAGGGCCGCCCTTGAGGTAGTTGGCAAGGATGGGGTGATAGTCATACTCGAGCCTGAGGTGCCAACAGGGGACGTCGGAGAGTTTGAGCCTGGTCACCCATTGACTCCTGCCCAAGAAAGAGTAGATTCGTTCAATGATTGGATGCGTGTAATACGTGAAGCCGCTGATCTTGGATTCAACTCAGCCTTCGTCGAGTTGTCTGGGGCCACCCTCGTTGTTATGATGGCGTCGTGATCCGCATGCTTGTCGTTTCCAAGAATTGCTGACTCACCTTCTGAGGCGTTTGTTTCGATGATGCCAGGCGCGTAAAGGATTCCATATCCGAAACGGTCATCGTGGCCTGTTTGCCCCTCCTTTGGGGTGGAGCTCTCAGAGATCCTTTGTTTCAATTCCTCGATGTAGGTCCTGTCTCCTGATCGTGCCATTTGGGGCTCGTTCTCCAATGCTAATGCGATCACACCTGAGACCCATGCCGTAGCAGCCGATGTACCGCTGGAGTAGCCGTACCAACTGGCCGCGTTCGTCAGAAGCACGGGTACCTCGGATGCGGGGGCAATCACCTCGGGCTTCCTGTCCGGATCCTGGCGTGGCAATATGGGATTCGGCCAGAGCCTCCCGTTATTGTCTCCCCTGGAGCTACCAGACCAAACATCTCCGTTCCTGTTGACACCGCCTACGCAAATGACGTCGGATACAGACCCCGGCGAAGCGACATCTCCATCATCGTTCGTGCCATCGTTCCCCGCGGCAGCAACCACGAATACTCCTTGGTCGAGTGCCTCTTGGACAGACGACTCTAGGACGTCCAAAGTCAGGCCCGCCAGCCCTGGGCCTTGGTCGCCCCCCAAACTCAGCGAGACTACATCTGCCCCGCTGGCAACGCACCAGTCCACCGCCTCGGCTATCCCATCGTCAGTGCCAGTGCCGCTCTCATCGATCCCCTTGGCCACCAGAAGGTCTGCCCCGACAGAGATTCCCCCTATGCCCTCCCTGGCTGATATTATTCCCAACATGGCAGTGCCATGGCCTTGGTCGTCGTATGGCTCCGGCTTCCCGTTGACTGCGTCGTACCACCCCACGATCTCGACACCTTGAAGCCCGGGATGGTCCAGATTAACTCCTGAATCCACGACACAGATCGTAACCCCTGTCCCATCGAGGCTGGAGGGTATACCATCCATCCCTGTCATCAACTCGTAGTCCTTCTGCCACGCAACCAATGTGGCAGGAGGGCCCCCAAAGATGCTGTTTTCATCACTTAGGAGCCATAAGGCCAAGATCGAAATGGATAGGGCGGTAATGAGTGTGGATATCGCGGTAACCAGGTAAGGAAAAGAGGAAGCGAGTCTCGGCCCGGATTTTTCCTCATCTGTGATTTCATCTGTAGCTGGAGCGCTCCATGAGCCCCCCTCTTCTCCCATGGAATCCACTCCAATCGCTTGTTTTACCACAACTCTCCTTCCGTGTTGAAATGGCCACTTACATGAGACCTTGTTCCGCAGGAACCACATGATAACTCAGTGTCAATACGGCTCCCACATTCGGGGCAATCGCTGCCGGCCTCCCCCCGTCCCCCGCAATTTTCCACTCCGCACAAGACGGAGATCCTTCCATCATCGTCGATTAATGCAGCGCTTGAGACCCCGCAATCGGGGCATTTGCCAACTTGGAGTGGGCGCTCACTGAATTCCTGCCCTTCGGACAATATCCGGGACAATTTGGATTGTATGCCCCCTGTAGAGTCGCCCATCATGAATTGTGGAAACCATGCCATGTGCATCAAGAAGAAGAAGGCCATCGTCCCACTAAGGATGTGCAAGAGAACCAATCCTCCCAAGTCCGCGCCTATCGGGGGTGGCCTTGCAATAGAGTGTGAACCTGCCCAAGAACTCAGGTTCAGGAAGAAGAGCCAGAGCACCAAGGAGACGTTCCAGAGCAACAAACTGTGATCCTCACGCGCGCTCCTGAGTTTTCTGGGGTCTGGGTGCATGTGCACAACATCGACATGGAAATCTCTGGTCTCCATGACTGATCTCCTGACCACGCCGATGGCGATGAACAACATTACCAGGTTGGAGACCATGAAACCGACCCATGCATCAAATCCAGACCCGATCGGGAAAAAAGGGTCATTTGCATGGCTTGCGATGTGACCGTACTCTATCGCTAGAACACCAAAAATGAGGTATAGTAAGTTTTCGCGCATCAACGGGAATATCGAGATTAGCAATAGGTAAGCGGAGATTGATACGAACAGAGACAGAAAGGAAAGGATTAGGGCACCCCCGGACACTCTCAGGAAACCACTGTCGGGGCCGAAGATCCCCCCTCTATTGTAGTCCCCCCCTCCAGAGAGCTCACCACTCCCGAGATCCCAGGAACCCAGAACGAGTGCCGTGAAAGCGAGTATCAGCGGGACCAGGTGGGTGAAGCCAAGAGTCGCCCTCGCTGATTTCCAATTGAAGACCACCTGCTTGGAGATAGCATCAATCGGAGATAGAAATTGGAATCTTCCCGAGAAATTGGTCGGAGAGGGTATGTCAGTTAGCCGCACTACGGTCGAATGGGAGCCATCGAGGTGCCCAGTCTGAACTCCGGCAGGCGCCACCCCCCCTTCATCCTCCATGGGGGCTATGACCACGCTCGACCATTTGGAAATATTGTATGGGGGCGTGCATGGGGTGCTGTTTTGGCGCCGAGACGGAGATTTGAACTCCGGAGGGAAAATCCCACATGATTTCCAGTCATGCGCAATACCAGGCTATGCGACCTCGGCTTTACCTCACGGAGGTGGCGATGAGGTTTGAGTCTGTTGATGAGCAACCTCATGGTTACGCAGCGATTAAATCAACCACATGGGCCCCGAAGCCACCGCCACTGTGGCTTAGGGGTATAGCGTCGCCTTGGTAAGGCGAAGGTCGGGGGTTCAATTCCCCCCAGTGGCTCCAAATGCAAATTCTATCCTTCGCAGAATTGATAATCCCTCCACGCCTCTCCCCAACTATGTACCGAGCGAATGCTAGACGAGCCCTCTTAATGGCAGCCTTGATGTTGCTCCTTCCAACCACGCAGGCGAATGTCTCAGAGTGGCGGGGGCCGGATGCGGTCAATCCGGCTGACGGTGGCTCTGAATTCACGGCGTTCAAGGTCCCAACAAATGCAACCGTTCTGGACAGCTGGGTGGAAATATCGAACGACGATGTAGCGCAATCCCGAGATGATTTGCTGTCGTGGTCCATAGGGGAGGGCTTGGACGATGGCATCGGGAGCGGGACATCCTTCAGCTCGAGCGGCGAGGTAATTCTGACCGATGATTTCACTGTCTCGATCATGGAGGACTTCGACGATGGGAACTACACCATCGAGATGCCGGCTGGATTCTACCACTCGCCTGGGGTCTTGAGCGTTTATGACATTCAGGAGTACCAATCCAGCCCGGGGTGCAACAACCAATCCTCTGTGGTAGTTTCCTATGGCCATGACTTCGACTCAGACGGATCACTCGATCCCCAGGAAATCTCCTCATCGACTGAGTACTGCCCCTCAACGGGAATGGACACCAGTGTGACATCTCTGAACATAACGTCAAACGGGACTGGATACGGGAATGGGAACCTATCGGCATCCGGCGGTGGCGGGTATGGGTTCAGCGGCACTTACCTATCTGGAAGAGGCATAGCCTCAGCGACCCTCAACGCAGGAGGTTCCGGATATGCGAACGGCACGGTCTTCAACGTCGAGTGCGGGAGGGATTGCCCAGGGTCCGGGGCCACCGTCACCGCGACATCTGTTGACAGCAGCGGAGCAATCACTGCCATCTCACTTACAAGTCATGGCTACAACTACACGACCGAGCACATTCTAACCTTGGACAACACGGGTACTACAGGCAGACAAGCGGACATCACCGTAACGCTCAACGCCACTGGCCCCCTAGCGGTCGCTGAAATCGACTCATTGGGGATGGGTTACACATCTCTGCCGACGATTGTCACAGACGGGCCTGGCAGCGGCGGAGTCATCACTCCCGGATTGGGGGGGTCCTTCGATTGGCTCGCAAGCGCTAGGCCAGACTCGGCGGACACAGCGGATTGCAGCGAGGGTGGCCATGTCATTGACCTAGGGCAAGATTTGGACAATGACGAGGTGCTGGACGCATTGGAGATCACCCAGAACCTCACACTGTGCCACAACCCAGACATAGACCATTGGTCCTCAGTCCTTGCCGATACCATAGGCGGGACAGTCTACCTCGACCAGAGGAACCTCTCGCACGGCGTGGTGCCAGCCCGAGCCGCAGAGGGCAAGGTCATGGCGGCAACACTCCCTGGCGCACCCGTCCCGGCAGGCACTGACACCTCACTCTTCTTACCGCCCCTCGACGTCCCATCGAGCGACCTGCAGATCGGATACTACCTGTCGTTCGAGCATTGGTATCACGTCGACAGCACCTCGGCTGGGGGCGGTGACGGAGCTTGGTTGGAATACAGGCTCATGAATGGAAGTTGGGG
>WTHQ01000035.1:5265-57402 GCA_011523055.1 Methanobacteriota archaeon
AACAACCAAACATGGACCGACATATCGTCGTCAACCTCCTCCACGGCAACCAACTGCGAAGATAGATCTGGTGCGATTCCTGGGACTACAGGTGATCAAAGCGGAGGGCTGATCATTCAAGACTTCGCCATCCCGTCCCAGTTCCTGAACCTCAACACCGTCCACCTAAGGATAGTTGTAGATACAGATGGATCAGTGACCTACGGCTCTCCTCAAGACAACTTCGAGGGCGTCTTCCTGACGGATGTCTCCCTCGTCACCCCTGGAAGCGCAGTCCATTGGTCCGATGATCTTGCGACCTCAACTACCTTCTTCCACTATGCCGCCACGCCCCCCGGATCATCATGGTCTGGACCATTTGACGATTGGGGCCACATACAGCGATTCGGGGGCCAAGTCAACCAGAGGCTAGGGTTCGAGAACTCATTCGCTACTCCTCCCACGACCAACCACGCCTCTGGATGGAGCCACTCAGGAAGCACGGGGGCGACCACATGGGAATATGGGTTCCCGGCCCCGTCCCTCACCCTCTCTGAGCCAATGAGCTTCCCCTACCTCTATGGCACGGGACTCACAGGGGAGTACCTGGACAACTGGAACGGGTACCTTCAATCCCCCCAGTACGACATACCGCCTTCTGGTGCCACTCTCCAATTCGCGAAATGGGCATGTATGGACTCTTTTGATGGAGATGGGGCGGTACTGCAATACAAGGTTAACAATGGCGGCTGGCAGTACTTCCAACCGTCCATCCCCGGTTGGTACGACGGGACGAAGACGTCCACATGGAACAACCCGTTCGGAAACAACGAGGTCTGGATCGATGATGATTGTGGACTCGATGTCATGTCGATGAGGGAGGCCCCACTCGACCAATGGGGGGGCGAGTCGATGACATTCAGGTTCTGGTTCAGGTCTGACACTTGTTGCCAAAGCTCGACTTGGGCCACTGATGACTTCGAGGGATTCTACCTTGACGACTTTGGAATACTGATCCCCAACTACAGCTCCAATGGCTCTTGGCTGAGCCCGGCCATCGACATCACCAACCATGACTCGTTCAACCTTGGCTACGTTGACGTCGACGCTGAGATACCAGATGAAACAAGGGTTCTGGCGTCTGTCATAGACACCAATTCCATGTCTCCGATCGACGGATTCGAGATGATGGCACTGCCACTCTCCTTGTCTGGCTTGGATCAGAGCCAATACCCCTCGATCAACATCCAACTGCACCTCGAAACGACCAATTCAAGTCTGACCCCAGCGATAAAATCGCTGAGAATCGACGGATTTAGGACCCTATCCGCATCCTCCGGTGAGGGCAACGGATGGGAGTTCAGCCCGAGCGTGGTTATAGAGAACGGGCAGATCTCAAGCACAGGAATTGCGGGAACGATAAATTCAGAATTCATCACATCCTCACGACCGATCAAGGCAGTCTCCATAACGGGTGACTACTCTGGTGTATCAGTTTCCTTCAGAGACGCCAACGGCGGCACCATCGGACCACAAACGACCAGTGGCGGAATCGTCGAGTTCCCTTGGGCCCAGCCCGGCTACAAAGCCATCATATCCCTGTCTCCCACCGGCAGCATAAACCAACTGAACATCTCTGCAAAGTTCGCTGAGCCCGCTCGGTCCCCCACTGTCGATCTAGGTTCTGATGGCGATGTTGATTGGTCATACCCCTTCGGTTCGAGCTATGGCCACCTTGGCTGGCAATCCTTGATCAATGGTGGCTCCCAACAGCGAAGCACCACCCTCGCCTTGAGCCCTTCATCCCCCTCCTCCATCTCGGCGCTGATACCCGCGGGATCCTCCACAGACCCTGACACAGACTCCACCTCCTGGCTCGCTGCCGGATTCCTGGCCATCTCCCCTGTGGGGTCCGACGCGCTATCCTCACCGGTCACGGTCTCCATCGGCCCCGCTTCAAGGGCCACGACGGCCTCCCTTGGGGGCACCAGCCACGTGCACCTCTCTGGGCAGATGATAGCCGAGGCCAATGCCCTGTCGCCCACGGTCACTGATGCGCAGAGCGGAAGGGAGTGGAAGGAGATCGTTTTCGAGCTCTCCTCCACCCAGGTACAAACGGTGTCGGTATCAACCATCGGCCTCTCGTACTACCTCAGTGAGAATGTCTCTGCCCTGCAGGACGTGGTCACTGCTGCGGTATCCGAGTTCCAATCGAACTCCTCGAGCACCGACGTTCCCATCACAGTCGCCTCCGATGGGGGCATGCTCTCTATCGGTGGGGGCGCCTACTACGACTACATAACCACCAACTACCCGTTCAATCCGCCAAACACCTTTGTGCCGAGGGGCGAGCACTACACATTAACTACAGAGCACAGTCATCTCTACGACAACAGCCAGATATCCTCAATAACGCTCACTGGTCAAACCGAAGACGGCTCCATTGCGGTGTTTACTGTCGCCTCAACTGATGGCTCCTGGGGGGATACAGCAACGACATCATTCCAAGAATCTGGCGACGGCATACCGGGAATATCAATGGCCGCCAGCCAATCTTCGGTACAGGTCGTTAGTTACCCAGAAGGCAGAGAGACCCTTAGGGTCGATTGGGCCATCGACGCGTCGTGGGGCCCTGACGATATATCGACGATACTGTGGGTCTCAAGCGCCATCGACACCGACGGAGAGGTTCGATGGAGCGCCGAGTCCTCCAGCGGCACTGATGGCAGGTCAGCGTACGAGAATGATATGGAGATAGACGCGTTCTCTGTAAGGAACCACTTGGGGAACGTGGTCTCAGACCGGTTCTCATCCATGTACCCGTTCCCCGTCGACCCGGGCAACAAGCTGTTCGTCGAGGGCGCTGTCAGGTTCGAGGGTTCGCCTGACCTCAGGCCCGACGCCCAGGACTTCCGAGTCTCCCTGAACATCTCTGGAACACTCGTACCGATGTCCTCTGATCAGAACGGCGCATTCCACGGGGAGGTCATAATCCCCAACGGCAGTAGCTCAATCTCCATGACGCCCTTCATAGACACCATCGGGCCCGCTGGCCAAGCTCAGGGCGGACAGGACCTTACAATCGACCCCCCAGAGGTCATCGCCGTGGTGGATACCGAGCCCCCCGTGGCAGGGCCGATCCAGATCCTCACCCCCTTGGGCTTCCAGAATGCAGCAGGCAAGATCGTGAGCCCCGACATGCCACTATCCGTCTACGTCACTGTTTCGGATACCGACGCCAGGGCATCAAATGCGACGCTTCGATACTGGCGAGCCGTCATGGACGACACGAACTCAGACGGCGTCCCAGACCCATCGGAGTACAGCTCAATGACCATGCCCCTGTCGATCGGTTTCTCGGGCGAGGAGCAACTGAACTTCAACGACATAGACCTATCTGGCGTGCCATTCAACAGTCCAGTGTACATGTATCTCGAGGGCACGGATTGGTCCGGTAGGACGTACCAGTCAGGCGGCACAGGAGGTGGCCCGGGCGTCAATGACGCCTGGACCAACTTGTTGGTGGCGGAGGACATCGAGGCCCAGATAATCACCTCTGGATACTCCCTGAGTCGCGAGGAGGGGTACCTACTTCCCGGCATGCTTCACACTTTCAAGATGCTGATTGACGAGCCCAATGGCATCGGGACTCTTGATGGAATCGACCTGATGCTATGCGATGATGGGCCAACTGGGCTTGGAAAGATGAAATGGAATCCAGCTGAGATGACACTTTCCACGCCTTCTGACTCGCATGTCAGCCTAGTCGAGGCGCGTGCCATCCCACAGCAATCCGGATCGATACTCGAGGTTCAGTTGGACTTCGTGTTGGACTGGAATTTCCCATGGACAGATGGGGACTCGCTTTGTAGCCCTAGGGTTAGAATCACAGACGACCTGCAGGTTATTGCCGAATCCGCTCTGTTGACGACCCTCTCGTGGGAGCTTGACAACATGCTGGAGGCCATCCCTCTATCGGCCCAAGACCTGACCCTGCCAATCGGTGAAAGCGATGAGACTGGGATCTACCTGATGAAGGGAGACTCATTCAAGGTGAATGGGACCCTCGTCCACTCTGGATCCGGTGTACCGTTCACCATGGACCCAGAGGGAATGTTGGTCGAGGTGCATTTTGTCTACGGTTCGACTCGAGTAAGCTCTTCCTCGACAGTGGGCGACGGGGGCCAGTGGGACGTCGAACTTTCCCTGCCAGATAGGCCTCCGGTAAACCCTGTCATGGGAATATCCACGATGGTCATCGATACTCCTGGGTCCAGCGGATCGGTTGGAAACACGGACATATCCATCGTTGTGGACTCCGCGGCACCAACGATCCTGTTTGACCAGACCGCCTACCCAGACAGCTCACTGTCGGTTGAGGAGTCAGACCTCTTGAACAGGGTCAAGGTGACCCTCCAGATCAATGACGCAGTTGGCATGCAAGCAGGAGACCTTGAGGTGGCCTGGGTCTTCAAGCGGGGCGGCAGCGTGATCAGTCCAGTTAGCTTTGGCACCCTGCCACTGATAGCAGACCAGGTACAGTTCGACATATACCAGGGGGAGATTGACATGAGCCAGTCCCTTACGACCAAGCTAATCGACGGGGATTTCGCTGAGCTGTGGGTAGTTTCCACCGATCGAGCGGGGAATCCTGTGAATGGCCTTGGGAGTGAGGCGATTCCAAAGAGGGTCGATATCAGAATCATGGAGTTCTTGCCTACCTTGACGAACACGGTGTTTGACGTAGAGAGGCCATTGGCGGGCCAGAGAGTCACGATGACGACCTTCTGGTCCAACCAAGGAAAGAGGGATGGCACTCTATCGCTCTCCCTCTGGGAGCTCAAAGGCGGGGACCAATGGGACCAATCCCCTCCTGCTGACGACTTGGAGGTCAACTTGGAGGCAGGCGCCACGAGCGTCATCGTGGAGTTCGTTTTTGACACCAGAACTCAGGGCGTCCCTGTTCTGTATGTCATTGACTCAGGGCAGTTCGACAATCTCGCATACCCCGTCGAGGGCCTGATCGTATCTCCACCTGATGTCGTCTCTGACTCTAACAGCGACTCCACCCTTGCGTTCACGCTCATTGGGGGAATCGCGGCGATCACATTGGTGGTTGGGGCCTACATGGTGATTACGGCGTCAAACAAGCGGGATGATGAGTACTACGACGACGACTACGAGGACTATGACGATGAGTACGAAGACGAGGAGTATGATGACTAGGGAGGCCACCCGCGGATAGCCGAGGGCCCTCTAATCCCCTGGCCAACCTATTCTCTGACGGGCTTGTTTATAGCCTAGTAGTCACGATTTGATTAGCGGAACGCAACACGTTCTAGATGGGATAGGGATGGAAGAAGTTGTAGAATTGAAGAAAGAGATAGAGGACCTCAGAACGCTGGTGCACACCCTTCTGACGGTGATCATGGAAGAGTCCGACGGATCGGACCAAGCATTGAGGCCTACGGGGGTCGAGGGCATACCACGTGGCTACTCCATGTGATCAGTAGCTAACTGGCTCCGCGTCGATGGTCCTCCAAAGGTACCATGTGGCCACTGTCCGGTACGGCCGCCATGGCTCGGCTATCGCCATGACCTCCTCTGCGGATAGGCGCCTCCCCCCAGCGTAGTTGTTCTCCACTGCTCTCAGCAGGCCGACGTCCCCGGTGGGCAGGACGTCCGTGAAACCAAGTGAGAAAATCAGAACCATGTCCACAGTCCATGGCCCTACGCCCCTTATCGAAAGCAGTCTGTCTCGGATCTCGATTTGCTCTAACCCTCCCCAGTCGATATCCAGTCGACCGTCCATCCACATCTCACTGACACCTGAAATGTATTCTGCCTTCCTCATGGATAGCCCGCAGCCGCGCAAGTCCATTAAGCCGGCCTTACAGATCTCGTTGGGATTAATCTCGCCGAGAAGGCCAACCATTCGGTCCCATGTAGCATCAGCGGCCTGAATGGAGATCTGTTGACCTACGATTGATTTGATCAGGGTTCTGAACACGTCCCCATGTGGATTGAGCCTTGGCTCGAGGTTTTGCTCAATTATTTTCGATAGGACATCGTCCCTTTTCGATATGTGGAGTATGGCATCTTCCCAGTAATCAGGATCCGCCATGACTGGGGGATTTGGTGGGGAGGTTTCAATATGGGGGGTATTTTCCGATTTACATGGATGCGGCTAGGATAGCGATGTACGGGGCAGCGGCCTTCACGATCGTCCTAGTTGGCGCAGTGATATACGACGAATTCGCACCACCCCCTGCTCCGGACAACGCACAAGTTGTGGCAGACTTCTGCCTCGGGGACCACAGTAACATAGGGGTGCATTACCACCCCATAATCGAGATCGTCATAAACGGTCAACAGGTAACAATCCCCGCAAACACGGGCATAAATCACGATGGCTGCTCAATGAGAGGGGTCCACACCCATGACTCATCAGGGAAGATCCATATCGAGATGGACAAGAAGTACAATGTCCCAGCGGAGTCGTTCTTCATTATCTGGGGGGAGACGTTCAACGAGAACCAGATCCTCGACTATGTCGTGGACGATAACCACGAGATAGTGGTGACCTTGGATGGGGAGAGGGTTGACACATATGAGGACACCGTGATCGAGGATCAAGAGGTCCTGAGGATTGAGTACAGGGCGAAGTAGTTAGCCCTTGATCACGCCAAGGGGTCTCAGCCTTGCTACGGGCCTAGCCAAGCCTGCAGATTCTGTGAGCCTAACGACCTCATCGACGTTCTTGTAGGCCTCTGGCGCCTCTTCCGAAAGCAGTGAGCGACTCTTGGCCCTGACGATTACCCCCATGTCTTCAAGGTCCCTCATGAGGGCCTCAGGGTCCACTGCATTCCTAGCGGCTGTTCGTGAGAGCCTCCTTCCTGCTCCATGGCAGGAGGACGAGAAGGCCTCGTTCTCACCCTTCTTTGGACCGGCTAGTACCCAGGAGGCCCTTCCCATGTCCCCCGGGACCAAAACGGGCTGCCCCACTCCCCGGAAGCTGTCATGGAGCTCTGGGTTATCGCCCGAGAAAGCCCTAGTAGCGCCTTTTCGGTGGACACAGCATAGACAGGAGGTACCATGCACCTCATGAGTCTCAAATTTTGCTATGTTATGGCTCACATCATACACTGCTTTGATGTCGGCATCGCCCGATGTCACCTCCCTAAAGGATTGGGCAACCTTCTGTGTGAGGGCAGATCGATTCGCGAAGGCAAAGTTTCCAGCTGATCTCATGGCATCCAAGTAGGCACGACCCTCCGGGCTATGGATCGGGGCACTTGCAAGTTGCCTGTCCGCAATGTCAAAACCCCAGCGCTCTGAGACCCACCTCGATCCAACTTGCTTGTATTTGCTTTCGATCTCTTTTACGTGATCACTGCAGACTTGGTGACCAAGTCCCCTCGAACCTGAGTGGATCATGACTGTGACGTCCCCCTCTAGGATCCCGAACTCCTTGGCAGCATGCTCATCAACCACGCGGTCAACAACCTGAAGCTCAAGGAAATGATTTCCGGATCCTAGTGTGCCAAGTGACTTGCCACCTCTGGCCAACGCCCTTTCACTGAGGTCTCGCTCCGTGGTCTCCATGAATCCGCCGGACTCTATTCTTTCCAGGTCCGTATCAGCTCCCAACCCCATCTCACTTGCTGCTCGAGCCCCCCCTGCCAGTATTCCGTCTAATTCGGAGGTGCTAAGTTGGACGCCCCCCTTTGAGGTTGCTCCTGCCGGAACGGATCTCTGCAGGCTGTCCACAATCCTGCGAACATCGATGGAGTCAGCGGCCAGCCCCGTGGAGAGCAATCTGACACCGCAATTGATGTCGAAGCCAACGCCACCTGGGGAAATGGCCCCCCCTGCTTCGCCATGCTCAACGGAGGTAGCCACAACGCCCCCTATTGGAAACCCATATCCGAAGTGCCAATCAGCCATGGCCCAAGCATCGCCGACAATACCCGGAAGCTCGGCTGTGTTTACCAACTGCTGAGGGGACCTATCGTCCACCCCCTCTCGGAGCATTTCAGGCGCCGAGATCAAAACAGCGTCTGCTAGCATCCTCCCGTGCCTTTTGATCCTCATTCTGCCGGGCCCGTCCTGGGTCAAATGCTCCCTCCAGGTGGCGTCCATGGCCCGCTCAGCATATGTCGCTTCATCAATTAGTCGTCCGGTGAAATTGGGGCGCTGGAAAAAGGCATCAGAAACTGGGAATCACTAAGTCCCCAATCAGATACGGCAAGACATGCTCGGATTCGAACTATCGGAGGAACAGCAGATGCTTCGCGAGCTCGCCAGGGATTTCGCAAGAGAGAACGTGAGGCCGCATGGGGAGAGATGGGACAATGAGAGCGAGTTTCCACTCGAGGCAATACAACAAGCACATGAGCTCGGTCTAACCAACCTCCACATTCCAGTGGAATATGGGGGACCGGGCATGGGGGTCCTGGAGGAGGCCATAGTCTCTGAGGAGATGTCCTGGGGCGACCCCGGATTCGGAACAGCACAGTACTCCAACGGACTAACTGCAGCGCCAATCATCACTGGTGGAACTGAGTACCAGAAGAGGAAATACCTCGGAATGCTAGCTGAGAAGCCACTGATTGCCGCATATTGCGTCACAGAACCCGGCGCTGGCAGCGATGTCTCGTCGATCAAGACTAATGCAGTCCTACAGGGCGATCACTACGTTCTCAATGGGAGCAAGATGTGGATAACGGGGGCGGGACAAGCAGAGTGGTTCTTCGTGCTCGCCTACACAGATCGAGAAAAAGGGTACCGGGGGATGAGTGCTTTCATCGTGGAATCAAAATGGGATGGAGTGGAACTCGGCAAGAAGGAGACAAACATGGGACAAAGGGCCTCTGACACGCGGGGTATTACATTCACAGATGTAAGAGTGCCAATAGAAAACCTCGTTGGTGGGGTGGAGGGAAATGGGTGGATGAACGCCATGAAGGCTTTCGACTACTCCAGGCCTGTCGTCGCAGCCCAAGCAGTGGGCGTCTCGAGAGCCGCATACGAGCATGCCCTGGCATACTCGAATGAAAGAATGTCCTTCGGCAAGCGACTCCATGAGCACCAGGCAATCCAGTTCATGCTCGCCGACATGAAGACAAAAATCGAGGCCAGTCGGCTACTCTGTTGGAAATCAGCATGGGAGGCAGACAATGGCATCAGAAACACAGAGAGCGCGGCTCACGCAAAGCGTTTCTCTGCAGATGCATGCATGGAGGTCACCACCGATGCCGTCCAGATTTTTGGTGGGTACGGGTACTCAGAGGAATATCCAGTCGCTAGGCTGATGAGGGGGGCCAAGGTTCTGCAGATTTACGAAGGGAGCAGCCAAGTCCAACGCATGATCATAGGCCGAGAGATGCTAAGGGAATTGTAGGCGCACTATCTCCGAAATGCTTTGAAGTACGTGGCATAGCAGCATGCTCGTGACGTTCGGTGAGATTGACATTCCCTACTGGGGGGAGGCAGGCTTCAGGCAGGCCGAATGCGAGGTCACTGGATTGAGGTTTTGGACCAGAGACCAGAACAGGACCACCTCAGGCGACACTCACAAGGACCCCTACACATTCATCGGGTCCCCAATAATCTCCGGCTTCGAAGACAAGGGGAGAGAACTGAAGAACAGAATGCGACAAGAGTTCATCTCGTTCTTCGAGAGGAAGGGCCACACCAAAGTAGACCCCTACCCAGTCGTTGCTAGGTGGAGGGATGACATCCATCTCACGATTGCCAGCATCGCAGATTTCCAGCCCCATGTCACATCTGGGCGGACGCCGCCTCCTGCGAACCCGCTGGCGATAAGCCAGCCTTGCATCAGGCTAACGGACGTCGCTGCAGTGGGGCGTAGTGGTCGCCACCTGACAACCTTCGAGATGATGGCTCACCATGCTTTCAACAGGGAGTCTGAGGGAGAGTATCACTACTGGATAGACAAATGCGTACGGCTCTGTGACGAACTCATGACCGAGTCATTCGGAGTTGACCCCATTGATGTGACCTACGTTGAGAATCCTTGGTCAGGAGGGGGAAATGCAGGAGCGGCACTGGAAGTGATCGTCGGTGGATTGGAGCTTGCCACCTTGGTTTTCATGGACCTAGAGGAACATGAGGAGGGGGAAGTAACAATCAAGGGGCTCAATTACAGGAAAATGGATCAGAAGATAATCGACACGGGTTATGGCCTAGAGAGGTTCTGCTGGGCTGCAGCGGGAACGCCAACTATCTATGAGGCGGTGTATCCCGAATCTGTTTCTGAATTAAGGGCACTATCGAAGTTTGATGAGAAGGTGCTATCGAAAAACCTCCCCTATGACACCGAACACTTGCTCGGGGAGCTCTCAAAACTCGCTGGAATACTCAACATAGACGTCGGGACTGATGCTGAAGAACTGTATGTCTCGCTTGCAGATCACCTTTCCACGGCTGAATTCAAGATCTCAGTGGCGCAACTGAAGGAGATAACCGAGCCCCTCGCCCTCATTTACGCCATACCAGACCACCTCCAAGCCATCTGTTCAATGTTGGGGGATGGCCTGGTACCAAGCAACTCCAAGGCAGGCTACCTCCCGAGGATGCTCGCAAGGCGAGTCTGCAGGATGAAAACTGAGCTGGGCATAGTTAAGCCCCTCTCGGAATTGGGCAGTCACCACATCCAGACAAACATGTCAAACATTGATTTGGACTTCGATTCTATAGTCTCGATGTTGGAGTCCGAGGAGAAAAAATACAACTCCATGCTGAGGAGAGGCGAATCCGCAGTGCAAACAGCCTTGGCAAAGTTGCCGAAAGACGCATCCACGATCGATGATGAAATCTTGTTCAGGTTGGCCGAGGAGAGGGGGATACAACCGGACATGGCGGTCACGATCGCCAGAAATGCGGGTTGGACGAAACTCGGCATAAGAGTGGGTTTCTCTGCTGAAATGGCGGCTAGGAACGCCTCGAGGACGAAGGATGCTGCTATCCACAAGGGGGCAGAATCCCGTTCCCGTAACTCGGGTTTCGAGCCTACTGTACGCCTTTTTGACGATGATCCCTCGATCTCAACCTTCGACGCCCATGTGATCCATTGTGAGCCCATTGCGGATGTAGCGGAGCCCGACATTCCGTCCTGGTCGGTAATCCTGGACAAGACCGGCTTCTACCCAGAAAGTGGGGGCCAGTTGTGCGATCAAGGAGACCTCGGGCCCGCACGGGTTCGGCATGTTTCGGTACTTGGCGGGGTTATTGCCCACACAGTTGACCGCCCATTGGAGCTTGGACCAATTTCCGGCAAGATAAACCGGCCTCGTAGAGACCAAATTTCTCAACATCACACGTCCGTCCACATAGTCGGGGGGTCAGCGCGTAAGATCCTGGGGCCCCACGTCTGGCAAGCTGGGTCTTACAAGAGCGAACAACTTGCTCGACTTGACATAACCCACTATGAGCGACTTACTCGCGAGCAACTCGATGAGATTGAGGACCATGCAAACACGATCGTGGCTGATGCTAGACCTGTTGTTACCAATGTGCTTCACCGAGCGGAGGCTGATAGGGTCCACGGCTTCTCGATCTACCAGGGAGGGGCTCCAAAGCACGACTGGATCAGGGTGGTGGAGGTCCAGGGCCATGACACTCAGGCCTGTGGGGGCACACACGTTGCCAACTCCTCCGATGTAAGTGAGATCAAGATCGTCCGCTCCAGTCAAGTCCAAGACGGGGTAGAGCGTCTGGTGATCATGGCAGGAGACGCAGCCAGGGAACACAGTCGACGGCAATCCGAGCTGCTGAACGCCTCTGCGGACGTGTTGGGCGTCCGCCCAGATGACCTACCTGACGCAGTTCGGAGATTTTTCAATGAGTGGAAAGATCAAAAGAAAGCAATCGAGAACCTAAGAGCCGAAATTACCAGGATAAAGGCAGATGGAGGATCATCCGCCGTCAAGAAAGACGGAATACGATACACAATCATGGAAATGGACGGGGGGTTCAAGGATCTCATGGCCACCTTGGGAGAACTCACTCGGAATCCAGATGAGCCAACTGTCGCGGTCTTGGCTAGCAAATCTGGCGGGGCTAAGATTGTCGTCGCGATCACAGAGAACTCCATCGCCTCCGAGCGCCACGATGCCTCAAGCCTTGTGAAGGCCATGTTACCGGAAATCAATGGTAGCGGAGGAGGGAGGCCGACAATGGCACAAGCCAGTGGGAGCAACCCTGAAGGAATTGAGGCTGCCATGCAGGTGGCCAAATCAGAACTTGGAATCTAAAATCGGCGCCTTCATGAGCCTCCTGCCCGACCTAACCCCATGGGCCCACTCTACGCGTCTAGAAGGTCAGCCTCAATTGAATATGCCATCCGTGACATCGTGGTACCGGCGACCGAGCTTGAGAGGAAGGGGCACGAACTGATAAAATTGAACATAGGGGATCCACTTTCCTATCCTGGTCTACCGACACCACCTCACATGGTAGAGGCGTTCAAGGGGGCGTTGGAGAATCAGCGAAATGGATACGGCCCCTCATACGGAATCGAAGAACTGAGGGTAGCGATCGCGAATGACGAGGTATCCAAAGGATGGGGATGTGAACCAAAAGACGTGTATGTTACCCATGGAGTCACAGAAGCGCTCCAAGTTCTCTTCGCGGCATTCCTGGAGGATGGTGATACGGTCTTGGCCCCGGGGCCCCATTACCCTCCCTACATGGCCTACCCCCAGATGTATGGCGCGACCACCGTAGAGTATGCCCTCGATTCTGATGATGGTTGGGCCATTAATGTCCAGGACATCCGCGAGAAGATGGATGAAAGTGTCAGGTTCATCGTGATAGTGAACCCCAATAATCCAACTGGGAACGTAGCCAAGCCCTCCACTATCCGTGAGGTGCTCGGCATAGCAAGTGAATGGCCGAATTGCACGATCATCGCAGACGAGATTTACGATGCCCTGGACTTCTCTGGAGATCAGACATCCATCGCGTCCCAATCCACGGATGTGCCAGTCGTGACCCTAAATGGGGTCTCAAAGGTCCACTTTGCCCCTGGTTGGAGGATTGGGTACATGGCGTTCCACGACCCGATGGGGCGACTCATCGGCCCACGGGATGGGGTGGAAAGGATCCTAAGGAGCAGACTGTGCGCATCGACACCTGCTCAACACGGGTACATAGCGGGACTGAACCATGATCGCTCGTGGCTAAAGGAAAGACTTGTCGAGATAAAGAGCAGAGTTGATCTTTGCATGGAAAGGATCGATGGCATAGATGGAATTAGTTGCCAAAGGCCAGGTGGAGCGTTCTATCTTTTTCCAAGGATAGATGAGCCATCAAAATTTGGGAATGACAAGGATTTCGTTTTGGATCTACTCCACCAAGAACACGTACTCGTGGTCCACGGGTCTGGATTCTCACCCAAGTACGGATCAGGGCACTTCCGAATGGTCGCTCTCGCGCCGGAGGACATTCTAAGCGAGGCCTTCGACAGGATAGACCGGTTTGTGAGGTCCCGTTGATGGGCATCATCAGTAGGCTGTTCCCCCCTAGGCCTTCAGAGGGGGAATATCGTTTCAGGTCAAGTCAGGGAGGTTCGATCCTAGACTCCATTAGAAACAACTCGCCAATACTCATTTTGAATTCAAACTTCTATTGCTCCATAGCCAATAACATGGCTAAACTCATCGGTCCAGAGGCCCTCAGGACACTTCGTTATGCTGCAACAGACGAATGGCGTAGGACCCTGGGGGAGTCCGGATTCTCATGGAAGGGGGAAGACCCTGACAAATGGAGGGGCTTTCGTCAATTCTGGAGGGATGAGGGCCACCTAGAGGCGTCGATAGTTCTAGACAAGGGGATGAAGAAATACGCACTTGAGACGAATGCTCCATCATCAGCATCAGCTGGCAATTTAGCCGCTGCCATTGAGTACGCGCTTGGCCATCCCATCATAGCAGGAGTGGAATCTCAGGGAAAGTCATCCGCATTCCTCAGCATTCGGAGTTTTGAGGGAGTTCAAGACCCCAAACCCGATGCCATCAGAAGAAGGAAGAACCCTTCGAATCCAGAGCTGAGGCCGCTTGACATAGATGGCATGTCATTCAAAGATGGTGGCGGATTTCGCCGCTTTAACCAGAGTTTTTGTGTTGTTCCAATGCGCCTATTCGATTACTGGGAGGATGCCTCTCTACACCCAAAACTAACCGGATCCGAACACGTCGATAACAATTGGGAGAGGAGCCTCTGCGAGGCGATATCCGCTGCTTTTGTGGAGTCTGGGGAGTTGATTCTAATCGAAAATGAGGAGTCCTGGGGGCAGGTTGGCGAGCGCCATCTATCAAGATGGGGTTTCGGAAAACTACTGGACGTTCAAGAAAACAAAGACGAAATCGTTTTCACCGTATACAGCGATGGCAGACCAAGTATAGTCTCGGGATTGTTGAGTGGCATGATTCGCCGACAAAAAGGAAAGGAAATCACCCCAATTTGGAAAATGGAAGGAGCCAATATTCTTGTGGAATTTAGTCTGAGCTGAGTATCCACGATCACACCCTCACTGCTAACGGTTATATCCAACGGAGAACGGTAGGGCATCAGCCTCGACGCGGGGGATGGACGCCATGCAACTAAATCACAATCAGTATGCAGTCGCCGCCATAGTGGCCACACTATGTCTGGCAGGGCTCTACACAGTGGTTGACGCCATGCTTAGCACAAGCCAATCAGTGGGGTACTACGAGCCTGCCGCCGATGACATCTTCCTTGATGAGTCCGAAACTCAGGTGGCTGGTCAGGATTTCGACAATGATGGAATCCCCGACCGAATGGAGCAAACCCTCTACGGGACTAATTGGCAACTTGCTGACACGGACGGTGATGGGCTTGAAGACGGTTGGGAAATCGAGAACGGCCTGGACCCACTGGATAGCGGTGAGGCGCAGATAACAGAGATCGACTTTAGTAACCCTGACACGGGTTCCGAAGGCGGCGACCAGAATGAGACCTTCCCAGATCCAGATAACGGGCCCAACGGCGATCCGGACAGGGATGGCCTCACGAACATCGAAGAGGCAGCGATTGGGACGAACCCGAGCGTCAGGGATAGCGACGGAGATGGGCTGAACGACCTATGGGAGTCCCTGTATACAATAGAAGTCACTGCGTCAGGCTCCGAACCCTTCATGCTGTTGGACCCACTCAGTCCCAATTGGGATTGCCCACTTTTGACACCAACCAAGGAGGCTGAGATACAACAGGCGATTGGGTTAGCTGATTGGCAGGACCTTGCAATGGGACCATTCGGGGAACATTCGTGCGACGCAGTACTCGACTTGGAACCCTCCGGGGGAGATACTCTCCCAAACTACATTGAGGAATCCTACTCCACCAATCCCCTGTCTGACGACAGTGACAACGACCTCATACCTGACCGAGTGGAGGTCGCCTACGGCATACAATATCTGGACGTTCATTGTGGAAGGTTCACATTCTCTGTCGTCACGAAGGACGCCCCATACTCATCGATGATGCAGGACTCTGATGATAGGGATTGGTTCACGGAGGACATGGATGGCGACGGGAAATTCAACGGCCCAAGTGATTGGGACACAGATGGAGATGGAATGCCAGATGGATTCGAGTATTGTTACGACGACACCCTAGATCCTCTCAGTGCAACAGACGCTTTCGGCGATCCGGATCAAGACGGCCTGAACAACCTGCAGGAGTACGAGGTAGCCTACACATGGGGTCCGACCAACTTCACCAGCCCATCCTCGAGCGATACCGATGGGGATCAGATGCCAGATGGATGGGAGCACCTTAACGGAATCAACCCAAGAGATGGAATGAATGGCATCGAGGATCCAGACATGGATGGCTTCGATTCTGATGGGGATGGGTCAGTGTTCTACAAAGACCTCGTAGGAGTTTCGACCGTCCAATCTATATCAATCGAAATCGGAGATTTCGTACAGAAGAACCAGACACTCCTTTGGATCAGAACCGTGCAGGACCTCGCCTACATCAACGTTCCACTGAAGGCACATCAGGACGGCTACGTCTATCACATCGACATCGAGGTCGGGGACGAGGTGGAGAGAAGGAGCCAGTCCCTGATGACGATCGTGGAGGGCCATGAACGGCTAACGAACCTAGACGAGTACGAGGCCAGGGATTTGAACAAGGACGGAATCGTGGACGGTAGGTCCACCAACCCAATGAATCCAGATACCGACGGCGATGGGTTGATCGACGGGATCGAGGTCATTGGGTGGACAATCCGGATCGTCGATGGCAGCGCACGAGACATAAAAGTGAGAAGCGACCCGGGTGTCTTTGACTCAGATTCAGATGGGCTCTCTGACTCGGTGGAGTACTACGTCACATACACAAACGCAACAGACAGGGACACTGACAGTGATGGGATAGAGGATTTCACCGAGGCCATGGATGGTTTCATCTGGAACGGATCGACCTACTTCACGAATGCCTCCAGGATGGACACCGACAATGACGGTCTGGATGACAGGGAGGAGGTGATCGCTGGTGAAGACCAGTATGTCACAAATGCCTCGGACATCGACAGCGATGATGACGACCTGAAGGACGGATTCGAGGTCCTGAACATACCAAGGCCATGGCAATCTGCAACCAACCCGCTCGATCCTGACACCGATGGCGATCTACAGCCAGACGGGTGGGAAATGCAGATCACCTCCATCGAGGATGACACTGTTAGCCACAGCCTGTGGATCGCCCCCGACAATTGGCTTCCACCTGGATGCACGTCTATGCTAGAGTGCGGTAGGGGCCCAGGCGGGTGGATTTGGGACAACTACCTACAGGGCTTCTCTTCATCAGGCGACCCCGATGGCGATGGGGTGCTAAACCCGACTTACACCTTTTCTGAGTTGAACCTAACTGGGTTCACGATCCCAGATAGCGGAAGGTGGGCGTTGGACCCAAGCTTCGGAAGCCTCCCCGACTCCTCCTTCGACGCAGACAACGACTCCCTCTCCAATCTAATGGAGATCCCATCCAGATGGGACACGAACCCCGTCAAAGTTGACACTGACGGGGACCTCCTCCCCGATGGATGGGAGGTAACATACAACGAGTTCGCTGTGACCTACGGAAACATCACCCTATCGGTAACCGAGCGAGGCCCCCTCGACCCGAAAATGTTCGATTCAGACGGTGACGGAATAAGCGATGGCTCCGAAGACCTGGACTCTGACGGATTAAACGTGATGCATCTCATGAACAAATACTGCCCAGGTTGGAACGACCCCCAGAATTCTGCATGTCACATCGACCCGTCTTCCCCATCTGGGGCGATCTTCTACAACGACCTCGGCAATTACACCAATTATGAAGAATATCAAAACGGAACCCACCCAATCCTAAACGATACCGATGGAGATTTGTGGCTCGATGGCAGCGAGGTGTATCACCAGGACCAAGACGATGACTCTATGTGGAGCGGTTGGGAATTCTTCTTCGGCCTCGATCCCTATGACCCCTCTGACGCTACCATAGACTCCGACGCAGATGGCTATTCCAACAAGTGCGAGAATAAGTACAACACGAACCCCTTGAACCCCTTGTCGTTCCCGGGCCAAGGGCAGCTCTGCAACCAATTCGAATAACTCATGGACCCTAGGATGGGACATCAAATGGCGTCCGAGAAATGGGAAGTGATTCCCACAACCGCCGATGTTGGCTTCATGGCCCATGCAGCAACAATTCCAGAGCTGTTCATGGTTGCATCCACCGCACTGCAATGCATCCGACTCGGATTGGAACCTGGTGAAACGTTGCCAGGGTCGAATGGTGACAATATCGTTCTAGAACTCAAAAAATCCCAGAGGCTAGACAGGGACCTAGTAGTGTGGCTTGAGGAGATAAATTGGATTGCAGAATCCAAGACAGCCGCCGTTCATATTCAATCTTTCAATTACGACAAGGACGTCCTGCACGCATCGGGAATGTTATGCAATGATATTTTCCTCGACCCGGTTATTGAGGTGAAGGCTGTCACATTCCACGAACTGGAACTGAGTGAGGTTTTTTCGGATTCAGGGAAGGTCTTGGGCTACCGCACGAAGGTCATTCTTGATGTGTGACTCACCCATCAATTTCCATGCCCCTATAGACTTCATTGGTCGTCTGAGTCACTCTGATGAAGGTCGTGCACTTCGGCAGATCCTTGATTCTCCGCGCACCCACGTAGGAGCAACTGGACCTCACGCCACCCAGGATTGACTGTACCGTCTTTGAGAGGGGGCCTCTGTAGGGGACGCTTACTGCCTTCCCCTCGGGGGCCCTGTGTTTGGCTATTTCCCCATAATGTCGCTCCATCGCTGTCGAGGATGACATCCCATGGAATGACTTGAACATTCGACCATCATCAGACTTCACCAAATCTCCGCCAGACTCATCATGCCCCGCGAACATTCCCCCCAGCATTACGAAGTCAGCCCCTGCGGCGAAGGCCTTGGCGATATCCCCTGGCGAATTGCATCCACCATCTGCCATGACGTGCCCCCCAAGGCCATGTGCCGCGTCAGCACACTCAGCTATGGCGGACAATTGCGGATATCCCACACCGGCCACCTTCCTAGTGGTGCACACCGAGCCCGGCCCTATTCCTACCTTGACTATGTCAGCCCCAGCCAATATTAGGGCCTCTGTCATCTCATTCGTCGCAACGTTGCCTGCAATGATTATCTTGTCAGGAAATTCCCTCCTCACCACTTTCACGAATTCTAGGAACACCTCTCTGTATCCATTGGCCACGTCAATGCAAATCATTTGGAGATCGGCATGGGTCGCCATCTTTCTTTTCAGGAGCTGCAACGACTCATCGGTGGACCCGCATGTGACTGCGATGTTTTTGGGATCAACTCCATCCTCCCATGCTTGTTGCAATTCCTTGACCGAGTAAAATTTCTGGAGGCAGGTTAGCATCCCATGGTCCTGTAGTACATTCGCTACCGGGAAAACCCCAGTCGTGTCCATGTTGGCTGCAGCGACAGGCACGCCCGACCAGGTTCTGTCCGTGTGTTTGAATGAGAAGTCCCTTACTAGGCTAACATCCGATCTGGATACCAAAGTGCTCCTCTTCGGGCGAATCATCACATCATCGAAGGCTAGCTTCAATTCACCCTCTATTCTCATTTGGACCTTACTTATCCAACGAAGATGTCCTTTTGAGCCTGTTGATAGAGGGGCGGATCACTCTGAGTCCCTGTCGTATGGTTCGATGTTCTGCCACTCAGAGGCGTCTGATCTTGCGACGACAGCATGCACCCAATCGGTTTCTGAGCAATTGAATACCTCATGCGGCAGCCCGGGCTCAATGTAGAACATGTCGCCGGCACTGTGCACGACGCTCTTTCTGCAACCTGGGCCGTATTCGTGTCTGACACTTCCCTTCAATAGGTAAATCATTACATCGAAATCCACGTGAATATGCGCCTTGGCTATCCCGCCCGGGGGGATGTAGGCCCTATTCATCGACAGTCCAGTCGATGGAGTATTCTTCCCTGAGAGGCCTGCGCCATATTCGATGTTGTTCCATCCCCTCACCTTCTCCAAGTCCCTCAGGCTCCAGATGCCCCCTTCGTCTGTCACAAACTCTGTGAGATCCAGTCCTCCATTCGTCTCCCCGTGGCTCTCGTCCTTCATGGCCGAGCGACGAACGATAACTGAATAACGATTGCCAATGAAATTCGATGCTCTTCGGTCAAGCATAAAAGGGAGACGTCACTCGGAGGGCCGCTAGGTGGCCTATAATGAGTAAGAGAGCATTGATCTGCAGCTCCTCTGGTATACCTTTGGTTGAGCCGAAGTCCACATCCTTCCCATGCCCAAAGTGCGGGGAGCCCATAGGGCGAAGTGAAAGATGCAGGGATCAAGGAGTTCAATATCGTTGCCCAAATTGCTCATTCGAGGGACCCTGAGAATCAAAGGTGGTTTCTATGGGACAAGTTGTCGTGAAATACAAGATAACACTAGATCAGCCAGAGGATGAGAGGCCAGATTACGAAGGTATTGCTGGCACCATCTCGAAGATGGAAGAAGTTCAGAGCGTCTCAATCAAACCGCTGGCCTTCGGTATGATGTTCATAGAGGTTGACGTCGTGCTTGGCGAAGGCGAGGGAATCGTCGACGCCTTCGAGGACAAAGTGAGGGAATCAGACCCATTGGTTTCTCAGATAGAGGCTCTAGAAATGGGAAGGCTCTGAATCAATAGTGATCCAGTGGCGACCTCATGAACTCTCGCATCATTACCGTGGCATAACTCCCTGGTGGCAACAAGAACCTCATTCTCAATGAGGCGCCTTCCGGATGCCATCGATCCCCTTCCCCGGGCCCAGCGTCCCATCGTTCAGAAAGATCAGCAGGCGCCGGAGGGGCTTCTTCGACACTAAAGTCATGGAACGGTACTGCGAGTGAGCGACGAGTGCCAGTGGTCGATAGCCTAGGGATTTCTGGCACAAGCCAATCCACATCATCAAGATTTGCTGATTTGACCCCCTCTTGTTCATATTTCCCAGGCTCCCCCTCAGCGATGGCTCCGTGGCTTCCTGGCAGCGGTCCTGTGACTGAGATCCTTCCCTTGAGGGAATTCTTCACGCACCTGTCAAGGTTCCACTTCCCGACGAGCGTCGATTTACCAGTGTCGAGCCTGCCGTTGTCAGAAATTGGAGCGACTATGTCGCCGATTGACGGTTTGGTTATATTCATCCCACCAGACAACCTGGCCTTCATTGTATGATTGAATGCCAATGATTGGACCGAGTGGATCATTAGTATCTGCAGCGATTGTGGCAGGGACTTGAATGCGGCTAAGTAATCCTCTGGATTCTTCTCTAGCCTCTCTAGCATTGATCGTTCAAAGCCAAGGTGTTTCGGGATGATTTCCAGGCAGGAACCTGGATTCTTGGTATCACGCCACAATTTTCTGAAACCCTCGACATCTCCCCTTCTTTCCGCTCCGGCCATCCCGATGTAGGCGTTCACAGCTCCCTCGAAGTCCGATTCCAGAACGCACCTCCCCACCTCTGGCGTGACAGGTCGTGTTGAGCCGAACCTCTGAGGGCCGATCCAATTCGGAAACGCATCAACCCCCAGTAGTTCTTTCATCGACTCTTTAATTTTCAAGACCCTCGAAAGGGCTTCTTTGCTGTCAATTGGGGCACCGTTCTTGTCTGAACATCCCCTCACGGTTATGGTGAATCTGTTGCCATCATGAGATCCCATACCAATTTTTTGATGTGTCCTTCCGAGTATTTCGATATCGGTGTCAGGAATCTCAATTTCTTCGATGATCTTCGATTTCGCGTCGACCACCATCAACTGCGTTGTAACTGCCCGTTTGTCCTTCAAGCCAGAGGAGAATATCCTGTTTCTGGAGATTTTGCATGCCGACGCCAGCCTACCTATGAAGCGATTTGTTTCCCAGTCCCTCAGTGTCACTCTGATTACCGTGAATCGTCCCTTTGGATCCAAAGAGGGAGTTCGGGCCTGTTCCTTGACACGGAAGTCGTCAACTCTGGTTTTGAGAATTCCTCCAATCCCCTCCCCTGGGACGCAGAAGTAGTCCAAGCCCAGCCGAGCCTCGACCTGTTTTCGGTCGATCAATCTATCACCAAGGGGGTTAAATCTTGAGGCTAGCGAAGTCTTTGACAATTGTGTTGCAGAGCTCGGTGATCAGTTTTGATGCATCTTTTCCGTCTTTGACCCTCAAATAGAGTTCAGGATCGTCCAAATCTGGGTGGCCGGTGAAAAAATTGGCATATTCTACGTCGGGGTGATCATTCAACCTAGAGCGGAACATCTGAAGGGTAGAGCTACCCTCTCCTTCTATTCGGAGTTTGAGTTCTTTACCGTCGTTCGCAAGAAGTCTAACTGGCATGTGGCTCCGTCTTGTGTCTCCGTTTTGATACCTTCTCCTAAAACCCTTGATGGCCTGCCTCCTCTGGCAGCCGGGATTATACCACATGTGCTACTAGGTAGTACTATGAGGGGGCGGCCCAGTGAGCCTAATCGCATGGCATCCCTCCTAGAGAAGCATGCCATGCGAATTCTCGTCGGCTCAATAATGGCGACTCTTCTCTTCATGACGCAACTCGTCCCCCTACCTGAGTTCTCAACTGAGGTATCCGATTTTGCTCCACCAAACGACGCTGATGGGGAAATTGAAGCAATTGAGTCGGAGTTCCCCCCTCAGGCGTCCAGAATATACGTCAACGTAAAATCAAGCGAGCTAGGGGGGAACCCCCTCACCGTCCCTTCAATGCAGGAGCTCATCATCGAGTCTGCAGCGATACTCTCGATCGCTGAGGAACACGGAGTGACTATCCTATCTCAGATCAATGTGGCCTTAGCGGTTGATACGATGATAAAGGAAAGGGAACAGGGCAGTGGCCTTTCTGAGATGGCGATGTGGGGTCAAATCATAGATGCGATTGAACAGGGAGAGGATTGCACTAGTATCGCTGGGGAGACCTCGATTACTGCGGCTGCGGGGTTTGCAGCCGAAGTATTGGTGAGTAGTGATCTGCAGTTTGAGGGGCTTTGTGATTACTTGGACGGGGGGGATGGTGTTGATCCAACTCCTAGCGCCTCCTCCACCATGTGGATAATCGAGTCCTCTTCACAGAGCTCTGAGGAGGCATTGAGTGCCTTTTCCTCGGCTGTCAGGGACTACCTGTCCAGCGGGGGTTCGAACGGGGTCGATCTACTCCAATATTCAGTAGTATCGGAAGAGTTAGTCAGTCAGGACATTAATGATGGCACACTATCGAATTTTACGACCCTTCTCGCCATTTCACTGTTGGTGATCGTGGGAATTTTGGCGATGGCCTTCCGATCAGTCGTGATGGTGGCAGCACCATTGGTGGCTCTTACGGCTGCACTATCCTGGACATACGGCATAGTCGCCCTTTTCGGCTCTGAATTCACGGTTCTTGATATCGCAGTAGCCCCAGTTATACTCGGCTTGGGGATCGACTATGGCATACACATGCAGAAGGGGTATGAGAGGAAACTTTCCGAGGGGATGAGGCCATCCCTGGCTTGGACAAGCTCGTTTGATGTATTGAGGCTCGCGCTATCTCTGTCCGTCATAACCACCGTCACGGCATTCCTTTCAAACGCATTATCCCCCATAGATCCCCTGAGGGCATTTGGAACGACGCTCGCTATCGGCGTCGTATGCGCATTCATCGCAACGACCGTCACCGTCGGTGCGATACACGTCATATCCGAGCGTTCGACCGGGCAATCCACCCAAAAATCAGTCAAATCAAGAGAAATCACGAAGAAAGCATCAATTTTCATGGACAATGGTTTGGCCAAGGTAATGGTGGTAGTCGCTATTTTGACGCTCTCTTCAACGTTGGTCTCGATCGGGAGGCTAGAGACCAGCTTCGAATTGACTGATTTCCTGGACAAGGACATGGAATCGATGGAGGCCAGAAATGAGATCTATTCCGACTACGACGTCCAGTTCCTAAAGACAGCGATCATCCTGATCGACTACAATGACCCCGATGCAGCTCCAGATGATCGAACCATTATGGAGTCGATGCTTGGTTTGCACAGCAGGCTCGTCCTCGACCCAAACGTGATCAGGCCGCAGAACACGGAAAATAGTAGGCCACAGTACGAGGGAATCTACACCGTCTTGCGAGATCGTCTGGAGATCGACCCAGATTGGGGGTCCGATTTCGGCATCCAGATATTCGATGGTGAAGTCGGGCTGTCCTCCGATCACGAGCAAGGCGATTTGGCCCTGGCCCTCGCCAAGTTGGCCGAAGACACGGCCCTAGGCGATCCCCTCAGGGGCCAAACCTGGGCTGACAGGGCCGCCAAGGTAGTCGCCTTCGATGAGGCAAGTGGGGCGATAAGGTACCTTATGATCGACGTAAGCGTCACTGCTGAGTCAAGCGAGGACACTGATTCAATCGCGGATGATTTCAAGGAACACGCCAATTGGATGAAAACCGATGGAAAATGCGGTTGTGCAACCTACCTCACCGGCGAGGTTATTGTGATTGAGTCGGTATTGGATGGGCTGTTCGTCTCACAGTTGGAGTCCACCCTGTTAAGTCTGCTAGCCTCATTCGTAGTTCTAATGATGATGACCAGGAGGTTTAGCACCTCTGCAGTGATCATCCTGCCTGTCGCCATTGCGGGAATCTGGGTGGTCGGGACAATGGCTTTGGTCGGGCTCAACTGGAACGTACTAACTGTGATGATCACTGCGTTGACCATCGGCCTCGGCATAGATTACTCGATACACATGTGGCGGAGGTTCGAGGAGGAATTGGAGGGGGGGTCTGATCGAATCAAAGCCATGACGACGGCATATGAGGTCACAGGGTCGGCATTGGTGATGTCTGCTTTCACCACGGCTTCTGGCTTCTTGGTGCTATTGATGTCACCTGTGCCGGTGATCCAAGATTTCGGGTTCGTAAGCGCCTCCTCAGTGGCACTATCCCTGGTTTTGGCGTTATTTGTGTTACCTGCCTTATTGCTATCTGAGGCCAAGGCTCGTGGAATTCGATAGGAAATGGATGTTGCCCTGTCCGCTGGGTTTGAATCCTCCTTGCACCTCCGTGCCGCCGTGTCAGGCTATGTCGCACGTGACCCCCGTACCGGTTTGCCCCTCTCCAAAGCGAAGGCGGCAAGGGGTAGGAACCTTGGAGGGTTGACCCCGGAACTCGGCAAGTGGGCAGCCCTCCCGCTAGATCTGATATTGCCCTTGGCAACCTCTGAGATCACCGTGGCAGAGATCCCACTTGGTGAGGGCGGGGGATTTGCTAATCGACGGGATGCGATCATAGCGTTACACAGAGTCAAGGAAGACGATCTCGAGTCGGCTCACGATGCCCTGTCAGAGGCAATCGATGAGGACGACCCAACACTACGAATCTCGGCAATCTTGGGTCTGCCTAGGATGATGCTACGAAGGTCTGAGAATCTAATGTATCAACTGGTCGTTAGGTTGGATGATCCTGACCAAGAAGTGTCGAACCTAGCATGGGAAACCCTAGAGAGATTGGCACCAATCTTCCCCTCCTCCTCTGAGTTGAACCTTGACGAGCTACTCAGAAGGGACTCTAAAAAGGAGAGAGACCGAGCATTCAGGGTCCTCAAAGCAGTATCCAAGGAATGGGTGGAGGCAGGCTGTCAACACATAGAGCCCCTCATGAAAGACGAAGACGTCGACCTGAGGAGAAGGTCGGCAAAACTTCTGAGGTTAATCACCGAGCGGGGTGGCGCAGTTGGGTGGGACTTGATCGCATGGGCTTTGGAGGACACTGATTCGACAGTCAGATCACTGGGCGCAGACTGTCTGCCAAAGCTGGCTTCGACAGAGCCGAGGATCGCAGCAATTCTAGTCGAGGCATCACTGGGCGAAAAGGACGCAGCTGTCAGGATGAAGATTCTACGAGCCATCAAGTCCCTGGACATGCAGAACCCAAGGGTCGCACGACTGGTAATCGATGGGGCTAGTGACAAGGACGTCACGCTTAGAAAAGCCTGCATCTCACAACTCTCAGCGGTTCTCACTGGAGCAACCCTAAGGGAAACAGCAGGTGAGCTAGCGAGAACAGAGACCGATCCGGATCTCAAGAGGCAACTCCACGCTCTTGCGTATGACCCAGAGATGGATGGAACGGAAGAGGAAAAGAACAGGTTCCTGGCGGAATTGGATCCTGTGGATGATGTCAGCGAGCAGATAGAATCCAAGAAATTGGAGAGTACCACTCAGCGTGAAGGTCATAAACAACTTCAAGGTCGGCAGGTCGACGAGGAATTGCGATGAGTCAAGCAATCAGCGAAAAAGAGGCCCAATTTGAGCGTCTCTGGGCTGGTGAAACTCCCAAGGGAGTCAATCGAACGAAGGCCCTAAAATTCAGGCAGTACATGAAGCAACACGTCCTTCAGAAGTACCACAAAAGAAGGAAGGAACAGTTCGCAAGCGCTGACAAAGGCCACTACAACCACAGCTTCACCAGCAAACACATGTTCCTTACAAAGGAGAATTGCCGAAAATACTGGATGGGTGAGTTGCAACAAGAAATCAAGGACTCGGAGAGCTTCTGAGGCCATATTATGCTAGAAACCGGCTTTTCCAAGTTCAATCTGTCCAAACCAGTCCTAGGTGCACTTCAGGAAAAGGGGTGGACAAAACCAACCGAGATCCAGAGGGAAACCCTGGCTGCAGCCCTAGCAGGGAATGATTTGATCGGACAGGCGCAGACTGGATCTGGCAAGACAGCCGCTTTCGGAATACCAATTATCGAATCGACCTCTGCACAGAAGGTGGTCCAGTCACTCATACTCTGCCCGACGAGGGAACTTGCAATACAGGTGGCGGATGAGATAGCATGGCTTCAAGGAAACAAAGGACTTGTGGTCGAGACAGTCTATGGGGGAACAGACCTCGAGCGACAGGCGAAGAAATTGAAGGCAGGAGCGGACATAATCGTCGGCACGCCAGGTAGGGTGATCGACATGTCAAAGAGAGGTCATTTGGAGCTATCAAACATCAAGATATTCTGTTTGGATGAGGCTGATAGAATGTTGGACATGGGCTTCTTCCCAGACGTGGCTTGGATCATCGCCCAGGCTCCAAACCGAGAACAGACCCTGCTGTTCAGTGCCACATTCCCGCAAGAGGTTTTGGATGCGGCAGATGAGCTACTGAACGAACCAGAGCAGGTATTCACAGGAGGAACTGAAATAGAGGTGCCAGAGATTGACCAAAAGTACATCCGGATCGGGCGGGGAAACAAGCTATGGGCACTTGGGAGAATCCTCCTGACCATGGGCCACGACGGTCAGATGCTCGTGTTCACAAACACCAAAAGAATGGCTGATCTTCTGGTCGAGCGACTCTCGAAGCACCGTTTCGAGTCCACTGCACTCCATGGGGAGGTCCCTCAGAAAAAGAGAGAGAGGATACTCAATGATTTTCGAGATAACAAGTTCAACACATTGATCGCCACTGATGTTGCAGCAAGGGGCATAGATATCGATACGATCACTCATGTCGTCAACTATGACCTACCAGTTGAAACTGAGGCGTACGTCCACAGAATAGGTAGAACAGGTAGGATGGGTAGGTCCGGCGTGGCTTGGTCTCTGGTGTCGAATGACGATTTGGTCCAGCTTGACCGGATATCATCAACATGGAACTTGACAATACCGGAACACGAGGCCCCTGAGCTTCCGGATGGAACCAATCGCGACCCTGTTAGGAGGCGCGAGGATTGGGATGAGGTTTCAGACGCATATGGCATGGTCAGGATTCGTGTTAGCATAACAGACAAGCAGGCATCAAAGCGTGAGTTGGCTGATTGGTTGAGGCAGGAGGCAAAGATTCCGGACATTGCGATAGGTGAGATAGAGATCGGACAAGACCACACCGTATTGGAAGTCCATGTCGAGAAGGCCGGTAGAACGCTTGAGGTTCTGAGGAGAAGGAAGTGGGGTGGATCCGCCCTAGATGCACTCTTGTTGGATCCCGAACCCGTCGACTTCAACCGCAATCACGCCCTCGTGTAGCCATGGTGAGCCTGAGGCTGGACCTAACTGGACATCTTTGTCCAATACCAGTCCATGAGACTAGGAGGGCAATGGGCCAATGCAGTGATGACGATGTCCTTGAGGTGATCAGCGATGACCCGGAGTCCCTGCACGACATCCCAGCCCTTTGTGAGAGGAAAGGATATGACTGTCATGTCCATAGAGAGTCTGAAGGGATTTTCACATTCATCGTGAGTAAACTCAAAACACGTGTTGATTCCTAGAAGGGACATACACCTCGGCGCCAGCCGATTCAGATGTGATTTTTTCAGGAGGGACGTTGCATTGGGGATCAGGGAGGTTGAATACGTACCAGCAGAGGCAACCTTGCCAACGGCCTATGGAGAGTTCAAAATACGAATATTTAGTGACTCAATGAGCGGATTAGACCACGTTGCACTGACGATGGGCCGCTTGGTGGGGCCGGATCCAACTCCAGTTCGTATTCATTCGGAGTGCCTGACTGGGGATGCTTTCGGGAGTTTGAGGTGTGATTGCGGGCCACAGCTGAGAGCCGCCTTATCTGAGATCGATAGGATTGGATATGGTTGCCTTGTGTACCTTAGGCAAGAGGGGAGAGGGATTGGGCTGAAAGCCAAGATTCAAGCCTACAATCTTCAAGATTTAGGAGCAGACACTCTGGATGCTAACCTGATGTTGGGACACCCTGGTGATGCCAGGGATTACTCATTGGCAGTCAAGATTCTTGAATCTCTTGGGGTAGGCAGAATTAGTTTAATGACGAATAATCCTGACAAACTCAAACAACTAATTGAACATGGAATCGATGTTGTTGAGAGGCTGCCACTGATAGTTGGGGTAGGCAAGAAAAATGTAGGATACCTGGAGACGAAGGCTCAGAGAATGGGGCACGTCATACCCAAGGAAGACTTGGGAGAATAGTGGGGCCGTGGCCGGGACTTGAACCCGGGCCGGCGGGACCACAACCCACCGTGCTAACCGCTACACTACCACAGCCGTGCAATTCCCTCCCCTATGCGACCGTATTTCATCTCTTCCGCAATTTTCACGCAACATCACCGAGAGTTTGAAACGGAGTGCCCAGCATATAACCTCGTGATGAAGTGGCCGTTCGGCATTGTAGTGGCCTTGTTGGCGATTGCAACCCAGGTTGCAGCGGACACTCCAGTGAGCTCAGAGCAGCATCCTTTGTTCGATGGGCCACTATCTTCTGATTCTTGGACGATAACCACGACTTCCGGCTTCTCCGATGATTCCGCAGTTTATTCTCAGGGACTAATTGAGGCGGGATCTCTCAATATGAGCCATTCAAGACCAATGAGCACATCTGTTTTCACGTCCTATGCAACACAATCCGTAACCGGCTCTACCTTTGCTACAGGCCTTCCGAATGGCGACTACTCGTGGTCGAAGGGCCCAGACATCATCGTCTCCGATTTCGACTTCCAAGGCCTTCATGACATGGATATTCTACGAGTCTCACTCGAAGTGCATTTGGAAATACCTGACGCCATGCCATCCGATGAGGTCATGATTGTCTTTCAGACCGAATCAGAAATTCAGTTGGTCACCACTATCGCAAGGACAACGTCCCCAATCATGAGATTCTCAACCCCCTTGGCTTACACACTAGGCAACTCTTCCAATCTCAATTGGTCCATCATTGAGTCATCCTCGGTCAAGGTAGATTACGTCAGTGATGGGGCTCCCGATGATTCGGAGGTCCGTGTTGACGCAGTTGGCATTACAGTGACATATTTCCAACCTTGGTATGGTTTTGAAAACGTAAAGGCAGAATCGAGGCTATCTGATTTGGACTACCCGACCTTGGATTTTGATGGAACGAAGGGGGAAACTTCAGGTCTGGTCCTATCGAGTTGTGGTTTGGAACCAAGCTCTTCCTCAAGCGGACAATGGGACATTTTTGGAATCCGGCCCCCCTTCGAACAATCACTTGGAAGGGTCCACATCTACGGAGGCGAGGGCCTGGATGCCTCCCTTTACCTCAGGGTAGACGGAGGTAGTTGGGTGACATGGTCAGATGGGCCTCTCCTGCCCGATGTATCTGTGTTGGACGTCTCACTCGTCATCAGACAGGGGTGCGTGAATAGCATCAGAGTGGACATTAATGATCCAACCTTGACGATATCAGGAGAAATTGAGGGGGATTTTGTTGGGTTAGTTGAAAATCTGAGTCAGTTGAGGTTTGCGATTGGCACTAACCTTGTGCTTGAGCACTCTATCACGAACGGATCGTTCAATCTGGAAGTCCCAATTGGAAGATACCTTCCTGCGGATGGCGAAGACCTAGAAATCAGAATCGGAGCCAGATTCCAGTGGTCCTCTGATGGAACCCCAGAATCAACGTATCTGGAAATAAATCAGATCAGATTGAGTGGTGGCTTCACTGTGGACATAGATGAGTCCCCCCACTGCCAGAACCCCGCGAACCTCCAGCTTGTTGAGGATGAGGGTGGCATTACGATACCCGTACTAAGTGCTTGCAACGACGATAGGGACGATGTTACTGAGTTGGATGTAACCGCCACTACCAGATCTGTTGGGATACTCGCGCTCAACATTGCAAATTCTGATCTCCAGATCACTCCTTTCGCGGATGCCAGTGGGCGTGAAACTGTGGATCTGGTGATCAAGGACTCTGCTGGGAACTCTTGGTCAGGATCCTTCGTAGTGGATGTCGAGGAGATATCGGATCCACCATCTGTCATTGGCGCCCCATCCACCATCACCATTGAACTGGGGGAGTCGTCGAGTATGCCAATTCAGATCTATGATCCAGACTCTGATCAGCTTTCCATAACAACATCAAGGTCCTGGGCGTCAGTTCAGGATGGCATTCTAGTGATGGAGCCTTTGCTGGCCGGTCCGACGCAATTAATCATCACAGTTGGCGACGGGCTCCATTTCACGGAAGTGGAGATAGAGGTAATTGTCAGAGCAATGCCTGAGCTATCAATTTCCAGTGTATCCTCAGTAGGCTACGACTTGGAACGGAACCTAGAACCAGGTGTGCTGATAGACCTCACTATCATAATAGAGAACAGGGGACAGGGGCCCGCATTCGATGCTGGTATGTCATGCAGTGCCAATGGTGTGCTATATGCAACCACGAAGATTCCCCTCATCCCAGCTCAGTCACCCATCGAGGCATATTGCACCGTTCCAGCGCCTGTTGAGGAGGGTCTTTTCACCATAGCCATCGAGCTAGACTCAAAGGAGCAGTTGGTGTCTGAGAATTCCCAAATGACGTTTGAAACGACCTCGAACGTCAAAGAACCAAATGATGAATCTATACTTGAATTGAGCGAGTCCTCCATAATCTTCTCACTCTTGACCGCATTCATCATTCTGGTGTCAATCGCCCTGTTCTTTGGGCCAAATAGTATCAGGAAACCCTTTGAATGAGGGGGCTGATAATCAATAAAACGTGGAAAATAGTTATACGAACACCTTTTTCGGTTGAAATCCCCCAAGGGTGATTTGTTTGGCGTCCACTACATTGCTCATAAGATTGGAAACCGCGGAGTGGGTTTACGAAGAGCATGATCTTGATTGATCACTTTCTGTTCGACCAGGAACTGGGGTAGACGTCCTTTTCCATCAACACCACCTTGGGTCGGATCACTTCGCCCGTGGACATTTGGGCGATCTTGTTTGAGTCTACGGAGAGTTCCCCAATTGCCACAGCCTCGCCCTTCCCGCTCCAGATAACTACCCTGTCTCCTGATTTTAGATTGTCATGTATGCTGTATATCCCAGGTACCGCCAGCGGTGCTCCATGGCAGATGGATCCAATCGCTGAGTCTCTCGCCCAAGCACCTGGCATTTTGTGCAAAAAGGCCTCAACAGGTGCGATCAGTTTTGTCAAAGCAGCATCTTCGCCCTGTTCTGCGAGCAGGGCTGCATCGGTCAGCTGCTGCATGCTGCAAAGCGTCCTTTGTGAGAAAACACCGGTTCTGCTCCTGTGCAACTCCATCAGTTTGCATTCAGAGCCCAATAGCAAACCGATGTCTCGGGCGATGGTCCTGATGTAGGTGCCTGCCTGGCAGGAGATCCGGATGCAGTGTATGCCGGCTTCCTCATCACTTTCCAGTAGTTGGATTTCATGGATCGTCCTGGTCCTGACTCTGACTTTAACAGCGGATTCCACGGGTGGAACGTTATAGATCTCGCCTTCCAAACCCTTCAAAACGTCTTGGATAACGCTTGCGGAGAGTTTTGGGTCCATTTTCAGTACTGCGATATATGTTTTGTCCGAGGATAGAATGAACTCAGTTAGCCGCGTGGCTTTACCTAGAAGAAGCGTCAATGCCCCTGTTGCGAATGGGTCCAGAGTCCCCCCATGACCGAGCCTCGTGAGATTTAGTAACTCACGAGCCCAAGCTGCGAGTTGGTGGCTGCTGGGCCCTGGTGGCTTGTCTACGAGAATTATGCCTGACTGCATTAGCTGCCTGAGACTACGCTCATGAGGGCTCTGTCCATTCCTCTCAGAGAACGTTGGCTCCTCGCCGATAGAAATTTTGGGCATCATTCTCTGACCCCCAAGATGTCGAGTGCCAGTTCCAAAACCTCGTACTCCTCCAGATCGTCTGCCTCTATAACGTGGGTGTACGGAGTCATGTCCGCGAGGTCTATTCCGTACAACTCCATGTATCTGTGTGAGTCATCCTTGTGTCTGTTCATTGCCCTTTTGAGATTTTCCTCGTAGGTGCCACCATCCCTTTTGGCCAGCCTCCTTCCTCTTTCTTCTATGGAGGTGGAGATGTGAAGCCGCGGAATTTGAACGGAGATCTCCTTTGCCCACCATCCAGACAGTCTACTTTCAATTACCTCAGGCCCAGAGTCCTCTCTCATTAGCGATTTTAGGCTCTCATCCAAACCCCTGTCTACCTCCAAGTCCTCACGACACAATTTGCTGAATTCCTCAACAGTCAACCCAACGTTTTTTGCGTGGGTTCGAAAAACATCGCCTCCGTTCACGGACTTCCATCCAGTTCTTTTGCAGATCCCTCTCACAAGGGTACTCGTGCCGCTACCGGGAGGCCCGCTGACTGTGATCTTCAACACCTATCTCCACTCCTCTAGACACACACGACATCGCATGGAGCCCCTAGAGGTCTTCTGAGTTTCCGTGTTCCCGCATGTCGGGCAACCAAATGCTGTGCCCGACTTCGATGATCTTCCAGATGACCGAGTCGGAGCTTTCCTGTTGGATGGCTTCGTTCTTTGCCCTGAGCGTTGGGAACGAGCCCTGCCTTCAGCAGGTCGCTTGTCCTCCAAAAGGTGCAAGAGGGGCTCTTGGATCTTGTCCCCACTGAGGACTAGATTGTGTCTTGATAGCCTGAATATTTTGATGTGTCTGTCGATGATCCTACCAAAAGGGGCGCTGAGCATTATGTAGATCGCTACCCAAGCGGGAAAAATGAAAAGAAACCTTTCTTCGAAGCCCCATTCCGGCATCCATGGCAAGCTGACGTATGTGACTCTAAATTCCTCGACTGAGTATCCAATCCAGGTGAATATGCCTATTACGAACACAATTGTGTACATCATAGGCTTCATAGTCATGGCCGTCATCTTCGCGCTCTCGGGGGTCATCTCCATTTGCAACCGATTCATTTTCTCGATCCTTGCGGTGTCCCGAGACTGTCTGGCGTCCATAAGTTGCTTTCTGATTTCCTTGCTCCTGTGTGAAAGGTGAAGCTGAACTATGGGATCCATGAATACCCCTCTGATTATAGTATTCACAACCATCATAGTCGTCCCAACTAGAAATACCGTGAGTACGAAGAATTCTCCATCATAGGGAAGAACAGGTTCGATAACTGTGCCTGCTGCATCAGCTAGCCCCTGCCTGATCCCCTCATTGATGCTGAGGAGGACCATCATCCCGAGCAATACAAGCATTGGCATCATCATACTGGACAATGCCTCTGCTTGTGGGTCGCTGGTCCCTGACTCGGCCATGTCCTGACCCTACGGCTACATAGAATGAACACTTCGGTCAAGTATGCCTACTTTGGATCCATTTCACCAAAGAAGATTTTCAGCAATCTAGGTGATGATAAATCAATGGAATAGACTCATTCCTCTTCAAGTGGGGTAGCATTGTGATCAGACTCAGCACATTGCTTGCAAATCAATGCCCCCTCGGGAATATCCCCTCCGCAGATGGCACAGATTGGCACAGGGGCCAACCATCCTTGTTCGGTCCCGTGTATCCATTCCCCGTCTTCGCCAAACCATCTTGGTAAATTTGGTTCTAACTCCGCTTCCTCTCCAAACTCCGCGCCTAGTGAGCCAGACTGCTCTGGATTTGCGCTTTCATCCTCCGATTCAATCAATGCTGTAACTTCAATGGTCTCAAGGCGCTCCACTCTACCGACCGACCATCTGTGTATCTCGGTATTGCCCTCAACGACGGAGGTGTGTTTGACGTCCAATTCACGGTCTGTTGATGCTCTTACTGTACTTGAGATCAATTCAAAATTTGATGTGATGGAGTCCAGCAACACAACGTCTTCCAGGGGATTGTCTGAGGTATTGTTGAAGGTTAGTAATATCTCGTGCTGCCCAGCCTCGGGACCAGGAAAAATGGACTTCCCCGTTTTGATTTCCCTCCTTCTTGTGATCACTTCAATTGCAGGAATTCTCACGCATTCCCTAGTTATAACTGGCCCATGACGCTCTGAGGACAAGTCAACCCTGCAAGGAGAACCAATCGGGCTGGCAGTGGCTGATGGATCCTCGGTGATAGCCGGGTAGCGTATCTTTAGTATCTCCCCTGGTTTGAGTGATATCGGTGATTTGGTGCCTATCAGTAGCTGAATAGTGTGTCCTTCTCCTGTGGATTCATCCATGGTAAGGCTGCGTCCGTCAACCAAGTCAAGCCTCATGTTCTCGGGTTCGATCTCTCTCGCTTCGATTGATACAGATAGATTATCGATGGTCAGTTGGCCAAAAATAGGTGGCAGATCATCCACCACCCTTAGTAGATTTATTGCAGAGGTCCCTACGTTCTGGACGGTGATGGTTGTGCCCACAGAATCATCTGTGTAGGATTTGATTCTCGATCGATCGTAGCTTTTCTCGATACGGGCATCGACTACTGGCAGGGACTTCGATTGGAGGATTATTGTCCCAGCCGATGAAACGTCAAGACTTGGTACCACTGTGGATCGTATCGTTTGAGTGAAGCGGGGCCTTTCGCTTGAGTTGTAGGACACAGACTGTGACTTCCAAGTGTCTCTGGGTTTTACAATTTCTTTAATCCCGCTGATTGAAAACAACGCCCCCTCTTTGCCGACGACCTCCATGCTGGCCGATTCCAACATCAATGTGAATGTTGAAGCGTTTTCAAATGAACAGACACACCCCCAATCGCCCGGGCGCTCTCCTTCAGTTGCAGTGACATATGACACATGTCTGGTGGACGCCCTAAGTGAATGGGGATTGAGGCCTGATATTAGTGCAGGGCTCTCATATGTCGCTACGATCTCACCTGATTCCACCTCATCAACAGAGGAGATCGTTATCTCTGGCTCTAGTTCCAATGCCGTCTTCTGGTTGATTTCAAGCCGAGGAACTCTCCACACTAGCTTGTCATCAGTCAACGAGTAATCTAAACCTGGTTTGAACACCCATTGTGGTGGAATCTCTCTTGTTACCTCTATGTCGATTAGTGGCTCAGATCCTAGATTTTCAATCTCAATGGCAAGTTTGACCAAGTGTGGGTTCGATGTGAAAGGGAGGGAAAGTGAGGGAACCTCGTCCCGAACTGGCTCCGTATCCAGTACTTCCTTGATTGACATAAGCGGATCTGGATCAGCTGTGTAATCGGTTCTGTGATTGGAGGATGGTTGAATCTCTCGCAACTTTATGAGGCCCTCAGTGATGGACGTAGACTCGATCTCATCCAAGAGGAGGGAGACCCCCCAGATCCGATCATATTGACTCGGGTTTGTGATTTCGATTGCCCCATCAACTGATCTGGATATGGCCTTACCCTCAGAGTCGTGTATGGATTCCTCAACCTCCCTGATTCTACAGATCACTGCATCACCATCAGATGGGTAATCATTGTTGAGGGGTGCGTCTTGCTGCGAATCAGCACTTGAACCGTCCTCATTCACGCCTTGCATAGGGGCCCATCCTCAGTGTTGGCGACGATGTGTTGAAAATCAACCTTCGCGCTGTGGAGAAGTCGTAACTCGTCAAGTTAAATGCTGAGTTGCAGTCGGGGTTATGTGAGCACTCAGGACGGAACCACACCTCCCGTTGTATTCGTAGTGGGAACTGCTGGTGCTGGGAAAAGCTCCCTTGTCACGGCGTTTCAGAGATGGGCCCGTTTCCTTGAGGTAGATGTTCTTGCAATGAACTTAGACCCCGGTGCCGAGAGAGTACACTATGATCCAGAGTTCGACGTCAGAGACCTTGTCTCCTTGTCAGATGTAATGGACGAGTATGACCTTGGCCCAAATGGCGCCCAGATCCTTGCCGCAGACCTAGTTGCGGCTCAGGCAGAGGATGTTTTTGACGAGATCGAGGGAATTTCCGGTGACATACTGATCATTGATACACCTGGCCAAGTCGAACTCTTTGCCTTCAGAGAGGCTTCCAATCACCTCGTTCAAGTGCTAGGGAGAGGAATGGCGTGCCTTGTCTTCTTGTTTGACCCGATGCTATCGCAGACTCCCAGTGGCTTTGTCTCCCAGATGCTCCTCTCATCAATTGTTCATTTCAGACTCGGCTTGCCAACTGCGAACTTCCTGTCCAAATCAGACCTGCTAGAGCCAGATGTACTTGAGAGAATAATGGAATGGGGGAGGAACCTCGACGTGCTTGAAGCTGCGCTCTATGAGGAATCAACATCTCAGCGATTCGATGCAGCAACAACAGGTCAAAGGTCTGAATTCGCCATCGGGCAGCTTAGGATGATGCAACACGCATCCATTGTACCTGGATTGGTGCCATTGTCGAGCGAGACCGAGGATGGATTAGCCGATGTACTCACATTCGCCCAAACTGTCTTTGGGGGGATGTCAGATGCTCGTGATGGATTTGCAGGAGACATAGAACATGAAATCGGATGAGAAGCGGGACCTACTTTCAATAGACGATCTGCAGGACGTATTTTCTGACATCATTGATTGGGCTATAACCTACAAGAGAGACACAAACTATCATTCCGACTTTCAACCATTGGCCGGTATGGCTATCGGTTCGATCTACGAGAAGCCATCAACGAGGACTAGAGTTTCTTTCGAGGTGGGCATAACAAAGTTGGGTGGCCAGCCCCTCACTCTCTCAAAGTCCGACATTCAACTTGGGAGCTCTGAGTCAGTCTCGGATACTGCATCAGTGCTATCTCGGTATCTCGATTGCATAACCTACAGGTGTTTTGGCCATAATTCAGTAGCAGAGCTTGCGAAACACGCCACCGTCCCTGTGATAAACGCACTCAGCGACCTACACCACCCCTGCCAAGCAGCAGCAGATTTGATGACCATCAGGGAAAGGAGAAAACCGAGTCAGGGACACATAGCCTGGGTCGGCGATGGAAACAACGTCCTCCATGACTTGATGCTCGCTTCGGCAATGGCTGGATATGACATGGTGTACGCCACACCAGAGGGCATGGCCCCCGATCCACATGTTCTAGAGCGCGCAACTAAGATCGCCGATAGCAATGGAGCCTCCATCAGGGGCACAATCGATCCAAGGGAGGCAGTCGCTGACTCCGGTGTCATTTACACAGATGTCTTCATATCGATGGGGGAGGAAAACCTCGATGGAAAGGCCGACCTTTTTTCAGGCTTCCAAGTTAATGATGAGCTTGTATCCCTCGCTCGACCGGATTACATTTTCATGCACTGTCTACCTGCTCATCGGGGGGATGAGGTGACCGACTCTGTCATTGACTCAGGAAATAGCGTGGTCTTCGACCAAGCTGAGAACCGGATGTGGGCCCAGATGTCGATCCTTACATTCCTGTGCAACCAACAAGCATGGCAGACTTACAAGGATCTGGTTTAACCTACCAGGATTGAGCTGATAATCACTCCAATCATGGATATCTGAAGCGACCTCTTGATCAAGTACTGAGCTGCTTTGTCTTCTTCCAAGTACAGCTTTGACTTGACGAGGGTTAGTAGGAAAGCCCCAGGGGCAACAAGAATGATGTGATGGATGGGGAATATTTCCACCAGAAAAGGCCCAATTAGCAATATCAGCGCCAACAGAGTGAGAAGCCACGCAATGGCCCTAGCAGTCTCCAACCCTACCTTCTTGGGGAAAGTAATCCTGTCGAAGTCACCTTCGACGTCCTCTATGTCTTTGATCACCTCTCGTGCGAAACTGAAAGCCAATGCCATTCCTGCCAATGCCAATACCTTATCGTTAGTGGACCCACCTAGGCCTGCGGCACCGAACAATACGTCCATCCCAATAGCCAATGCTATGGAAAAGTTCCCAATGAGACCGGTATGTTTCAGACCCTTAATCCCACCAATCCCCTCATACAGAACCAGGAGCGTAATCGCGAATAACCAGATCAATCCACTGTAAACTGCGTTATCCCTTTCCCCCATGGCTGTCAACCTAACAAGCCCAACCATCAGGAATGATAGGGACAATAGCATGGTCAGTATTAATCCTACCTTGGCGGAAGCAACATCAACACGGCCCGAGGGAAGGGGCCGATCGGGCCTGTTGACCCTATCATTTTCAACGTCAGTAAGATCGTTATAGGCGTTCCAACTGAACATGAAGAACATCACAGATAAACCGAATGTAGATACAACCACACCCTCTTCTGTGGTGAAATTCGCCCCATTTACCACCACAGCCCCAATTACGACTCCAATCAACCCTGTCAGTGAGTTCTCAACCCTGAACAAGTCCGAATAAGCCCTGAGGCTTCCTCCCATGGTACTTGACATGAGGGGTATGGTTTGATCGTGACGATTACAACGCTGCGATTTCCAATTCCTTGAGGCCCCAGACGCAAACTGTGTATACGCTCCCCCTGAATTCTCCTCTTTTCTGGCCAATCTTGGAGAAACGGCGATCCTTGGCCAATATGTTTCCAACTTGGTTCATCGTCGCCCCCCACTTGAATCGGTTGTTTAAGTGATCGAATATTTCCACAGTGTTCGCTGGACCAGACCTTAGCATGACCTCGATCTCCGACCTGAGTCTACGAGTTCTTGACATGTTCAGGCAACCCCCTTGATTGGGCCCGATGCTCTGGCTCGGCAGATAACTCCACTGATCGAATTTGCAGATATCTCTACGGCTCTGTCATAAACTCCCTGTTTGAACTGATCCTCAAATACTCCCTCGTCATGAACAATGTAGGTTTCCTTGACAGTCACCACATCTGTTGATGGCCTTAGGACGCTGTATGGTATGATGGTGTATGCCGATCCATTGTCAATGCAGTCTCTCTGTTCATTCTTCATGCTCGCCAGTGACTCAATGTTGCATATGAACTACGTATCGAGTCGCATAACTGAAAGTGAAAGTGAAAGAACCTTCTTTGGAGGGTGCTTTTGATAAGCAAAGTTCCTCTGCGTACAACCCTGCTCGTGTAGTGTAGTTCGGTCCATCATGACGGACTCTCGATCCGTCGACCCGGGTTCAAATCCCGGCACGAGCACCATCTCACGCATTGACCGCTGCCCGTATTTCAGAGGCACCCAAAATTCCGCTCCTCCCAATAGATGAAAGTAACATTATTCCCGATTTTCTAGCCTACGTATCTCCGGAAACCCACGACAGACTCCTCCGACTCTTCCTGATTCCCAGGCACCACCCCGAGCTCCTCCAAACCAGACCTAATCTCGGCGATTGGTGAGGATCTAGCCCCTCCTTGACTCGGCTTCTTGTTCTTGCAGACCAAGTAAACCTCCGATGATGCGTTTCGACTCGCGATCGGGGAGAACCTCCTGACGAACGAGAATCGACTCCTACAGGCCCTGACAAGTAACTCGATGCCTGTTCCCTGGAAGGCTTTTGTCACGAATGAGCCCCCTGGCGCTAGAAGACTCATTGCGACTTCCAGGGCCATGGTGGACAGTTCCAGAGAGATGGCCTGGTCAGTGTCATACCTGCCCGTTAGACTCGGGGAAATGTCCGAGATTACTGAGTTGTAATCCATGCCCATGTTTTCCTCTTGGATCAATTTCAATGTACTAGAAGCCATGATGTCCCCTACTAGGAGTGTGGCACCCGGTATCGGATCTGTGGCTCGAAGATCCACTCCCACAACCTTGCCGCCATCTCCTGCCAATTCCAATGCTACCTGGGTCCATCCACCCGGGTGGCAACCGATGTCGAGAACAGAGTCCCCGGTTCGAATAACGCTGTGCCTATCCTGAATCTGCTTGAGTTTGAAAGCCGACCTTGCACGATATCCACTGCTCTTGGCTTGGCGTCTCCAGGTATCCCTCTGGTGGTCTTGGTACCATCGCTTCGCCATGGTTGGGGGTCATGCACCCCGTTATGAAGGGTCAACGCCTCAGAGGGTCCGATGCGAGTGTTAGCCGTGCTGTTTTCAATCACGATACTCGCCAGTGTTTCTTCTGTAGCAAGCCCTGATGGCACCATGCGATTCTACTCGGAAGGGTCTGGAGCCACTGTTCTCATAGAGGAGCACACCGCCACCTATTGCCAGACATGCGCCCAGATTGACCCTGTTGTCATCAATTTCCTTGAGGAGAATGGCAACCGAGCGGTCAGGGTGGCCCTCCACCCACCTGCCGACGAGCTCTTAGGTACAGGAATCTCCCCTCACAGACTGTCCCTTTCCGGGGAAAATCTCAGTGTAACTCCAACATTTGTGATGGATGGTAACCTGGTTTCCCAGGGATATGTGGATAGAACCGATCTGCAACTAAATCTACGCTCTGCAGAATTGGAGAAGAACGGAATACACTCATTTGGGGTGGAGGCCATAGTTTCTAACAATACCATTCGACTGTCGACCTCAGATCTTGAATTAGAGGGGTCGCAGGTCCTCACAGTGTTCGTTGTTGAATCGATCGTTGTACATGATCCTGGTGCCAGTATGAATGGCCTCGATCAAAATAGGGATGTTGCCAGGGCGATGATCTCGATCGATGGGGAGGACAACCTTCTGGCCGAGTTCTTGCCTGTGAATTGGGAGGCGGTCTATCCCGATTCGAACGATCACAGCGTGGAATTCCATCTGGGTAGCGACGAGGACCCACTCTCGTTCGACCTGGTCATTTCATTGGAAAGACGAGATGAAGGATCGAACACCGTCCTCTCATCGGCGATAGTCCGACTTTCAGGGACAGGGGGCAATTCCTCAGGGATCTCCCCCTTGTTGATTGTTAGTTGTCTTGGAGTAGCATCTACCGCGGCTTTCGTAGCCCAATCTCGGAAACGAGGGAATCAGCACAACTCTTCACAGCACCCCTAGAATCCATCTTCGGCACAAAGCCAGATGAGTACAACTTCTCCACGTCCAGCCACGTTTTAGGCACATCTCCCGCCCAACCCCTGTCCCCGCCGGTATAGTGAATTTCCACATCCTCGAGACCAGTTGCCTGGATTACGATCTTTGCTATGTCAGTCACCGAAATTGTCTGTGTGGTTCCGAGGTTGTAGAGAGAAGCGCCAATGCCGTCATCACGGTCAATGATGTGGAGCATCGCATCGACTGTATCCACGACATCCATGTATGACTTCTCTTGCCTACCGTCCCCGAGGACCTCCAATCTGGTATTGTCTCTCTGGAGTTTGTGGATGAAGTCATAGATCACCCCATGGGTCCCCCTTGGGCCCACGATGTTGGCGAACCTGTGTATCCAAGCCCTCGCGCCGAAGGTGCCCGCCCAAGCGGTGATCAAACCCTCGGATGCCAGCTTCGAGGCCCCGTACAACGATATCGGTAGAGTTGGGCCATAGCGCTCCGAAGTCGGCATCTCCTTGGCCTCGCCGTATACCGCGCTCGAGCTCGAGAACGAGATATTGGAGACCCCAGCCATCCTCATCGCCTCTAGAACGTTGTACGTCGCCAAGGTCCCTTGTTTGAGATCGGTATCCGTGACTTCAATGCCAAGTCGGATATCCGGATTGGCAGCGAGGTGGTGAACAACTTGAATCCCCCTCATTGCGTCTCTGACTTGCGTCTGGTCAAGCAAGTCGCAAACCACGATCTCGACTTGGTCCTTCGCGTGCCCCTCCAGGAACTCCAACCTGCCGGATGAGAGGTTGTCTAACACCCTGACAGCCTCCCCCCTGGCAACAAGGGCATCAACCAAGTGACTTCCGATGAATCCAGCGCCTCCAGTTACTAGGTGCATGCCTACGGGGAAAGGCCATCTTTGTTTGACACCTTCGGGTGCCAACGGAATCCTGCCGAGTCGTATTATTCCCGTCATTTTCGGTTGATTGCTCCGAACGCTTCATTGGGTTGTGCATGTCTAGGGGGCACGTGGATGAGCCACTGGACGACGAGGCTGAGTTCTGGAAGAGATTCTTCGAGTCCATCCAACCCGCTAGGATCGCGATCTCGAAGGCATTATCGAGCGTTGCGGAAACTCCTCCGGCTAGGATATTCTCCAGGTCCATGGTTGCGATCGAGGCGGCCACTGAGAGGGGCGGCCAGGTCGGGAGGAGGATATCAGAATATAGCTACGCCGCCATTCTCAGGTCCCCGGGCATAGTGGTCGCCTTGTTGCTGCTGACCACTGCGCTGATAGGCAGGGACGCCCTTGAGTTCGAGCATCAGATAAACGGTGATGTGGAGATATACCTCCCGGACGGGGCCGACTCCACTGAGCTCCTGAAGCAGGTCAGGGAGCAATGGGCGACCGACATCGTGATACTTTACGTCCAGACGAACAACGCTGCAACGGCCTCCGGTGAGAGGGGAAGCGAGAACATTACCGACCAAGACATACTCAGGCAAATCTCCTGGATCGAAGGGGACGACCTTACCTTCGACCTCGGCGGCTACAGGTCTGGGCTTGACCGGTACAAAGACGATCGGGGGACGAGGGACGGGGTAGTTTGGGTCCTCTCTCCAGCCCAGATAATCAAGGAGGCCAACTCGTCCTCCTATCGATTCAACTGTGCCTTAGAGAGGTACGCACTTCCCACTGGCCAACAGGAGAGCTGCACAGTGGCCTCGCTGAATCCATACACTGGCTACTCGATACCACAGGGCTCCGGGGCGCAGGAGAGAATAGATGAGTATGTCGAGAATGCCGGCGCCCTCATGGAATCATTCGTCAGGGACACCGATGGGGACGGAGTTTGGGACACGGGCGTCGTGATAATGGGGATCGCCTTCGACATGTCGGGTACGGAGATTCCCCCCCGAGACGATCCGAAGGGAATAACCGAGGATAACCCCTCTGGCCAGATAAAGGACCACAAGGCATTCCTGTCCTACGCCGATCTGCTCATCCACGAGGAGTCAAGGCCAGAGGATTGTGAGCTCTGTCACCGCGTGTACGAGTCCCCGACGCACTCGTGGGACCCGGAGAGGCTGGAAGTGATCCCCTCTCGGGAGGCTGTGACCATCACTGGGCTAACCCCTGTCTTGCATGACGTCTCGGATGCGATCTACGACGAGCTGATGGATGTCATGCTACCACTCAGCCTCCTCTTCGTTGGGCTCATGATGTTCGCGTTACACAGGAACGCGAAAGTCGTGCTCATTTGCGGCACTCCGATTGTCATGACCTTGTTCATCACCTTCGGCACCATCGTGATAACCGACCGGATGCTGACACCGATGATCATCTCCGCGGGCCCGATCCTAGTTGGCCTGGGGGTTGACTATGCTCTCCACCTCACCAACAGGATCGAGGAGAACAGGGTGAGGATCCTGGAGGATAGGGCAGAGAGGAATTGGGCCCGGCGCCGGGACGGACAGTCTGAGGACAGCCTCGACCCGTGGGAGCCGTCGGTAAGCCTCGGAGCGACGGTTTCCGCTGCGTTGACCACTGGTCATGCAATACTGCTGTCGGCCCTCACGACGATAATTGGGTTCAGCGTTTTGATGTGGCCCTCAATCGTCCCCATCGCGCCCATGAGAACGGTTGGGCTCACACTCCTCCTGGGGATATTCACGACCTTCATTGTCTCCATGGTCATGGTCCCTGCCCTCGTCCAGCTCCTTCGATACCGGAAGACCCCATCCGCAGCGTTCGACTCTTTGTGGGACAAAATTGGGGAGGTCCCCGTGCGAGTCTACCTATTGGTCCTGATAGTGGCCGGCGCATTCACGGCGTATGGGGTGATGATACTCGATGACGAGCTCGGCAAGGAGATATCAGGGTCGGCCGACGAGGTCCCCCCCGGCTTAGCCTCGTACGAGGCCCTGAGGGAGTACAGCATAGAGTTTCAAGGCGGCCAGACGAACATGTTCATCGTCGACGCTGAGATGAGGGGTGAACTGAACGGGACCGCCCCGATCAGGGACCTCCCCATCCTGGATGCAATAGATAGGATGCAAGTGGAAGTGAACAATGTTCCAAACACCACCTCGATCTCATTGGTCGACATACTGAAGGCGATACACATCGATTCGCAATCGCTCGGCATCAACCTGGTATCAACCAGCCTTTGGGACCTCATCCATGACGAGTGCTGGGAGGAATCTCAGAATCCCTTCCGCCCAGATTGCCTTCCATACGCGGTGACCTCCAGGGAGGCAATGGTGAACGTGGCCTTCGACACGCTCTCGCCTGAGGTGCGATCGATGCTGATGAACGCAGACCAACCGGGCGTCTGCGATCAGGAGTCGCCCTGTGAGACCAAGACACTGGTCTACGTGAATCAGCCATACATTGCCCTGAAGGAGGCCGGTGTCCTCAGGGAGGCGATCGATGACCACCTGAGGGGAGAGTTAGCCTGTGATGGGCCTTTGGCGTGCCACGCACTTGGGCTGGAGGGCACACTGAACAGCCTCCTGACAGGCGGCCTGCCCGTCTCACTCGACATCAACGAGGGAATCCACGATGCCCAGAGGGACACTACCCTTTCCACCATATTGATCCTGCTCCTGGTGATGTCAGTCCTCTTCAGGTCCCCTAGGATGGCGGTCTTCACAATGGCCGCGGTCGGCGTCGTGGTACTTTGGCAACCGATCCTCATGAGGCTCGGAGGGGTCAACGTCAACGTCTTCACCGCAATGATCGGCACGATAGTCTTCGGGATTGGGGTGGACGACTCGATCCACATCGTGGACCGGATCAAGGACGAGGGCGAGAGTCCTGCAGGGATAGCCAAGTCAGTCGCAAGATGTGGACAGACGGTCTTCGAGACCACCGCAACGACCTGTGCTGGACTCGCAGCGGGCCTATTCGTCGCCATACCCGGGCTGAGGAACTTCTTCGTTCTCATGATGGCACTCCTCTTCCTTGCTTTGGTTGCGAGCTCGATCGTCCTGCCAACGATCATCGTGGCCTACAGGGAGCTCGCATCGAGGCTCATGGGGAGGGGCCCATGGCTCGACTATGACGAATCCGGGTCACTGGTAGTCGGGGCAGAATCAGGATGATCGGCCACCTCTGGAAGGATTTGTGAGGGTGCAGGGAGTAAGCCCCTTTCTGTTCACCTTTCGGCTGGTTGCATTCAACTTAGCATCCTACCCGGCCCTAGCAGATGCTGCTTGGCGGGCCTGCTTGGACTTGCTCCAGCGGGGGTGGCCGTTTCATCCATGTTGGCGAAACCTCCTCCTAGCGGAATCACCGTCCTCTCGCCACACGGTTCGTTTCTGTTCCAGAGCCGACCCTCCCGGGCCCCCGGCGTTAACCAGGCCGCTCGCATCTCGGAGAGGGGACTTTCCTCAGTGTCGAACACTGTCAGCAACCCTCCTGCTCCCTCGGGGTTGTCCAATCGCTCTGTGGACATCAATCGTTCGGTCCGGGACTGTCTTGTTGAGAAACTATTCAATCCGAGCCACCCCCCTGGTGCCATGGACACCGATGAGAAGAAGAGGCTCGCAGGGATCGAGGCTTGCAGATGGGTGAGGGACGGGATGTCCCTCGGCCTGGGGACAGGTTCGACCGTCTCCCATACCATCATTGAGTTGGGCAGGATGGTTTCAGAGGGGGAGATATCGGTTGTCGGTGTACCCACCAGCGTCGCAACTCGCGACCTAGCACAGACCTTGGGAATACCACTGACCACCTTGTCCGAAGTGGGCTCACTGGACCTCGTGATCGATGGAACAGACGAGTTCGATCCGAAATTCTGCCTCATCAAGGGGGGTGGTGGGGCCCTTACCAGGGAAAAAATTGTGGCACAGTCGTCAAAGGCAATGATCGTCGTGGCCGACGAGAGAAAGCAGGTCGATGTCCTCGGGAAGTTCCACTTGCCTGTGGAGATCCTGCAGTTCGAATGGAGGGCAACTAGTGCACGCTTGGCTGAAATTTGCCCAGGGGGCGTCGCCCTGAGGGGGGGCGAGAACCCGTTTCAAACCGACAACGGGGGATACATAATCGATTGCGACTTCGGTGGAGCAATCGACGACCCCCGCACTCTGGAGTCCGAGATCCTATCGATAGCAGGAGTCGTTGAGGTCGGGCTGTTCTGCGACATGTGCGACGCCGTGATCCTAGCTGGAGAGGACAGGGTTGAGACACTGGTGAAAAACGGCGGACGATTGGGATGACCAATCGCTGTAGTTAAAGAGGAATCCCCGAACCCAGTGCCGGGTCTGTAGCTTAGTCAGGTAGAGCGACGGGCTCTTAACCCGTAGGCCGCGGGTTCGAACCCCGTCAGACCCGCCAACTGATCGCAGTGTTGAAACGGTGGGCGACCAGCCACTGCATCGGGGGTAGCCAGTGAAGTCGGTGTGGATAGGGGACGTCCTAGACGGCTCACTCGACAACGAGGAGGTGCACCTGAAGGGATGGGTGCACAGGTCGAGGGGGTCCAAGGCCATCAGGTTCGTCGTCCTTCGGGACTCGACGGGAACCCTGCAATGCGTCGTTAAGAGAGACAAGGTCGGCGACGAGACCTTCGATGAGATCGCATCGGCCTTGATCGAGTCCAGCTTGGAGGTCAAGGGGGTCGTCACCCCCACTGACAGGGAGCACGGATACGAGGTACAGGTAACCGAGGCGAGGGTCATCGGGCCGGTGGACCCCTCTAGACCATTCCCGATCACGGAGTCAGCGATGGAGGAGGCCGATGGCGGCGAAACCGAGTTTCTCTTGGACCACAGGCACCTCTACCTCAGGACAGGCAGGATGACTACCATGCTGAAGGTAAGGTCCTCCATCTTTGGGGCCATCCACTCGTTCTTTCGAGATCGCGACTTCACTGAGTACCAAGCCCCGAACTTCGTCGCCGGGGCTGTTGAGGGCGGTAGCACCCTGTTCGAGGTCCCCTACTTCGGCAAGAAGGCGTACCTGACCCAATCCTGGCAGCTCTATGCAGAGGCGGCAATGCCCGCGCTGGAGAGGCTCTACACGATCGCGCCCTCTTTCAGGGCCGAGAAGAGCCGAACGAGGAGGCACCTGACAGAGTTCTGGCATGCCGAGATGGAGATCGCATGGGCTGACAATGACGACGTCATGGCTCACGGGGAGGCACTCGTCAGGCACATCGCCAAGACTCTGCTGCTCGAGCGATCCGATGAGCTCGTGGGTCTCGGAAGGGACCTCGAGGTGATCAGGAGGTATGCCGAGTCAGAATACCCAAGGATTCGGTACGACGAGGCCATCGAGAGGTTGCAGTCCAAGGGGGTGGACGTCGAGTGGGGCCAGGATCTCGACTACAGCAAGGAGAAGGTGCTCACTGCTGACTTCGACGTGCCCCACTTCCTGACCCACTACCCGAAGGTCGCCAAGCCATTCTACCACAGACAAGACCCCGACGACAAGAAGTACGTGCTCTGCCACGACCTGCTCGCACCAGAGGGTTACGGGGAGATCATCGGGGGCGGTGAGAGGACCTGGTCGGAGTCCGAGGTCCTGGAGAGGATCGATGAAGAGGGCACTCCAAGGGACCCCTACGAGTTCTACATCGACATAAGGAGGTACGGCGGAGTTCCCCACGGTGGCTTCGGGCTTGGCGTTGACAGGGTATGCGCCTGGCTCGCGGGAGCCGACCACATACGCGAGACCATACCATTCCCCCGTGATTCGAGAAGGGTCACGCCCTGATGCCTGATAATCCTCTTACGCAACCCCTTCGTCCATGGGTCATGAGCGCTGGGTTCGACATCGCAAACCCGACCGAGGAGCACCGCATGCTCAGGGACATGGTTCGCAATTTCGTCCTCGAGGAGGTCGAGCCTCAAGCACTTGAGCACGACAGGCTTGAGAGGTTCAACTCGGACCTCTTCAGGAAGCTAGGGGCCCTGGGTCTTCACGGGATCACCATTGACGAGGCGTACGGAGGGGTTGGAATGGACGCCACCGCGGTCGCTATCGTAAATGAGGAGCTTTCCTACTCCGACCCCGGATTCTGCCTCGCCTACCTCGCCCACGCCCAGCTCATGGTCAACAATCTGGCCTTCAATGGGTCCGAGGACCAGAAAGCCAGGATTTTGCCCTTCGTCTGCAGCGGGCAGTGGATAGGCTGCATGGGCATGAGCGAGCCGGGGTACGGAACCGACGTACTGGGCATGAGCACCTCGGCGATCCGACAGGGCGATGGAAGCTGGCTGTTGAATGGGAGGAAGATGTGGATAACGAACGGGGTCATTGACGACGGCGACACCCCAGCAGATGTTTGCATGGTCTACGCCAAGACCGGCGAGGACGCAAACGGGAGGTCCCAGATCACTACCTTCATCGTCGAGAGGGGCATGGAAGGCTACTCAGTAGGCCAGAAGATCGTCGACAAGCTGGGCATGAGGGCCTCGAACACCGCCGAGTTGGTCTTCGACGACGTCAGGGTCCCCGTCGAGAACGTCGTCGGCCTTCCTGGCGATTCGATGATCCACATGATGCGGAATCTCGAGATCGAGAGGATAGCACTCGCGGCTATGGCTGTGGGAATTTCGAGGAGGTGCCTATCGATAATGAACCGATACGCCTCAGACCGAGAGGCCTTCGGTAGGAGGATCCGGGAATTCGGCCAGATCCAACGCCATATCGCCGAGTCCTGGGCCGAGTACAGGGCCATGAGGGCCTACGTCTATGACACAGCACTTCGCACGAGGCTATCGGAGTCCGGGAACAGGCTCGACAGCGATGGCGTCAAGCTCTACTCAACGACCGCGGCGAAGAACATCGCAGACCGCGCGATCCAGGTCCTCGGTGGCTATGGCTACGTTGGTGAGTATGTCGTCGAGCGACTCTGGAGGGACTCGAAGCTACTGGAGATCGGTGGTGGCACCCTGGAGAGCCACCAGAAGAACATAGCCAGGGACCTGGGTAGGGACAGTAGCCCGATCAATGGCTGAGGCGGCAGGGCCCCGTGCCGTTTGGCCGATCAACGCTCACTCGATGTCCTCTATCAGGGTCATCTTCAACAGGCGCCCGTCAAAGGATAGGGACTTGAAGGCCACCTTGATCATCCCCTCGCCGAACGGGTCATCTATCATTGGGGCTTGGCCCCTGAACAGGCTCATGATGTCGGCATACTGGTCCATGGACGCGACGGCGACAGCATCGTAGACCGCTGACTCAGCTCCCTCATCCAGCAGGTCGTCCCCCTCCCCGCCCCTGACGACGGTCCTCTGTATCCTGCGCTCTATTGACACCGTGAGGGACTCGCAGTCAATCTCAATCGAGGCCCTCTCTGTCGCGATTGGGGCCACTAGGTCTGTAGTTGCGTCCTTTCGCAACCCTGAGAGTCTCAGTCTCATGGTCGCCTCCGTGCAAGCCCACCCTTTTCGCTATTCCGCCGAGATATCAGTTCGATGGTAGTCCCGCCAGGACTCGAACCTGGGTCCCCGGGACCAAAACCCGAGATGATGGACCACTACACTACGGGACTCTGAGTTGTCGCTGATGGGCGGTGGTTTAGGACTTGTCGACTGGCTGCCCACAACCATCATGTGTTAACCCACCCAGCGGAAGGCATGGCGGTGACCTCAGTGGGCGTGTTGGGTGCAGGGCAAATGGGGGCCGGGATCGCACAGGTCTCGGCCTGCGCTGGGTACTCAGTGACTCTCGTGGACATCGACATAGGGGTCGTGGAGAGTGGGATGGGGTCCATCCGCTCGTCACTAGACAAGATGGTCTCAAAGGGGAGGGTGACTGATGCCGAATCGAAGGAGGCATTCCAGCGTATCGAGACGTCTGTGAGGATTCAGGACCTGTCAAGCTGCGACCTCGTGGTCGAGGCCATCCCCGAGGTGATGGAGCTCAAAGTCAGCGTGTTCTCTGAACTCGACGACATATGCAAACCCACTGCCATCCTAGCAAGCAACACGTCCTCGATATCGATCGATGCGATCGCTGGATCTACAACCAGGCCGGATAGGGTAATTGGGATGCACTTCATGAACCCCGTTCCCATCATGAGGCTCGTTGAGGTCATCAACGGCACCAACACCTCCGACACCGTGACGTCAGACGTGATCGATGTCATCAACGCAATGGGCAAGACCCCGCTGCAATGCAACGACTCTCCAGGATTCGTCTCCAACAGGATACTCTGCCCGATGATCAACGAGGCCATTATCACGCTCGGGGAAGGAGTGGCTGAGGCTGAGGCTATCGACGGGATCATGAAACTGGGCATGAACCATCCCATTGGCCCCCTCGCCTTGGCCGATCTGATCGGGCTTGACACCGTGCTGAACATCATGCACGTCCTCCACCAGGGCCTTGACGACGACAAGTACCTACCTGCCCCCCTACTGGTATCAATGGTCAATGAGGGAAAACTTGGTAGAAAGTCAGGAAAAGGATTCTATGTTTATTGAATCCGCAGCATATCTAACTTTGTATCATGCCGTAGCCATAGGAACTCAGTCAACGGGTTTCCGTGCTTGTTATTTTTATAGAAAAAAACCGGCAAATGGAAGATACAATTGCCTTTGGTTTAAACCCCTCTACCGCTAATTTATTGAAGTGCGAATTCGACATCGTTATATCCTCCGCCGGACGTGATCACGTCCAGTGACGTCTATGTCGAACGACCGCAGCAGAACCATCGTCCTTGCTACACTAATGATCGCAGCCCTATTGACACCCTTCTTGTCCCCAGTCGAGGAACGGGTCGAGATGAGGGATGAGCCGATGCCCATGGAGGCACCGCTGAACCCCTGTCTGGGCTACGACGCCTGCACCGGGGTAGACGCAGGAGGCTACAACGCGAACAACGGGATCTGCGCCACAGGGGGCTCCTGCCCAGCGCTTGACCTAACCCCCTACGTGGAGCTGGACCAGGAAACGTCCTTCTACGGTCACATCAATGGCTACTCAAACTGCGGGGCCGCCCAATGTGACGATGACGACGTCTACCTGATCGATGTCCCTGCTGGATACCAGGTGAACATCACGACCGCATGGAACTCCACCGTTCGACACCATGCCATGTGGGTCTACAGCGCTGACGCCTGGTCGGGCTCCGGCACAAGCGGATTCTCCACCATCGAGTACAACTCCTGTACGGCTACCGCAAGCGCGGGCACCTGCTCGGTCACAGCACCGGCGATGTCCGCCGACACCATCGCGATCTACATCGACTGCGCGCTGTCGGGATGCCAGGGCAACAACCCACAGGACTACAGGCTCGACATCGAGTTCTTCTTCCCAGGGGACAACGGGAACATCGGCGACTACACCGAGGAGACCCTCATCGTGACCGACACGCTGCTCGAGACGGTCCAGACCAGCTACCTCCCATACACGGGCGGAGCCACCTCCGACACCGGCACCTTCGACGTCCTAAGCGGGCAAACAGTCGCAATCCAACTGTCCTACTGTGACTTCTGGTGTGCCACAGAGAGCAGGATCACGGTCACAGGACCCACTGGGAGCGGCATAAACGACGCCTTCTTCCCACTGGGGTACCAACAATCCGACGTCGGGATCATCGTGACCAGCTACACGACCCCCGGCACCTACACGCTCGCAGTCGACGACCCAGGTTGGGGCGACGGCGGGATCGGCGCGGACGCGGTCCTGACCGCTGATGCGGGGAACGTGACAGGCCTCTTCCAGACGGATGGCTTCGACCTCGAGGCCGAGTCCATGGGAATCGTAACCGACACGTCGGACGAGCAGGACGTCTGGGCCGTCTTCATACCCGAGGGGTACCTCGTCGAGGTGACACTCTCATGGGACAACAGCGCGGACCTCGACCTCTACCTCTACGGTGACTACGCTCTGACCTCGATGATCGACGACTCCATCTACAACAACCCCGAGCTCGTGATCAGCACCGACATGGACTGGGGCGCGATCGCCTGGATAGAGGTCGCCTGGTGGTCCGGGTTCGGCGTGAGCGACGCCATCTACACGCTCCACGTGAACTTCATACCCGTCTCCGGAGTACCCTGCTACAACCAGGACGACGGTGGCTCGCCGGACACATACTACGACGTCTTCAACGGCGACGCTGGGGACGAGGAGATAGCCGACACGAAGG
>WTHQ01000035.1:57502-62597 GCA_011523055.1 Methanobacteriota archaeon
ATCGTCTTCGACGACGACCACGACTACGACATGGGCTTCGGGCTCGCCAAGGAGATCGCGGCCGTGCCAGGCACATGGGTCGACATCGACTTCGAGGCGAACGCGCAGGAGGGCATGAGGTCGGTGACATCGAACCTCACCTACAACCCAGGATCCGGACTGTCATGGACGCTCGAGATGTACGACTCATGGGGCGATGGGTGGAACGGCAACTCGATCGACATCATCGTGGATGGCGTGGTCGTGCTCGACGACGTCACGCTCTCATCCGGATCGTTCGGCTCCGTCAGCTTCCCCGTGAGCTGCGGGTCCGTGGTCGACGCCAACATCGACTGGAACGGCTCCTGGGACTCAGAGGTCTCCTACGAGATCTTCAACCAGGACGGCGCCTCAGCAGGGTACTCCGACTGGTACCAGAACCAGGGACTGCCCAACCACGGTGACCTACAGGGGCTCGTGGTCACCTGCTCAGGGGGGCCACCGCCCCCGATCACCTACATCGTAGGCATCGGAGGGGACCTGCCTGAGGACGACCTCGAGTACAACTACACCATCACCTGGTCCACCTACAGCCAATCAGCAACGTGGACCGACCCAGCAGACGACGCTGGGATGGGCAGTGACGCAGGGGATGACTACCTCACCCGCATGGCGATCCCGACCATGAACGGGTCCTACACGGCCTCCGCGCACGACGTCTGGGACGACATGGACCAGTACGAGATCTACGTCCCGGAGAACTACGGGATGCTGGTCACGCTAGGGTACCCAACGGACACCTACATGTCCCTCACACTCGGCGACAACGCCTCCTACGACGTCATATCGGAGTACGACGAGGGCGAGTACCCACAAGAGGCCTACTCGCTCTTCGCGGACGGTGGCGACACCTTCGTGATAACCGTGGAGATGCTCAGGGGATCAGGCGAGTACACCATTGACATCGACATGCTGTGGCCCAACAACACGCTCAACCCCGAGAACGACTGCGGGACCGGATTCGACTTCAACCACTTCCCCTGGGGCCCACAGGCACCTTGGAACACCAACTGGGTGAACCACTCGGGCATGGACGACCCAACGACCAGTGACATCGGCCCGACCGGTGGGACCTGCACCGCGTGGATGGACGCAGCATGGGACCCCGAGGACAACGTGCGCGTCTCGATACCAGAGGACCACTTCATGAACGTCACACTGACGACGCTCACCGACCTGAACGACGAGGACACCGGCTTCTCGATCCAGGAGGACTTCCTCGCCTTCACGCTCCTCGCCTGCCCCTACTTCGACTCGGAGTGCGGGACCGACGAGTACTACCAGGTCGCCGGCTTCGGCATCATGGAGAACGAGGGCGAGAGCGCGACCCTGACGACAGGCTCCGCGCCCCTCGGCGGCGGGTACGTCCACCTGCGCTCCTACATAGGCCAGTTCGGCAGCGGACCGACGACCGAGGCGCTCGAGTACGAGATCTCGATCGAGTTCATACACGTCGACGACCTTTGGTTCCCCACTGACGACGCTGGCTCGGGCTCGGACGCCTGTGCTGCCATCCTCTGTGGCCTCAACGTCACCGAGCTCATCGGGGACACCGACGCCGGTGTGACCTCGACGTACAACTCGACCACCGGCGAGCTCGAGTCACTGAACTGGACCGGGTGGGTGTCTGCCGCCAACGACATGGACGACACCTACGCGTTCCACGTGCCACTGGGATACTCCTACGAGATCTGCCTAACCTGGGCCGGCCAGAACTTCTTCGGGTTCGGCTACAACACCATGATGAGGCTCTACGCATGGGGCGACGGCTCCATGGAGTACCCGTCTACGTCCGGCAGCTGGTACACGACGCCTCACGCAACCGCCTCTGGCTCGATATGCATCGAGAGCTACAGCAACGCAGGCTTCGGCGACGTCTCGGGCAAGACGAACTACTTCCTCGTGAACGACTTCTCCGGCAACGTGGCCTGGCCATCGAGCGCTGACATGCTCGACGAGGTCCCCTACTGGATCGACGTAACGTTCGAGAGCATGGACCGTGATGGGGACGGCTGGCTGAACGTGGACGAGGACGCCTGCGGGACCGATGCGGACGACCCCGCCTCGATGCCGACCGACACCGATGCCGACGGCATCTGCGACTTCCTCGACGACGACTCTGACGGGGACGGCGTGATCGACGCGGACGACGCGTTCCCATACGACCCCAACGAGACCAACGACCAGGACGGCGACGGGATCGGGGACAACTCCGACGACGACACGGACGGCGACGGTTGGCTCGACGAGCTCGAGAGGGACTGTGGCACCGACGCGCTCGACGAGACCAGCGTGCCCGACGACTTCGACATGGACCTGATCTGCGACCCCCTCGACCCGGACGACGACAACGACACGTGGACGGACGCTCTCGACGCCTTCCCGTTCGATGCGGCCGAGTGGGCTGACAACGACAGGGACAGCATCGGCGACAACGCGGACCTCGACGACGACAACGACAGCTTCACGGACCTCACCGAGATCGACTGCGGTTCCGACCCACTGGCCAACGGGGACATACCGACGGACCTCGACAGCGACGGGACCTGCGACCTGCTCGACAACGACAGGGACAACGACGGCGTCGACAACGACGTCGACGTCTTCCCCGACGACAGCACCGAGTGGGCAGACTTCGACGGGGACGGCAGGGGCGACAACGCCGACATGGACGACGACAACGACCTCGTAGCCGATGGGCTCGACCTCTTCCCGTACGACGCCTCCGAGTGGGCTGACAACGACGCCGACGGGGTCGGGGACAACGCCGACCTGAACGACGACGGCGACGCGTGGACCGACCTCGAGGAGCTCGCCTGCGACACGGACCCGATGGACGCGAGCTCGGTGCCAGCCGACTACGACGGCAACATGGTCTGCGACAAGCTCGACCCCGACGACGACGGCGACGGCGTCAACGACGACGTCGACGACTTCCCGTTCGACGCGAACGAGTACGTCGACTCCGACGGTGACGGCATCGGCGACTTCACGGACGAGGACGACGACAACGACGGGTGGGACGACATCGTCGAGCCCAACTGCGGTAGCGACCCCATGAACAGGCTCTCCGTCCCGAGCGACAACGACGCCGACGGCGACTGCGACGTGACCGACGCGGACGACGACAACGACGGCGTCCTCGACGGCGACGACGCCTTCCCCAACAACCCATCGGAGTCGAAGGACACCGACGGCGACGGCACGGGCGACAACACCGACATGGACGACGACGGCGACGGCTGGCTCGACACGACCGAGACCGTCTGCCGCAACATGGGCGGATTCGGGGACCCGGACTCAGCCTCCATCATGCCCGCCGACCTCGACGGTGACGGGATCTGCAACGCCCTCGACCCAGACCGGGACGGCGACGGCGTCCCCAACCCAGCAGACGAGTCACTCATCCTCGCCTGCGACGTGACGGACCCCTCGAAGGGCATAGCCCCCTGGGAGGACGCCTTCCCAGACGACGCAGACAAGCAGTTCGACGCGAACTGCGACGGCGAGGACGACGAACAGGTGCCACTGACGCTACGCGACAACTTCGACGCGGACCCAGCCCCCTTCATCGGGGTCGGTGCAGGCGCCCTCGCGCTCATCGCGGGGCTCGGGCTCGCCATGAGGTCCCGGGGCGGCAGCGGTGGAGACGATGAATACCTCGACGAGACCGAGGACTTCGACGACGAGGACGACGTCGATGATGAGGAGGGGGCCTGATACCATGACGGCCGCAACATCCACCCAGACCAACAAGCGCGGGGTCAGCCTCGCGACCCTCGCCTTCGTGGCCATGCTCATGGTCGGGCAGACGGCGCCGATGGAGTACATCAGGGACGCCTCCCTGGACTACGGAACGGTGTCCTACGACACCGTCGACCTCGACGTGCCCGAGAACACGGTCACCACGGTCACCATCGACCTCGCCTCGACCGTGAGCAACGCCGACGACTGCAAGATGTACGCCTCAGGGGTCGACGACAAGGACAACCTCCTGTTCTCGACGCCGGTCAGCGGGACCGCCTTCGAGGTCACCATGGCCTCCACGGCGCTCGACCACGAGAACCCGCTCGACGCAGACGGCGACAACACCTTCCAGTTCGACGTGAAGGCCGTGTGCCCAGGCAACGTGGCCTCCACCCAGACCTACTCCGTCCACATCACGAACACTGTGTTCGCCTTCGACGGGCCGGCAACGGCCTCGGTCGCCGAGGACGCCGCGTCAGGCGACAGCGTCTGGTCAACGACGTCCATGGACGACACCACGGACAACTGCGCGATCACGGCGGGCGACGACGACGGCCACTTCGACATCGACGCGGAGACCTGCGCGATCACCGTCAGCGACGACGCCGCACTCGACTTCGAGACCGAGCCGAGCATCACCCTGACGGTGACGGCCTCCACCTTCGGTGACCTCGAGTCCGACACCATGGACGTGGCCGTCTCGGTCACGGACGTCGACGAGGCGCCTGTGGGCGACCTCGTGATCACCGGGACCCTCACCGAGGGCGAGGTGGTCACAGCCGACTCCTCCGGCGTCTCCGACGAGGACGGGATCGACATGTCCACGGCGACCTACCAGTGGTACAGCGGATCCGCCGCCGTAGCAGGGGCCACCGCCTCGACCTACACCCTCGCGAACAGCGACACCGGCCAGGCGATGCAGGTCTCGATGACCTACGACGACGACTCCGGCAGGTCGACCACGGTCCTCAGCGCCGCGTCAGCTGCGGTCACCGGCATCGACGACAACGACCCGACCTCGACGACCATACCGGACCAGGCCGTCCTCGAGGACGCCTCGACGGACATCGACGTCTCGGGCTACTTCTCGGACGACGACCCGGACGCCACCCTGACGTACTCGATCACAGGCGCTGACTTCGCGACCATCGACGCATCCACTGGGATCATCACAGCGGCTCCCGAGCAGGCGGACGTCGGTGACAACACCGTGACGGTCACAGCGACCGACGACGACCCGTCGGACACGACGACCTCACAGAGCTTCAACCTCGCCGTGGTGAACGTCAACGACGACTTCAGCCTCGGC
>WTHQ01000003.1 GCA_011523055.1 Methanobacteriota archaeon
GAGGTCTGGCCCCAGCCGTCCACGTAGTGCCCCGCGGACGAGTCCTGGCAGGACGTGCCGTCGTGGTAGCTGCCACCGGTGCAGGGGAGCGTGTACGTCGACCTCGCCCATGGGCTCGAGGCGTCCCTCTTGATGCCCGGGTTCCAGTAGTACGTCGATGGGTCGTAGTTGGCCGGGTCGCTTGGCGCGGTCGCGGTCTGTGAGCTGAGGTAGGCCCCCGCCTGCAGGGCGTCGATCTCGGACCCCACCACGGGCCTGAAGTCGTAGGCGCCGAGGTCGGCGAGCTGCGAGGCGACCGTCTCCCCGGAGTTGTCGTCGTCGAACCCGTTCCAGTTGTCGGAGATGTCGTCGTTCTGCGGGAATGGGCTCTGCTGGAGGGTGTTGGTCCTGTGGCCGGCCATCCTGTCGGCCGCGTTGTACTGGACCGTCGAGTTCTCGTTGCCCCCCGTGTCGTCGTAGAGCACCACGATGTCGTTCCTGCCGCTGGAGTCCGCCGGGCTGTCGAAGGCGGTGTTGTGGCTGACGTTGTGGTAGTCGCCCTTCGCGATGATGCCCCCGTTGATGTTCCACACCACGTTGTGGTGGACGGTGGCGTTCCTCCCCGAGTTCGTCCCCCCGAACGGCCCGTCCATCCTGATCCCGTACTTCGGCGAGTCGTGGACCCAGTTGTAGGCGATCTCGGCGCCCTCCTGCTCCCCCTGCATCATCTGGATGATCGTCCCGTCGGACTGGAGGTGGGCCGTGTCGTAGATCTCGTTGAACATGACCTGGGGCGCGTCGCCGATCCGGATGGTGGCCGACGTGCCGGTCTTGTGCATCGTGTTGTTCGTGAAGAGGTTGCTCGTGCCGCTCATGGCGATCGTGGTCATGAGGCTGATCTGGTCCGACCCCGACCAGTCGATGTAGTAGAAGTACGAGTTGTTGACCTGGTTGCCGACCGAGGAGGAGGTGCCGCCGTGGGCCTCGATCGCCGCCCCGTCGGTGTAGAGGAACTCGCAGGTGTCGATCAGGCACCCCACGCAGTCGTCCATGCGGCTGACGTACCTGTTGTCCTGGTCCTCGCCCGCGACGCCGAGGGACCTCTTGGAGGTGCTCGGGTAGAGGAGGGTCGAGTTCCTGACCTGGGCCCCGTCGCAGTCGTCCAGGCTGAAGGCCGCGGCGAAGAAGTCGATGCCCTCGACCTTGATGTCGTCGTTGTCCGCGCACGTCACGCCGTAGGCCTTGGTCTTGACCCGTATGTCGAGGTCGTTCGGGTCCTCGCCAGCCCTCGGCATGTAGTAGATCGTGTTGCCAGAGGAGTCGTCGTCGAAGAACCACTCCCCGGGGGTGTCCAGGAGCTCCAGCTTCTGGGTGAGGAAGTAGACGTGGTGCTTGTACTTCCACTGGTCGGAGGGCACCTGCGCGTAGGTGAATGAGCCGGCGGAGGAGTCGAATGTGAGGACCTCCCTGCTCCATGTCCTGAAGGAGCCGATGTTCAGGACCGCGATCGACCCCACCGGGTCGATTCCGCTCGCCGCGAGCCCCGAGTGGCTCGAGCAGCAGCCCGCGTCGTCCTCCATCTCCCCGTTCAGGTACTCGACGCAGTGCCAGTCGCTCCCGTCCTGGTAGAGCTCCTCCCCCGCTGGGCACCCGACGTCGGGGAGCCCGTCGCCATCTGCGTCGGTGTTGTCGATGTCCGTCCCGGATATCGTGCCATGGGCCCAGTAGTCGTCGTCATCTAGGGCGGTGAAGTCCGAGAAGTTGGCGTTCGGCCACCTGGCGGGCATCTCCTCCTCGTAGGACAGGAAGAGCTGCCATGCGTCCTTCGGGAGGTCCGCCTTCCAGACCCACCCCGAGTCGAGTTGGCTGTGCTGCGTCCACGTCGCGCTGAGATCTCCAGTGACGCTCTCCGAGCCGTCGATCACCACCCTGTCGCCCGTGGCGGCCTTGATGACCTGCCCCTCCGAGTCGAGTGCGACCGTCTCCTGGTACGTACCGGCGTTGACGATGACGGTGTCGTCGGGACCGGCGTTGGTGACGGCCTGCTGTATCGTCTGGGTGGGGCATGCCTGGGTCCCTGGGTATGAGTCATCGCCCGAGGCCGCATCGACGTAGTAGTTGGTGTCGTCATCATGGGGGGTCGACCCCGAGCAGCTCAGTGGAGAGGGAGCCCCTGCGCCGCCCTCCCCGTCCGCTGTTCCCCCGACTGCGGTGGACACTGGTCCAAGTGCCATGATGGCCACGAGGAACACAGCAAGCCACGATGCTTTCCTCATGTGAATTGAATGAATCGATGGCTGCTTAAAATGGCTATTACTTCACTATTCCACCCAGAATCATGCGTTGTCTTCATGGTCCTCCGGCACGACAAGTGGCCATGGCGAGGGAGGCGCCCATCGGATCGAGGGTGGAGTTGTCCGTCTCGACCACCAATGGGGACAAGTCCTACGAGGGCACGCTCATCCCACCTGCAGGGACTGGGCTTGTCACGATCAAGCTCGAGAATGGCTACAACCTGTCCCACCCGGAGGCGAGCGTTCAGGGGATCACAGTCCTCGGGCCCGGTCCGTCCTCCAGCAGCGGGCCGAGTGGCGAGCTCCCCGAGGACGAGTCACTGCCAGAGGTGCTGCTCATCCACACGGGCGGGACCATCGCCTCCAAGGTGGACTACGCCACGGGTGCCGTCACGACCAGGTTCGAGCCAGAGGAGATCCTGGCCTCTGTGCCCGAGTTGAGGTCGATAGCGAGGCTCAGGGTCAGGATGCTCGGAAACATGTGGTCGGATGACGTCCGTCCGAGGCACTGGAACGGAATGATCGAAGCCACCAGGGAGGCCTTCGATCAGGGCTATGCCGGCGTGGTGATAACACATGGGACCGATACACTCCACCTGTCAGCGGCTGCGCTCGCCTACGCCTGGTCTGGATGCGGGGGGAGGCCCCCGGGCAGGATCGTCCTCACAGGCTCGCAGCGATCGCCTGACAGGGGCTCGAGCGATGCCTACGAGAACCTGATCGCTGCTGTCCACTGGGCTGCGAGCGGCCCCGACCCGACCGGCCACAGGGACGCCTCCGTGGTGGTCATGCACGATACCGGGTCGGATGGCAGGTGCGTCGTGCTACCCGGATGCTCCTCTAGGAAGGGGCACAGCACGAGGCGCGGTGCGTTCGTGGTCGTGAACCAAGGCCCAATCGGCCACATCTCACTCAAATCGGGCCATCCTGTGATAGAGGCCCCGGAGCCAAGAGGCGCGCAAAGGGAGGTCGAGTCGAGCCCGACCCGCTTCGACGAGGACATCAGCATCCAGGAGTTCGTCGCTGGCCCGCACCTTTCCCCCTCCATGATCAGGGCGGCCGTGAGAGGGGGCCTCGATGCCATTGTCGTCCGGGGGACCGGGCTCGGGCACCTTCCGATCCATGACCCGTTGGGGGACTCACCAGAGAACCCAGAGCTTGCCAGCGTCCTGAGGGACGCGGTGAGCGAGGGGGTCCCTGTGGTCGTCACCGCCGAGACGGTCAGTGGCATGGTCAACATGGACGTATATGCCAAGGGGCGTGACCAGCGATCAATCGGACTGATCGGGCACGGCTCCCTGTGCCCGCCGGGGTCCGCGGTCATCAAGCTCCATCACCTATTGAGCAGGGGCATGGGCATCGACGAGATCAGGGGTGCTTGGTCAAGGGACCTGGTGGGGGAGAATCCACCCGACTCCCGAGGTTGAACATTCGATCCCCCTAATAACCCGGGGCTTCCAGATGGCGCATCATGAGTGTCCGCGCTGACCTAGGCATCGCTGCCCAGCGGATACAGTCACTCGTCGACGAGGGCAGCTTCATCGAGACCGAGGCCTACGTCAGGCACAGGTCGACGCTGGGCACCATGAACCTGAACCGTCCCGTCGGGGACGGGGTCGTGACTGGGCACGGCCAGATAGACGGGAGGCGGGTCATCCTGATCGCGCAGGAGCCTGGGGTCTTCGGCGGGAGCATGGGGGAGATGCACGCCAAGAGGATCGCGTCGACGATCGACCTCGCCAACCGGACGATGCGCCCGATCATCGCCATATGGGACGGCACGGGCCAGCGTGTGGAGGACGGGGTCCCCGCGCTCGGGGCGACGGGCGAGATGCTCGACTCCCTCGCAGCCTGCTCAGGCAGGATCCCCATCATCTCCGTGATCCTGGGGACGGTTGCCGGGACGAGCGCGCTCGCAGCGGGTCTCTCCGACTTCGTGATCCTGGAGGCAGAGCATGGCAGGATGTTCATGAGGAGCCCATGGCTCATCCCCGAGATCTCCTCTGGAGAGCTGGACGAGGGCGAGCTCGGAGGGGCGGGGGCGCACTCGAGCCGGAGCGGGGTCGCTTGCCTGGTGGCCGATGGCGACCAGCATGCCTTCGAACTCGCCATGGACGTGCTCTCCTACCTGCCCGACAACACTGAGTCGGTGCCGCCGAGGCTCGCCGGCACGGACGATCCGATGAGGGCCTGTGACGACTTGGACGACATCGTGCCGAGCGACACCAACAAGCCGTATGACATGAGGAAGGTGGTTCAGAGCGTGGTGGATGATGGTGGCTTCCTGGAGCTCTTCCCTGACTACGCGGAGAACATCATAACAGGCTTCGCTAGGCTAGGTGGCCAGACCGTCGGGGTCGTTGGGAATCAGCCCAGCGTGTTGGCGGGGTGCCTGGACATCGACGCCTCTGTCAAGGCGGCGCGGTTCATCAGGACCTGTGACGTCTTCAACGTGCCACTGGTGACCTTCGTCGACGTGCCTGGCTTCCTCCCCGGCACCGTGCAGGAGTGGGGGGGCATCATCAGGCACGGGGCCAAGCTGCTCTACGCCTACGCCGAGGCCACGGTCCCCAAGCTCACGGTGGTGACCAGGAAGGCCTACGGGGGGGCGTACCTCGCGATGTCCTGCAAGAACCTCAGGTCCGACCTGAATCTCGCTTGGCCGAGCGGGGAGCTGGCCGTCATGGGCGCCGAGGGTGCCGTCCGCATCATCCACAGGAGGGACCTGGAGGAGTCCGATGACCCCGAGTCGACCCTGGCCCGCCTCGTCGGCGAGTACAGGGAGAAGTTCGGCGACCCCTACACGGCGGCACGGCACGGGTGGGTCGACGACGTCATCGAGCCCAACCAGACGAGGAGGCGGCTCATCATGGGGCTGCAGCCCCTCGACGGGAAGAGGGAGGAGCTGGTCCCCAGGAAGCACGGCAACATACCGCTGTAGGCCCCGGGGCCCGTGGGAGTGAGCCTGGCCTCACTCGACCTCTATGACGTAGATGGGCTTGCCGGACGACTCGGCGAGGTCGATGACGATCCTCGTCCACTTGCTCGTCGGCGAAGGCAGCGCGAGGACGTGGGTGCACGAGTCCATGATCTTCCTCGTGAGGGAGTTCCCCGCCTCGGGCCGCCCCCTGTCCTCCAGGGTGCGGGTTGGGTCGTCCCACTCCTCGGTGAACACCGCCGATGGGATGCCGGAGTTGTCCGCCCACCTCTCGGCCATGTAGTCGACGCCGCTGGCGCCCCCGACGATCACGATGTCCGGGTACCCGTGCTCATCCACCCAGCCGCCTATGGCGGTCTCGAAGACGTCGAAGTCGTAGAACCTGCTGGAGCCGACCACTGCGAGGTTGATGATCCGGCCGTCGTCGTTCAGGTCCCTGCTCCCCATCCGGTCGATCGTGTCCTGTCCATGCGCGTCGGTCATGCCCCACCCAAGGGGGTGTCACCGGATAAAGTGCTTGGAGGGGGTCAGTCAGCGAGCTCCAGGGCCTGCTTCGCCCACTTGTCCCTTCGGATGCGCCCGGGGAAGAACTCGATGGCCGTGTTGACCTGGTCCTCCAGCTCCGGCGTCATGTTCCCGACCTGCTTGAAGGTGGTGATGCCCAGCATGTTCAGCTTCTCCTCGATGAACGGCCCGACCCCCTTGATCCTCTGAAGGTCGTCGCGCGCGGTCACCACGGCGGCGGCTGCGAAGGCGCGCTTCAGGCCAGAGACCCCGACGAGCGCGCTCGCTGTCTTGCCGGTCCATGAGATGCTGAGGCCGCCCTGGTCGTCCTGGACCCAGGCGCTCCCAGACTCCTCGAAGGCCGACGCGTCACCGATCTCGAGCTCCTCGGAGCCCGCCTCGATCGGGCCCTTCGACGTGGCCTTGGCGGCGACGCCGAGCGTCCCGAAGTCGATCTCACTGGCACGCTCGGCGACGCGGATGAGCTCCTCCTCCTTCTTCCTGGCCTTCTCGTCCATCTCCTCGAGGGCCTTCCTCCTGGCCTCGAGCTGCGCGTCCATCTCCTGCATGCGCCTCTGCGCCTCTGCCTCCGCCTGCTTCCTCTGGGCCTCGGCGGCCGCTGCCGCCTCTGCCTCCGCCTGCTTCCTCTGGGCCTCGGCGGCCGCTGCCGCCTC
>WTHQ01000025.1 GCA_011523055.1 Methanobacteriota archaeon
ATCCGTCAGCCGATGACAATGTGATCATGACTGCCATTCAGGCCAATGAGTTCGCGATCGGCTTCCTCGGCTTCGCGTACGTCAGGGAGAACGTAGACAAGGTCAACACCGTTGCCATCGACCATGGTAACGGTGCAGTCGAACCGTCACTCGAGACGGTCGCTGATTATCCGATGGCCAGGCCGCTGCACATCTACACTGACGCGAATGCTGACAACTCGGAAGCGGTTAACGGCTACCTGGCCTTCGCTCTCTCTGATGAGGGCCAAGATGTCTGCGATGAAGTGGGATACGTAAGGGTAGACTTGGTCGACGCAAACCTACTGTCACTCCAACGAATGGCGTTGGCCTGAGAAGTGATTGATGATGGAGGACTCAGCCCATCACTTCTTGGATGGGCGAGTCCCCCGCAACAGGTTCACCTACGGTGCGCTGTTCTCGGCAGCCTCACTGTCGGTCATTGCTAGCGCTCTGATAATCTACACGCTAGCATCTGGGACCGTCCGCTTCTTCGACTACGGGGAAGCCAATCTCGCCGAGTTCTTAACGGGGACAAATTGGCTACCAAATGGTCGAAACCCTAGCTTCGGCATATGGCCATTGCTATCCGGAACGGCCCTAATCGCGATTGGCTCCCTTGCCATATCCATACCACTGGGGGTTGCAGCCGCCCTACACCTGGGAGAATTCGCGTCTCCTCGATCAAGGAGGGTCCTCAAGCCGATCGTTGAGGTGCTATCTGGAATCCCCTCCGTTGTGCACGGCTTCTTCGCATTGCTTGTGATCAGCCCGTTCATGCAGCGGACGATCGGGGCCGACTACTTTAACGCAGCAAGTGCGATCATCGTAGTCGCTGCGATGATCCTTCCAATCATCGTTTCAATATCGGATGATGCGATTAGGGCCGTCCCCCGTGAGATAAAGGAGGCCGCCTTGGGACTTGGGGCAACTCGATGGGAGATGGCTACCAGGGTCGTGCTGCCATCCGCTCGTTCTGGGATAGTGGCAGCGATTCTACTTGCATTGGCGCGTGCAGTTGGGGAAACAATGGCAGTGACAATGGCCGCGGGGTCAGTTGCTGCATTGCACTTCGACCCCAGACTGGAGGTCCAAACCCTGACCGCTTACATTGCACAGGTCGCAACAGGCGACATTCCCCCAGGTCCAGCGACAGAGGCAGGTTTCGCGGTGGGCGCTACGTTGTTTGTCTTGACATACACCGTCAACATACTGGCGGTTGGGGCAACAAGGAAGAGATTGGGCGTGAAGAGGAAGGGGGTCGCAGGCCGTGTTTCGAATCTGATAAAAAGTGGAATAGCTTCTATCAATGGGATCTGGCCGACTCAAGGAAGATTGAATGTCCAGGCTGATCCGTTCTTACCGTCCAGGTATGACATCTACCGGAGACGCAAAGAGAAGTTCTCTAGATTGGTTATCTCAAGTAGCCTGTTCGTGGGATTGGCATTCCTATTGGTTCTACTGCAGACGATACTTGAGACTGGCCTTGCCGGAATCGATTTCGATTTCCTCACGGATTTCCCCTCAGCGAGGCCGGAGAATGCGGGCATTGGTCCCACCATCTGGGGATCACTATGGTTGATCACCCTCACGATGCTCTTCGCACTTCCGGCAGGAATCGGTGCAGCAGTCTATCTCACGGAATTGGCCCCAGTTGGGTTATTGAATCAGTTTCTGAGGAGAACCCTCCAGAACTTAGCAGCGGTACCGTCCATAATTTTCGGACTCGTGGGACTCTACGTTTTCAGCAGGATGTTCGGCTTCGGGCTCAGTTTGCTCACGGGTTCCCTGACCCTTGCGATGATGGTCCTGCCCATGATCGTCGTCACCACGGAGGAGGCCCTTTTGGCAGTCCCCAAGTCATTCAGAGACGCAGCATTGGGAGTAGGGGCGACCCGATGGCAGGCTGTTAGGCACCATGTCCTCCCGAATGCTATTCCGGGGATAGCAACTGGGGCCATCCTGTCCGTCGCAAGAGCACTGGGGGAGACCGCCCCGATCTTATTTGTGGCCAGTCTATTCTCAAAGACCGCACCGACTGGAATAATGGATGGGTTCCTAGCCCTTCCCATACAGATCTTCTTCTGGACGAGGCATCCGAAGGAATCTTTCCACGACCTCGCTGCAAGTACTATCCTAGTTCTGTTGTTGCTACTACTAATTTTGAATTTCATCGCTATCTTCATCAGAAACAGAGCGGAATCGAGGAGGACATGGTAATGGCAGAGAAAGAAGGTGTTATCCGGGTAAAAGATTTGACTGTAAAATACGGCCAAAAACCGGCTATATCCTCAGTAGATCTGGATGTGAAAGAGGCTGGAGTAACCGCATTCATAGGGCCATCTGGTTGTGGAAAGAGCACCCTGCTCAGGGCTTTCAACAGGATGAACGATGAGATACCCACCTGCTCCATGTCTGGTCAGATTGAATGGAGGGGCAAGAATCTATTGTCAGATGACATCGATCCAGTCTTGCTCAGGAGGGCTGTGTCAATGGTTTTCCAAAAGGCGAACGTATTTCCGACATCCATCTATGAGAATGTGGCTTTCGGCCTCAGAATTCAAGGGTTGAAGGACAAGACCGAGTTGGATGCAATCATTGAGGAAAGCCTCAACGACGCCTTTCTCTGGGATGAGGTCAAAGATAGGATGGAAGAGGACGCTTATTCCTTGTCAGGTGGTCAACAACAGAGATTATGCATTGCTAGAGCCCTCGCGACGAAACCCTCAATTCTACTCATGGATGAACCAACATCCGCCTTAGATCCAATTGCGACTGCGAAGATCGAGGAGTTAATTCAGGTCATAAAAGAAAAGGTGACCGTGATAATAGTCACCCATTCAATGAGCCAAGCTGCTAGGATTTCTGATCAAACAGCGTTCCTCTATCTGGGGGAGTTGATCGAAGCCGGACCAACGAAGAAGATCTTCAGCGAGCCAGAGAAGGAACTCACTGGCCAGTACATAACAGGACGATTTGGGTAGGTGAAAGTATGGCTCCAGTAAGGACGGGATTAGACGAAAGATTGGAACAACTCCAAAGTCAGCTTGTAGATGATCTTGACGAAGTTCGGAGAATATACGCTTTGTCCATCGCATCGTTGGTTAAATTGGATGTCGGCAACGTAGATGAGGTAATTAAAGCACGAGATCAAGCGAGGAAAATATCCTGGGAAAGGACGGGCGACATTCTGTTGGTGCTTTCCTTGAACCAGCCAATGATGGGTGATCTGAGAATGATATCTACAATTTTGAGGGGTGCTGACACTGTTGAGCGAGCGAATCGCCATGCTAGGGATATCTCTATGATTTCACAATATCTTGTAGATGAGGTTGGTATTGGTCGAATACCAGAAACTCTGTCCGATTTAATCCAGAAAATGGCTGACTCTCTGGACAGAGTAATCCATGTAATCGCAGAATCAGTGAATGACGGTGCTGAAACTGACATCGAAGATCTATCAGGCAGGTGGGATGACATATCCCAAATCTGGGAGTCCTGCCAAGAGGTCATATCATCTACACCAGGAAAGGACATTGGTAGCAAGGCTGGCAGACTAAACCTGTTCAAGGCGATATCAAGAATCGAACGCACAGGATACAACTTCATCCGTTTCGCAAGTTATTGGCATCACGCTCTCAAAAATGAGTGGATTTCGATCGGGAAACAATAAATCCTGGGCAGAATCTCTAAAATCGTGCGTACAGAACCATCAATGGTGGGCTCGGCAGGAATTGAACCTGCGATCTTCGCCATGTGAAGGCGACGTCATAACCCCTAGACCACGAGCCCTATGGGCTGCGTAGGAAAGGCAACGGATTTAGATTGATGCGTTGCATCATCGACCCACTCATCTGAAATAGGGATTTCACACTCGTATGAGCGTGAATATCGATCTGTCGGTTCTGAGGGAGAGGACAACATGGTCCGCAGCTATCCTGTCCGCAGTCCTTTTTTCCGGGATATCGCTGGTAGGGCTGTCAGCCTTCGACTTGGCTGGCGATCAAATCGGATCTGGAGGAGATGTCAGGCCAATACCCAGGTTGGTCTACGAGTCACTCGAGCGCGACGGCATCGAGACCGAGGTCATGAACGAAGACGGCCTGATAGACACATCTCGACTTGAAGGCAAGATCATGATCATCGACATGATGGCCCATGACTGCTCGAGCTGCCATGCCGTCCAGTACCACCTCGAGGAGAAGATGCAGTATTGGGATTCCCTTGTCGGCGAGAGGGAACTGGTGATCCTCGGGTATGGGTCGTGGTATGATGAGTCGATCGAGTACCTCAATCAATCCGATGGCGAGTACACCGTCCCACAGTATCCGACTGGGCTAGGGTCCCCCCAATCGGCGATTCTGGAAAACGGGACTCTCGGGGACCCGGTGAGGTACCTCACCCCAGGGGGGACCGGAAGCATCCCCGTCGTTATCCTGGTCGACCACGAGGGCTACATCCTTGCAAGGGAGATCACAGGGATTCCGCTTGATGGCTGGTCATCATTTGACTCATCGGTCGAAATCGCGCTCACTGGAACGGACGAGGACATAGTGGCGATGAGGGGAATAGGCGTCTCAGAGGTAAATACGTCTCTCCCATCCCTCTTTTTCCTTGGGGCCATGCTCTCAATTCTCGTGTTCTTCTCACCTTGCGCCTTTCCTGTGCTTCCTAGCTTCATCGGATTCCAAATGTCCATGGCAACCTCCCTTGATGATCTGGCGGGGGATGGCGAGTCGGAGGCAAAGGCACCACTCCCCCCTCTGTTGGGGCTCGCCTCAGGAACTGGAATGGTCACGTTCTTCGCGGCCATAGGGGCGATCGCCGCCATGATGGGCGCCAAATTCGCTGACTGGGGCGTTATCTGGTGGATCGCCCTCTTGATCGCGTGTAGCCTGTTCGTTCTTGGTACCCTCAATCTACTTGGATGGTCAAGCAATCTGTTTAGTGCCTTCCAGAGGTGGCTCGACAGGAGAATAGGCAGGCGAAGCTCCTCGGACCTCCCTAGGCCGATGAGGGACATGTTCCTCTATGGAGCTGGCTATGCGGCCGCGAGCATCGACTGCACCGCCATCGCAGTGATCCCCTTCGTGGTTTACCTCGGAGGAATGGGACTGAATTCCGTTTTGGCAGGGCTCATTGGCCTAACCTTCGGCTTGATGCTGTTGATGGTGTCCGTCGTCTCCATGGTGGGGTACGGCAGAGGGGCCTTCGCGAATCGCATAAGCAAGTACACCAATGGGGTAAAGCTCGTTGGGGCATGGATGATGATCTACGCGGGGATCGTGTTGACCATCTACCTCAATCGGCCAGACGTCATACTGTCCGTCCTAGAGATATGATTCCGAAGTAGTAATGATCCCGCGGGTCATAAGAGGGACTCCAGTAAGCTCGAGGCACCTATCCTAAGTCTCTTTGATTCGATAATATCGGGGTCTACGGACCTAACCTCGTCCAATAGACCATTCAGCCCATCCAGATCGCGTATGCCCCCTGAGAGCTTCAATCCAGGCCTCTCTCCGGTCGTAACCTCGTGCCTCTTGATTTCCTCGGATACCCATCTCGCAGCGTCCCTGCTGCATTTTCCGCGCTTTCCTGTCCCGGTCTTGACAAAGTCCGCTCCAGACATTAACGCCATCCTAGCCGCCCCACGCACCCCCCTTTCGTTCAGAATGGGTGTTTCGATAATTACCTTCAGAGTGCGCCCGCTGGTCGCGAGCCGAATGCCATTCAGGACCATCATCGACGCCTCAAATCCGATGTGTGGCTCCAAAACCAAGTCGACCTCATCCGCGCCCTCGTCAATGGCATCCCGTATGGGCCCGAGGTATCGGTCCAAGTCCGGGGAACCCTTTGGGAAGGGCCCCGCGACGACAGCGATCCTCGTTTGAGGTGTCGCAGCCTGCCTTGCAAGCTTCGCATGTTTTGAGAGCACACAAACCGCGGCAGCACCATGCTCTACCGCGAGATCGACAACCCGGTTAATGTCACTCTCCGAAGCGCCCTCATCCAGCAGAGTGATGTCAAGCAATCCCAGTAGGTCCGGGCGTCTCACAGCTTTCCGTGTAGGCACGAGCGTATGAATGGCCCCTCAGGAGTGCCTGGCCTCGAAGTCACGCATGAATCCGACGAGCCTCTCCACGCTACCTAGCTCGAGCCCATTGTACATGCTGGCCCTGATGCCACCCACGATCCTATGCCCCCTCAATCCCTTCAGCCCCAACTCCTCTGCCTCGTTGATGAAAGGCTCCAACAATGACTCGTCGACCAACCTGAAAGTCGCATTCATTATCGATCGGGAGCCAACCTCCGCGTGTGGGGCCCAGAAGGGGCTTGAGTCGATCTCCGAGTAGATCAAAGCGGCCTTGTCCCTATTTCTCCGATGGGCCCCCTCGACTCCTCCATTGGCGTCAATCCATCTCAAGACTTCCCTTAGCACGAATATCCCATAGGTGTTTGGTGTGTTGAACATGCTTCCCTTCTCCTTCTGGGTCCTGTAATCCAACATCGAGGGGAGGTTGGAATTCGCCTTCTCGATTGCCCAGGGTGAGAGGATGCACACAGTGACCCCGCTGGGCCCCAGATTCTTCTGGGCCCCAGCATAGATCACGTCGTGGGCCGCGACGTCCAGAGGGACCCCACAGATGTCAGAGCTCGCGTCAACCACGAGTGGCTTTCCTTGGGAATTTGGAACCTGCTTGAACTGGGTACCGTAGATCGTGTTGTTGGACGTGTAATGGACGTATACGGAATCCTCGGTGGGATGGTAATCGGATGCCGAGGGAACCATGCAAAATCCACCTCCCTCCCCATCCCAGATCGATGAGCCGCCCCTTATTTTATTCAGCTCCGTAAGTGCGTTTTGTGACCATTTCCCCGTCACGATTACATCAGCGACCTCCCCCTCTGCAAGGAGGTTCAATGGGACCATGTGGAATTGAAGCGATGCCCCTCCTTGGAGCAGCAGGACAGTGTAGTCGGGAGGAATGCTAAGCAGGCTCCTCAACCGGGAGATAGCCTCATCGATCACTGACTGGAACGTCCCACTCCTGTGCGATGTCTCCATCAGTCCCAGTCCACTCCCCTCGAGATTGGCCAGTTGCTTCTTGCAGGACTCGACAACCTCCAGAGGCAACACCGCAGGGCCTGCGCCAAAGTTGTGGGCTCTTGGCATAGCAGCCCATGAGGCGGATCGGATTTGAGAACATCGGATGCGAAGACGAGTGGTGAAGTTCATTTCCCCCATGCATCTGGTGAACTCGTGATCGAGATCGGACTTGTCATGCTACAAGGGTCACGGCAAGCCCATGTGAAGGCCATCGAGTCCGCGGCTGAGAAGGCGGGCGTCCAGGTGAACATTAGGGAAGTGCGAACCCCAGGGGACCTAATGGAACCTAAACTCCACGCCATGATTCTACCTGGTGGGGAATCAACCACAATGCGAAAGGTGGGGGGAAAGGATGGCACAGGAGTACTAGGCGAGATTTTCAAGATGCTCAGACACTGGCCCGACCTTCCAGTCCTAGCTACTTGCGCAGGCACGATCTTACTAGCGGACCCCCAGGATGAGGGCCCACCAATCATCCAAGCCGCTGTCGATAGGAACGCCTGGGGGAGACAAATTGACTCATTCCTGGCGAGTGTTTCAATTCGAGGTGAGGTCGAGCAGACCCAGTGCGCATTCATCAGGGCCCCTAGGTTCACGGAAGTCCCCCCAGGGCTCACCATCGCCTCCGTCGAGGGTGAGGCCGTCGGAGTGAGGGAGAGGAACGTGATCGCCCTCACATTCCACCCAGAATTGTCCAGAACGACTGTTTTCCATGAAATGCTTCTTGAGGCAGCTGCTGCGAACGACGATCAGGTGAATGCATGACCGTGACATTCCGCCTACCAACGGTACCCACACTCTTCGACGCTCCGGTCATTGAGGAGTCAGAAGGCTGCATTCAATGTCAGATGGGTTCAAAGCTCGTACTTTTCATCACAGGGAGGTGCCATTGGAAATGCGATTATTGCCCCCTCTCTGAAAACAGGCGGGAGGCAGAGGTCATGTTTGCCAACGAAAGGCCGTGCTCCACCTTCGAAGAGGTGATTGAGGAGGCTCGTGCCATGAGGGCAACGGGCGCCGGGATCACAGGGGGCGACCCACTGATGGACAGGGAGCACACGTTAGAGGGAATCAGGCGGCTCAGAGGGGAATTTGGACCATCGTTCCACATGCACATGTACACAAGCATTCCTTTCAATCCCGACTATGCTGTTGACTTCGCCGAAGCCGGGCTCGATGAGATCAGGTTCCACCTCCTGGACCTAGATGTCGATGCCTACAGGCAGGTCACATCCGCATGTACCAAAGCAGGGCTCGCCACTGGGATCGAGATCCCATGTGAGCCAGACCGCGCTGAGGACCTCTTCGCGATCATAGAAAAGATGAGGCAGATGGACGTCCAATTTCTGAACCTCAACGAGCTCGAGATAACGGTTGGCAACCACGGCAATATGGAAACCAGGGGATTCAACCTCTCCGACGAGATCACGGCTGGAGCCGCAGGGTCCTCTGAGTTGGCCGTTACCTTGAGAGACAGGGTCGCTGCCGCATCGATCGGAGCCCCTGATCCGATGGACGGGGTGGTCAGAGAACCCTACGGATTCCACTTGAAGTTCTGCACCGCGGTCTACAAAGACGCCGGGCAGCTGAGAAGCAGGTTCCTTAGGAGGGGCGAGGCGACAATATCGCCCCATGAGATACTCACAGAGGATGGGACGCTGATCTTCGGGGCCATCGAATGCGATCCTGACAGTTCAGAGGGCTTCATCAACGAAATCGTAGAGGAGACTGGCTTACCAAGGAGATTCCTCTACTATGATAGCGACCTAAGGAGGATCGAGTTGCCCCTCTCTACGGCCGAGGAGATATCGGAATACGTCGATGCGCCAGTCGCCTTCGTGGAGGTGCACCCCACGCATGAAAGGCTCGAGATGACCACCGTATACCTAAACCACCCCAATCAAGAGGCCCCAGAGGAGTAAGAGTGAGGTGAGCCATGCCCATCCAGAAAAACAGCACTGGGGAACACTCGGAAGTCAATCCCTACAGGAGGCTTTCTGCGTCCCAGGCAATCGCATACAACACGTGCCCAAGGCTGTGGTACTACGGTTGGGAGAGGCGCCTGAAGACCCCATTACCGCCACAGATAATTCGTGGGAACGCGGCTGAGGCGTGCATCTGTAGGGTAATGAGGGACTCACCGGCCCTCGTTCCCTCGACAGCGGAAGATCAAATGCAAAGCCCTCTGGATGAGCAAGGAAACCCTCTCTGGGACTCTCAGGAGGGGTGGCCTTCACCAACGTTGCAGGCAATCGACGAGTCGTCATGGCCGACTGACTTTGAGGCCCTCACCGCATGGGCTCACTCTCGAGCAGAGGCACACTTCGAGAAGTGCTGGGAGGATGCGAAATCGGACTGGCTAGCGAACCCAAATCGGAGAGGAACAATCGAGGACGCAGATCCAGAGGAGTGCCTCAACATGGTGATTAGGGGAATAGACCTGCACCTTCGGGAGGTCCACTCATGCCTAGAATCAGGACATGGAGACTTGGAGGCTTGGCGAAGGGGCGAGTACAGGCCACATTGGCCAGCACCGGATGGCTTCCCGAGAGTCTGGACTGATCCGCACCCATCATCGAGGCAGCATGGCGAGCAAATGCACATCATCGAGGCATGGGAGATTGCCAGGCCCTGGTTCGTCGATCCAGATGCCGCGGCCTTCACACAGACCTCTACCCACCCGGGCGGTTGGTTTCAAGGTGAATACGATCTGGTATACAGGTGGGGCGGGAGAACCAGAATCATCGACCTGAAAGCTTCAATCGGGAAGGGGGACAGGTCACATGGTTACATCGACCAACTGAGGATGTACGCATGGCTGTGGAACAGGACGCATGGCGACTCTGAGCCGATCGATGGACTGGAGATCTGGTATCTAGGTGCGGGTGAGCCGAAACCCGTTCCGATCCCAAGTCCAGATGAGATGAATCAGATGGAGATGGATCTTCATTCCCTGTACAACAAGATCAGGAAAGAGAGCCCGACTATGGAGGAATGCCCCCCAACTCCATCCCCCTTGAGGAGGTTCCAGCCAGGAGGGGTGCCGGATAAAATCCCCATAGAGGAAGACCCGAAGGCCAGGTGCAGACGCTGCGAGTACCGTGGAATTTGCGAAGGGTCTGATGCCCCTTCCACTACTGTCCAATACGATAAGCTACAGAGACTAGGACACGATTGGACCATAACGCCAATTGACGACATCCAGACGAGGTTCTCAGCAGTAGGAGAGGTTTCGAAGCTCCTAGACCCCAAACTGGGAGAGGACGGTACTGTGGACGTTCGCTTCACTCTGGTCGATGGGTGGGATAGGGCGACAGTCCGCCCCCACAGGCTCGGGGGGCCAAAGAAGGTTACAAGATCACTGTCCGAAGGGTCGAGGGTAAGGGTCGATGGCGCTCTCCCATCACTCTGGAAGGGCCAGCTGAACCTCGATCTAGACTCAAAATCCCAGATAAAGGTCACAGATGGGGATGACAGATCACCGATAGTCGAGATAGAAACCCGAGTCTCAGTCGTAGGCAAAGTCTGGTCAATCGACGCATACCCCGATGGAGTCTCAATCAACCGATGGGCCATCACATTGGTGGACACCTCCGGGTCCGCGTCTGCCGTCGCATTCAAGCAGTTCATCCCAACGAAGGCGGCATCAATCTCCAGGGGCGACGTGATAGGGATACTGAATGGAGAAGTAGGTGAGTGGGGAGGGCGCCCCCAAATCAAGATGGGCCCGGGAACCAAGGTAGTAGTCATCTCAAACGACGAGGTCTGAACCAAGCTACTAGCTAATCCAGGGACAAGCTTGGAATGGCGCCGAGAGAGGGATTTGAACCCCCGCGTCCAAGGGACAGTGGATTTCGAATCCACCGCAATACCGGGCTATGCGATCTCGGCAACGCACAGGCGACCGTCGAATTAGAGATAAGGCTGTTTAGCCTCGGATCAGCCATGAGGGTAACCGTGAAACATGAAAGTGAGGAGCATGTCCTCCAATTTCCACAACCTGTGTTGATTTCAGAGGTCCTCCAAAAATTGGGAATCCACGCCTCAACCGTTCTCGCTGTGCACGACGATACCATCGTTCCACACAACTCTAAGATAGACGGCGACATAGAAATTGAGCTGATCACAGTATCTTCAGGCGGATGACTGCCTGTGGGAGAGACTCCCATCAAAAACCGCACCGTCCATGAGGTCCACGCTCCGCCCATCTGGGTAGAAGGCAACCGCGTTTCCAATGAGCCGCCCCTCCTGCCCATCCCAAGTAATGTATGAGCCCTCCCACATTCCGAGGACCGGGATGTCATGAAGCACGTGGTACTCCGAGATCCTCTGTGCCCGGGACTCCCCGTAGTGCGAATGTGCTGCACCCTGGTGGTTGAATGTGATCTTGCCCGGGTAATAGTGGGGGTTGATCTGAAATGGGACAATGCCCAGTGAGTCGAAGGTCTCAGGTAGGAGTATTGGCATGTCATTCGTCGTCATCATGGTCGGACAGGCAACGTTGCTCCCCGCGCTGACACCTACGTATGGTACTCCACCCAAGACGGCCTCCTTGATCACATCAACGATCGCTAGCCTGTGAAGCTCGTGAACCAATAGGAATGAATTTCCACCTCCCATGTAGATTCCATCTGAGGCGGAAATCTGAGTCTCTGCATTGGTCTGATCAATCAGTACGAGCCTGGACTCATCGAGTCCCAATAGCTCCCTCATCCTTGTAGCCCGATCCTCGTGGTTTCCAGTCGCCAGTGGTATGAATACGATTCTTTCGCAACCCTCGTAGTGGCCTATCAGCAGCGACCGAAACAAAGCGGTTCGCTCCTCAGTTCCAATACCACCGCTCCCTAGAAGCACCCTCATGATAATCCTCACACGTAGAGGTCGCCCAAGCTCTGTTCGCCCATTATCTCAGCGATTGCCGATTCCGAGATTCCCACGGACTCCAACAGCTTGGTCGCAATCTTCTGGGTCCTGTCCAGGCTAAGTGCCACTGGGGCCCCAAACTCTTCTTGCATGAACCTCGATAGCCTCTCTGCAGCAGCAGCGTCCGTAGCGCCGCCCACAGTCTCAGCTACCAAGCCCACTACCTCCACCCCATGGATGGGCGCCATTGAGATCAACAGGCCAGCCAAGCCAATCATGCCCGACTCTGGCTGATCGGATTTCACCTGCAGCCCCTTGGACTCCAATCGACTCTTGACATGCAAATCGGAGCACACCAGGTGGATCCCCTTGGACTCGGGGGGCATCGCCAGACCAGCCAGAACATAGAGTGTAGCAGTGCTGTGTTGATTCAACGTCTCTAGGATACACTCCGCCATTTCGAACTGGCCTGAGGCGGTCATGGGCTGAGCATTGGACCCAATGCATAGTATGTTGTCAGCGCCTATTCTTACTGAATGGACCGATATGTGCGCCGGCCGCAGGATCCCGTCTGAGTCCAGGGTAGCATGAGGGGGCATGTCCGGATGCAGGAACATCGCGACCAATTTCGACTCGTAGGAGGATACGAGGCCATCTACGATCAACTTCCCCACATTTCCAATCCCGGGGACTGCCTCGATCACTGCTGTGTGGGGGGGAATTTCCCCAAGCCAGTGGACCTTTGTCCGGTTCATTCCTCCTCTCCCCCTGCTTGACGCGGGGATGGGAGCTGAGCCACCCATTCGTCGGTGCCCCATCCTTCTCTTGTCCTCCTTCTGTCCCCCTGGGGGTCCTCTGGAGAGTACTTCAATGGCGCCACAGCCACTCGGGTGCCCCCACAGTCACACAGTCTCTTGAAGCCATAGGAATCGCAAGACGGACACCTCTGCAACTTTGATCTCGGCATGGTCGAGGTAATACCGATGCAACTGGTCTTTGAAGTAATACGGTGTTCAAACCCGGTTAGCGGCGAATTTGCCATCAAGGCCAGACATCTCGGACTCTGCGGCCTTGACGCAAGCCTCCCAGGCTGACTCGGCAGACTCGTAATCTGGCCCCTCGATTTCCACGCGATAATTCGGAGCCCCATCATAATGGCACGTGAGGCTGACCTCCTCGAACGAACCTGCGCTACTCTCGGCCTTCTCCAAGACCCTCGTTATCCCCCCTACGCCCTCGCTTGACCAGACTTCAATGTGGAAACTACCCTTCAGCCTAACTGACTCTGGGACGATGTTCTCGACGGCAAGCTCGATTATTGTGGCAGTCCAATCTCCAGAGAAACCGGCACCAGAGAGCGATTTCGGGTCACTAGCCGCCTCTTCTAGGGCGCCGTAAAGGGAGCCGAAGGCATCCACGAGGTCGTCTGACTTCTTGTCGAGCTCGTCCTCGCTCCAGTTGACCCTTTCTGCGGCCACCTTCATGATTTGCCCAGCACGCTGCTCGTTCTTCCAGTACTGGAGGGCGTCCCGGCGCCTTTCATCTGATACAGATTTGATCGAGAGGTCAATCCTACCACGGTCTTGCTTGACGCCAATAGCCTTGGCCACGACTCTTTGCCCTTCCCTGAGGTGGGATCTGACGGATTTGACCCACCCTGCGGCAACCTCGCCGATGAATACGAATCCCTCGACTCCATCGAGTCCGTCTATCTCTAGGTAGGCTCCTTTGTCGCTAACTGACTTAACGATGCAGACCAACAGGTCGCCTTCTTCCGGCCATGCCTGTTTCCTTGCCAAGTCACGCCCCCCTTCACTCGAGGACTTCAACGATAGTGCTCCCCACGAGGTCCGCCTTGCCGCCCTTGGGCCTGGCGAGTGTGCTTCCGCATACTGAGCAGGAGATCTCCGACGAGGCTCGGCTGAAGATGATCGTCTCGTTACCGCAGTCCTTGCAACTCACTTTCAGGAAGCTCGATTTTGACATGTTACAATCACCTATCCACGAGCTCGAACTTCTTTGCCCTCTTTGCCGCGGGTTGGTGCGCCTTCCCGGTCTCGGTGCACCTGTAGAGTAGGTTCACCCTCTTCGTGGGCTTCTCCCCGGAGGGTTTTGGACGTGGGAAACCCCTGTATCCAGCCGTGACCCTGCGGAATCTTCTCTGACCCCACTTCAACTCGCTAGCACGGCGCTTCTTCACACGCTCGACGGTGTGCTCCGTGTGCTTTCCAGCGGATGGACTGTAGCGCATAACTTTCCTCGGGCGCTTTACCATCGTATCACCAGCGAGCCGTCCACCAACGGTCCCTATTTGAGTGTGGCGATAGACGAGACTGCTTGAAAACTCCAGTAATCCCCGGCTGATTCAAGCCGAGAAACGCATCCCAGTGGATATGGACGCACCATCCGCGGCGATCATCGGCGGTGCGTTGTGCGTTGTATCGCTCTCTTGGAATAGGATGGGGCCGGCGTACACCAGGAGGAGACTCGCTCCCGTCGCCCTCATATCCGGGATAGCCGTACTCACCTTATGGAATTTCAACAACACACTCGCGGACGACTTTCTATGTGGAGTGATTGACTCTTGTGGCGAGTCAGAATTGCCAATTGTGCTTAGGCACGCAGTGGCATGGATCTTGCTATTGGTCATAGGCGGGTCCCTGGTCCTACACGGCTCTGGTTCCTATGGTGCCTATGCCCTGCATAGCCTGGTTCTTGGTTGGATCATCGTCCTTGCTTCATTGGCGTTTTCTCTTGCTTTCAATCCAAGCGGTTCAATCTCAATGGCTGAGCTAGTCACTCCCCTGCCAGTTATTCTAGGCATGATATCTGGTCTCGTGGCCATATTGGGCATGGTGGTTCTTTCGGAGAGCCTGGAGCCACCGCTACCCCCTGCCCCTGCCTTGGATGATGAGGAAAAGAGGGTCGTTCGTACGACCTTGGAAAGGCACTTGGGAGGGAGGGGGGAATGACGTTCACATTCGCATCCGGCTTTTTGGTCGGTTATGTCGTCATGGCCTCTGCATTCTCCATCCACCTCGTTGCGACCTACAGGCCCAAAGCGACCTCAAAACTCCTGATTTCGGCTTCATTGGTCAACACTGGTATCAGCATGTGGCTCTCGATGGAACTTTCAGTGGAGGTTGTGCATGAATCGCTCATAGCCCTGTCCTATTCGTTCGCCCTGGTACCTTTGATTGCCTCTCTAGTGCTCTTGAAAATTACCACAAACAACTCACCCGGTTCAGTGTGATCCGTGATTGAGACCAGTGATAACCCTCATAACATCGAGGTAGGTCGCCCGGGCATCGAGGAGGGCATGGCATGTCGAAGGGAACACCTAGCATGGGGAAAAGGCAGAAGCAGACGCACATCCGATGCAGACGATGCGGCAGGCACTCCTATCACAAGTCCAAGGCAACGTGCGCATCATGCGGATTCGGGAAGACAGCGAGGATGCGCGGATACAGGTGGGCCAAGAAGAACCGACGCATGACCGAGTGATCCTGCTCCTTGGGGAATGCCTAAGTCCTGACGTCCACAGTGAGACTCGTTCATCATGTGCGGCATACTGGGTATTGTCGGCGCACAAGGGTCGACAATCTCACCGACTCTCTATGACGGACTGCTGGTATTGCAACACAGGGGCCAAGACGCTGCCGGAATACTGACCAGCACAGGATCCCGAGTGTACCATAGAAGGGCGAATGGACTCGTCCGCGACGTTTTCCAGCTCAAGCACATACAGCTCCTTCAGGGTTCTATGGGGATCGGTCATGTCAGGTATCCAACAGCCGGTAGCAGCTCCGCCGCCGAAGCCCAGCCATTCTACACGAACTCCCCCTTTGGCTTGAGCATAGCCCACAACGGAAACCTCACAAACTCCGATGAGCTAATCGGAGACCTTCAGAGGCTCGACCACAGGAGGATAAACACGGATTCCGATTCCGAGGCTCTGTTGAACCTCTTTGCTGCGGAGCTCCAGAGGGTGGTATCAGGCCGTGGGCCGATCGATGTTGCCCTTGACGAGGAGGCTGTCTTCCAAGCAGTCGAGAGGCTTCACAAACGTGCAGTCGGCTCATTTTCCGTGGTTGCGATGATAACCGGTTGGGGCATGGTTGCCATCAGGGACAAGAACGGTATCAGGCCACTTTGCATGGGCTCAAGGGTCGTCGAGGGCAACACGGAGTGGATCTTCGCCTCCGAGAGTGTTGCATTGGACGTTCTTGATTTCAAGTTGGATCGGGACGTAGCCCCTGGGGAAACGGTGATAGTGAGGTCCAATGGCGCCCGCTCGACAAGGATCTCTGCAGAAAACGCGGACCACCGACCCTGCATATTCGAGCACGTCTACTTCTCCAGGCCCGACTCTACCATAGACGGCATCTCCGTCCACAGCGCGAGGCTTCGCATGGGGAGGTTGTTGGGGGAGAGGATACTCGCAGAGAGGCCCTCTCACGGGATAGATGTCGTCGTTCCAGTGCCCGACAGCGGCAGGATCGCGGCACTGGAGCTGGCCAGAACAATGGGGGTCCAATACAGGGAGGGATTCGTCAAGAACCGCTACATTGGCAGGACGTTCATCATGCCGGGCCAGAGCATGAGGAAGGACTCTGTGAGGAAGAAACTCAACACGATAGAGCGTGAATTCTCCGGAAAGAACGTTCTCATTGTGGATGACAGCATCGTTAGGGGAAACACCTCCAAACGGATTGTTGAGATGGCAAGATCTGCAGGTGCAAAGAAGGTCTACTTCGCGAGTTGTGCACCTCCTGTAGTACATCCCAACGTGTATGGAATCGATATGCCAGCAAGGGAGGAGTACATCGCCCACGGAAGATCAACCGATGAGGTGTGTGAGGCCATCGGGGCGGATTGGATGGTGTACCAGAGACTGGATGACCTCATAGTAGCGTGCACCGGCAATTCAAACCAAGACGTGACTTTCGATTGCTCGTGCTTCGATGGAGAATACATCGCAGGACAGATAGACACAGAATACCTAGACAGGCTCGAGGCCAAGAGAAAGGATGGGGCCAAGGACGCCCAGCCAGCGATGCCCTGATCCTCGAAAAATTATCTAGCACCCACTGCTGGGAGGCTCGTGATCGGCGAGCTAGACGCAGTTGCTAGGCTCCTCCCCCCCTCGAAATCGATAATCTGCGAAGCAATGGCAACCTCGGGGCTGGTGACCTTGGAGAATGGTGTGAGAATCAGAGTTCTCAACCCAGGGGAAAAGGATACTCTGGATCTGGAATTGGATCAGGAGGCAAGTTGCCTGAGCCACACGGGAACCGGGTTTCACGTTGGGTACCCAAATGGTCAGATCGATCATGTATCTCACTCCGGGGTCGAGAATGTATTGACACTGGAAGCACCGATCACGAAGATAGCAGGCATGGATGACTCTGCTTGGGCGCTTGACGAAGAGGGATTAGTTACATGGTTCGACAAAAATGGAAATTACAGGTCCATAGAGGGGATGGAGGAGATCGTCGATATATGCCATCATGGGCGGCACCTAGCTGCGACTGGGGCCTTCGGCGGGCTTTACATGATTACCGGCCACTCCGTCATACACTCCTCGATTGCCAGAGAGGGCTCTACAGAGGTCTCAGGCCCCTTCGTCTTCTTGCCATCCGGGGTCTTGGTCGCTTATCGACGGTCACTTGATGAGATCAGCGATGAGAGGCCCGAAAACAGGTTGGAGTGTTGGAGCACCTCCAAGGGGCTGATCCACACCCATGAGGTAGACAGCCCTGTGGCCTCCATAACAAGCAAGGAGGGGGGAGTGGCCATCGGGGACGAGCTCGGGTCCGTCACCTCCCTACGGGAATCGGGCCACTCATCTAATGTCAGAATCGATCAACAAAAGGTCAATCTGACCTACTACTCCGACGGGCTAACGCTTGCAGGCGCATGGTTTCACGTCTACGGGATTCGAGACGGGGAGGTGAGGTGGAAGGCGGAATTCGATGGCATGCCATCAATCTGCTCGAAGTTAGAGGACGGGCGAATCGCGATCGTGTGCAAAAACCCCTCGAATGGGAATACATCAATTCATGCCCTAGACCCGAATGGTGAAGTCGTCGAGGAGATACCAGTAGCCCCTGATGCTGAGGGAAAGGTTGGGGTAGACTACGAGATCGATGATGAATCTAGGTTCGAGCATTCTCCCGGAGATGCCTCTGAGTTGCTCAATCAGATGGTTGAGGAGGTTTCCAGGCCAGTGGTAGAGGAAGAAGAGGTCGACCTCCTCGTCGAGCTATCCTCGACGGCCAGGAAAATCAACCTCCCCCCTGTTGCTGACGCTGGTGAGGACAGGACATTGAAATCAGGCCCGGATGGAACGCTCGTCGTTCTTTTGGATGGGTCGAGGTCATACGATCCTGATGGCGACATCGCCACCTTTGAGTGGGTCGATGAAAGGGAGCGCGTTATTGGGAGGACCCCATCAATTAAGGTCAGGCTGGGACAGGGGACGCACCCGTTCACGCTAAGGGTCACCGACGACAAAAACTCCGCTTCGGAGGCGATCGTGACCATCAGGATAACTTGACTGATTCGATCCTGCCAACGGAATCGAGGCCCAACGGTCAAGAACCCCTACCTTTGGAATTAGGTACGGTAGTAAGCATGGTTGATTCCATCCTGAAACTCGATGGAAAAACCGCACTGGTGTTTGGCGTAGCGTCGGAGGAGAGCATCGCATACGCGATTTGCAAGAGCCTGTCATCTGCAGGTTGCGACCTGGTGCTGGGTTTCCAACCAAGGTTCAGGAGCAGGATACAACAATTGTTGCCAAGCCTTCCTGAGAACACACAGATTCACCCGATAGACGTCGACAAGCCAAATTCCATTTTGGAGTTCTACGAGTCTTGGCAGTCAGATTCACCCGGAGAGAAGGCCGACATAATCGTCCATGCCATTGGCTTCGCCCCAAGGGAGGCATTTGACAGAAACCTCCTCTTCGTGGACGGAGATCCGATAGACACCGCCTTGAGGGTCAGCGCACATAGCCTCCAATCGATACTCAGAGGGGCGCTACCTCACCTGGCACCGGAATCCTCCACGATCACTTTGACCTATGCCGCAAGCACAAGACACGTCCCGAGCTATGGCCTCATGAGCATAGCAAAAGCAGCACTTGAGGCATGGGTCCGCGAGATCGCAGCCAGACTTGGGCCCGATGGCCACAGGGTCAATGCAATCAGCGCTGGCCCAATCAAAACCCTGGCCGCATCCGGAATCCCCGGCTTCGAGGGGATCCTCGACCACGTGGAGAGGAACTCCCCCCTTAGAAGAAATGTCAGCCAGATGGACGTTGCAGGTGCTGCGACCTGGCTAGCCAGCCCACTGTCATCTGGCGTGACAGCCCAGGTAATCCATGTCGACTCCGGCTACAGCTCTACCATGGTACCAGAAGATGTGAACAGGTGAGACTCACATGGGCGACCCTATCAACGACGCTGGCACGTTCGAGCCAATAGCCATTGTAGGGATAGGGGCGATTCTACCAGACGCGCCTGACGCATCCTCCTTCTGGGAGAACGTGATCTCAGGGAGGGCATCGATCAGGGAACTCCCTGAACATCGTTGGAGGGCCGAGGACCACTGGGAGCAGGGAGGGCCGAAGAACGTCTCTGAGGGTAAGACCTACAGCAAGATAGGTGCATGGGTCCATGACTATGAGTTTGATTGGAAGAGATGGAGGATACCTCCTGGATCCCTGCCCCAGATCGACATCTGCCAGCAGTGGGCCGTCAGTGTGTCGGCCGCTGCCTTGGAGGATGCAGGCTATCTGGGCAATCGCGCTACTTCCGAGCTGCCGCGGGAGTCCACTGGAGTGGTTTTCGCAAACGCACTGGGGGGCGAGAACCGAACACGATCAACAGAGAGGGTCCTGATAGATCGCTACGAGAGACACGCGAAGGAGGCAGGGATACCTGACGAGGCCTTCTCGAGGTTCAAGGCCTCGGTACTCGAAGGCGCACCAAGGGTCGACGAGGACACCATGCCCGGGGAACTGGCCAACGTCGTGGCAGGAAGGGTGGCGAACATGCTGGACCTCAAGGGCCCCAATTTCACAACGGACGCAGCCTGCGCCTCGGCCATGGCAGCCGTCATGGACGCTTGCCATCTCCTCCACAGCGGACAGGTGGAAGTAATGATTGCGGGAGCTGCAGATCGAACGATGGATCCCGCGACCTTCGCTAAATTCAGTGCGATCGGGGCCCTATCGGCGACCAAGTCCGTCCCCTTCGACAGAAGAGCCGACGGCTTCGTGATGGGGGAGGGAGCTGGCGCATTGGTCCTCAAGAGGTTGGACGACGCGATAACGGCCGGCGACAGGATATACTCAGTCATCAGAGGGATAGGAGCCAGCAGCGATGGGCGTGGCAAGGGGATAACTGCGCCAAGCCAAGGCGGGCAGGCACTTGCGATCAACAATGCCTACAGCCAGGCTGGCTACCCTGTATCAAGCGTCGAATTGATCGAGGCCCATGGTACCTCCACATCAGTCGGCGATGCCACCGAGCTGGCATCGCTCTCCTCTGTGTACGGCCAGTCGAACCTGCCGGGCACCGTAGCGGTGGGCTCGATAAAGTCGCAGATCGGGCACCTCAAGGCCGCAGCTGGACTTGCCGGGATCCTCAAGGCTTCATTGTCCCTTCACCATCGGACAATACCCCCCTCTGCTGGGTTCGAACAGCCCAACGAGACTGTACCGTGGTCGGAGGTGCCCTTCTACGTCCCAACAGTGGCAGGAGATTGGCCCAAGCCTACGAGCAATCCACGTAGGGCTGGAGTCAGCGCGTTTGGATTCGGAGGAACGAATTTCCACGTGGCCCTAGAACAATACGATCCAGAAGCTCACAGCAGGGTCTCAATGTCGTGGAAGGCCATGAAGCAACGCCAAAGAGCCGATGGCCAAGGACAGAGGCCCACCGCACTCACCTGGGACCATCTAAAGGCACTCGAAGGAGGGGTCCTCTTGGTGAATGGAAGCTCAACAGAGGCCGTTGTAGAGAGGCTGAATGACGCCTATCTGGAGCTTTTCGACGGAACTACGAATTTCGATGATTCTCCCACTGGGAAGAGGCTCTCCAAAGCCCTACCAGCAGCGTCTAGGAGATTCAAGCCAGAGGGCATAAGGCTCTCCATTGTCGCAACTAGCTGGTCCCAATTGGAAAAGAGGATAACCTTGGCCAAAGAGGGGATCGCCGACCCAGGTAGGCGCTCATTCCTAGAAAGCCAGCAGATACTGCTCGAGGAGTCCCCACTGGACCCAGGGGCAAAGTTGGCCCACATGTATCCTGGTCAGGGCAGCCAGTATCTTGGCATGACTCTCGATTTGGCCCAGAGGTACCATGTGGTCGCGTCCACATGGAAGGAAGCCGACGAGATCATGGCGCCCATCATCGGGGAATCGCTCTCTGGCATGGTCCTGAACAACAACCTAGCAGGGGAGGATTTGGAGCTCGCCCAGATAAGGTTGACACAAACAGAGTTCACTCAGCCAGCCATGCTCACAGCGGATCTCGCGATAGATCGCCTGCTAGCAGCACACGACATTGTCCCTGACATGGTTGCAGGCCATAGCCTTGGGGAGTATGCGGCCCTGATGGTCTCGGGCATCCTAAGCTTCAACGACGCGATGAGCGCAGCGGCCGCCCGCGGAACCGAGATGGGCTCGGTGGAGGTTCCCGACAAGGGGCTCATGGCTGCGGTTGGCGCTCCGGCCAGCAAAGTGGAGGAGGCCCTACGAACGATCGATGGCTACGTCATACCCGCCAACAGGAACAGTCCAGTATCGACAGTCATTGCAGGAGAGACCCAAGCAGTCCAATCTGCTTCCAAGATGCTCTCTGACCTCGGGGCCACGGTGATCCCACTGCAAACCAGCCACGCATTCCACACAGACATAGTCTCACCAGCCAATGAACCCCTCCGCCGTTTCTTGGAGTCAGTAGACCTCTCCCTGCCAAAAATCCCGGTGACGGCGAACGTCGACGGGTCGTTCTACCCAATGGAGTCAGAGAATCCAATGGAATCGATACTCGAGAAGTTGGCCCCTCAGATGTCATCGCCCGTCAATTGGATCGACCAGATCGAGACGATGCACGGGGCCGGGGCGCGAATCTTCCTTGAGGTGGGTCCCAAGCGCGCCTTGTCTTCAACCGTGACCGCGATTCTGGGCGAGGGGGCGAAGGCCTCGTCGACAAATCACCCCAAGGTCGGAGGCATTGCCACGTTCCTTGGCTCAATCGCATTCTTGGCGGTCAACGGGAAGGGCCCGGTCATTGACGAGTGGGGACATGGACTCCTGTCTCCAGAGTTCATGGAACCACCTTCCGACATTGACCTCGCCGCCGAGAGTCAGCAGTTGGAAGCGCTCAGGACAAGATCGAGACCGCTGCCGGGGAGCGGAGCCATCCCGGATACCACGACAACAACACGAACCAGTGGTAGAACCCGGGAACCAAACCCCGATCATGGCCTGGTCGCCAGCGCATTGGCGGACATAACAGGCTATCCCAAATCGGTTCTGGTTGGGAATGTAAGCCTAGAGGAGATCGGCGTTAATGAAACAAGCCTCCGCTCAGTCCTCCGCGGCTTTGGCCATCATTCCGCTGACATGGAGTGGGAATCAGGCAAATTTTCCACTGTGGCGGATGTGGAACGGGCAGTCTCGATCCAACCCGATGACGAACCACGACCGATCGATGCAGAAATGGAGCCCCCTGTGGTCAGTGGCATCTCACTTGGGGTGCCGGGGATGGACGAAGTCTTCGACGAGGGAGTTTGGGAGGCTATCCTAGAGGGCAGGAATCTGATCTCTGAGATACCAGACGAGATGAAGCAGAGGCTAGTTGACCAGAACATAGTCCGCTTGGTGAAAAGTGAAGACGGAACGTCCAGGCTGGTGCCCGCAGACAGCTTCGACAGGGTGCCACAGCTCGCAGGGGTCGGTGGAAGGTTCGATCTAACCGAGCAGTATGGCATAGACGAGAAACTGGTCGAGGCTTTTGACATTGCAACCTCATTGGCATTCGCCTCAGGTCTTGAAGCCCTGAAGGACGCTGGATTGCCATTGTTCCCCGTGGAGCAGTCAAACAGCAGTGGCCTAAGGGTGATACGCGGTTGGAACCTACCTGAGGGCGAGAAAGACAGAACGGGGGTGATATTTGCCTCCGTGTTCCCCGGATTGGAGAAGGCAATAGAACACGCACTACGTAGGCAATCAACCGAATACGACAAGTTCGACAGAAAGTACCTCCTCCAAGTTCTGTCGATGGGCCACAGCCAATTCGCATCTTGGATAGGCGCCAGGGGGCCGAACCTCGCGATCAACAACGCCTGTGCCTCAACCCCTGCGGCCTTTGCGATCGCGGAGGACTGGATGGCCAGGGGGAGGTGCGACAGGGTCGTCATAGTAAGTGGGGACGACTCCACCTCCGATGTCCTGATGCCATGGGTCGGTGCTGGATTCTCCGGTGCTGGTGCCCACGCTATGGGCAACGATGTCACGCAGGTCGCACTGCCCTTTGACGCACGTAGGCACGGGATGCTCCTAGGGATGGGTGGCGCCGGCTTTGTTCTCGAGAGAAGGAGTGACGCAGAAGTCCGGGGAGTAACTCCCTACGTGGAGTTGCTTGGCGCCGAGATAGCCAACAGCGCCTTCCATCCCACAAGGCTCGACACAGATCACGCCGCGTCGGTCATGGAGTCATTCGTCGGTCGGATGGAGCGAAAGTGGAAGATCGAAAGGGGGGAGATGGCTGATAGGATGACATTCATGTCACATGAGCCGTATACCCCTCCCCGAGGTGGTTCTGCATCCGCCGAGGTCAGCGCCTTGAGGCACGTCTTCGGCGATAAGGCCTCGCAAATCCTCATCACGAACGCGAAGGGGTACACAGGCCATCCGATGGGCGTAGGATTGGAGGATGCGGTTGTAATCCGTAGCCTCGCCGCTGGTGTCTTCCCCCCAGTCGCCAACTACGAAGTCGAGGACAAGCAGCTAGGAGCTCTGAACATATCCAGGGGAGGGCCAAGGAACATCGATCTCGCATTGAGGCACGGGGCTGGTTTCGGCAGTCAGATCGCGTTGACCTTCTTGAGGAAGATCGCGAATTCCGATACAGAGAGGTTCGACCTCCCAAGGATCACCCAGTGGGCACTGGAGTCCAGTGGTGGGAAGAGCGTCACATTGAGGGTATTAAGGAGGAAGCTCGTCGCTTTCGTCGATGCCGATGGCGATTTAGTCGGTGGCGTCACTGGAGAGGCATATGACCCTCCTGGGGTGAGGTCCGAGACTCCCTTGGAGGTCAGAACTTCAATCTCGGACAAGGACAGGGAACTACCGGTCTCTACCGATGAGAATCGGATCAAGGAAGCCAGAAAACCGATCAAATCGAAGTCACTGCAACCCGATGGTGGCATCAATCGCGCTGACAGTGAAGTCCTCAGGATCGTCTCCGAATCAACGGGATATCCTGAGGAATTCATCGAGCTGGACGCGGACATGGAAGGGGAACTAGGCATAGATTCAATCAAGCAGGCAGAGATCATGGCCGAGATACGGGATCGATTCTCGCTCCCAATCGATGAGGACTTCCAGTTGAGGGAGCATCCGACCCTGGGCCACGTGATCGGCTACATCGAATCGTTCTCGAACCCGGAAGGGAGGGGGGGCCGGTTGGAGGAATATGACCAGACTATCGGGCAAGTAGAGACGAATTCAGTGGCGCCGCTTCAATCGGATACGCCAGATGCGCCGGATGAGGATGTCCTCCGTGCCATCCTCCCCATCGTAGCGAAGCATACCGGCTACCCCGAGGAATTCCTCGAGTCGGATGCCGACATGGAGGGGGAGCTTGGGATTGACTCAATCAAGCAGGCAGAGATAATGTCGGACATAAGGGCCCTTTACAACCTGGAGCTGGATGAGGACTTCCAGATCAGGGAGTACCCGACACTCGGGCACGTGGCAAATTATGTCGCCGGGTATAACGATCCCAGGGCTGTAGATACAGTGCCAAAGCCAACGGAGGAAGAATCGGAGCGAACTGGAACGATTTACCGACATGAAATTTCAGATGAGGAGCTATGCCCCCTCGAGATGGGAACCCTCCCCTCAGTGGTTCTTGTAACCAGGGATCCACATGGTCTCTCAGAGTCCTTGGTCGAACGCATATCCTCGATGGGGGGCAAGGCCAAGGCCATTGATGGGGCCATTGAGATAGATGGGAGCACCGAAGGAGCCTGCATAATCCACATGGCCCCAGTCGGGGCAGAGGGCGATCTGGGCTCTGATCCAGATCCAATGTCCTGGACCCTCGGTGCCTTCGACCTGCTGAAGGACATAGACCGACTCCCACAGGGCGTCATTGGGAGAGTCGTCACACTGTCGACCATGGATGGGTTGCACGGACTCAGGGGCGGAGAGTACAACTCCTCCGTTGCTGGAGTCCATGGAGCTGTGATGAGTTTCGGTTGTGAGAGGCCAGAATTGGACATAATCGCAATCGACCTCAACCCAGACCTGCTCGTTGACGAGGAGGCCTTCCTCACCTGCATCCTGAAGGAGATCTCGAGGGAGGATGGCCCGATTGAAGTCGGCATAGGCCCTGGAGGAGTTAGACACAGGCTCGTCAATAGGAGGGTCGAAGTCAAAGAAACGACGGACGTAGCCTCCAATGACGATGTCTGGCTGGTCAGCGGTGGTGCCGCAGGGGTGACGTCGGAGTGCATGGTCGAAGTCGCAGATAGCCCCAACTCAACCTCTCCGACGTTCATACTCCTCGGGAGAACCGCGTTCGACCCGGATTTGGAGAGGCTATCCTCCATGAGCGCCCCGGACCTCGAAGGAGAGAAGCTCAGGCTGAAGACGACGATGGAGTCCAACAGCGAAGACGGCAAGGTGACACTGAGGGAGTGGGACGAAGCATGGAAGAGGGTAATTCGAGGCGTTGACATTCACAGCACCCTCTCAAGACTCAGGTCAAGGGGCGCTAACGCGGAGTACGTGCAAGTCGACGTAACCTCATCCGAAATGGTAAGACACATGGTGAGAGACGTCATCGCGAGATATGGAAGCATCACAGGGGTGGTCCATGGCGCCGGAATCGAGGACTCGACTCCCTTCGAACACAAGAAAGAGGAGACTATCAAACAGGTCCTCGATGTCAAGGTATCTGGTTGGAGGGAGATTTACAGATCCCTCATGGAGGCAAACCAGGATCTGAGCTTCGCCTGCTCTTTCACATCGGTCTCAGGCAGGCTAGGGAACGCCACTCAACTCGGGTATTGCGCCGCAAACAGAATCCTGGATGCCGAGCACTCAAGGATCAATGGTGGCGCGTTGAACTCCATCTCAATTTCCTGGGCGCCATGGTCAGGCGTCGGAATGGCAACGAGGGGCTCCTTGGAGACAGTGTTCAACAGGGCTGGTGTGGACATGATCCCGTTGAGGGCTGGCGCGAGGATGTTCGCAGAGGAGGCCTTCGCCCGAATGGGTAAGCCAGTCCTCATCTCAGGGGAACTAGGCGCCCTAGATCGAGGAAAATCACTGAGGATGCCTGAAGTCGTGCTGCCCCCAGCCTTCTCATCTAGCTTCGGCTCGAGCTCAAGACACCCCATGGTAGACACCATCACCCTGTCCGAGCATGGTAAGCGAGCCACATCAGCCACCAGCCTGAGCGTTGAGTCACATCGATACTTGAAGGACCATTCAATCTCGGGCGTGCCATACCTTCCCGGAGTAATGGCATTGGAGATGATGGCAGAGACGGTCCAAGCCTGCAGTGACTCAGGAAACCGGGTATCGTCCTTCGAGGACGTTGAGTTCGGCCTTCCGGTGAAACTGACAAAGTCCACCAAGCAGATCCGTTGCACGGTCGAGGCCATCCAAGGGAACCCTGTAGAGGCATACAGATGCAAGATCGTTTCCGATCCCCTAGGGGGTAGGGGCGAGCCCATAGTCCACCACAAAGCAACGATTCTGATGACGTCCGGGATATCCCTGGAGCCAATCCAAGACATAGTCCCCACTGATGAGGATGGCTCACGTATGCTGGGGGCTGCTGACATCTATGGGTACATGTTCCATGGGCCGATGTTCCAACCCCTCAAGGGCGTAGTCGCAACAATAGAGACCGACATGGGACCAGGCATCGAGGCTAGGGTCAATGACATCCCGGATCTTCCGGACCCCAATCTCTTCGTTGCCCATGGCGCGCCATACACCCCAGTCATGACTTCACATCCTATGTTGATCGAGTCATGCTTCCAAGCCGCTGGCCTCACATCGATGGACATCGACGCCGCCGAGACCCTCCCAGTCGGAGCCAAGCGGATACTCCTTCCAGCTGGAGTCCCCCAGGGCTCGTTCACCGTTGCCTCAGTGAGGAGTGGCAGCGGCCCAGACGGGACCTTCCTGCACGAGTCAGTCGTCAGGCTGAATGGGTCTCCTGTGATGAGGATCGAGGGACTCGAGATGAAGCAGCTACGGGCCCTTGAGGAAGGCAATCGACCCGGTCTATCAGAGAAAATCGGAGGATTGGAGTGAGCCTGATACAGAATCCCTCAGTTGATGGCTTTGAGGCAAAGTACGTCAGCCACGAGGAAATACAGAATATTGGGGCCATACCCGTCCTCGCCGATAGATCGAGACTAGCGAGGATGAGCCCAGAGCGGAGGAAGCAGCATCTATCCGGAATTACAGCACTTGGAATCCTCGTCAATGCCGCCGATGGCGACATTGCAGAGATACGCCCCGATGAGGGCGGCTGCCTGTTCAGGGAGGGGGCCTTGATACTTCATTGGAGTATTTCCCATACGGCCCATGGCGCAGTCGCAGTCAAGTCAAATGGACCCTCGAGGATAGGTGTCGACATGGAGCCGGTGTCAAGGACCGTTACCCAGGGGGCCTTGGATCAGATTGTTGGAGCGGATCTTCAAGTGAAAAGCCCCTACTCAACGAAACTAGAGACCTGGATGGCTATCGAGGCTATCTCGAAGGCTCTTGGGCATGGCCTATCGATCTCCAGGGAGGTTCGATACTCGGATGGGTGGGAGCTCCGTGGGTTGTCGTGGAGGGTTGACTTCGAACAAAGGCGGGTCGGGGGGCAACCGCATCATGTCTGCGTGGCCCGTCAGATCATGGAAGGGCCTTGATCGAGTCATGCAGCACCGGCAAGGCATCCTCCCAGGAGGCAACGATCCCGTAGTCTGCGACATTGAAGATTGGAGCCTCTGGGTCCTTGTTTATGGCGACGATGTAGTTGCTCGACCTCATTCCCGCTAGGTGCTGTATGGCACCGGATATCCCGACGGCGATGTAAAGCGAGGGAGTCACGGTCTTGCCGGTCTGGCCGACTTGCATGCTGTGGGGCAGCCCCCACTCGTCCACCACGGCGCGACTGGCCCCGACTGCGGCACCAAGGGTCCCAGCGACCTCCTCGAGCTTCTCGAAGTTGGAGATGTCTCCTAGCCCCCTTCCTCCGGAGATGATTATGTCCGCATCCGAGACATCGATCTTTTCGCTGGCTTTTGCTATTGCCTCCTTGACCGCCAATCTGAGGTCCTCTCCTGAATCGATCGTGGATACGGGGGCGGAGCCGCCCATTCCTGCGGGTTCCAGTGAGTTGGGGCGGATAGTTACGACGGCGGCGCCTGAGACTGCGACCTTCTCTATGGCCTTGCCAGAGAAGACCGGCCTTTCGACCTTGACTCCCTCGGCGACTGAGGTGACGTCTTGGATGATGGATATGCCGATGTCAGCAGCCAGACTCGCTCCGAGCTCACGGCCCTGTGGGGTGGATGCCAAGAGGACAGTCCCTTCAATGGACCCCTTCAGCGCGGTTGACCAGGATTGGGAGTCGAAGATTGCGAAGCAACTGCCATTGAACTTCAGTACCTTGTCGACACCTTCGATCTGCGAGGCTGCGGCCTCCCCGCCACCTCCGGGTATGATTACCGTGCAGGGCCCCCCGACCACCGAGGCCGCACTGACCAGCTGTGGTAGGGTCGTGTGTATTCCTTCTTCCTGTTGTTCTGCGATAATGGTAACACTCATTGGATCCTCTCCTCATATGACATTGGCTTCCTCGCGAAGCTTGATTGCGACTTCGGACGCTGAGTCAGCACCTTGGAAGGTCTGCCCAGGGGGCTTTTCCGGGGGGTATTCCACGGAAGTGACGGCGACATCCCCGTCTGCCTGGTCAACTCCGAGGTCCCCCAGCGAGATCTTCTCGATCGGTTTCTTCTTCGCCATCATTATTCCTCTGACGTTCGGTCTTCGTAATTCCGAATCGCCCTTGTCGAAGGCGAACACGCAAGGCGATTTCACGAAGACCCGCTCTGTTCCGGAGGGGGTTGACCTTGTGGCGATGAAGCCGTCGGCACCTCCTTCGATTCCGGATACGAGCCCCACGCAAGCGTAGTTCAGTGCCTTCGCGACGCCTGGGCCGGTTGATCCCGAGTTTGTGTCGGCAGCTTGCTTACCGGCGAGTACGATCTCGGCCCCGACCCTGGTTACGGCTTTTGAGAGGGCCTTTTGCAGGGAGAGGGATCCAATCGCACCATCATGGACTATGTGGAGAAGCTCATCTGCACCTACTGCAGCGGCGTCCACCAGTGCCTTCGAGGCCCTTTCGGGTCCGAGCGTTATGGCGACGACCGTTGCGCCAGAGCCGCTCTGCAATGCCAAAGCGGACTCAAGCGCATATTCGTCGTATGGGCTAATCGACCACTTGGAAATGGCCGCCTCATCCATGCTGCCGTTGCTTATCCCGACTTTGGCTGTCGTATCGGGGACCTGTTTGATCAGAACGGCTACCTTCATGCTACCACATCCCCCCCTCCTGTGGCAGCCCTATGAACTCAACGGATGTATCATGCTCCCTTGGTGAACGCCTGTATCCCTGTGATGTGGCGACCCAGGATCAGGTTGTGTATGTCGTGGGTGCCCTCATAGGTCTTGACGGATTCGAGGTTGGCCATGTGCCTCATAACTGGATACTCATCGAGAATTCCATTTGCGCCGTGAATGTCCCTCGAGACCCTTGCAATCTCCAGGGCTATGTCCACATTGTTCATCTTCGCGAGGGATATGTGTTCTGGTATCCATTCTCCCGAGTCCTTCTTTTTGCCCAGGTGGTATGCCAGTAGCTGGCCCTTGGTTATCTCACGGAGCATCCAAGCGAGCTTGTTCTGGACCAGTTGGTAGGCGGCGATCGGATGATCGAACTGGATTCTGCTCATGGCGTAGCTCCTGGCTGAATCGTAGCATGCCTGGGCTGACCCGATGGCCCCCCATGAGATTCCGAACCTCGCATTGTTAAGGCATGAGAATGGTCCACGCAGCCCCTTCACCCCAGGCAGTATCCTATCTTTTGGTATGCGGCAATCCTGGAAAACCAGCTCCGATGTGACGCTTGCCTTGAGGGAGTGCTTGCCCTTCATCTCGGGCGCGGAGAAGCCTGGGTCCCCTTTCTCCACGATGAAACCTCTGATTACGCCGTCAAGCTTTGCCCATACCACCGCGAGGTCCGCGATGGTGCCGTTCGTAATCCACATCTTGGCCCCATTCAGCACGAAGCTGTCACCGTCTTCGGTGGCCTTCGTAACCATGTCCCCGGGGTTGGAGCCGTAGTCCGGCTCTGTGAGCCCAAAGCATCCGATGAGCTCGCCAGTGGCCATCCTCGGTAGGTACTTCTCTTTCTGCTCCTCGCTCCCGAAGTCCCATATTGGGTACATCGCTAACGACCCCTGAACACTCGCGAACGATCGAATCCCACTGTCGCCGCGCTCCAACTCCCGGCAGATCACCCCATACGCCGTGTAGGACAGCCCTGGGCACCCATATCCTTTCAGAGGTGCACCTAGAATGCCCATGCTCCCGATTTCTTCTCGCCACTCGTCAAGGAAGACCCCTTCCCTGCAGGCATTTTCGATTCTCGGGATAACAGACTCGTCGACCCAGTCCCTGACTACGTCACGTATCATTCGTTCCTCATCTGTGAGAAGGGAGTCCACATCGTAGAAGTCAAGAGCCTCGTATCCCATAATATCTGTACTTGGGCTGAGGACGAGCCCCTTCAAGGTTCGCAATTCAAACTGCTCCCCTCGACCTTGTGGACCATATTCCCAAGGCCATCATGCCCATCGCCCCGAGTGCGAGCAAGGTGACCAATCTCGCGATTCCTGTAGCCGATCCCTCCTCAAGCGGAACCAAGAGGGCGACAGTACCATCTCTGGTCACAATCCATTGATCTCCGTCATCGCCATCCCAGTGACAGGTTATTGTCGATCCGCTGATTCCAAAGGACTGCGCATCGACGTCCTCCTTGGTCAACCATGTGTAAGTGCCACCGTCCGACGGCCTGTGTTCAAAAATCTCAGCTGGATTCGAGATCACCAAGACCTCTTCAGCCGCATTTAGTCCAAGGGACCTAGGAGTTCCTACTATGCCAACTAGTTGCTTCTGCTGGACTACTGGAATTCCGCCCTCAAAGGTGACCTCTGCGAGGTACCTCTCCATGGACACGCCAACGCATACCGGAGCGCCCCCAGATCGGCAGATTACATCAGACCACGGCTTGCCACTGGCTCCAGCCCACGTGAGCCTGTGGTCTCTGTCGATCACGCCGACTCCTTGGTCTTGGGACACGACCACGCAGACAAACGGATCTGGTAGGCAGTCGATTGCGTTTATCGCAGACCCCTCCGTACCGGGAATGGGGATGACCTCAGCACTTCCGTCACTGGTGGAGCGCATCCTGAACAAACTACCCTCCGCGGTCCCGAGGTACGCCCATTCCCCATTTGCGTTCCACGAAACTGCTTGAACTGTATCGAATCCCAGGTTTTGTTGCGATGCAGCCGGCTCCAGAGAGTGGTCTGCGACAGAGTACCGGAGGGCAGTTCCATTTTTTCCAACTGCCAATGCTGTGTTCCCCCCTGGGTGATAATCTGAGTCTAGGAGGTCCTCGCTTGTGATTCGTGCCAGAGGGATCATGGTGCTGGGGGACTCTTTGTCCATTGCGATCGCGTAGCCCTCCGCTCCGATCACGAGGGCCCACCTGGATGCTTGGTGATCGGTGGAATCCTCAATTCCTGGGTCATAGTCAATTAGGGTGAACGAATGATCGATCCTCATCACAGAACCAGTTTCACCATTCGCTGTGACGGCGGTCGCCAAGAGCAGTGCCACTACCATCGAGGTGCGGATCATGTCCATCCGCAGGGACACACACCGCTTAGCCGCTGCGATTATGGGTACGTCACCTTGCATCTCGGACAGCCTTCAAATCCCCCTTGTTCTTCCCCGGGGCATGGAGCGCTTTGATGTCAAGAGAGGACTGATGAAGAAGATAGGTGAAGAAGGGGGGCTGTCAGCACTTGCATCGAAATTTTTCGACAACGTCGAGAAAAAGGAGCTACATGCCTTTTCCGCATCACATGGCATAATGACCTCGATCGAGGGGAAGTACGATGATTCAGGGGCCCTCATAGTCGATGTTACGAATGTGCCGCCCAACTTCGACGACCCTGATGCTGTGAAAGCAGCGATGGATGCGAGGAAGAGGTGGACTCAGTTCCTAGACGAGTCAACTGGTTACAACTCCAAGCAGCGGGGCGACAAGGCCAAAGAATGGGCCAAGAAGGCCTCCAAGGCGGCGTCAGCGATATCCTCGGCGAGGCACTTCATGAAGATGGCCACGAACCTGCCTGAGGATACAATAAACCAGGCAGAGAGCATGATCTCCGAGATCGAGGCGGCACTCGAAGCTGGAGACAACACCCGCGCGGCTGGAAGGGCAGAGAAACTCGGCAAACTTCTCAACTCATGAGGGCTGGCTATGAAACTCCCCGAGGAATACAGCGAATCAGCCCATTTGGCCATGGGAAGAATGTTCGCGAACGTGGAGGAGACCGTCGGGGGCGCGCATGTCGCTTCTGTGCTGGATGGGGGCCCTAGCGCGGGAGGGGACTCAACACTTCGTGCCTACATCGGGCTAGAGCCTAGCGGCAAGGCGCACGTCGGGTGGATGCTGATTGCAGATTGCATCAGGAACATGCTGAAGGAGGGAGTACAGGTCACAATACTACTTGCAGATTGGCATGCCTGGGTCAACGACAAGTTCGGGAGGGACATGGAAAAGATCTCAATCGCAGCGGACTACATGGCCGAGGTATTCAGAGCCTTGTTGACCTTCCCCGAAGAGGGAAAAGGGCCCGGGCAACTCAACTTCATCCGGGCAAGTGACCTCATGGACAGTGGTGAATATTGGGAGAGGGTCCTAAGGTGCTCGAAGGGTATGAGCCTAGCCAGGGCGAGAAGGACCTTCAGCATCATGGGCCGCAGCGAGGACTCCTCTGACGATGACCTGTCCGCCTTCTTTTACCCCCCCATGCAAGCTGCGGACATTTTCCATCTGAAGGTCGATATTGCCTTCGGCGGCATGGATCAGAGGAAGGCGCACATGTACATGCGCGACGTCGCTGACAGGAATGGATGGACGAAGGCCACTTGCATACACACCCCCATGATCTCTGGTCTGAAAGGTCGACGGGGAGGGGGCAGGATGGAGGCCTTTGACCACAAAATGTCAAAATCAGACCCTTCCAACGCGATAATCCTTCATGATCCAGTCGAATCCTTGAGGAAGAAAATGAGAAAGGCATACTTAGATCAAAACGATCCGGACTCACCAGTCTACGAGTTGGCGAAGCACATCATCATCCCCTCGCTCGGTGAGTTGAAGGTGACGCCCAAGCCAGAGTTTGGCCCCCCATCCTCGTGGGGGGATGTGGATGAGATAACCGAGGCTGTGATGGCAGGGGACCTCCATCCATTCGATCTGAAGATGGGGGTGGCCGATGGACTCTCTGAGATACTCAGCCCCCTCATGGAGCATTTCCAGGACAATCCGGAGAAGCTGCACAAGATGATAGAGATAACCGCGTGAGCGAAAAGCCTGGATATAACTGGTCAAAAACAGGCGTAATGGGGATTTCGCTAAATATCAAGTCTCTCCGGAGGCGCCTGATGACAGTTTCAGTGGGTATTGACGACATTGCCATTCACATACCACGCCTGTACTTCGACATCAAGGATTTCGCGGAGTTTAGGGGTGCAGACTACGGCAAGTTGAACCGAGGTCTGGGCCTTTCCGCAATGGCGATTCCTGACGTACACGAGGACACCGCTACCATGGGGGCCAACGCAGTTGCGCGGATCATTGACAGGAACAAACTAGATCCATCGAAAATTGGTCGGATCTACCTTGGGACCGAGTCTGCGTTGGACGGTTCGAAGCCCACAGCCACCTACATCATGGACATGCTTGAGCAGCGCTACTCCAAGAAGCACGGCACGGAATGCTTCCGCAACTGCGACGTCGTCGACATGACATTCGCCTGCATCGGGGCAGTCGATGCGATGCACAATACCCTCGACTGGGTGGCCAGGGGCGGGGAGGATCAAGACAGGATCGGCATAGTCGTCTTCGCTGACAATGCGAAGTACGACCTCGGGTCCTCTGGCGAGTACACTCAAGGCGCAGGCGGGGGAGCCATCCTCGTCAGGCACAACCCGAGGCTGTTGGAGATCCCTGATACATGGGGGGTGTCGACGATGCCGGTTCATGACTTCTTCAAGCCACGCCGGGAGATCACGAGGAAATCGATAGTTGAGACCGTCCTGGAGCTCGCCTCAGATGCTGGAGAGAAATTCAAGAAGAACCTCCCAGACAGGATCATGAGGATCATCGACAAGACGGACAAGCGAGACCACACCCTCTTCGAATCCGAGACACTCAAGGTCCACAAGGACACACCAGTATTCGATGGTGCCTTCTCAAATCGCTGCTACTCTGAGTCGGTCAAGCAGGCCTTCATCAATTTCAGATCCAAGGCCATAGCCAATGGGAGGTACGATCCTGGTGACGATGAGATCCTCACTGAGCAGTGGTCGAGAATAATCGTTCACCTGCCGTACGCCTTCCAAGCCAAGCGCATGTTCCCAGACGTGTTCCGCCATGACAGGAGACATCTTCCCATATGGTCGGAGATCGAGGCCGAAATAGGTCCGGAGCCAACAAGGACTGATTACCCCGAGGGCGAGGCAGGGGAGGGCGAGTTCGAGGCCGCCAATGACGCCTACCGCAGGAAGATATCCAAGACAGGCCAATTCAAGTCGTTCGTCGAGGAGAGGATCGAGAAGACCCAGCGCGCATCCTCGAAGGTCGGAAACCAGTACACTGGCTCTATCTTTCTCGCTTTGATGTCAGCACTGGAGTCAGACTTGAACGACAAACAGGACATGAATGGGACAAGGGTGGGCCTTTGTGGATACGGATCAGGTGCAAAGGCAAAGGTGTTTGAGGGGGTAATCCAACCAGATTGGAAGCACATAGTCTCGAGATTCTCTCTCTTCGATAGGATTGATGCACGCCAACCAATCGACAAATCCGTCTATGAGGCCCTACACAGAGGCTCCAGAGGCTCATCCGTCATCAATCCCTCCGGAGAGTTCGCTCTCGTTTCAATTGGAGCAGATGGCCACCTCGAGGGGGAGAGGCGCTACTCTTGGGTGAATTGAGACAATCTTGATGCCAGCACAACCATCACCCGGGTTCCCATGAACATACGTTCACTCGTACTCGCCCTTCTCTTGCCGGGCATGCTTGTTGGGTGTTCTGGCCAAAAGGACATCACGCCGACTGATCAACCTGGCAGCGCCAATGCCGAACTCGAACTCATATCCGCTGTTGACGCATCATACTACCCGCTAATCTCGAGTGCGAACCATACGTTCTATGGCCCAGAGGGCGAGGAGGTCGACTTCATCCAATCACTGGTGGACATGGGCGTCAATACCGTGAGGGTAAGGGTTTGGCATGACCCCGTGGGCAACGCCTCATCTATATCGGAGGTATCTGAATTTTCTAGGTTGGTAAAATCCGCGGGGCTGAAGCTATGGGTGACTCCACACTACTCGGACACATGGGCTGATCCGGGGGCCCAGAACCCCCCGGTTGCCTGGAGTGGGTTGGATTACGTCAATGTCAGAGACAAGGTGTACGAGCACACAGCCAACATAACAGCAATACTGAATCCCGATTTCATCCAGATCGGGAACGAGGTAAACAATGGGTTTCTGTTTCCGCATGGGAACATCCACCATAACAAGACGCAATTCATGGAACTACTCCAGATTGGCTCGAAGGCCGTCAGGGACACCTCCGTCCACGCGAGGATCATGATTCACTATGCGGGATTGGAGCTCGCCACCCCATTCTTCGAGAACCTTACGTCCGTGGACTATGACATCGCGGGCATCTCATACTACCCCTTGTGGCACGGAAAGTCCATACAAAGGGTTGGCGAAACACTCCAAGAGATCGCTGCAGAGACGAACAAGGATGTCATAATCGCCGAGACTGCATATCCATTCACGCTTGGTTGGAACGATTGGACGCACAACATTATCGGGTCAGAGGACCAGATAATCCTCCCTGAGTACCCAGCATCCCCCCAAGGCCAGCTGGATTTCGTATCAGAATTAAAGCAAGAGGTACTCGATGTTCAAAGGGGCTTGGGCTTCTGTTATTGGGGCGCTGAAATGGTATCATGGGACGGCCCCGAGTCTTCCAATGGCTCCAGCTGGGAAAATCAGGCGATCTTCGACTTCGACAGCAGGTTGCTTCCGGTGGCCGGCGCCTTTGGGTTCGAGAGCAGTTGATGTCAATTGCCAGTCTTGGATGATATTGCCCGGTTAATCACGATTCTCTGGACCTCCTGGGTCCCCTCGTAGATCTGGGTAATCTTCGCGTCCCTGAAGAAGCGCTCTGCAGGGAAGTCGGTGGTGTACCCATAGCCGCCAAGGACCTGGACAGCGCGTTCTGCGACCCACATCGCGGTATCGCCAGCGAGGAGCTTCGCCATCGACGCCTCAGTCGTATGCCTGGGGCCACCCGAGTGGTAGTGGTTCTGCTTGGCCCAGGATGCCTTGTAGACAACTAGCCTAGCGGCGGAGATCTTGGTTGCCATGTCAGCCAGATAATTACCAATCGCCTGGTGCCTGGATATCGGCTTGCCGAAGGTGGTCCTCTGCTGCGCATAGTTGAGTGCGGTCTCGTAGGCCCCTTGAGCTATGCCGAGGGCCTGTGCCGCGATTCCGATTCTGGAGTTGTCCAGGGCATTCATCGCTATTGGGAACCCCTCTCCAGGTGCTTTCAACACGTTCTCGACCGGAACCAAGCAATCCTTCAGAACCAAGGAGCAGGTGTCTGACGACCTAATCCCTAGTTTGTCCTCCTTCTTTCCAACAGAGAACCCGGGGAAACCCTTCTCGATGATGAAGGCCGTGGTGCCTCCATGGCTCCTTTTGCCGAACTCTGGGTGATCAACGTCCTTTGCGAACAGCACGTAGATTCCTGCGCTGCTCCCGTTGGTTACCCACATCTTCTCCCCATTCAGGACGTAGTGGGTCCCTTCCTCGTTCAGCTTGGCAGTGCAAGTCATCGCGGCTGCATCAGTGCCCGAGCCGGCCTCCGAGAGGGAGTATGCCCCGATCTCCCCCGCTGCTAGCTTTGGGAGGTACTTCGCCTTCTGCTCCTCATTGCCGTGAATTGCGATAGTCGCCGCGCAGAGTCCTACATGGACACAGAACATGACCGAAAAGGACGCATCAACCCTAGCAAGCTCCTCGACCACAATGGCCTCGGATATATCGTCGATGGGGTTGCCCCCATATTCCTCGGGGATGGTCATTGACTGGAGCCCCAACTCGCAGAACGCCCGCCACTCATCAATTGGCGGGCGTTGGTCCCTGTCTCTCTGGGAGGCGGTGGGTGAAAGCACCTGCTCCGCGAAGTCCCTCACGAGTTGTCTGATCATCGATTGCTCGTCAGTTTCATTGAAGTCCATGGCGGTCTAGTTACTCTGAGGAGGAGGACGGTTGTTAACCCATCGTAGAACGAGTGGAATCAACCCAAGGTGCGATCGAATCATTCAAGTCAGGTGGGTGACGCGCGCGATTCGATCACAATGTCAGATGACGGAGACATCGAGTTCAGCGTTGCAGAAGACAGAAGGTACACCAAGGAGCATCTCTGGTTACAGGTCATCGACCGGGAAGAGGATGAGGATGGAAACGTCCAGACATCCGTAAAGGTGGGTGTGAGCGAGTATGTCGCCGCTGTATGGGGCGAATTCATCCGAGTTACCTTGCCCAATTTGCAGGCATTGGACGGCTTCGAAGAGGAAGGAGAGAAATCGCAGGAGAAGTCTGGTCTAGAGGGCGAGCTAGCCGCGAAGGACATCCTCGTGACACTTAGGACTAGTGATGATGTCGTTCTCGTTGACAGTCCCTTCCCATGTGGGATCCTTGAGTTGAACGGAGAGGTCGAAGACTCCCCGGACCTTGTCAACTCGGAGGCATATGGCGATGGCTGGCTCATGATCGTAAGGCCACATGAATACGATGAGGACAACTTTCTCTCCCCGGAGGAATACATCGAATTCCTGGCAGAGGGCCTCTGATCAGGGCCATGATAGCGATTTCCAACCGAAGTGGTCCTCACCGGCAAAATCGATCTCACCCAAGAGGCCGAGGACCTCGTTTTGATGAGTTAGATCCCGCTCGATCTGTAGCCTATGCAAGTGACCTTTGAGACGTCCCAGCCTTACTCCAGGTTCTATCCCCGTGTATTGAGAGAGTGTGTTCCCATCCACCAGAGGGGCCGTGCCGGCCCTTGGCGGAGGGACCTCCCTGAGGGCCTCCATTCCGTCAACCCCAAACCAACCCAAGTATGCAATCACGCTATTCTTCCAATTCGGGGGGACATAGGCATGGAACCTGCGGACCTCTTCCGCGGAGGTCAGCGTGGTTGAGGGATGGAGCGTCATCAATAAGCCGAAGATCGAAACCTCCTCTTTGGTGGCTTTAAGATTGGACTTGATCGTTTCAGAGGCCACGACCGCATCGACGCTACTTTCCTTGTACATTAGTGCCATTGCCACCGCGAGGTCACTTGTCGGACAAAGGCCTTCGATGAGCTCGGCCCCTGGCAGGATCTTCTCGAGCAATCCATGGTCTCGCATGAGCCTCAGCGATTCTCCACCTGATTCGAGGTTGATCATCCTCCGGAACTCGCTCCCGATCCTCTCTGCCGATACGCTGCTTATCATGCCGATACAGTCCCTAATTGCAGATTCAGTGCCCTTGTCCAAGAACCACCCGCCTGGCGATGCAATGAACCGATAAGCCCGAAGAATCCTCAATCCGTCTTCGGAGAACCGCTTCGATGGATCTCCGACTGTCCGGATGACCCTGGATCCCAGGTCGGCCATGCCCTCGAAGGGGTCCAGGAAATCCCCGCTGGGGAAGGCAATCGCCATGGAATTGACAGTGAAGTCTCTCCTGGACAGATCTTCGATTATGTCCTCCCCAAACTCCACCACATCTGGGCGTCGGCCGTCGGTGTATCCCGCCTCGGTTCTGAGCGAGGTCACCTCCCATGTCCTATTGCTCTTGGGCGTCCTTACACATATCGTGCCAAAGCGAGCCCCATGCGTCAATGAGTCAGGGAACAGGCCAACGACCTGGTCCGGGGACAGGCTCGTTGCAATGTCTACGTCCGCGCCAGGAACAGACGCCAAGGCGTCTCGAACCCACCCGCCGACTATCCAAGTGCCCCCCTCTGAGGATAGCCTGTTCAGCACATGGAGGCTATCCTCGTCGAGCCCTGCCAGTAGGTTCGGGGCACCTTCCATGGCCCTGGGTGGACCATCATCGTTTGATCGTGCCGTTCAGACAGTGCTAAACGGCAAGGCCAGTCTTGGCAGCTGTGAGGGTGCAACTGATGCCGGTAGAGGTTCTGAAGCCCCACGAACAGGTCATCCAGAAGAAAGTGACCCAACTCGAGAAGATGACCATGAGGTGGAACGCATACACAAAGCCACTTTTGGTCGACGGAGCCACGGGAACGATCCTTGATGGGCACCACAGGTTCGAGATCGCCAAGAGGCTCGGCCTGCAATGCCTTCCATGTGTCGTTGTTGACTACCTGGAGGATGACTCGATAGCACTCATGCTCTGGCCAAACAGTGACAGAGAGGTCATAACGAAGCAAGATGTAATCGATGCCGGCATGAGTGGGGACTTGATGTCACCGAAAACCAGCCGACACCTGTTGTCAGATGACCTGCCACCTATTTCGGTCCCCCTTTCGAGACTAATGGCCCCCGCTGTCGGATCCTAGGGCCTCCTTCGTCAGGAGCGATATCGATGAGGCAATCTCATCATCCAGATTGAGGTCCCCATTTGAGAGGGATTCAGCGAATTCGGGGCTGGGGTCCCTGCCTATTCTGTCAAGGATGATTCTGGACTTGCTGGAGGAAGATCGATCGGGGTCGTGGATGGCTCTGAGGCAGACTTCCTCGACCAGCTTCCCCCTCCCCTTTCGCAATATCCTCACCAAAAGCTGGTCTGACGACAGCTCCAAGACCAGGTCAACCACGGACTCATCCTCCATCCACGAGGAGTTTCGAAAGCCCTTGGTCAAGGCCGTTATGTCCCGCGCGGAAGTGCTTGCCATGTATCGTTGGACCCAATCCAAACCCAATGCATGAAGAGGGGACTCAATGATTGCCTTGGAGGCTTCCTCGACCCTCATATGGGTCTCCACGTATCCCTCGTACGCATCCTTGACGGAGGCATCGATACCCTTGTTCGCCATGTTCCTCGAGACCTCCGCGCGCACCGATGAAGCTGGGTCCGACATCATTGCGTGCAACCCTCGATCGTCGACCAAGCCCGCTTCGAAGAGGGAGTTGACGGCAATCCTTCTGACTGCGGCGTCAGTTGACTCCAATGCTAGTGTTGACTCACTTGGGTCTAGTCCCATGAGGCCCTTCCATGCGGCTATCCTGACTTTGAGGTCGTCGTCTTGCGCGAGAATGCCAAGAATTCCCTTTGGCGATCCGAGCCTATTCGCCACCCTAGCAGCGAGCAGGCGCCTGTCTGGGATCTCACTTTTTGCCAATGACTGGACGATGCCCTCGTCCCGTCCATCGTACCACCTTTCTATGGCGATCATGGCCCGCTCAACGAACCAGTCATCCTGGTCATTGAGAAACGGTAGGAAGTGAGGGAGTGCCGATGGGTCTCCATCTTCGAAAAGCCTCCTGACGGCCTTCCGCCTCTGGCGGACGTCCTTGTCTCTCAGACGAGTGACCTCCTTGGAGAGCATGAACTTCCGAACGGGGGGTCCTGCTTGAACCCAATCGAACAACCGAGTTGTTCAAGCCATGTACCCTCTGCGAGGGACAGGGTCCGTGGTCTAGGGGTTATGACGTCGCTCTTACAAAGCGAAGATCGCAGGTTCAATTCCTGCCGGACCCACCATCAAGCCAATTAGTACAGGCCCACCACCGCGGTACATGGTCGAGGAGATCGCGGGGCTGGCATCCCGTATCGGCAGGAGGCTAAAGAAGCGAGGTTGGTCAATCTCAGTGGCTGAATCCTGCACTGGTGGGCTGATTTGCTCAACCTTCACCGACATATCCGGGAGCTCTGCCTGGTTCAAGCAGGGTTGGGTGGTTTACACAAACGAGTCCAAGATCTCTGAGGTAGATGTTTCCCCAACCGCGTTCGATGCCGACGGAGAAGGAGCGGTCTCCCACAAAGTAGCCCTGCAGATGGCACACGGGGCAAGGCACCATGCAGGCACTGAGGTAAGCCTCTCCATAACTGGGATAGCCGGTCCGACCGGTGGCACCGAGAGCAAGGAGGTAGGGTTGGTGTACGTGGCTGTCACAACACACGATGGGAGGTACATCGTCAGGAGGAACGACTTCGGCTCGAACGACAGAATCGAGAACAAGCGCTCATTCGTGCAATTCGCCTTGAGGATGGTCTTGGAGATCCTAGATCATGCTGATGACATTGAGAGAAGGCGAAAGAGAGCCGAGGAGAGAAAACTCGAGGACGAGGACAGCGAATCTCCGGGAGAGGACGATTGGGAAGGGGCTGAGGAATGGGCCCCAAAGGGCACTAGCAGGGCAGAGCCCTCATCCGTCGACTTCTCAGTTGAAACGGATTGGGATTGACTGTGGCGCTGGGGGGCAAACTCCATCACACCCGATAGCATGATGAGCGGCCCCCGGACTTCAACGACCCATGGCCGTGGACGACGGGGCTAACCTCAGTAGGGTGTTGATGTCACACGGGCTTCTCGTCAAGCGCTCCGCGATACCTGCCATCCAGTCTGTGGACGATCTTGACCGTTTAATCCAAGATGCACTGGATAAGTCCATACGGCTCTTGGACGAGCCCACCGTGAGGGCTCTGATTCAATCGGGGCCCAATGCCGACCGCACATCAAGGACAGGCGACGATCCGCCAGCCTCCGCCCCAGAGGGGCAAATCGAGGTTGCAAGTGGTCAAGTTCGGGGCGACCGTGGCAGGACCATCGCCCCAATGGATGCTGTGGAGTTAGTCCAAGCCCCCAGGCCACATGGGCTGGACCATTACTCACTTGCGGACTTCCCGATGGAGGCCAAGGACGTGAGTTCCATGATAGACATCCACTTCGACATAACTGGGAACTCTGTCACAGAGGGGCGCCTCAGCGACATGCAATCCTGCTTCACCGACAGACTGTCGAAGATACGGAGGATGATCCTCGAGTCCGGCACCCTGTCGAGGAGGCCATCTAGAATTTCTGACGCTTGGAGGGAGAGGAAGGCGAGGAACTCCCCTGAGAGGGAAGTGACCGTGATCGGGCTGGTCGAGTTCAAGAGGTTCGGAAGGAACGGGGACATCCAATTCGCGCTGGAGGACGAGACTGGCTCCTTGGAGTGCGTGCTCTACTCCAAGCCCGAGTGGACAGAGACCCATCCGGTGAATGACGGATTGCTTGATGATGATGTAATCGGGGTGACGGGGTACTTCACAGAGAGCGGGAGACTGAGAGCCTCAGACATCCACCGTCCAGTGCTCGGCATCCACGACAAGGCGAGCTCAGGACGTGATGCTGCGATATCCGTCGCATTCCTGTCCGACATCCATGTCGGAAGCAAGACGTTCCTCGCCGCCCAATGGGAGAAGATGATCCAGTGGTTCAGGGAAGACCCCCTTGCTAGGACCATCAAGTACTTCGTGATGACCGGGGATGGCGTAGATGGCGTCGGGATCTACCCTGGTCAGGAGAGGCACCTCTCGATAACGGACCTGTACAAGCAATATGGGGAGCTGGCACGAATGATCGAGGAGCTCCCTGACTGGGTCGATACAATCATCCTGCCTGGAAATCACGATGCAGTGCGCCCCGCTGAGCCACAGCCCGCATTGGACCCGGAGGTACAACAAGACTACTCAGACGTCACGTTCTCAGGCAACCCATCGGACTTCAGTCTGCATGGCGTGAGGGTTCTGGCATACCACGGCGTCAGCATCTCCGACTTCGTCTCCAGCCTGCGCTCAGTGAGCTTCGAGCACCCAGAGAGGGCTATGATGGCCATGTTGGAGAGGCGGCACCTCGCTCCCTCATGGGGGGGAAAGACCCCACTGTCCCCCGAGCCGGAGGACCAGATGGTCATCCAGACGGTTCCCGATATTTTCGTGACCGGTCATGTCCATGGGCATCATGCCAGCCAGTACAAGGGCACGCACATAATTCACAGCTCGACATGGCAGAATCAGACCGATTACCAGCGAATGCTGGGATTCCAGCCCCTCCCATGCATACTTACGGTGGTGAATCTGGAAACCCACGCAGTCGCATCAATACCATTCGTCTGAGTCAGAATCCCTCCCCTTCGAATAGCAGGGGCCAGATCGATCTCAAATCATTTGATTCTACAATGGGGACGGATGCGCTCTTGAAGGCGTCCAAGGACCAGCTTGCACTAGGGTTGAACCCTATGAATCTAGATCCCTCGATCCTCATCGAGATATCCGACCCTGAGTCCCCAACCGATATGATTTCCTCAGGCATCAGATCATTGATTCTCCGGAACTTCTCAACCGCAATTCCCTTCTCGAATGAGAGGACCCTCGAGGGAAGGGGGCCAACCATCCACCCGTCCTCATCCCACTCGAACCCATTGGCAATCCAATCATCCACCTTCAACATCGAGGCGACCATTCCGACAAAAATGTCCACCCCCGAGGACACAATCGCCACTAGGACGCCTCTCTTCTGCAGTTTTTCCACGACCTCCCGAGCCCCGCTCATCAGCCTGACGCCAGAGTAGCATCTCGCTATGTCGTCCTTGTGGATTCGTCCTCTCTTGCCCATCCACTTGGACACGTCATCTGCCATGAACTCGTCATCGTCGATCTCCCTATTCACGAATCTGGTGAACATCTCCTTGTTTTCCGTTCCGAAACTCTCGTGAATCGATTGCCAGGACGAGCCATTGCTCGCGAGTACCCCGTCACAATCGAAAACAACTGCCATAGGACCAGCCATGCATCCACGCGTAGCAGCATCCTTTTGCAATTTCCGACTTATGGATTTATTCAACTCCGATGTTGGGCTACTATCATGGCGAATGACCTAGCAGTCAGGGTGACCATGGTTTTCTTCGGACAGCTGAAGGAGGTCATTGGCACTCCAACGATCGAAGCGACTCTCCCTCTGGGAGCCACAATCAGCGACTTAGTGGCGAGGTTCGAGATACCGATAGAGGACAACTCAAGGATAAGAATAGCCGTAGATGGGTCGATCGGTGCCAGCCTAGATGCGGAGTTGGAGGATGGATCGGAGATTGCCTTCCTGCCCCCGTCTTCTGGGGGGTGAACACGCAATTCTGCGAAGGGTTTGAGACGTAGAGCCCCCTCTTCCGCGACATGGCAGGCACACTTGGGGTGACGGAACTAGCGATCCTCGCGTTCATCGGAATGCTCTTTTTCGGCTCACAGCGGATTCCTGCCCTGTTCAGGAGCATGGGCCGGGCCAAGGGTGAGTTCCAACAGGGCCTCCGCGAGGGGCTTGTCGGCCCCTCTGAGACTGAGAGGGACCTTGACAGGGGCGGGATGACGGAATCCCACGCTGAGGAGTAATCAAGATCTAACCAGACGGACCTTGGATCCACAATCGCCACATTCCTCGATTTTAGGATCAGGCCCCAAATCTCCCCATTCCCGCCTACAGCCCACACACTTGAGCTTCCATGTCCAGTTTGAGCTAATTCCATTCCCTGAGACTGTTGTCCAGGCCATCCCACTCGCCTCAGCGACGTTTTGAACACGATGGTCATCGGTCGCAATTTCGCAATCTTGCTCAAGACCAAGTGCCAGCACGTCGAGGTCCACGGGGGAAAGCCCTCCAAGATCGCCAGTTCTAGCCGCTATCTCTTCGATTTGCTTCAGGCCTTCCCTGCTCGGTGTCGCGACCCTGACATCTAGTTGGTCCAATAGAAGGTACGTTGCCGGGGCGTGCGTCTCAATTTCCCGCAACTGGGAGGACGAGATGGTGCAACCTCTGATTCGGTCATGGGGCCAGTGAATGAACCCCGCAGTGTCGATGATCATACTGCAGCCCATGCCCGGGTAGGCACTCTAGCGTTTGACTACATTGGGTGTGATGGGCAGGTAACGTTGATTCAGTGGGCTCAATTCGTGTGATCATGGCGAGCGTTGTACCGCAGACCTGGATCGACTGGACAGTCACAACGGCTGAGTCCTTCGGGCTTGTCGGGCTATTCGTGGTCTCGGCCACAGAGTCAGCCATACAGCCCGTTCCACCAGACCTTATCTCATGGCCGATGGCGCTCGGGGCAGGCAGCCCCCTCGAGTTGATGGCCATCATTCTGGTAGTCACCCTCGGCTCTGTGCTTGGTTCGCTAGCAGGCTATTGGATCGGATCCGTGGCTGGAGACTACGTGCTCACAAGGTTCGCCAGTGAGCAGTCCATCGGACGCTTAGAGTGGATCATGGATCGATATGGCCCATTCGGAGTTTTCTTCGCCGCCCTCGGGCCGGTTCCCTACAAGGCAATTGCGTGGACTGCCGGTGCAGGATCCATGCCATTGGCCCCATTCCTGATCTCTGGGGCCGTGGGGAGGTTGTTGAGGTTCTCAATCCCAGCTGTGGCCATATATCTGTACGGGGATGCGGCCATTGATTGGTTTACCCCTATGAGGTTCCTGGTCATCTCCGTAGTCGGAGTCGTCTTGATGATTCCGTTCTTCAAGTGGATTAGGGCCTTCGACCCCTCGAGCGGAGAAGCAATGCGAACCGGTTAAACCGGAAACAGTTGACCGGAAGTCAAGGCTCGTGTGGTGTAGTTCGGTCCATCATGCCGCCCTTTCGAGGCGGCGACCCGGGTTCAAATCCCGGCACGAGCACCATTCCCGTCTTACCCATGGGGCAGTTAGACCAGGGAATGCGACGCTCTGCAGACATATCGAAAGCCACCAAGTGAAAAATTAATTATGAATTGTAAGTTAGAACCTACCATGGGCTTCCCCTCCTTCTTCAAGCCCAAGGGCGATGATCGATTGGCGACCTACCTCCAAGAGAACGCAATCATTCTGGATGTGAGGTCCAAACAAGAATTTTCGATGGGCCATGCCTCGGGATCAAGAAATGTCCCATTGGACCAGCTAAATCAATTCATCAAGAAAAACCGGGGGAAAGGCAGTCGCTACATCACATGTTGTGCAAGTGGCATCAGGAGCGGTAAGGCGGCGAGTAAATTGACAGACCATGGTATTGATGCAATAAATGGCGGGCCCTGGAAGAAGGTCCAGGCAGCGATTGAGAAGAGGTCAAAATAACCTATTCCCCAATGTAGTCGCACATGAGATTCGCTGGAACGGCGATGTCGATCATCCTAGGGTAACTCAGGTTGAGTTGGCTCATTATCCCGATGAACTCCTCCTCAGACTTCGACAATCTTGGGTTGAATTTCTTCTCCTCCCCCACAGTCGAATAGCTCCTGCCCTTGTAATCGTGGGCCGGGAATATCAGGCAACTGTCCGGCAGGGTGAAGATTTGCTCATGGACTGATTTGTACAGCATCCTCGAATCGCCCTCCTGGAAGTCTGTCCGCCCACAGCCTCTGATCAGAACGGCATCCCCCGTGAAGACAGCTACATCGTTATCCAGTACTAGTGATGAGCATCCATTGGTATGGCCGGGAGTGGCCCTAACCTCGAGGCTGTGGGATCCAAACCTTATGACGTCGCCGTGATCGAAGTATCTGTCTGCCTTGGCGCCAGAGGTCGTCGATATCATCGACAAAGAACCAATTTTCTCCCTAAGGAGACGGGTCCCGGTTATGTGGTCCGCATGACAATGGGTGTTAACTGCCATCCTAATGGTTAGATCCAGTTCTCTGATCAAACTGACGTCTCTGTCGACTTGTTCCTTTACAGGATCGATAATGACCCCTTCCCTAGAGTCCGAATCGGCCAATAGATAGCTGTATGTGGAGGATCCCTTGTCGAAAAGCTGCCTGAAAATCAGGTCGCCCAACATGTGACAGGTCCTCGGATAATGCTTGAAGACCCTTTTGTATAGTATTTGTCTTCGCTTGGCTGCATTGCTTGGTTGTGCGACAACCTCCTCCTATCAATTCCACCAGTTGCCTTGCTCTTGGTCCGAATTCGATATCGCGGTTTTGATGAATTCAATCAAGGGCAACCAATTGTCTTCTAGGTCGAATCTAAGGTTTCGAACGGAATCTGAGCCAATCGATTCAGTGAGTTCAATCGTGTACCTCTCAACATCGATGACGTCCATGGAGACGCTCCGCCCTTCCTCCATTGAATCCTCAAAATAAACCACTGCACGATTATCTGCTCTTTGAAGCAACTCTAGAATGTCGTTCATGTTCTTGATGGTGTGCGAGCCCCTTTTGCCATCTATTTCCACGACGAGGTCCTTGGAAGATCCATCGTACACATCTTGGGTGGCTTGCCTCATCAAATTGAGAACGCCCCCAAGTTGGCTTGAAGAAAACAACTCCTTGAAGCCCCTCCACTCCCAGTTCGGAGCCTCCCTCGCCTTGGCTCTGTTCGCGGCGGGTTGGATGTGATAGCCTATTTTCCAAAAGGCGAGGAAATAGGTGGTCAGGATAGTGATCAACACGAAGAAGAACGATGCTGCGAGAACCTCCTCCCAAACTGGCATGAAGCCCTTGATCATGACCGACTCCGATGGGTCGCCCGGATCCACGAATATCGTAAGTGTTCTTCCAAGGGGGTACTCGGAGTACTCTGATGGGTCAAGATCGTCGATGAAAGTGTACCTATCTGAGGTGTAATTCTCTCGGCCCACTTGGTAGCTGTATGTCACCACCAGCCAATCCCTGGTACTGCAGGTATCATAGCCCAATGATTCGTCATAGCTGCAACTCGTCTCCGACTCGATTTCCGACTGAATCACTGTTGCCTCCGATTCCGACCAGTTACTTGTTCCCAATTGGTCGATTATTCCCCCTGCGCTTATAAGGAAAATTAACATCAAAACCAAGGAGATGGGAATAAGTATCCTGCCATACCAAGCGAATATCTGTTTGATTCCGATAACTGGGATTACTGGCGGCTCCCTGATGAGTTTGATGACCCCTTTAGGACCCCCTGGTGCCAGGATTAGTGAGGCGACCGCGATGAGAACCGTCAATATGCCGAGAATCTCAAGGATATCGAGAACCGTGTCTAGTAGCATGATCGGACGGCACCTGCCCCGTAGATCATGTTGTCCCCGTTTCTGGCCCGATAACGGCGCAAATATGAAATCCTGAACACTCATGTCTAAATATGGTCAGGCTACCCTTGAACCGAAGGAAATTTACAGTTATCATTGCCCTTATCTTGGCGACGTGGTCTCTTGCTCCGACAATTTCGACTGGGCTTGAGGAGAGGGGCTCAAAGGCTGAAATCACCCAGATCTCCCTCTCATCGGAGTCATCCTACCTGCTCGATGTTGGGTACATGCATGACACTGTCAACGCAATGGCTTACGCCCCGAACGGGGATTTGGTAGTCGCGGGGACACTTTGCGCGGTTTACTACCTTCCTGAGGACCCAGATACCTGTGTGCTGACCGTGGATGGAGTCGAGATCACGAGTGATGACTTCGCCCCTGCTTTCCTAATGACCCTGGATCCAGCTGGCAATGCGAAGGATGCTCAGATCATTTCCTCGCCAGGAGGGGACAGGATCGACTCGATTTCATTCGCCGATAACGGCGACCTACTCGTCGGCGGGAGCGCATGCTGGCTGAGGGCGACGAACTGCACATTGACCGGATTCGGAATCTCGCTCGATGTCATCGACGGCGGAAGCGATGCATGGTTCGCGAGACTCGGACCCGGCGGTGAGGCACGCTGGTCAATGATGCTGGGGTCGAAAGGATTCGATACCATCCACTCGATAACCGAGGCGCCCGATGGGTCGATATACATCGCAGGGACATTCTGTCAGAACTACAACCTCGTTTGCACCATCGCCATTGGCGATCAGGTCCACCAATCCAACGGCGGAGCAGACCTGATGATCGCCAAGCTCTCATCCCAGGGCGACGTCCTGTGGTCCAAGTCGTTTGGGAGCGGTTCAAGCGACACTGACATGTTCGACTCATGGTATTCCTTGAATCAGAAGGGGATTGTAGCAACCCCCGATGGGGGGCTGCTCGTGGCCGGGTATGCCTGCGAGGGCTGGGACGCCAACTGCAGGATGAACATCGACGCCACCCACTTCGTGAACAACCACAACTCCTTCGTGGTGAAATATGACCATAGCGGCGTAGTGGAGCGGCTATCCGTCATGAATGGCGACGCAGCAGATTACCTACAGGTGATGGTCGAGGTCGACGACCACAGGGTCCTATTAGCGGGCAACCACTACTCCTCCACGCTGTACGCTGGCAACTTCTCGGTATTCAACTCGGGGGGCTCAGATGCCTGGTATGCGGTGTTCAACCACACATCATGGGATTATGAGGGGCTATGGGACTCCAAGACAGATGGCAATGAGGTATTCCACTCGGCTGCCGTGACCTCTGAGGGGCACTACATCCTCGGTGGAACCCAGTGCTGGGGCAATGAGGGCGAGGGCTGCCCCGTCACATTCGAAAGCTCGGATGGGATGCAAGTCACCAGGGAGAGGAACTCCGATCAAGCAGAGGGATTCCTGATGCTTCACAACACGGACTGGGGGAGCATAGATTGGATGCGAGGGATCCTCGACAACGGGGTAGGGGCCTCTTATCTGAGCGACATGGCCATCAGCCAAGCTGGTAACATCGCTGCGAACTTCCCTGTGTGCGTCACAGGCAACAACACCGGGTGCTCAGCAGCAGTGGGTACCGACGAGTACTCCAGCGTCGAAAATGCCACTCTGATCTACCAGATAACGATCGATGCGGACGCAGACGGTATTTACGATGCATTCGACCTCTGTCTGGCTAGCCCCTCTGCCGGGTGGGTCAGTGACCTGAGCTCGGATATTGATGGCGATGGCTGCAGGGACTCGGACCAGGACGAGGACGACGATGGGGACGGATACCCAGACGAGTCAGACAAATTCCCAGTAGACCCGTCGGAGTGGATGGACACTGACAACGACGGAGTTGGCGACAATGCGGACCTCGATGATGACTCAGACGGGTGGTCTGACCTGATGGAAGGGGACTGCGGAGGCACGGACCCAAAGGACCCCCTCTCCCTGCCACAGGACACAGATGAGGATGGGGAATGCGATCAAATCGACAACGATGACGACGCAGACGACGTGGTCGATGCCCTTGACGCGTTCCCATTGGAGATATGTGCCAGCCTAGACAGGGATCTGGACGGCATGCCAGACGAATTCACGATACCAAACTGCCCAACGTCTCTCGTGCTCGACCACGACGACGATAACGATGGGGTCCCGGACATGGATGACATAGATCCACTTGACGACAAGGTGGGAGCGGACTCCGATGGGGATGGCAAGCCGAATTGGGTCTTACCCGGAGCAAACTCCGCCTATGTTGAGGACACGGACGACGACAATGACGGGATTCCAGACTCAGATGACGCCTTCCCACTGATTTCGACGGAGTCGAGGGACACGGACAATGACGGAATAGGCGACAACTCCGACACGGACGACGATGGGGATGGATGGTCCGACCTTGACGAGCTCAGTTGCGAGACTGACCCGTTTGTCGCAGCGGACTTCCCCTCTGACCAGGATTCAGATGGCATTTGTGACAACATGGAGACATCGTCAGTCGACCTAGGCGGCTTTGCGGGAATCGCCGGAATAGCGGTGTTGTTGGTTGTGCTCGGGGTCGTGATCTCAATGGTGGTCCGGAGGCCTGCGATGCCATCGAGCCCACCATCCCCCCCTCCATTGCCGAAACAGGACGACGATGTTGCATAGCTGGGCTCAGCCGGGCTGCCTAACCGACGAAGGACCAATAGGCCTGGCGAAGGTCTTGGTTGGCATCCATGCAGGCGACGACGTCCGCTGGCCTTGGCGGCATCTCTGAGGTTCCGTCCAGGTGAGCGATGATGGGTTGGAGGTTGGACATGTTGACCACGCCCCACCCGACCTGGGTGCATGGGGCCACCGGCGATATTGGGAGAGTGCCTGCCGTGGGGTTCCAACTGGAGAAGCTGGGGTACCAGGCAGAGAGGTTCAACGCATCCCTTAGGTCCGAGTTGGTGATGGCCCCTATCTCCAATCCCGGGACGACGAGCAGGCCACTCCTCTCCTCCGAGGCACCTGAGCCCATGTCGCCGGACTTGCCCCGCAGATCCTCGAGGACCTCGCTGAGGATCCCCGCGGTCCGGGGGGTGGCGAAGGACGTACCCGAGGTCACGTGGTAACCGTCAATGTCATCGTGATTTGGCAGCAGTTGGGTCCAATCTGCGGCGATGTCCGGGTACGAGCCGCTCATCGTCTCCTTCTGATCGTCATCCTCCTCGGCATAGCCTGAGATCCCTATGGACCATGGTGGCCCTGCGGTCGAGTCCTGTATCGCTGGGGAGGGGGTGTTGTCAGATGCGCCTGTGTGTATCTTCCCGTTCTGAACGACTGCGACCTTGGTGGCGTCCTCTATGCCCGGAACTGGAATGGACCCGATGGGCCCGAATGACGTCGAGATTATGTCGACCAGTGGCTGGTTTGCCGCTGCGAGGACTGCTGCGTCGCTGAAGCCCTCCACGAAGAAGATGACAGCATCCGGGTTCGCGTCCAGCACAGACCCCGTCACCGCTGTGCCGTGGCCATCGGAAGGATCGTCAAGAATCGGAATCTCCGTCTCGTCATCTGGAGTCGTGCCGATGATCCTCGTTCCAACGAAGTAGACTATGTCCTGCGATGTGATCAGGTCCCAGCATAGCGCTCTGTCCGCCTCGTACCTCTCGGCCCATGTCCCTGTGGATGTCAAATTGCACCACATGGTCACACCAAGTCCATCTAGGAGCCATTGGGGGTAGGTGGCATTCATTGAGAAGTGGGTGTGGTATACGTTGATGCCCGTGTCGATCGGGGCAACGACGCTGTACGACCCGAACTCGGTTGGCTCATCCTCGCCCTCCACGATTTCCTGATCCGTGCCAAAACACCCAGAAAGCGAGAAGGAGACAACGAACAGCGCCATCAACAACGTCCGTAGTGGAACCATCACAATTCCGCCGATGGCCACTCTCATGTATTTCTTTCGCGGCTGTGGTTGCGCTGGATTCAATAGGATGGCTCCGTGGGAGTGCGTCGTGAGCGATCTGAAAATAATCGTCACCAGCGGCGGCAAGAACCTTGAACTGGGTAGAATAGTACAATCAGCGGCATCTGGCGTTGGAAAGTCCTCGAAGATCATTCAGCTCGATGATTACGAGCTGCCGATCTACACCCGGGCGAACAAGGGCGTCAACCCAAAGGAGCTCCGTGCTCTTATCGATGACTTGGAGGGCCCCTCGCCGTGGATGGTGCTCCTGCCTGAGTACAACGGTGGGCTCCCCCCGGTCTGGATCAATGCCCTGACATGGATTTCAGTGGACTATGCGGACTTCAGGTCGCTATTCAACCGAAGGAAGATCGCGATCGGAACGGCCAGCGGCGGTCATGGGTGGAAAGCCCTAGCTGCTATGAGGGAGCAGTTTGCGCACCTTGGGTCAGATGTGGTCGGTCGCTACATCAGGGATGCGAAGGGCTCCCCAGCGAGTGAGGAGTCCATCATGGACGCATTGTCCCGCCTCGGCCTGTGATCGATTATCGAAAATAACGCGTTTTAATATGTTGAAGGTCGGAGAGAGCGACATGAGTATGTACGACGTAGAGGAGATTCGCTCCGATTTCCCCATCCTGGGAAGAATCCTCCCGAACGGCAAGCCCCTGGTGTACTTCGACAATGCGGCCACCAGCCAGAAGCCAAATGCGGTCATCGACGCCATGAGTACCTACTACAAGACGTACAACTCCAATGCCCATAGGGGCGCCCACACCCTGGCCGACGAGGCGACCACGGCTCTGGAGGATGCTAGGGAATCGATAGCCGCATTCTTCGGCGCCACCCCCTCGAACCTGATCTACACCAGTGGTACCACGGAGGCCATCAACTTGGTCGCCTACGCATGGGCCCGAAAGAACCTCGCCGAGGGGGATGCCGTGGTGCTAACGGAGATGGAGCACCACGCAGACATCGTTCCATGGCAGGAGCTCTCGAAGGAGATCGGCATAGAGCTACGATATGTCCCTCTGGACCTAGAGAAAATGTCACTTGACATGGAGGCCTACAAGCACGCACTCCCCGGAGCAGCATTGGTCTGCGTGGTCCACACCAGCAACGTGCTCGGAACAAGGAACCCAATCGAGGAGATCATCGCACTGGCCAAGGCATCTGGCGCGAGGACGCTAATCGACGCCGCACAGGGCGCATCCCACGAGAGAATCAACTTCGAGGAGCTCGGGGCGGACTTTGTCACCCTCTCAGCACACAAGATGGCAGGCCCCACTGGAATCGGGGGCCTCCTCATAGCCAACGATGCCCTTGCCCAATGTGGCCCATTCCTGACAGGCGGCCAGATGATCAGGTCCGTCTCAACCGATGGTTCTGTTTACCGCGACGGAGCAGCCCTACTGGAGACCGGCACCCCAAGGATAGCCGAAGCGATAGGGTGGGGGGCCGCGATCGACTGGTTGTCGAAGATAGACTTCGACCAGATGCACGACCACATCAAGGCCCTGGCAATGATGGCTTACGAGGGCATGAGGGAGATCGACGGCATCACCCTGTACTCCGACCCCTCGAGACCAGGAAGCAGCGGGACCATATCCTTCCTCCACGAGAGGATCGCCTCTGACGACTTGGCCATGTTGCTGAACGAGGGGGGCATTGCCCTCAGGACGGGCCAGCACTGCGCGCAGCCCCTGATGGACGCCCTCGGAGTCGCATCCACGAACCGTATCTCCCTCTGGCTATACAATACGGAGGAGGAGATCCAATCGTTCCTGACTCACCTTAGAATGGTCTGCGAGAGGTTTGGCGCTTGATCTGGAACCCTTCAAAAACAGTGACTCGGAGTAACTGACATGGAGGATAGGCGCTGGCCGGAGGCACTCGACCCAGTTGTTGCTGAGTTCGCTGATTGCTTCGACTCCATGGAGAGGTACGAGCTGCTGTTCGAGTATGCCTCGAGGTCGACCAACGTCTTGCCCCATGATAGGTGGAATGATGGCAACATGATCCATGGCTGCCAGTCCAGAGCTCATGTTGAGTGCAAATTGGACTCTGACGGCATGTTCAGGATGAGGGGGGGCGCAGACGCCCAGATAGTCCAGGGGCTCATGGAGATCACTAGGATCGCAGTCGACGGCTCCAGCTGTGAGGCCGTCTCCTCGATGACTCCCGATTTCGCCGAGGCAATGGGCTTCAGCTCCGCTCTGACACCTAGTCGCTCCAATGGGTTCAAGAACATGTTCGAGCGAGTTGTCAGCGAGGCTTCGAGGCTGATGCAGGGGGATTGAGAATGGGATCCACAGATGATGTCATGGACGCACTTTCCGAGGTGATGGACCCTGAGATGGGCATTTCCGTCACTGACCTTGGGCTGATATACGGCATCGAGAGGCAAGAAGGGCACTTGGAGGTGACCATGACCCTAACCAGCCCAGGCTGCCCTGTCGCGCCCGAGATAATGGCAGCAGTGCATCGCGCAGCCCTGTCTGTCGATGATGTCGATTCCGTCCACGTGAACCTGACGTTCTCCCCGCTCTGGGACCCTAGGGTCCACGCGAACGAGGACGCCCAGATGGAGCTCGGCGTATTCTGACCCTCAGGGCCTCATGGATGCAGCCCTGATCGTGTTGCTCATGAGCATGGCAATGGTCATTGGGCCCACGCCCCCGGGAACCGGAGTCATCCACGATGCACGCTCGAATGCACCCTCCTCGACGTCCCCGACCAACTTCCCAGCCCCATCGACACTGATCCTGTTGATACCGACGTCAATGACTATGGCCCCAGGGGCGACCCAGTCCGCTTCTATCATGCCAGGCCTCCCAACGGCAGCCACGATGATGTCCGACTCCAGACATAGCCTCCGAAGGTCCTGGCTCTTGGAGTGGGAGATGGTGACCGTGGCATCAACCCCCCTCTGAGCCAATAGCAAGGCTGCTGGCATGCCCACGATTCTCGAGCGCCCAACCACCAGGGCCCTCTTCCCGGAGAGTGCCTCCCCAGTGGACTCGAGCATCCTGATCACTGCGGAGGGCGTGCACGGCAACAACCCGTCCAACTTGCCTGTGACGATCCGACCGAGGTTGACAGGATGAAACCCATCTACGTCCTTTCTAGGGTCGATCGCCTCGGTCACCATGACCTCATCGAAGCCAGGGGGCAGGGGGCTCTGGACGAGGATGCCGTCTACCTCCTCATCCTCATTCAGGCGCTCGATTAGCTCCATCAGGTCCTCAGGGTCGCATGACCGGGGCAAGTCGTAGCGCGTGCTCTTGATCCCTATCCTCTCACAGGCCCTCTGCTTGTTCCTGACGTAGACGTGGCTAGCAGCATCGTCACCGACTATGATGACGACCAGGTGGGGTGCGCCACGCCTTCCCCCTATCTCTTCCGCATCGGCCTTCAGGCCTCTCTCGATAGCGGCACCGAGGGCCTTGCCGTCGATCAACTGGGCTGTCACGGGCCTGCGTGCAAGCCACGCTGCTTGACTGTTGTCACTGAGCCCCAGGAGGGAATCGAACCCCCGACCGCTGGATTACAAATCCAGTGCTCTACCAGCTGAGCTACTGAGGCGTGTGTAGTCCTCGGGGCAACAGTCCTTGAAGCCTCCTAATGAAATCCTCAGGAGGTCTTGTAGCAAGGCGCCCCTACCGCCTCCCATGGCAAGTGGCTCGATGGGTTGGAATCTCCTGATCGCGGGTTGGAGCTGCACGCTTCTCGGGACCACCCTGGTCTTCACGCTGCCTGAGCCGATGGGCCTGTTGGTCGGAAGCCCGCTCCTCATCGCTGGATTCCCACTCTTGATGATCGCCTTCTCCGTCGGTCGGTCCGACATGGCCCGCAGTGCGGATCCAAATTGGGCCCCGAGTGCTGAGACGCTCCCAGATGCAGGCAGGGTGATGTTCAGGGTTGATACCACATTGGACACGCCAATTCGAACCTCGATCCTATGTGGTGCCTGTGGGAACCTGGAGTGGGTGAATGGTGGTAAGCCAGGTAGGTTCACTTGCCCGTCATGCTCCAGGGAACTATGGAAGCAGGAGGAGGAGTAGGCCCAACCGGCAACCGTCAAGAGAGAATACGCCCTCGGGGAGGCCATGGCAGGGTTGGACAACCGGGAGAAGCGCCTCCTGGGAATACTCAGGGAGTCATCTGAACCACTGGGTGTGTCGTCCCTGTCCGATAAGACGGGTTGGTCCGACCAAGCACATGTCGTAGGGGCGGCAATGGGGCTGACCGAGCGGGGCTTCGCGTCCCTCGCCGAAGAGGAGTCGGTCCTGGTCAAGTTGGGGCCCGAGGGGCAGAGAGCCGCCCACGAGGGGCTGCTCGAGTCGAGAATGCTCGACTGGCTGGAATCCAAGGACCCCAAGGATTGGACGATGGCATCGATTTCGATGGACTTCGACAGGTCCGAGGCAGGGCCGGGGGTCGGCATACTCCGGGACATGGGGGCACAGATAGCCGGAGGAAGGCTGGAGATCCCCGATTTCGAGGGGGCCCTCGACGAGGCGAAGCACCGGCAGTCGTTCATCAAGGGCCTATCGGAAACGTCGAGAAATGCAGTCGATTTGGACGAGGGAATGGTCGCCCACTTCTCCAGAAGGAGGGGCCTGATAGAGATGGAGAGGTCCACTCTTAGATTCTGGAGCGTGACGCAGGAGGGGCTGTCCTTGAGTCCCGAGCAACTGGTCGAAGTCGAGCAGATCAACGAGATAACCCCTGGGCTCTTGCAGGGGGATGACTGGAAAACCAAGGAGTTCAAGCCCTTCGATATTCACGCACCTGCCCCTCTGCCACTAGGGGGGAGGCCTCATCCCCTCCAATCCCTGATCGACAGAATCAGGGCGGTTTTCCTCGAGATGGGTTTCTCCGAGATCTCCGGAAACTTCGTCCAATCGGCAGGCTGGAACATGGACGCCCTGTTCATACCCCAAGACCACCCTGCTAGGACGATGCAGGACACATTCTACCTGGAGGACCCGCATAGCATCGAGATCGAGCAGAGTCGCCTTGAACAATGGGCCGGCACCCATCAGGAGGGGAGTGGGACGACATCCTCGGGATGGGGTGGAACCTTCGACAAGGAGGAGTCCCAGAGGGCGCTTCTAAGGACACACACGACTGTGAACACCGTGAGGCACATCGCAGAGAACCCATCGATCCCCAGCAGGGTGTTCGGAGTCGGCAGGGTCTTCAGGCAGGAGACGATCGACCGAACCCACCTCCCCGAGTTCCACCAGATAGAGGGGATCATTCACGAGGAGGCAGCCAGCTTGCCGATGTTGGTCACTACCTTGAGGACCTTCTACACCAAGATGGGGTACTCCGATGTCAGGGTCAGGCCAGCCTACTTCCCCTACACCGAGCCCAGCATTGAGGTGGAGATCCTCTGGAGGGGCAAGTGGCTGGAGCTCGGAGGGGCGGGCATCTTCAGGCCAGAGGTAACCCAGCCGCTCGGCACGGACTGGCCCGTCTGCGCATGGGGGATGGGCCTCGAGCGACTGGCGATGCTCATACTTGGGCTGGATGACATCCGTGAGTTGTACCAACCCGATCTGATGGTCCTCTCCAAGATGCCAATCCTCTGAGGATCCCTTCATACGGCAATGCCAGTAGGCAGATCAACGCGATCAGTCCACCGACAGGTGGCTCGAAGGATGCTAAGAGGCCTATCGAGGCCCCGCTGTCCTGGCCCGGAGGGGGCCCAGGGTCGCAACCATCAGGAGGGGGCCCGATCCCAGGGCCCCACGTCTCACCGTGCCCCTCACAGGGGTCGCCGTCACCCTCTTCCACCGATCCATGATAGCAGATGAGGAAGTACGGGAACCCTATGTCACCCTCGCCGTTCTGCATGGTGGAGTGGTAGTGGTATATCCCCTCGGGGAAGTCAGGGGTGGGCCCGAAGTGCCCGTTGCAGACATCGAGGTCACCAAGGCCCGCGACGTACTCGTAGTCATCGATCCCGTTGTAGCCGGTCTGTCCCTCCTTGAGCCTGTATGAGGACTTCATCTCCGTCAGAACCCCCGAGGAGTCCACGCCGTAGGCGCCATAGATGGGATAGCCATCGAGCGCGACCCCGATCACAGGGGATGCCTCCCCATCCCCCTCAGGTGGGAAGGAGTAGTTCCTCCATCCTTCGTCTTGGGCCTCGCTGTGCCAATGGAGGCAGTTAGCATCCGCGTGGTAGTGGTACGCACCACCCGGTCCTGTGTGTCCATGGCACAGCCCTAGCCAGATCTCCTGCCTATCCTCGTCGTAGGCACCATGCTGGCTGGCGACGGCATCCCCCCCTGGCCCGTCCTCTGGCCCGTAGATGGGGACCCCATTGATCGCGTAGGCGATGCTTCCCCTGTCAGGGGCGCACTGGTAGGACCCACCTGCCTCTGGGCAATTCGTGGGGTCATGCCCGCCGACGGTGTCGTTCGAGGGGGAGCGGGGGATGGACAGCGAGTAGGCCTGTGTCGAGGCACAGCACCCGGGGCCGGACTCGAAGTCGTGGTTCGGTAGCCCATTCATCGAGATGGTGACGTTCCCCTCGTCCCAACTCACGGTGACCGAGCAGACATGGGCGTCATGCCCTGTGGTGTTGTAGTCATCGACCTCGGTCCCGGAGCCATCCTGGCAGAGGAACTTGTCCACCCAGAAGTCAAGCATGTCCGATGCGTTGTACGAAGTGGGCGGGACGTCGCAGCCATCGGGTATCCCATCGCCATCGGAGTCAACAGAGTCGTCATGCCCCTCGCAGAGGTCGTTCTCGTCCGACGTTCCATCCCCATCGCTGTCGGGGGAGTAGTCGCAGCTCCCATCATCATTCTCGGCAGAGGGGTCGTAGTTTGAGGCGCCGGGATCCGTGCAGCCCGCCTGCTCGCTCTCCAGCCATGTGGCTTGGAACTCCGAGTGTACAGCCTCGGACCCGCAGTCTGCGACGACGCGTATGGTCACAGTCCCGACGCTCCCATCTATCTGATGGCCGAATCTCCCATCCTCCCCTAGGTCGATGGGAAGGGACCCTCCGTTGCCCTCCGGTTCCTCCCAACTTAGGGCGCATTCGGAGATCTCATCGTAGGACAGGGTTCCTCCGAAGAACAGCTTCTCGCCCTCACTCACTGGGAGGGCCTCGCCGATGTGGAGAACGGGGGAGGGGCTGGACACGGTGAAGGTCCCGGACCAATTGTCCGAAAGCCCCCCTTCATCGACGACCGAGGCCTCGATCAGGATAACCCCTCTCTTGTCAGGCGGGACATCTATCCGGACCTCACCAGCCTGGCTGATGGTATATGCGTCGGTCTTCGAACCGTCGATGAGGACCTCCAATTCGATGGTCCCAAGGTCCTCATCTGAGACTATGAGCGTCACTGTCATGCCTTGGCCTGCCTGAAGTGAAATGCCAGAGTCGCCGTCTATGGAAGGCCCTAGGTTGATGGCCTCCTCTGTACTGCCATCCAAGTCGAACATCAGCATGCCAGCGAGGACGCTCAGGAACATGATCCCGGCTAGCCCCAGGCTCCTCGCCCTCTGTCCCATTGGGGTCTAGTCGACACCAGAATATTTGATGTCATCCTCGGATCGTCTGAGCGGAAGTCGGGATGACCTCTACTTCGCGAGCTCCTCCAGGTCCATCAGGAAGAGACTGGGGTCCCACGTCACCCCTCCCCACGCAATCCGCTTGTACCCGTCCTTGTCGATTATGAAGGTGGCAGTGGTGTGCCCTACGTTGTACTCCCCGAGGGCAGCCTCGTGGGGATCGACTCCTGTCGTTTCGTTCTC